>JACKGW010000009.1 GCA_020631815.1 Planctomycetota bacterium | reverse complement strand
CGAAGGTGTCGGGACGTCCCGACAACTTTGGTCCCGGGTGGCGCTTGGAACAGGGCTCTGCGGGGCGCCGAACTTCGGCAGACGTCACGCCGCACGGCGTGACGGCGGCCCTGCGTGAGGCGTGGCAGTGGGTGTACGGCACGACGCCTGCGCCGCGGAGGCACCCATGGACATCTCGCCCCCGGGACCTGATCTACACTCCCATGCGGAACCCTACGGAAATGTAGGAGGCGACATGGCAGCCAAGCAGACACAGATCTCGGCCGTGGTATCCGACGGCACCAAGGCGCTCCTGGATCGCCTCACGCGCCAGACGGGCCTCAAGAAGGCGTGGGTCATCGAGACCGCGCTCAACCACTACCTCCATGCGCTGGCCGAGCTGCCTGCCGATGTGTTCGTCCCGCCGCACGTGGTCGTCGATCGTGCGACGTGGGATCGCGTGGCCGACCGCATCGCCAAGCCGCCCGCAGCGACGCCTGCCATGCGGAAGCTCTTCGAGCCGTGACCTCGCTCGAGGTCCGGGCCCTGGGCCCCGACGACGATCGCAGCGCGTTCACGTGCGGCGACGACGACCTCGATCGCTTCTTCCATCTCTACGCCGGCCAGAACCAGTTCCGCCACCACGTGGGTGTGACCTACGTGGCCGCGGACGGCGCCTCGATCCACGGCTTCGTGACGGTGGCTGCCGCATCCATCGAGACGCCCGGGCTATCCGCCCGCGCCCGCAAGCGCCTTCCTGCCTACCCGTTGCCCGTGCTTCGCCTCGCTCGGTTGGCTGTAGGGGTTCAAGCACGTGGCCAAGGCGTTGGCGACCTGTTGCTTCGGGCAGCCCTGGAGCTGGCCCTCTCCATGCGGGAGGCGCTCGGGTGTGTCGGTGTCCTCGTGGATGCCAAGCCCGAGGCGATCGGCTTCTACGAGCGCTACGGCTTCGAGCGCATCGACGTGGACGAGGGGGCGAGCCCGGTGCGCCCGCAGCCGGCGCCCATGTTCCTGCCGCTCGGTGCCGTGCCTGGAACCGCGTAGTTCACGCGGGTCGTGGCCCCCGGAATCGCGTGACCCCGGGGCGGCCGTAGCGAGGTTCCTGGGGTGACCCAGGCCGTCAAGAGCCCCGCCCCCGTGCTCTGCCTGCCCCAGCTTGCAGCTGCCCGCCGTCTGCGTCTCGATGTGGTGCAAAGTGGTGCACATCGGTGTAGAGTGAAGCTCATGGCCAGCAGCAAAGCCGTGACGCGTCAGAGTGTCAGTCTCCCCGCCGCCCTTGCCCGGCGCGTTCGTGCGGCGGCCAAGGCGCGCCGCCTGAGCCAGAGCCGCATCATCGTCGAGCTGGTAGAGCTCGGCCTGGAGAGCCAGGAACGAGAGCGTGCCCGTTACCACGAGCTGTTGGACCAGCTTCGGAGCGCGACGAGTCCCGCTGAGCAGGACCGCATCACGTCCGAGCTGTCGCGGCTCACCTTCGGCAGCTGATGCCAACGATCCTCTGGGAGGCTGAGCGGGAATGCAGCTCAGCCTCCCAGGTGCCTGATGGCGCGGCCTGCCAAGGCAGGCCGACGCTCGAGCCTGGGAGTCCTTACCAGCCTCTGGGACGACCTCCCGGAGGCACTGCGCAAGCACCTGTTCCTCCGCGCTGCCGAGCGCAGCATCACGGTCGAGGAGTTGTTGCGCTTGAAGGCGTGGCGTGAGTCGGCCCCGAGGGCTCCCGAAGTACCGTGGTTCAAGGACTTCGGTTCCTTCAAGCTCTGCGGCGAGGGCGCCCGCCCGCGGACGTTCCTGCTGCGCGGGCAGGTCGCACGGGGAACGGGGCTCTAGGGCGCCCGAGGCTGTGGACGCGGCCCGACCAGAGCAGCTATCGTGATCCGTATGGGGAAGCCGCCGCAGGATCCTTTGGTACGCGCTCTGGAGGCGCTGGTCGCCACGCTGCCCACGAAGGACGCGGCGCGCGCGTGGTACGAGCGCTGCGTTGCTTCCTGGGGTGGGCGGGCCGTCGAGGAGACGTTCAACGACGGCGCCATGCGGCAGGTGGTGCGGCGCGGCGAAGGAGGCGACGACCTCCTGCCGGGCGTGTCGCTGCTCTGGCGGCAGGCGTCCATCGGCGGGAAGAGGGGCGAGGGCCTCATGCTGCTCGATGGTCTGCAGAGCATCAGCGTCGTGTACGGCGACGACGGCGCGCCCCTGGACCGCTCCGCGAACGGGAACGCAGCAGGCCGACTCGGCGAGCTCGTGCGCCTGCTGGCTCGCGAGCCGGCTCCTGCCGACGCCGCCCTCCGCTGGTTCACGTCGCTGGACGAGGACCGTTTCGGGCTGGCGCGTGTCCACTACCCGGTATCCGCCCCCGATGGGCTGCCCTCGGTGGTGTTCGCGGCGGTGAAGGGCTTGCGGCGGGCCTTGTTCAGCGGGCAGCTGCCCGAACGCGCATGCTACGTGGCGATCGATGGCGTGGCCGGCGAGGTGTTCGCGCACGGCTCCACACGCGACGAAGCCGTGGCCGCCTGCCAGCGCCAGCTCGAGAACACGCCCGTCGCGCCGCGTGCGGAGACGGGCACGCCGACGGACGACTACGACGATGACGGCACGCTCCTAGCGCGCGGCGCCGTGCCGAGGTGGCCCGCACCCGGAGAGTCCCCACCGGACGACGACCTGCAGTCGGACGAGGGAGCCGGATGGCGTCCGGACGTCGACGCCGAGGCCTGGAAGGGCGACGACGACGCGCCGCCCGAGGCCTCGATCACGGAGGGGCCCGACGGTCGCCAGACGGTGCGCTTCGCACTGTTCTCCGGGTTCCTGCGCGGCCCGAGCGCGGACGCTCCCGCGCTGCCGCAACGTCCCGAGTGCACACCGATCGTGGTCGTACCGTTGGAAGGCCCCCTGACGTCGCCTCCGCCCGCTGGGCGATGGTGGCGCGTGCTCGGCGCCAGGGGGCGGACGGGCCACGTGCTTCGCATCGACCGCGGTCACGACTTCGTGCTCGTGGGCTGCGATCTGCTCGGCCTCGTCGACTTGGATCGTCTGGAGGCGGCGCTCGATCACGTCGAGGCGACCAATCCCCTGCCCCAAGGCCCTCCCGAGTACGCGCCCTTCTACCGCTTCCGGACGCGCAGCTACCGCTGGACGCCCGACGGCCCGGAGCGCGCGCAGGGTCTGAGGCCCGCGGGCGGCTCCCGCGGTACGCGCTTCGACGCCGCGGCACTCGACGGCGATGCGCTGCAGGGGCAGGTCCTGCGCTTCACGAAGGTGTGGCGACCGGTCACCTAGGAGGCGTGCCATGGCCGTCAAACGCCGCAGGGCCCAGAGCGCCAAGAAGGTGCACCCGAAGGCCCGGGCCGCTGCAGCGCATCGCCACGACGATGCGGGCCCCGATCGCATCGTGTGCTTGCTGTGCGGTGAGACCTACCGGGCCATCACCTACCTGCATTTGGTTCGGGTTCACGGTTTCGAGGGCGCGCACCCGATCCGCGACTACAAGGCGCGCTTCGGCTTGGATCTCGCCGTCTGCGAAGGGACGCGCCAGCTGGCGAAGGACACCCAAGTTCGGCGGCACAAGCGCGACGGCGCCTACTGGTCCGAGGCGCGGATCCTCCGCGAGATCCGTCGTCTACGACGCGTGCCGAACGGGCTGGCGCACTCACGAGTGCCCAGTGCACTCAGTCAGGCGGCACGGCGTCGCCACGGCACGTGGGACGCAGCTCTGAAGGCCGCGGGCGTCAACCCGATGGAGCATCGGCTCACGGGGACGTGGAGCCGAGCCCGCGTCGGGGCCGAGCTGCGCCGCCACGCGGCGGGTGGGACCCGCGTGTCGGCAACGTGGGCCCGAGCCCATGAGCCCGAGCTGTGGCATGCGGCGTACAAGCACCACGGCAGCTGGACGGAAGCCCTCCGGGCGGCACGACTCCCCGTGCGGCTCCACCAGGAGCCCAAGCGCTGGGCGTTGGACAAGGTCCGGGCGTGGGTCCTCGCAACGCACGCGGCGGGGGGCGACATCCGCAGCTCGCGGGCCCCGGCCGGCGCCGTGCAGCGCGTTGCCACCGACCGTGTGGGCCCGTGGAGCGCGTACGTCGGGTCGCTCGGCATTCCGTACACGGGCCTGAAGAAGCGCCTGGACTGGACGGATGCCGTCGTCCTGACGGAGATCCGCAAGCGCAAGCGCGCAGGCAAGTCACTCACCCACACGGACGTGGTCGCCGACGTCGGTCAGGCGCTCACGCAGCAGGCTCGCAAGCGCTTCGGATCCTGGTTCGCGGCCCTCGAGGCGGCCGGCGTCAGTCCGGCGCGCGCGGGCGTCTCACGACCGTGGACACGTGAGCTGGTCATCGCGGCGATTCGCCAGAGGGCCCGCCGTGGACGATCCCTGCGCCGCGTTGACGTCCAAGCCGAGGACCCGCAGCTGGTGAGAGCCGCCGTGAAGCGCTTTCCCTCCAGCTGGAACCGGGCCGTGGAGGCAGCTTGTGCCTCGCGCCAGCGCTCCGCCGGGCGCACCGCTCGGCGAGGCCGGCATCGCTAGATGTGTCCGCCGGTCTCTCGCCGGGACCCCTTTGACGCCGGCTCCACGACCCCCGACGATGGGCGCCTCGCTCGTCAAGATGGAGGACGTCATGAGGCTCGATCTGGCTCCCGGCAATGCACTGGCCTGCAAGGTGAACGGACATCGGCAGTCGTGGGACGGAACGATCTGCCGAGGCCCCGAAGAATGGGACTGCGGTACCAAGTCGGACTTCCGCATCGACAAGTGCGCCGCGGGCATTCCCAAGTGCTTCCACTTGAACCTGTTCCATCCGGCCGCGCCCGTGTTCGTGGCGGACATGAACGGCATGGACTGGGTGTTGAGTGGGGCAGAGGAGCGCTTGAACGACCAGATCCTGTTGTTCTGGACGTCCGGCACCTCGGAGCCGTTCGGGACGCGGCACCCGGAGCGGCGTGTGGTGGTCGGAGCCTACCGCGTGCAGCGCTCCATCCACGATTCGATGTACTCGTGGTCGATCCAGCCGTACCGCGACGGGTGGACGCGCTTCCCCGTCATGGACATCGAGTGCCCGGTCACGACCTTTGCGGGTGGACGTTATGTGCGATCCATGGACCGACGGCACGTGGAGCGCGTGTTCGAGACGGTGGCCCGAGCCGTGGAGACGGGCGAGGTCAAGTGGCATGATCCCGGCGACGCGGCCCGCTTCGCGCACTTCCACAAGTCCTTGGACGCGTGGCTCGAGCATGCTGCCGCGCAGCGACGCAAGCGCATGACGACGAGCCGCGAGGGCTCGCGCTTCACCGTAGGCGACGCGCAGGGTGGTCTCGAAACGGCCTTTGCCGGGCAGTGGGCCAACGTGATGGCCGGTGCACGTTCGCCGGGGCCGGTGCCCACGCCCACCGCCGTGCCCACGCCCACCGCCGTGCCCACGCCCGCGGAGGTGGGCGGGCCGCCGCCCGCGACGGCGAGAGCTCCCGCATCGACGCCGGCACCCGCCCCCGCCAAGCCCCTGCCGCTGTTGGACGCATCCGCGCGCGAATGGGTCGCTCACACCTACGGCCCGGGTGTGGCGCGTGCCCTGGCCATCGCGACGGTCACGAAGCCGATCGTGATCCTGCGCGGTGCGACCGGTGTGGGGAAGAGTCATCTCGCGCGCCACCTCGTCCCCGCCGAACGCTTCCTCTTGGTTCCCGTGGGCGCCACGTGGCGAGGGCGCGAAGACCTGCTCGGCTATGTGAACCCCGTGAGCGGCGCCTTCGAGCCGACCGAGTTGACGCGGTTCCTCCACCGGGCCGCGGAGGCCTGGGAGGAGGGCGACCGCTCGCCCTGGCTCGTCGTGTTCGACGAGTTCAACCTGAGCCAGCCCGAGCACTGGCTGACCGACGTGCTGTCGCTCGGCCAAGCCCAAGAGGATGCCCAGCGTCGGATCCACCTGGGCGGAGCCGGCTTCGATCCGGAGGGGGGCGGACGGCCCGTGAAGGACGTCCTCCTGACCCGCGCCGTGCACATCGTGGCCACCATCAACAACGACCACACCGTGATGCCGCTCTCGCCTCGCGTGCTGGACCGGGCCGCCGTCATCGAGCTCGAGCTCACGCCGAAGGACGCCTTGCAGCGCGTCGGCTGCTCGGTGTCCGACAGCCTACTGGTGACGATCATGGACCTGGACGACGAGCTGCGCGGTCGGGGTCTGGGCTTCTCCGTGCGGACAGCCTCGTCGCTGGGCGCCGCCCTGGCGCACGCCACGGCGCTCGATGTCGACGAGGTCGGCTTGCTCGACCACGTCCTGGCCCACGAGATGCTCAGCAAGGTCCGCCTCCACGTGGGGGATCCCGGCGACCAGGCCCTGTTGGCCCGGCTCGCCGCGTGGCAAGAGCGACATGGCGCCGAGCTGCCGCTCTGCAGTGCGCTGCTCGAGACCTGGGACGAGTGCCTCGAGCGGGGGCAGGACGTCGTGCAGGCATGATGGGCCCCGCGTTCGTGACGCGCGTCGTGGAAGACCTCCGGGCCTTCTCCTCGCCGCTCTTGGAACCCGGCGCGGCGCCCCGTGCGGCCGGTGAGGTGCAAGCGGGTCGCTCGGCGCTCGAGGCCTTGCACGGGCTTGTAGCGGCCCTGTCCGCCATGCTGCCGCGCTTGGTGGCCGAGGCCACGCGCGAGGATCGCGCGGTCCGGCGCCACGTGCAGCGCAGTGCTGCGATCCCGCGTCGGGCCCGGGCGTCGCGCGCACCGTGGGACTTCGAGCTGCACGACGGTCGGCTGCTACCCACGACCTGGCTGGCGGTCGAGCCCCTGCCGGCTCCTGCGCCGGCGGCCGTGGCCTGGCTTCGCCACCTGGCAACGCAGCTGGGCGCCAACGTGGCCCGGGGGGCCCGCCACGTCGACGTACACCTGGACGACGCGATCTCGATGCGTTCGGATCGCTCGTCGTATGCACGGGCCGAGCGCGAGCGGTTGCACGCCCTGCGCCGTGGTATCGAGGCCAGCCGCGCGGCGCTGGCCCGCGCCCAACGGGCTCTCGCAAGCCACGCACCGGTGGGGGCCCGGCCGCGCGGCATGGAGCCGCGGCCCTACCCGGCGACGGCAACGTGGCAGCGGCTGCGTGCGCTGGCGCGACGCATCGAGGACCCGGCAGTCTTGCTTCCTGCGTGGTGGTCGAGCGCGCTCGACGCGCCCGCGGGGGCAATCGACCTACCGTTCCTCTACCAGCGGTGGTGCGGCGTGCAGCTGGTGCGGGCGCTCGGGGAGCTCGGCTTCCGGCCCCGCAGCGATCCCACGGGCCCGTTGCTGCTCGGTGAGCTGGCCATCGAGCTTGTCGATGCCGAGCACCGCGTCGTGACGCTCTGGTGCGAGCCGCGCTTCGTGCGCGGCGAACACCATCCGTCGAACCTGGTGCCGGCCAGGGACTTCGAGCAGCAGCCCGACTTCGTGCTGCTCGCCTCGGGGGAGCGGGGTCTGGATGCGTATGTGCTGGACGCGACGCTCTCGACGGACGACGACCGCTTGCGGGAGAAGAGCCGGTACCGTTCGTCGCTACGCTTCGCGGCACCGCGCTTGGTGGCGGGCATTCCCGTGGTGGCCCGACCGGATCGCAGCTGGGCGCTGGCTCCGCTGGACGCCCCGCTGTGCCGCCTGCACGACGACGAGGGCCGCTGTGGCGTGATCCCGCTGCACCCCGAGCATCCGGGCCGTGCGCTCTCCGCGTGGCTCGGCGACATCGTGGCGCGCGGGAGGAGGTGGGCGCCGGACCTTGCCTGAGCAAGCTCGTCCCTTCCCACGTCTACGATGCCGCCGCGGAGGTGCGCGGCGTGGTCAAGAAGAACGCGTCCAAGGGCGTGGAGTCCAAGGCCAAGTACGGGTGGGATCGGCCGCCGGTCGCGGCCGATCCTGCGAATCCCGATCTGGCCAACCTGTTGGCCAAGGCACCCGGGGCGGGGTCGCGGGAGCGCTCCCTGGCGCGCTTGGGGGGCGGTCTGCGTGTCGCCGACGCGCTTCAGAGAGCACAGGAGCTGATCTACTCCGCCTGGGATGCGCCGCCGCAGCGTGCGCGGAGGCTGGCCAAGCGCGCTCTCGAGCTCTCGGCGGACTGCGCCGACGCGTATCTCATCTTGGCCGAAGGAGAACGTCATCCGGTCAAGGCGTTGGCCCTCTGTCGTCAGGCCGTGGACGCCGGAGAGCGTGCTCTGGGACCGGAGCTGTTCGCCGGAAGCCTGGGCCATTTCTGGGCCGTTCTCGAAACGCGGCCCTACATGCGCGCGCGCCAGGCCCTCGCGGAGTACCTGTGGCAGCTCGGTGAAGAGACCGAGGCCACATGTCACCTGCGCGAGATGTTGATCTTCAACCCCAACGACAACCAGGGAGTACGCGACATCCTGCTCGGCTGGCTGTTGGACAAGGGTGCGTGGGCCGAGGCCCAGGCCCTGCTGACCCGCTACATGGGCGATGTCGGTGCCGACTGGAGCTGGTCGCAGGCGCTGGTCACGTTCGAGCGCGACGGCAAGTGCCCTGCGTCGCGGCGCGCCCTCGCGGCGGCCGTGAAGGCCAACCCCCACGTTCCGATCTACCTGCTGGGTGTGCGACCGCTCCCGCGGCGCCTCCCGGGCTACATGCGCCTCGGCGACGAGACTGAAGCGTGGCACTACGTGGCCGATCGCAAGCGAGCGTGGCGGAGTGTGCCGGGTGCGCTGGAGTGGCTGTCCGCCCAGCTCGGACTTGGTGCCTAGTGGGGTGGGGCAGAAGTCCCCTTGCATCTCCAGGTGCTGCGGGCTGGGCTGGGGGCGATCAGGCCGCTTCGTCAGCCTCGAGTAACCGATACGAGTCGGCCTCCTCATCGGCCTTCCGCTCCCCATCCAGCCCGCCGATCGGCGTCGGTCGCCCCAAGCACACAACATCGGAAGTCAAGGCCGTGCTGCTCTGTACATGTCACCCGACTTCTGGAGCGGGACACTAGGAACTGGTCGCGTCGGCGCCCACGAACGCCGACGTGAACATGATCCAGTCGTTGATGATGTGGGCGCCTGTCGAGACCCAGATGTTCTTGGTGATCAGGTAGGGGAGTAGGAGCACGAGGCGCGCGACCGCAATGATGATGAGGCACTGGGGGATGTTCCATTCGTAGGTCGGTAGGTGCGCGGCGCCGAAGAGCAGGGCCGTGAGAAGGGACGCCATGACGATGCCCGCCTTGCGACTCCACCCCATCTTCCCGACCAACAGCCAGAGCAGGGCCAGGAACGGGAGCACGCTGATCAGCTCCTCGCCGAACAGCTGGGGAATGGTGCGGCCCAGGAAGAGCACGTTGTCGAGCGCCGATGACTCCTGCAATCGGCCCACAGCCGGGTTGGCGGCGGCTCCCCAGAGGTTCTTGACCAGCGTCCCCACGCCGATCGCGACGGCGATGTTGAGGAGCGCGAAGCCGAACATCATGGCGATGTCGCGACCGCGGATGCGCCGGAAGAGGGCGCGCCAGTGCACCGGAGACACGGCACGCAGCGCCAGCAAGGGCAGGGCGAAGAACAAGATGGTCGGCACGAAGGCGCCGATCGAACCACCCGGCCACTTGATGGGGGCCGCCAGCACCGCGAAGCCCGCGACCACGCCCAGCATCACGAACAGCCACTGCGGACCCGTGATCTGCTGCGAGAGGCCGTTGTAGTAGGGGAAGTCGTTGGCCCGCGCTCCGGCCCGCCGCTCCGGTCCATGCTCGCTCGATTCGTGACTCGCATCGGCCATTCCTGGGGCTCTCCGTCGGACCCAGTCGTGCGGGCAGTCTATAGGGACAGACCGGACTCAGCGGCTGCGGCGCAGCATTGCGAAGCGCAGGTAGCCGCGGGCCAAGGGCGCGTCGGTCAGATCTGCTCGGGCGGCCTCCACGACGTCGGGGGGAAGCGGCCGCTTCGCGGGCCACCGTTGCGAGATGTGCGCGGCCTCCGCCCGTGCGGCAGCGTGGCGCTCGGCGTACGTACGCCAGCCGTAGGCGGGACCTCCCCCCGGCGTGGCGATCAGGGAGCGTTCGCTGGGGAACACGAGGCGCTCACCCCCATAGGCAAAGTGCAGCGCGTTCACGTCTTGGACGCCCTGGCTCATGCGCGCCATCAGCTGCCGGTGTTCGACGTCCCAGGCCACGATCGTGCCGTAGCTGCTCCCCGCGACGATCCATCGACCGCTGGGATGCCATGCGATGGCGTGGATGGGGTATCCCGTGTCCTCCAGGGAGATGGGGGGCGTCGGGTCCAGGAGATCGACGAGGTAGGCAAGCCCCGTCGACGTCCCCACGGCCAGGTAGCGCTCGTCAGGTGAGATGGCGGCTGCCGTCGTGCGGCCGCTCGAGACCGTGAGCAGAGTTCGCGGTGCGGTCTCGCCAACCTGCACCGACACGGATCCGTCGTCGTCACGATGAACGGCGAGGGTGGGCGATGCCGTGAGAAGGTGTCGCGATGTGTCGGCTGCCCGCATCCGTGTCCACGCGAGCGCCCCCCCGTGCCAGACCGCACGGGCATCGGACGTTGTCAGGACGAGGCGGCCCTCCTGCGCCCAGGCCAAGCAGGCGAGATCCGTAGCGTCGAAGGCGGCGGCCTCCCGGCTCCTGCCCGTCCACGTGTCGACCAGGATCAAGCGGAAGGGTGGCTTCGCCTCCTCGGCGACCTGCGCCACGATCGCCAGCTGGTCGCCCGCGGGCGAAAAGGCGAGGCGCCCCGCACGGAGCGGTGGTCCGATGGCAAAGCGGCGACTGTTCACATTGCGCCCGACGTGCCAGAACTCGAGCTCGCCCGCTGAGTCCAACCGAACGCCAAGGCCTCCCGCCTCGTGACCGGCATGGGCCAGCGGGACGATGCCGGCGGGCAGCGCGGACAGGTTGAGGGCCTGCGCGGGACGGCCGTTTCGCTCTGCGTAGAGGCGGACGGCGTGGTCTCCCAGGCCGGCCCATACCCACTGGCCGGATGCATCCCCGAACCCGGGCTCCCTGCCGAGCTGCCCGAGCAAGGCCACATCATGGACGGGCCCGCGCTGACCGCGGCCCACGACCGTCAGCTGCCCATTCTCGATCCGGCGGACCTCGACGATGCCGCAGCGTCGTCCGATGAGCAGCGACGCCAGGGGCGGAGCGAGGCCCAGGCCCGCGATGTCGGGGCGGTAGAAGGTCATCACGCGATGAACCAGCTCGCCCGTGGCGCGATCGAACGTGGCGTACTGCTTTGGGCCCCACGCCAGCGCGATGTGCTCCGCGTCGGCGCTGACCGCGTGCGGCCACTCGGTGACCTCATCGAGGTGTCGCACGGCCGCACCGGCCTTGTCGACCAAGGTGATGCCTTCGGCCGTGCGGCGCAGCCAAGGGGGGTGGGGGATCCCATCACGCCACACGCGCAGCCACACCGGCGGAGCCGGTGCTGGACGGTGAATGGCGACCCATCGGGCCCGCCCAGGCTCCGGATGCGGAGGGACATCCTCGGCGGCAATCTGGTCGGGCGAGAGCTGCCCGAGATCGAGGCCTCCGTTCCAGGTCAGGTGGAGGGGGCCGTCATCGTCGTTGGGCAGCGGAACCGTGTCGAGCGAGCCATCCAGCCTCGAGAAGGCGAGGTGCCAGAACCACGCGCGATCCTCTTCCGGGACCTCGAGCAGCTGCCGCAGCAAGACAGGCGACAGCTCGCGCCGCTCGTTCTCCAAGGCCAGTGTCAGGAGGCTTGCCAGCGAGGCCCGGCGTGCATGCTCGGAGCGGACCTCCGCGGCTTGCGCCAAACGCTGCTGCCACGCCGAGGACCGGACCGCCTGCACCCACGCCACGCCCAGCGAAACCACGGCCGCCGTCGACAAGGCGGAGAGCAGGCGGTTCCGCGCCACGAAGCGTTGCAGCCTGTACCGCGCGGTGCGCGGGCGGGCTGCTACGGGTAACCCGTCGACGAAGCGCCGCAGGTCGTCGGCCAGCTCACGCCCGGTCGGATACCGATCCCTGCGGCTTGCAGAGAGGGCCTTGGCGACGATCGCAGCCAGATCTCGCGGCACGCCCGCGCAACGCTCGAGCGATGGGGCTTGGGCGATCTGGATGGCGGCCACGGAGGCCGCAAGCGACCGGTCCGCTGCCGCGAAGGGATGGCGGCCCGCCAACAGCTCGTAGGCCATGGCACCAAACGAGAAGACGTCCGATGCGGGAGCCACGCGCTCGCCGCGGACCTGCTCCGGGCTCATGTAGGACAGCGTGCCGTGGACGTCTCCGGCCCGCGTGAGCGCGACCTCACGCTGGGCCTCCTGGGCGATGCCGAAGTCGACTACGCGGACGGCCCCGGAGGCGTCTACCAGCACGTTGTCCGGCTTGATGTCTCGATGGACGATGCCGTGGCTGTGGGCAAAGGCCAGGGCACCTGCGACGTCCACGAGGAGATCCACGATTTCGTGGGGCTTGGGATGCGTGTGCGTCACGTGGTCCAGGAGCGTCCGCCCGCGCACGAACTCCATGGCGAGATACTCAACGCGTGCTCCGTCAACCTGGGCCGTGCCCGCGTCGTACACCGTCGCGATGTGTGGATGCTCGAGGCGGGCCAAGACATCGGCCTCCAAGCGAAACCGCTGGAGGAGGTCTTGCGGGGCACCCGCTCGCAGCACCTTCAGCGCCACATGGCGGCGCGGCTGCTCGGAGGTCGCCTCGTACACGACACCCGCGCCACCTCGCCCCAGCTCGCCGACGATCGCGTAGCGCCCTACGTGCGTTCCCGCGGGCAGCGTTCGGGTACTCGGGCGTTCCGGGCGTGCGCTCCACACCTCCGCGAGCAGATGGCGGACATCCAAGGCGGCGGCTGTCGGCAGGTCCAGGTCCGGCGCCTCATGAGCGCGAAGCAGCGCGGCGACCCTGGCTCGGAGAGGCTCGTCGCCATCCGTTCGAGCACGAAGCGCCGCCTGACGCGCCTCGGCGCCCTCGATGCGACGCAGCTCGGAGAACACCGTCAGGGCGCGTCGGTCATCCATTCGGCGCTCCTGGGACGGGCCGGCAACTCAGCGGTCGGCCGCGTACTCGAGGTGGGCACGCAACCAAGCACGTGCGCCGTACCAGGTGTCCTCCACCGTGGTTCGGGACACGCCGAGGACCTCGGCGATCTCGTCGAGTGCCATCCCCCCGAAGAAGCGCATCTCGACGACTTCGCGCATCCGCGCGTCGATCGCGCCGAGCCGCTCCATGAGCTCCTCCAGATCGAGGAGGTCCAAGTCGGGCGCGCGCAGGGCGGCGACGGCCTCGTGCAACGGCACCCGCGTGCGATCGCCGCCGCGCTTGAGCGCTTGCTTGGCCCGTGCGTGATCCACCAGGATGCGCCGCATCAGCCGTGCGGCCAGGGCCATGAAGTGGGCTCGGCTCGACCACGACACGGCCGTCGGATCGGCCAGCCTGAGAAACAGCTCGTTGACCAGGGCCGTGGCCTGGAGCGTGTGATCGGAGCGCTCGCGCCGAAGGAGGGCGCTGGCAAGCCGCTTGAGCTCGGCCTCCAGGTCCGGCACCAGGACCTCGATCGAGAGGGAGGGGTCCGCGCTCCCGTCCAGGCCCACCAAGAGGCGTGTCGTACGCGAGCGCAGGTCGGGCGACGGGTCCGGCACGTGGCGATTCTAGGAACCGCCACGCGCCGAGCGCAAGCACGAGGACCATGCTACTGGCCCTGGACCTCGTAGGCACCGCGGTCGATGCGGCTCCCGACTACCCGTGGATTGCCGGCGATGTCGGTGTCCGGCACCGGCTGGATGCCCGGGAGAAGGGGGTCGAAGTCGACGAGCGGGTCACCGGAGTCAACGGCGCCCGACTCGGGTGCAGGGACGAGTGAGCCCTGTTCGAACACGACACCGCCTGCCACCAAGTTGCCGACGCTGCCGACGTGGTCTCCGCTTGGCGCGCCCCAGAGCAGACAGCTGCTCACGGATGCATCCTCGCGGTCGGGTACGAACACGGGGGCGAGTGACAGGGAGACGTAGAACCGTGGGCGCAGCGCGCCAGCGGCAGGCCCGCAGTACTTCTCGAACTGATGGCCAGTCAGCACCGAGTCGAGCATCCACGAGTTGAAGACGGGCTTGCCACCCTTGCTTGCATCGAAGTCGTTCGTGTCGCTGAAAGTCCCCCCGTCCAGGGTGTAGTACAGGTTGTTGGTCTCCTGGTTCCTGAACGTCGTCTCCGAGGCGTAGTAGCGCCTGTACTGATTGTTGGCCACGGGCTGGAGGACATCGACGATCCCCTGCGGGAACGCAGGCGCCAGGGACCGGCCCTGTGTGACGATGCAGTTGCGTACCTTCAGGGTGCCTCCGGAGCCGTGCGGGACGAAGACATCGCTGCTGCCCGTGGTCGAGGCATTGCTGTCGAAGGTCGAGCTGAGGATGTGCATCGGCGCATCGGAGTCCCAGGCCACGGCCACGCCGGCTCCAGCACCCGCAGCGTTGCGCTCGAACACGCACTGTCGAACCACGAGCGGTCCGTGGCTCCGAATGCCGCCACCTACCGACTCGATCGTCCAACCATGGCGCACGCGATCCATGGCATCCCAGTAGGCGATCACGCCGTCCACCAGCGGCTGGAGGAACTCCCCCTTCTCGGTCGTGTCACCCTGGGTGCTGAACAAGGGAGGAGAACGATCCTCGGGAGGGAGGTAGCGTCGTTCGGGTTGGGTCGTGTTGTCGCGGAAGATGCAGCGGTCGAAGAGGAAGCTCCCGCTGCGCGTCGAGCATGCCGCTCCAGCGTTTCCGATGTTCAGCTCGAAGAGGCAGTCGGCAAGCACGACACGGGTGCCGTCGGCCGCGCGACCCGCGAAAGCGCCACCCTGCGACTGGTCGTCAGGAATCGCGAGGTCGATCAACGCTTCGTTCTTGCTGAAGTGGCACGCGGTGAAGGTCGAAGCGCTCTCGCGCACGCTGACCGCTCCGCCACGGTGTAGGGCCACGCCGTCTTCGGCGTACGGGCCCACGGTGTTCTCGATGAACTGGCAACGCTCGTAGCGGGCCGCCGGGCGGAACACGGTACCGCCAGCGTCCGTGGCCTCCTGCTCGCGCACGCCTCCACCCGCAACGCGGGCGTGGCACGCCAGGAACACAACGCTGCGAAGCGTGGGCGATCCCCCCCGGATGATCATGCCACCACCCATGCCGCCCTGCCCGCTGCCGCCGGCGTACCCCCCCGTCACCACGACCGTGTCCAGGCGGGTGCTGGGAGTGGCCTCCTTCGGGCACGTGACGACGTGGAAGGAATTGTCGGTGCGGTCCGTCGTGGACCCGATCTCGCCTGACAGCACCGTCCCGCCAGCGATGGCATCACGCATGCGCTCCTCGGCCAGGGCCTCGTTGCCTTGGAAGCCGCCGACAAGGGCCACGCCATCGACCAGCTCGAAGGTGTCGATGCGCCCAGCACCAGGACCATCGTCGATCGGGAAGTACGTTCCGCGCGCGACCCACAGCTCCACCACGAGGTCTTGAGCGTGTACGAGCACGTCATCCGGGTACGGTCCGGGAAGGTCGTCTCCTGCGTCGGTGTCGAGCGCGGCACGTGCTGCGGCGAGGGCGTCGGCCAGCGAAGCTCCACCGGCGCCGAGCGTCGACCGCAGATCGTCCTGCGAGGCGCGCGCAGCGGTGAGTGCCAGCTGCAGGGTCGGCAGAGCCGTGGACCACGTGCTTCCGGCATCGGCTCCCGCATACGTGCTGTCGTCGTCGACGTGGAGCCGGCGGCCCGGGACGAGCGGGAACAGGTCGTGGGCGTCGTCGATGCCGTCGCCGTCCGTATCTGCAACCGTGGGGTCCGTCCCGGCACGCCGCTCGTCGAAGTCGTTGAGGCCGTCGCCGTCGGTGTCCGTGGAGGTCGGGCTGCTGTAGACCTGCCGCGGGTATCCCTCGACGAGGCCGTCCAACGTCACACGGGCGTCCGCCGGGTCGATGCCAGCTACCCAGCCAATCACGATTTCTACCTGGTCGGTCAGACCGTCGTGGTCGGTGTCTTGGCCTGGCTCGGCGCCGTAGAACTCCTCGATGCGGTCGGAGACGCGGTCGGCGTCATCGTCCCGAACCAGAGTGAGCGTGACCTCGTCCCCTGCTTGGAGTCGCATGGCGTCGAAATCCACGCCCGGTGCGATCAGCTCGGGGCGTGTGGCTCCGACGATCCAGCTGTGGGAGGGCCCCTGGGCGGGGACGTCATGTTCAACACCGTCCAAGCTGGACAGCACGTTCCATGCAATCGTGGTGCTCTGGTTGGGGTCGTTCGGGTCTGGCACGTCCGTCGGTCGGTTGCGCAGCGTGTAGGGGATGTGCAGGACTTCGGTCAGCACGTCGTGCATCGAGATCCCTTCGAAGGTCCCTCCGGGGCCGCGCAGCACGTTGGTGGCGACACGGTAGCGCTCCACGCGTCCGTCGCCGAAGTCCAGCACCACTAGCGCCGTTTGGGCGTAGGTGCTCTCCGTCAGGAAGTCGAAGTCGATGCCGTCCGCATTCTGGATGTCGACGTACGTCGGCGCGAACACGAGGCTGCTGGGATTCTTCATGAAGGCCTTGATGACTTCCGCATTCACATCCTCGGCCTCGATCTGGATGGGCGGCGAGAGCTCTCCAGGCGCCAGCGTGACTGAGTCCAGGGCGGGTCGCATCGTCGCCAGCGTGGCGTACTCGGCGCCGCCGTCTCCGGGTCGCAGCTGCTGCACCGCGATACCCAGATTGGTCAGGGTGAACGTGGAGATCTGACCGCTGTTCCGAAAGCGCAGCGCCGTCGAGATCCGACCGCTGGAGCTTGTCTCTCCCAGCGAGCGCGACGTTTCCTCGTAGCGCGTGCTCTCCCGCTGCATCTCGCGGGTGGACTCCTTGCTGAATCCCACCGTGTACGAGTCGGAGAAGCCCGCCGAGAAGCTCACCGAGACGAGTGCCGTCGGGAACCCACCCTCCGTGCCGCCCGTCACGCTGACACCCCACTCGAAGTGCGTTTCGTGGGACTGCTCGGTGCTCTCCGACGAGGAGGTGCTGCTGCCGGTAGACATGCTGGTCCCGAACCCTGTCGTGATCGACGTCTCGCGGGAGGTCTCGAGGTCGAGCCGAATGTCGATCGGTCCTTCCTGGACGATCGCGACGCGTGGAACCTCGGCTATGCGGGCGTTGCGGAAGCGATGGTCGATCTCGTCGTAGTCGCTCTTGCCGTCGCCGTCCGTGTCCCACAGGGTGGGGGAAAGGCCGAGCTTCAGCTCCTCGCCGTCGAAGAGGAAGCCGTTGGGTGGACCTCCGCTGGTCGTATTGCCCGGACCGCGGGCATCTCCGTCGGAGTCCACCGACACGGGACTTGTGAACCACTGGTTCCACTCCGCGTTGTCGTCGAGTCCGTCGCCGTCGGTGTCGACCGAGCGTGGATCCGTGCGGATGGTGTACTCCTCGCCGTCATCGAGTCCGTCGCCGTCGGTGTCGGCCACCAGCGGGTCGCTCGTGACCTCACGCTCGGACAGTGCGCCGAAGTCGTCGCCCTCGCCCAAGCCGAAACCGGTGTCATCGATCAGGATGAGCCGCGGCGTGAGCTCCTGCTCCGTCGTGAGCCCGTCGCCATCCGGGTCCGCCTTGGGGTCCAGCTCGACCTTCTGTCCCGCTCCGCTGCTGCTCCCGCATGCGGCTAGCAGGACGACCAGAACGAAGCCCACCAGCGTTCGCAACGTGGTTTCCATCGTCTTCCTCCGGGAGCATGCGCTCAGCGGCACAGCTCCATGTCCGTGGTTCAGCGTGCGAGCAGGGCGATGCCCAGCAGGTCGCGTGCAATCAGGTGCCCGCCGCCATCAAGGACCCGCACCGCGGGAGCTTGCGTGATGCCGTGGCGTGCCAGCTCGGCCCGCGAGACGCCGTACAGACAGGGGTGGGAGAAGCCCAGGGCGCGCAGGGCCTCGCGGGCCTCCTCACGCGTCGGACTGGCCATCAGCCCGATCACCTCGACGTGCTCGCGAGATGCGACGAGGTCGTCGAGGCGGCGCAGGACGTTCGCCGTGCGCGGGGCGCCGGGGTGGAGGTGCACGTAGATGCGGCCACCCGGCGGAACCCGCTCGCGGCCCGCGCGCGCGCTGTCCACCCATCCCTTGCCCACGAACCCTTGGGCCAGGGCACCGGTCCCAGCGAGGGGCGGCGCAGCCCGGCCGCAGGCACAGAGTGTGAGCACCCCCAGTACGGAGAGCCACATGAGCGAAAGCGGCTTTGTCGGCATGGGGCCCTCCCGATCACCAGGGTGCGGATCCCGGTGTCGGAGGGGAGTGCGCAAGGCGGGCGCGGGGTACCCGGAAAAAACCCGCAGGGGGCGGTCGGTGGGCTACGGGGCCGTTGCGTGCGCCCGAAGCCATGCCAAGAGCACACCCGCCGCGGCGGCACCGAGCGAAGCCATCAGGATGCGCTTGGAGGTGGTGCGGTGGCGGGCGAGGTCCGTAGCGTCTGTCACCGCTTCCGTGCCCGAGGCCGTCTCGCGCAGACCGCGCGCGGCGAGGTTCACTCAGGTGCCGGAACCGCTCTGGAGGCCGTTCAAGGCCACGACGCCGGCGAGGGCGCCGGCAGCGGCCAGGTAGGTCCAGAGCGGCCAGCCGGAGGGACCGACGGCCAGGACGACGGCCAAGCCGATCAGGGCGCCGATGCCGCCGATCAGGCGGATGCGCCGGCCCTTCGTGGTGAGGTTGCCGATGGGGCAGGCGGCGCCTACCCCGTCCGGGAGTGCGTCGGACATCCGCCGGTCAGTCCGCGGCCTTCTCGAGCTCGGCGAGCATCTCCTTGGCGCGATCGCCGTGGGGCGTGCCCTCGTACTTCTTCACGTAGGGCTCGACCTTGCGAAGGGCCTTCTTGGGGGACTGTCCTTCGATGTCCTCCATGAGCTTGGCAAACTTCCGGCCCGCGTCGATGGCCTTGCCCTTCTCGTCGTCCTTCTCGAGGGCCTTGGCTTTGGCCTCGGCGTCCTTGGCAATGTCCAAGCCCTTGTAGGCATCGGCGACGAGCTCGTAGGCAAGCCACGCGTCGTAGGCCTTGCCCTTCTCGTCGTCGAGGGCAGCACTCTCCATGGTGGAGGTGGAGAACCAGTCGATCCACTCGACGACGGCCTTGGCCGCCGTCTGCACGTCCTCGTCCTTGTGCTCGCAGGCCTTCTCGGCCTTGCCGCGCGCCGAGGCGTACTTCTGCTTGGCAAGATCCTTGCCCACGGACGAGAGCGCGGAGGGGAGCTCGGGCAGGAGCCTCGCCTTGTCGAGCTGCTCCTCGATGATG
This sequence comes from Planctomycetota bacterium, assembly GCA_020631815.1. Taxonomy (GTDB): domain Bacteria; phylum Planctomycetota; class PLA2; order PLA2; family JAEUHO01; genus JACKGW01. The sequence continues at coordinate 121,811 of JACKGW010000009.1, read as the reverse complement.
CTGTCCTGCAGGCTTCCGGGGTTGCCCTTCCAGACCACGCGACCGCTGGGGCCGATGAGCGCGGCGTGGGGAATGGATGTAATGCCGTATGCCTTCCGCGTGGCCCCGTCTTCGATGAGGAACGGGTACTCGGCCTTCGTCTCCTCGACGAACGCCTCGACGGCGGCCTTGGACTCGCGCGCCACGCCCAGGATGACGAGGCCTCTCTCGGCGTACTTGTGCTTCAGCTCGTTCAGGTGACCCACCTGACCCTTGCAGGGGCCTCAGGTGGTGCCGATGAACTCGTACAGCAAGACACGCCCGCGCAGCTCGGCGAGCGTCACGGCGTCGCCGTTGACCATCTCTTGCACCACCCACTCCGCGGCGGCGTCGCCGACGTCCAAGGCGGCGTCGGCCGAGCGAAGGGATGACGTGGCGAATGCCACGGCCGCGGCAAGCGGCAGGGCGAAGAAGACGGTGCGCCTCATGGGGGACTCCTCCCGGGAACGGGAGAGAGTCTACGCGCAGCGCTCGACGCGCAGCGAACCCCCTACGCCCTGGGGCCCGCGGGCGACCAGGAGGACCTGGGTCCCAAGGGGCCACGGCGTGGTGCCGCCGCCAGGGCGCGGCAGGCGGCCGCGGCGGGCCGCCGCGTCGAGCAAGGCCAAGGCCACGCCGTCGGCGGCCAGGCCCACGTCCCCGATATGCGGGTCGAGGCGGAAGGCGCCGGGCGGCAGGCCGCCGGGGCCCGTGGCGAGGACGGCCAGCGGCAAGGCCCCGCCGTGTGCATCGGGGAGCGGACCGTTGCTGCCCGGCTCGTGGCCCACCTCGAGCGTGGTGATGCGCGTGTGCGCCTTCACGTCGCCCGTGCCTTGCGGAGCGAGCACCACGACCGCTGCGCCATCTCCGGGCGCCGTCGCCGGCGGATGCGGCTCGGCAGCCAGGGCACGCTCGTGGCGTGCGAAGGGCGGCGTGAGGCGTGCACCCCACGCCATCACCGCGAGGTCGAGCGTGCCGCGCTGCATCGCACGCGCGGCCATGTCGAGCAGCACCATGCCGCTGGCACCGTGGCCAGCTGCACTCGTGTTGGCGCCGCGCAAGTCGAACCAGGACGCGAGGAACGAGAACGCGTTGTTCTTCAGGTCCTCGAGCAGGAAGAAGGGCTTCACCACGCGCAGCGAGGCACGGTTGATCGCATCGTCGGTGGGGACGCCATCGGAGTCGTGCGTGTCGGCGGCATGCACCGCGGGCGTGAAGTCGTGGCAGTCCCAGTCGCCGGCGTCCATCTGCGCCAGCCACAACCCGCGGCGCCCGGCCCGCGCGGCATCGGCGACCAAGTGGGCCTGTTCAGCGGCCGCGTGCGCTGCATCGGCCAGCATCTTGCCGCTGCCCGAGAGGAACTTCACCTGCGGGTCGAGATCGGGCGGGAGCGGCACGTGCACGTCGGAGGCGTCAGCGACCGCCGCGAGGGCGCGCGCCTTGTCGTCGCCCGCATCGCCTTGGTCGGCCACGGCCGAGCGGCCGGCCTCCAAGGCATCGAGCGTCTGGTCGGCGTCGCCGAACGCCGTCGCGACCGCCGCCCCGAGGATGTCCAGCGCGGGCCTCACGGGCGGTCCTCCCGGGTCTTGACGACATGCGGCACCAAGCGGCCCTCGATCTCGATCGTGGCGCTGGGCTCGTCCCCGACGGCGCACCTCACGTCGTAGCCGCGACGTCCGTCGGCCGCCTCCTTGGGGGACAGCGTGATGTCCACGCGCTCGTCGGGTCCGACCAGGCGCGTCCAGCGGGCGGTGACCACGCGGTCCAGGAGGAAGGCCGTGGTGCCGCTGGACTGCGCCATCTCGTGGAGGTGCGCGAGCTGCGCGGCGGCCTCCAGCACGGTGTTGCCCGGCACGACGGCACGCTCGGGGAAGTGGTGATCGAAGATCTCGTGGCCTGCGGCCAAGCAGAACGAGCCCCGGGCCGTGGTGGCGTCGGAGGTCGCGGCGTCGTAGGCGGCCACGTGGAACCTCACGACGCGCTCCCGACGGGGAAGAGCACGCTGGCCAACGCGTAGTCGCCGTCGTGGGAGAGCGACAGCACGCCGCCCTGCAGATGACGCGCCTCGGCGCGGCGGGCGAGCTTGCCCGAGAGGCGTACGCCCGGCGGGCCACCGGCACGACGCACTTCCACGTCGTGGAAGCGGCTGTCGATGCCCACGCCGCCGAGTCCCACGCCCAAGGCCTTGAACACGGCCTCCTTGGCGGCGAACCGCGCCGCCAAGTGCGTGATGGGATCCGCACGGTCGCAGACGTCCTCGAGCTCGCCGGGCGTGAACACGCGGGCCTGGCGCTCGGGCCGGCCTTCGAAGACCTCCCGGAAGCGGGGCACGTGGACGAGGTCCACGCCGTGGGCGAGCGACGCGGTCGTCATGCGACGGACAGGCCTCCGTCCACGACGAAGCTCTGGCCCGTGATGTAGGCCGCGTCGTCGGAGAGCAGGAAGCGCACGAGGCCCGCGACATCGTCGGGGGTGCCGTAGCGCTTCAAGGGGATGTGCTCGAGGATGCGGTCGCCGGCCTTGCGCTGCAGCGAGGCCGTCATGTCGGTGTCGATGAAGCCGGGCAGCACGGCGTTCACCGTGATGCCCCGCTCGGCCACCTCGAGCGCCGCGGCCCGCGTCAGCGCGAGCAGGCCCGCCTTGGCCGCGGCGTAGTTGGGCTGGCCGAGGCCACCGCGGATGGCCTGGATGCTGCTGACGTGCACGACGCGGCCCGCGCGGGCGCGCAGCATGCCGCGCAGCACGCGCTGCAGGATCTTGAACGGCGCATCGAGGTCCACGTCGAGAACGCGACGCCAGTCCTTCTCGCGCATCGTCAACACCAGGCCGTCCTTGGTGAGGCCGGCGTTGGCGACGTACGCGTCGAGCGGGCCGTCGGCTTCGACCTGGGCGAGCATGGCGTCCAGCTGTGCGGCGTCCCCGAGGTCGGCCTGCACCACCGTCGCGGCGCCACCCGCCGCCTCGATGTCGGCGGCCACGGCCTTCGCCGCGTCCTCGCGCCCGGCGTAGTGCACGAAGACGTGGTCGCCCTCGCCGCCGAGGCGCTTGGCGATGGCCGCGCCGATGCCGCGGGACGCGCCCGTCACGAGAACGCGGCGGCGGGTGGGGGGCGTGGCCTCGCTCATCGCTTCGATCCTCGCCCGGCTTCCTCGAAGCGGGAAACCAGGAGGCAGGCGTTCTGGCCCCCGAACGCGAAGGCATCGTTCATGGCAGCACGAACCGGCATGGCGCGGCCCGTGCCCGGCACGTGATCGAGGTCGCAGTGGCGATCCGGGTCGGCCAGGTTCGCGGTGGGGGGCACGGCTTGGCGCTGGACGGCGCTGACGCAGGCGACGAACGCCACGCCTGCGGCGCCGGACAGCAGATGGCCGAGCGCCCCCTTGGAGGAGGTGACCGCCAAGCGGCTCGCGTGCTCGCCGAACGCGCCCTTCACGGCGTGGACTTCGGCCGGGTCGTTGCGCTTGGTGCCCGTGCCGTGCGCATTGACGAAGTCGACGTCGCCCGGCTCGAGGCCGCCGTCGGCCAGCGCCGCGCGCATGGCGTGGGCCGCGCCCTTGCCTTCCGGTTCCGGTGCCGTGATGCGCCACGCGTCGAGCGTGGTGCCGTAGCCCGTGACCTCCGCGAGGATCGTGGCACCGCGGGCGCGTGCGTGCTCGAGCGACTCGAGGACGGCGCAGCCCGCGCCTTCCCCCATGACGAGGCCGCTTCGCTTGCGGTCGAACGGACGACACGCCGAGGCCGGGTCGCTCGGGTCGACGTGCGCGGAGGCGCCGAGCAACACGAAGAACACGAGGCCCTGCGGGTTGACCATGCTGTCGCTGCCGCCGGCCACGGCCACGTCGATCTCGCCGCGGCGGATCATGCGGTAGGCGATGCCCAGGGCTTGGTTGCTCGCGGCGCACGCGGTGGTGACGGCGTGCACGGGGCCACGCGTGCCAGCGCGTCGTGCGACGAGCGACGCGGGCGCTTCCGCGCGACGGGGAAGCCCCAGCGACTCGGGCTGCCCGGGCGCGAGGCCCTCGGCGTAGCGCGCGACGTCGAAGGTCGCGTTCGCCGCGGCGGCAAGGCGCGCCGGGTCGAAGTGGCCCGGGCCGCTGCCCAACACCACGCCCAGGCGCGGCGCGCTCGCCGGGTCCAGCTGGGCGTGGCGGAGCGCCTGCTCGGCGGCGGCCACGCCGGCCAACGTGCGCACGTCGTGTCCTGCGTCGGCGCCCAGCTCGCGGTGCAGGCGCTCCAGAAGGTCGTCCGGAAGCTCGGCCAGGGCGTGTGTGGGCGGTGCGTGCTCGGCGAGGCCCGGACGGCGCGGGGCACGCACGGCGACGTCCCCGGCCACGAGACGATCGAAGACGACGTCGACGTCGTCGCCGAGCGGCGTCACGAGGCCCAAGCCCGTCACCACGACGCGGCGCGGGCTCATGCTGGCCCCCCCAGCGCGCGGAAGCGCGCCTTCATCACCTCGGGGTCCATGCCCTCCACGTGGGCGTAGAGCACGCGGCCGGCACGGGCCACGACCTCGCCATCGACGCGTGCTTCGACGCGACCCAGGCTGCCCTTGGGGTTGGTGCCCATCAGCTGGCCGGTGATCGAGAGCGTCGTACCGGGCTTCAGCGTGGGGCTGATCTCGACGTCGTCCACGCCGGCCATCACGACGCTCATGGAGAAACCGTGCTTGGCGATGGCCGTCCACGCGAGCAGCTGGACCATGGCCTCCAGCACGAGCGCGGGCGGGTAGCCGTGCGCACCGGTGGGCGCGCCGAACGCATCGTCGCTGGCCGAGAGCAGCTTGAGGCCCTCGATGCGCTTGCCCGCTTCGAAGGCGGTGACGCGGTCGAAGAGGACGAACCTCATGCGACCTCCAGCACGAGGGCGCCGCGTCCGCCGTTGGGTCCGCGCACCAGGAGCAGGTGCGCGCCGGCCGGCTCGTTGCCGGGACGCGCGTCGAGCACAGCGAGCACCGCCAGCGCGGACGCGGGTCCGAGGTGGCCGACGCCGGCTTCGAGGTCACGGCGTTCGATCGAGGCCATGCCCAGCGCGCCCAAGGCCTCGGTCAAGGCGGGTTCGCCCGGCGCATGCACGACGACGGGCGTGGGGCCGCCGGCGCTGGACAGGGCGTGCTCGATGACGTCCTCCCAGGCGGTGGCGTCGTCGCCGGTACCGTGGCCCGTGGTGCCGGCGAGGATCGACACCGCGCCGCGCGGACGCGGGGCCGGGGAGGTCCCAAGCAACACCGCGCAGGCACCTTGGCCGAGCGGCCGGTCGGCGGGCCAGCCTTCCACGTAGGCGCGCGCTTCGGCAAACGCACCGGCGCGCGGCGCCGTCGCGCCCACGAGGGCCGCGCGCGCGTGGCCTTCCTGCACCGACCATGCGGCCTCGAGGAGGGCGCGCACGCCGGCGTCGGCTTCGCTGCCGAACACGGCGTTCTCCCCGCGCACGGCGAGGTCGATGGCCACCTGGCCTACTGCCACGTTGTTCAGCTGGGCCAACGGCCAGAGCGGATGCAGCGAGCGGAAGCCGCCGGCGAAGAAGCGCGTGAGGTCGAAGCCGCCCTCCTTGTCCGCGGACGCACGAAGCGCAGGCAGGATGTCGTCGGGCTCGGGGTCGACGACGTCGGTGGCCACGAACAAGCCCACCGCATCGCGGTCGAGCGTGGCGGCGCCACCGGCCTCGTGGACGGCGCCAAGCACCGCGCCCAGTTGCCGTCCGTGGGGACCGAGCACGCGCAAGGCCGGGTCGTCTTCGCCGGGCGGTTCGTCGTCGACGTCCGGCGTGCGCCCGCGTGCGGCCAGCAGCGGTCCCCAGTCGGCGGGGACGTCGCGCCACGCCGGGGCGCCCTCGCCGTTCGCGTGGAACGCGCTGGCGAGGACGGTGGCGAGCGGCTCGGTCATGACCCGCGTCCGAGACAGAGGCAGCCGTTCTGGCCGCCGAAGCCGAAACTGTTGGAGAGCGCGATCGCGTGCTCGTGGTTGCGCGCTTCGTGGGGCACGTAGTCCAGCCGGCACTTGCGGTCGGGCGCGTCGAGGTTGCGGGTGGGCAGGACCACGCCGCGCCGCATGCCCTCGAACGTGAGGATGGCCTCGATGGCGCCCGCGGCGCCGATCGCATGGCCGAGCATGGACTTGTTGCTGCTCACGGGGACCGTGGCGGCCACCTCGCCCAGCGCACGCTCGAGCGCCGCCGACTCGATGGGGTCGTTCATGGCCGTGCTCGTGCCGTGCGCGTTGACGTAGCCGATGTCCTCGGCGTGGACAGCGGCGTCACGCATGGCGCCCCGGATGGCCGCGAAGGCGCCGCGGCCCTGCGGATGCGGATCGGTGATGCGGAAAGCATCGGCCGAGTCGCCGTAGCCCAGCACTTCGCCGAGCACCTCGCGGCCGCGGGCCTTGGCGCCGTCCAGGCGCTCGAGCACGAGCACGCCCGCGCCTTCGGCGATCACGAAGCCACTGCGCTTGCGGTCGAAGGGACGCGAGGCGGTCTCGGGCGATGCGTAGCGGCGCGTCAGCGCGCCGAGCAGCGCGAAGCCGACGACGTACGTGTAGTAGAGGAGCGGCTCGGCGCCGCCCACCACCACGAGGTCGGCGCGGTCGTCGCGGATCAAGCGCAGGCCCTCGCCGATGGCCTGGGTGCCGGCCGCGCAAGCGGACACGATCGGCAGTACCGGCCCGCGCGCATCGATCTGTCGCGCGAGCAGGAGCGGGGCCGTGTCCGGCGAGCGACGCAGGCCCTGGTGACGGTCGTAGCGCATGTCGCGCGCCAGGGCCTCGAGATGCGTGTCGCCCTGCTCGTCCACGTAGTGCGCCGCGTGGAGGTAGTTGCGGCGCAGCGGCGTGCAGCCGTGCCCGCCCATGACGACCGCCACGCGACGGCGGTCGGTGATGGGCTGGGCGAGGTGGTAGGCACCTGCTTGGCGGGCAGCGGTGCGCAGCAGGTGCCACGCGCTGCCGCCGACGGCGTCCTCCGGTTCGTCCGGGTCGAGGGCGTCGTGGTCGATCTCACCGCCGATGTCGCACGGCAAGCCGGTGGGATCGAAGCGGGTCAGGCGACGGATGCCGGACTCGGCGCGCGCCGCACGCTCGAACGTGGTCTCCACGTCGGGGCCGAGCGAGCTGACCATCCCCATGCCGGTGACGACGACCCGCTGCGTGTCGGGGCGTGCGGCAGGATCGATGCGTGCCCAGTCGACCGGCGGAACGCCGTCGGCGCCTGCGGGTCCGTCGGCGCTCACGAGACGGGGAACAGCCCCTTCTCGGCCTGCACCTGGTGGATCCACGACTTGGACAGCTCGTCGCCGTCGGGGTACGTGGCGGCGGCGCCGCACGAGGCGCAGACGACCTTGCACCCGTCGTCGGTCTTCCAGCCGTCGGTCGAGCTGCAGGCGCCGCAGGCCTCGGGCAGGTGGTCGAGGATGCCGCCCACGCTCTTGACGAGCACCATCGGCGTGACGAACGAAGGCACCTCGTCGGCGTCGAGGCCGGCCTTGAGGCCCGGCTGCTCGCCGAGGTACATGCGCAGCAGCTCGGCCGCCGGCTCGGTGATGCGGCCGTCGCGGTCGATGGCGACGCCCTCGCCCAGCTCCTCTTCCACGAGGTCGAGAAGCAGCTGCGTGGCCAGCTGGACGCCGAACGTGCTCTCCAGCCGGAAGTTGATGTCGAGGAAGTCGATCGAGGTGGCGCCCAGGGCCTTCACGATGGGCTTGTCCAAGTCGATGGTCGCTGCGTCCTTGCGCAGCGTGGCCGCGAGGGCCTGGCGGACCTCCTGCTCGATGCGCTCGCGGGTGACCGGGGACGTGGGCATGGGGGCTCCTCGGGGGCCCCCAGCCCGCCTCCTGTACGGAGGTAGTAGGGGTGCCCAAGCCGATGGTCTACCCGTGCCTTCCCGGCGGGTCCACCTTGGCTGCCCCTCCCGGCGGGGCCGCGTGCTCAGTCTCCGCGCAGGTGGCGATTGGAGAGCCCGCGATCCACGACCAACGTCTGGCCGTTGACGCCTCGCGAGGCCGGCCCGGCGAGGAATGCGACGGCGTCAGCGACTTCCTCGACGGGCACGAACAGCTCGTCCGGCAGGCGGTCCACGGAGGGCCAGATGCGGCGCAGCGTCTTGAACGCGTCGGTCTTCACGAGCCCCGCGCAGATCGCGTTGCTGCGCACGCCCTGGGGCCTGAGCTCCTCGGCCCAGTGGCGCACCATGGCCTCCATCGCGGCCTTCATGGGGCCCAAGGGGTACTGGGGGCTCATGGCGCGGCTGCCGAGGCTGGAGAGGAACACGATGCGGCCGCCGTGCTGCTCGAGCAGCGACAGGGCCCTCTGCACGAGGAAGACGTTGCCCAGGAAGTTCGTGTCGACGAGCTGACGCAGGTCGCGCTCCAGCAGCCGCCAGCTCTCCTTGAAGGGCGCTCGCGCCGCGTTGAGCACCAGCACGTCGAGGCGCCCGAAGGCCTGGCCCACGTCCTCCAGCAGCTTCGTGACGGACGCCTTGTCCGCGATGTCGGCGGCAAAGCGCTCCGCACGGCGGCCGCGGGCCTGGGCCTTCGCGATCAGCGCCTGCGTGGCCTCGTCGCCCGGGCCTGCTTCCTGACGCCCGTGCAGCGCCAGGTCCATGCCGAGGTCGAGCAGGCGCGAAGCGATGGCGTGGCCGATGCCACGGGTGCTGCCCGTGACGAGGGCGACCTGGCCTGTCAAAGCGTCGGAAGCGGGGTGCTCGCTCATGGCGGGGAGCCTACCGCGGGTGGCATCCCCAGGGCCTGGGTGCATCCGGTGTGAAGGGGCTCCCGAGCAAGGCTCTTGCGAGGGAGCGAGGGGAGTACGATCCGCCGCTCGCCCCGCGGGGCCCGGAGGGAGTACGCATGCACGTCGATCTGGTCACGCGCAAGGTGGGCTCGTGGAAGAGCCTCGATCGCTTGTTGCGCCGCATCGAGAGCGGTGACGAGCTGCGCCCGGACTGGATCGAGCTGAAGGCGGACGTCGATCCCGGGAGACTCGACAAGAAGGCGTGGGCCGACTGGCTCGTTCGTCTCCACGCGGGCGTCAAGCGCGGCATCAAGACGCCCCACGCCAAGATCAAGGGGCGCAAGAAGCACTTGGCCTTCTGGCAGCAGACCGCGCGCTCGGGCTTCCACGACTTCGTCGACGACTGCTGGATGAAGCCCTACGACGCGCCGTGGATCACGGACTTCGACTACATCCGCAGCTACCAAGAGGGCGGGCTCGAGGGGCTGGACGCCTACGGCACGTACTCGGCCGTCTTGGGCACGTGGGAGTACGGCGTCGAGGACTTCGTGCACACCGAGTTCGCGGGTGACGTGGAGACCGTCGTCGAGCCGCTCGCCGGCACGGCCGAGTTCAGCTACCAGGGCCACTTCCGCCATCCGCAGATGACCTACGTGATGTTCGACCTCGACCCCGACGCGAAGAAGCTGGTCGAGGGACGCCGCTGGCTCGAAGGCACCGAGCGGGCGTTTCTGCTGGGAAACGCTCTCGGTGAAGACGTCTGGATCGACGTGCGCAAGGCCAGCAAGGGCAAGTCGCTCGCCTACATCGGCAAGCAGAGCCAGAACTTCTTCGACGCGAAGGACCTGTTCCGCATCCTGCAGTGGGGGACGAAGTACGCCGACCACCTCGTGCTGGAGGTGAGCGAGCCCTACGTGGTGGAAGACGAGCCCACCATCGACGACCTCACGCGACGCGAGATGAAGGCCGTGGGTCTGAACGTGGCGCTGGAAGACCTCGACCACGTCACGCCGAACCCGCTGACCCACCACATGAGCTTCGACCTCGTGGCCTGGGACGACGCCGACCGTCGCACGCTGTTCGAGTACCACGACTGGATCGGGTGGCAGCCGGCCGCCCTCTCGGCGCTGGGCAAGCTGCTCGACCTGGACATGCGCTACTTCCACAGCGGCGAGGCCGAGTGGTTGCCGCTGGAAGAGGGCATCGACACCAGCGACGTCCGCGAGAACAACTCGTTCATCATGTTCTCCAGGCCCTGATCCGGGCCCTGGACGGGGGCGGGCCGAGGCTTCAGCCCCTGGCGCCGCCGGGTCGATAGAGGCGAGAGCCGGAGCCTCTTGCCATGTCGATCCATGCCCGCCGCGAGCCTCGCCACGCCTACCAGGTCCCGGCCCGGTTGGAGGGTGTCGACGGCTGCTCGACCCACGGGATGACCCAGGACCTGAGCCGCCGCGGGGTGCGCCTACGCCTCCGCCTCGACACCCTGTGCCCGCAGAACCCCCGTTTCGCCGAGGTGCTCGAGACGATCCGCGAGGGCTTCGGCCGGCGCGCCTCGATCGTGCTGCCGGGCGCGGGGCTGGGCGCCAACCGCTCGCTGGCCAAGGAGGCCATCGTGGTGCGCCTCGTCAGCGAGTCCGACGGACCGGACGCGATCGACATGGGCCTGCTCTTCCTCGACCCGCTCACGGAGGAGGAGGCGGCCCTGCTGGGCGCCCCCATGGGGGTGGCGGTCCCGGGTGACGATGCACCGGACCGCGAGCAGACCGACTGGGACGAGGTCGCCAAGGACCCCGCGGGCCCGCCGCAGCGGCGGGGTCGCTTCATCCGCCGCGGGGCGACGCCCGGCGTGGTCTCGAGCGGCAGGCACATGGTGTCGCGACCCAAGCAGCGTCACAAGGCGCGCATCGACTCGCTTCGTCCGGGTGGCCGCAGCCAGGAAGGGCACACCGAGGTGCTCACGCCCGAGGCCGTGCTCGTGCGCCTGGGTGGTGCAGCGCTGGACGCCAACGGCGACGTGCGCGCCCTCCCCGAGGTCGCGGCCGCGTTCAGCGAGCTCTACGGTGAGCGCATTCGCCTCACGCTCGGCGCAGGCGTCGGCACCACGCATCTCTGGCGCGGTTGGGGACGACTGGGTGGCTTCGAGAGCGCACCCGACGACCCGGCCGACATCATCGTGATGGTCGCGCTCGAACGCACGATGGATGCCGAAACACGGATACGCGTCGGCCTCGACCAGCCCGCCTGACGGCTCGCCGGGGCTCGGGGGCGGCGGCGCGCTGTCGTCCTTGCGTGGGAAGACCACGCGGCGTCCTCCATCGCTTGCCGGCGCCGTCGCCCGGGCGACCCGTAACGAGACAGGGCGGATGGACGGAAGGCAGTGGACGGCGATCGCCGCCGGCAGGGCGAAGCGGGACAACCGCGATCGGGCTGGGGTGCTGCGCACCCCAGGGAGGGAGCCGGGAAGCTTGGGGTCTGATCCCGTGATGCGGTGGCGCGGAGCGTCGCCGCGGGCACGGGGTCTGACCCCCAGCGGATGACGCACTTCGGTATCAGACCCCGTGTCAGTGTCGCTTCGCTCCCATACACGGGATCAGACACCTCCGCGCGCCAGGCGGGTGCCTGATCCCGCGCAGCGGCGCCGCAACGCGGGGCACGGGGTCTGACCCCCAGCGGATGACGCACTTCGGTATCAGACCCCGTGTCAGTGTCGCTTCGCTCCCAGACACGGGATCAGACACCTCCGCGCGCGAGCGGAGGCGCGGCTACTTCTTGCGCGAGCCGGTGGGGGCCTTCTTGGGCTTGGAGGCCGTCTTCTTCTTGGCCGCCTTCTTGGGCTTGGCGGCGGGCTTCGCGGCGGCAGTCTTCTTGGCGGTGGCCTTCTTGGAGGCGGTCTTCTTCTTCTTGGGGGCGGCCGCGGCCTTCTTGGCGGGGGCCTTGGCCTTGGGCTTGGTCTCGGCCTTGGTCTTGGTGGCCTTCTTGGGCTTGGGCGCGGCCTCGGCGGTCGGCTTGGCCTTGGTCTTCGACGCAGCCTTGGTGGCTCCGACCGGCTTCTTGGGAGCCTCCTTCGCGGCCTTGGCGGCCTTCTTGGCGGCGCGCTTGGCGGCGCGCTCCTGGGCAGCCCGACGCTTGGCCTTCTCGGCGCGGGCCGAGCGGATGGACTCGATCGCCTTGATCGTGGCCGCGGGGGTGGAGGTCTGGGCCTCCTCCGGCATCGGCTTGGCCTCGCCGTGGTCGAGTGCAGCGCGCACACGGGCCAGTCGGGAGTCCCAGACTTCCGTCTCGCCACGGCGCGCGTGCATCCAGTCCTTGTCGCGCAGCTGGATGGCCAGGTGGCCAATGACGCTGAGCTGGTGGCGCACGGTCATCCCAGGCACGGCGGCGCTGGGGATGTCCGGCCACATGCCCGGGTTGCGAGGCGGCGGCACGTCGGGCGGGTACGGGTCGCCGTAGCCCGGAACCGGCGGCACGAACAGCGCCGCGTAGGCCTGATGGACGCGCCGACGCCACTCCTCGCGTCGGCTGCCGCCGTGGAAGCCCAGCTGCCTCATCTCCTTGGCGATCCACGCGATGTAGTCGAGCAGCGCGCGCGCGGTCTCGCCCGGGCGCGCTTGGCACTCCACGTCGGGCCAGGGGAGGCGGACTTCTTCGGGGTTCCCGTTTGTCACCATGGGGGGGGAGGATCCGGGCCTGTCGGGCCAAAAGCAAGGGATCCAGCCGGGTCCGCTACGCTCCCCCTTCCAGCGGTGCGCTGCGGATTGGACGCGCCCGCCCGGATGACCGCGCTTGGCCGCGAATCCCGCCTTGTTCGTGCGCTGTCAGGCGTCTGGAGGACTCATGGAACGTGTCGGCATCGATGTGGAAGCAGGTCCCTGGCGTATCGCCTTCCAGGGGCGTCGTGGCTTCTATGAGCAGTGGATCGAGCCGCTCGTGGAGTCCGTGATCACGCGCGCGGAGAACGAAGGGAGCGTCGAGGTCGCTGGGGAGGCTGGCGAGGCCCCCGCCGCCGCGACGCCGGCGCCCGCCGCCGTGGAGGTCGCGCATCCGCACCAGGCGCCGCGTCCCGCGGCCCCGGCCGTCGACATGTGGAAGCCCGAGGCCCCGGCCCAGTTCCACCAGTTCGTGGCCCAGGTCGGCGACCGCGCCGCCACGACGGACAAGAAGGTGATGGCCTTCGCGTTCTATCTCTGGAACTACGAGAAGCGCGAGCAGTTCGAGACGGCGGAAGTCCAGCGCTTCTTCCGCACCGTGCTCGATGAGTCGGGCGACGACGTCCCGCAGGTACTCGAAGAGCTCACGCACCATCGCGGCTTCTTGGACACGCTTGGGACGGACGGTCCCTGGTCGCTACGCAAGAAGGGCGTCGGCTTCGTGAAGGCGCGCTTGCTGGGGCAGCTCTAGAACGAGGAGCGGGGCCGCTCGAGGAGACGGCCCCGCGGAGGTTCCTAGGCGCTCTTCTTGATGCGCTTCTTGCGGGCCTCGCGCACCTGCAGCAGCTGCATCGGGGCGCCGGGGACGGCACCCTTCACGAAGATCAGGTTGCGCTCGGGCTCGACGCGCAAGATCTCGAGGTTCTGCACGGTGATGCGTGCATTGCCGTACTGGCCCGACATGCGCGTGCCCGGCAGCGTGTGCTGGGGCTTGCGGCTGCCGATGCTGCCGGCGTGACGGTAGAAGAAGTGCGCGCCGTGCGACTCCTTCAGCGTGGCGAAGCCATGGCGCTTGACCACGCCCTGGTAGCCGCGGCCCTTCATGGTGCCGATCACGTCGATCTTGTCGCCCGCGGCGAAGACGTCGCACGTGAGCTTGGAACCGACCTCGGGGATCTCGGCGTCGTCGCGCGTGTAGCGGATCTCGCGCTGGAAGCGGACCGGCTCGCTGCCCGACTTCGCGACGTGACCGCGGTGCGGCTTGGTCGCCGTCTTCTCGCGGCGCGAGACGAAGCCGATCTGCACGGCCTCGTAGCCGTCGTTGGCCGACGTCTTGCGCTGCAGCACGGGGCAGGGGCCGGCCTCGATGACGGTGCAAGCCACGGCGTCGCCGTTCTCGAGGAAGATGCGCGTCATACCGAGCTTCCGGCCCAGGATGCCGCGGTCCAGCATGGTCGCCATGGTCCGCTCCCGACACCGGCGGGGTTCCGCGAGGCGTCATCTCGCCTCGGACCGGATCCGCCTGGTGAAGCCCAGGAAGGTAGGCTCTGCGCCGCCCTGGTCAAGGTTGGTCGGGGCTCCCGGCCCGCCGGCCGCCGCGGGTGGCCGAGCGGGCCCGCGGGGCGGACGCCCTGGTCCCGTGGCCTCAGACCGCGCTGGTCTAGGAACCCGAGGCGGTTACCTAGCGTCCACCCTGGCGACCCTGGTCCAAGGATGACAGCACATGACGAGGCTCGATCCCAGCCACGGTGATGCCGCTGACAGCCGTGGTGAGGCTGGTCAGACCCAGAGCGAGGCCGCGTGGCCCCAAGATGTCGTGGCCCGTCAGCTGCGGTCCCTGCCACGGGAAGACGCACGCCCGGCCGTCCGGGCCCGGTTGCTCGCCAGCACCCTCGTCCCGGCCCGCGCCGGCTGGCTCGAGCGCTTGCACCAGGCCGTGGAACGCTCCTTTGCGCACCGCGCGGCCTGGGGCGCCGCGGCCTGCGCCTTGGTCGTCGTCGGCGTGGGCTTCGGCCTGCGCCCGGGCGTGCACGGTCGCCTCGACACGGTGACTCCGGGGGCACTAGCTGCGCAACCGGTGGCCGCTTCGAATCTCGCCCCGGGCGACGCCCCGATCGTGATCCTCGATGACACCAGCATGGGCCTGATGCACGGTCTGGAGACCTTCGATCGCATCGGCATCGGCGAGGCCGACCTCCTCGCGGACTGGGGCCGCTAGAGGCCCCGTGAAGCGGTCGCGCGCCTACGGCCGGATCCTGGCCGCCGGCCTGGTGGCCCTGGCGACGTTGGCTGCGTGTGGCAGCGAGGATCCGGCGCCGCCGGCCCAGGCCGCCAAGGACACCGGCTCCTCCACGACGGGGCCGCTGCCCTCCGCCCAGCCCCGGCCGCCCGTGCGCCTGCGCGAGATCGCGGCGCGTGCCGAGCGGTACACGGCCTCGCTGGGCCACTTCCTCGACGTCGGCCCGACGGACGGCACGTGGACGGTCGAGAACCCCAACCGCGTGGTGACGTGGCGCTTCGCCCCGCACCCCGACGAGACGGAAGCCATCGTCCTCGCCGAGCTCGGCGACCACGAGGTGCCCCAGCGCATCGAGGTGGTCCACCGCAGCGCCATCCCGCGCCTGTTCTTCGAGGCGCCCTCGTGGCTGTTCTTCGCCAACTATGCGCCCGAGGGTGCACCCGTCATGGCCCCGCTCGAAGGCGCCGACAACGCGGTGCAGATCGTCTGGCGACCCGTGCACGACGGGGGTGGCCTCACCAGCCGCCATGCCTGGTTCGATCGCGACAGCGCGGAGCTGCTGCGGGTCGAGGACCGCAGCCGCGCCGGGCATGTGGTGCGCGCCGTGCGGCGCCACCCGGGTGCCACGGACGTGCTCGACCTGCCCAAGGCCGACGTGCCGGGCTGCTGCGGTCGCCCCTTGGTCACGCACGCGGCCGACGACATCCGCCGCGCGCTGGCCGCGCCCTTCGAGGTGTACGAGCCCGCCATGCTGCCCCCGGGCTACGTCCGCATCCGGGCCGACTACCGGGCGTCGGACCTGGACGAGGCCGAGACGCCCGTCGAGGTGCACCGGGCCACGCTGCTCTACTCCGATGGGCTGGGCCTCATCAGCCTCGTCATCGCACCGCGGCCGGACCTGGACGCCATCGTCTCGCACTACGGCCGCATGCCGTCGCGCGATGGTGACCCCAACGGCTGTCCGGGCCTGCCCACTGCGGCCAGCGAGGTGCGCGACACCCGCTCCGTCATCCGCATGCGCCAAGACGTCTGCAGGACCCTGCTCCGGCGCGACGACGTCGCCGAAGATCTGGGCGTCATGCTGCTCGGCCGCAACGAGCTGCCGCTCGAGGCCTACGTGCGAGCCATTGGCGGGCTCAAGCGCGTAACCGGTCCCTGACCATGACGCGCCCGTGAGACGGGCCGCGCTTCTAGGCTGCACGTCCTGCAAGACGGGGTAGAAGGGGAGCACCCGCGGAGGCGCCGCCCGCGGGCGTGGGTCGGACAGGGGGCAACCTCCACCAGCGGAGGAGCTGTTCCCACCGGCCTCTTCGTCCGTTTGCGGAGGGCTCGTGTACCGCCTCTTCCTTGCGCTTCGCTACCTGCGCAGCCGCTTGGTCAACATGATCTCCGTCGGCGGCGTGATGGTCGGCGTCGCCGTGCTGATCGTGGTCACCTCGGTCTTCGACGGGTTCCAGGAGCAGGTCCGCGCCACGGTGCGCGGCACGCTGTCGCACCTCGTGCTGACCCCGCGTCGGCCCGCCGATGCGGGTCCCGACTGGAAGCAGGAGGCCTTCGCCGATCTGGAGCGACGCCTGCTCGCGCATGACCCGCGCATCGTCGCCGTCGCGCCGCAGATCCGCCTGCCGATCGCCTACCCGTACCGCAGCAACCGTCTGGAGTGGGCCAACGTCGACGGCCTGACGCTGCACCAGATGGAGGCCGTCGGCATCGACTGGGCCCGCGAGGCCAAGGTCAGCGATCTCAAGAAGAACCTGATCGCCGGCGACCAGGAGAACCCCTTCTTCGATGTCTGGGGGACGGACAAGGAGAAGACGATGGTGCTCGTCGGCCGCACGTGGGCCGAGCACATGAAGTTCTGGGGCCCCATGGACTTCCGCCGTGTGGTCTCAGGCCCCATGGGGCCCGACGGCCAGCCCATGTACGAGCCCGGCCCGCCGCCCGAGCCCGTCGAGGTCGACCCGAACGACCCCATGGCCCAGTTCGCGCCCAAGCAGGATCCGCGTCGGTACATCAACGAGATCCGCGTCTACCTCGCCACGTTCTCCAAGGACGCGACGACGGGCGAGATGCGGATGGACCAGCAGAGCACCAACCCGCTGGTCAAGGGCATCTACGACGGGCAGGACGCCACGTCCGAGATGACCCAGATGTACTTCGACATCGAGAAGCTCAGGAAGGTGACCCACCTCGAGCAGGAGTACTTCGAGGTGCGCATGCGCCTGAAGGACTACCACGATGCGCCGGAGATCCAGGCCTCGCTGGCCAAGGCGTTCCCCGAGCTCGACGTGCAGACCTGGGAGGACTTGAAGCGCGACTTCCTGCAGGCCGTCGAGACCGAGAAGGTCATGCTGGTCGTGGTGCTGTCCTTCATCGTGCTGCTGGGCGGCTTCATCATCCTGGCCACGTTGACGCTCACCGTCGTCGAGAAGACGAAGGACATCGGCATCCTGGGCGCGCTCGGCGCACCGCGGGCCGGCATCCTGCGGGTGTTCCTGACCAACGGCTTGTTGATCGGGATCATCGGGTCGCTGCTCGGCCTGGGGCTGGGCTGGTGGTTCGTGCAGAACGTGGACGGCGTGCGTGCCTTCGTCGCCAAGACGACCGGCGTGGACCTGTTCCCCGCCAACATCTACTCGTTTCGCTTCATCCCGACCGTGTGGCAGTGGGGGACCGTGCTCGCGATCATGGGCGGCAGCGTGCTGATCAGCTTCCTGGCCGGCCTGCTGCCCGCGCTGCGTGCGGCCCGCCTCGACCCCGTGAAGGCGCTTCGCTATGAGTGATGCCACGACCCAAGCCCCCGGTCGCGTGCTCCTGCAGGCGCGCGGCGTCACCAAGGCCTACAAGCTGGGCAGCACCAAGCTCGAGGTGCTTCGTGGCGTCGACCTCGACGTGTGCGAGGGCGAGATCCTCGCCATCCTCGGCAAGAGCGGCTGCGGCAAGAGCACGCTGCTCCATGTGCTGGGCTGGCTCGACCCGGCTGACAGCGGCTCGATCCACTTCGAGGGGCGCGACCGCGCCAGCGTGCCGCAGCGTGAGCGCGCGCGGCTGCGCAACGAAGTCATGGGCTTCGTCTTCCAGTTCTACCACTTGCTTCCCGAGCTCACGGCGCTCGAGAACGTGCTCATGCCGTCCATGATCCGCTACGGACGGCTGGCGTGGCCGCAGCACAAGAAGGCCGTCACCGAGCGGGCCCACGTCCTGCTCGAGCAGGTGGGCCTGAAGGACCGCATGGGACACCGGCCGCGTCACCTCTCCGGCGGTGAGCGTCAGCGGGTCGCCATCGCGCGCGCGCTGCAGAACGAGCCGCGCTTCCTGTTCTGTGACGAGCCCACGGGCAACCTCGACGGCAAGACGGCCGACGAGATCCGCGACCTGCTCTGGCAGCTCAACAAGGAGACCGGCCAGACGATGGTCGTCGTCACACACGACGCCCGCATGGCCCGCCAGGCCGATCGCTTCGTCCACATCGTCGACGGCCGCGCCCGCGACGACGGCGAGCTCGACCTCGTCGAGGAGATCCAGCGCGACTGAGCCGCGGCGTGCTGTCCGCTTGGGGTCAGACCCCGTGCCCGCGGTGCTGCTGCGCAGCGCCGCATCACGGGATCGGACCCCGCGCTTGGGCCGCCCGCGCGCGAAGGTGTCCGAACCCGTGTCTGGGAGCGAAGCGACACTGACACGGGGTCTGACACCGGAGTGCGTCCTCCGCTGGAGGGCAGACCACGGGCAGGTACCCGCGCGCTACTGCGGTGGCTGCCAGGCCCTCAGGGCGCGGGGCGGGCCGAGCACCTCGGACAGCACCACGGCGCGGCGCAGCGCCTCGCGGCCCTCGCCGGGGGCGCCGGCGAGCTGCAAGCGATGGCGTGCCGCCGCGCTCCGCACCTCGGCCTCCGAGGCCCGCACCCGGCCCATGCCCGTGTCGGTTCCGACGGACGCCGGGGCCCAGGAGGCCACCGTCATCTCGGGGACGGACTCGGCAGGCGTCTCGTCTGCGCCGAACGTGTCCACGATCACGCGATCGTCCGCCGGCGGCAGCCACGGCTCGCGCTGCCGACCCCGTCGCGGGCCATGCTGCGCATCGGGGTGCCGCTCGGCCTCTTGCTGTTGCTTGCGCTTGCGCTCGACGATCTGGCCGACCACCCACACGACGAACGTGAGGAGGAAGACGATCAGCTCGCCGCTGACACCCTTCACGGATCAGCCCTCGCTGCCGTCGCCCGGGCGACCCGCGTCGGGCCCGCCCAAGCTGTCGCGCATCTTGGTGTCGGCTTCGACGTTGCGCAGGCGGTACCAGTCCATGACGCCCATGCGCCCCGCGCGCAGCGCCTCGGCCACGGCCATGGGGATCTCGGCCTCGGCCAACCGCACCTTGGCTTCGTTCTCCACGACGAGCGCGCGGTTCTCCTGTTCGTGGGCCACGGCCAGCGCGCGGCGCTCTTCGGCCTTGGCCTGGGCGACGCGCTTGTCGGCTTCGGCCTGGTCGGCCTGCAGGCGCGCACCGATGTTCTGGCCGATGTCGACGTCCGCGATGTCGATCGAGAGGATCGTGAACGCAGTGCCGGCATCGAGGCCCTTGGCGAGCACCGTCTTGCTGATCATGTCGGGGTTCTCGAGCACCGACTTGTGCGAGGCGGCGGAGCCGATCGTGCTGACGATGCCCTCGCCGACGCGGGCGATGATGGTCTCTTCCGTGGCGCCACCGACGAGCTGGCTCAGGTTGGTGCGCACCGTCACGCGGGCGCGGGCGAGCACCTGGATGCCGTCCTTGGCCACGGCGGCCACCTCGCGCTTGTCCTTGCGCGGGTCGGGGCAGTCGATGACCTTCGGGTTGACCGACGTCTGGATGGCGTCCAGCACGTCGCGGCCGGCCAGATCGATGCCGGCGGCCGTCTTGAAGTCCATGGGGATGCGCGCGCGGTCGGCGGCGATCAGCGCACGCGCCACGCTCTCGACGTTGCCGCCTGCGAGGTAATGGGCCTCGAGGTCCTTCGTCTCGGCGGGCAGGTTGGCCTGCACCAGGGCGATCTTGCTCTGCACGATCGTGCTGGCGTTGACGCGCCGGAGCCACATGCCGACGAGGTCGAAGAGGCTGATGTTGGCGTTGGAGAAGTAGGCCTGGATCCAGATCTTGAAGAACTTCAAGAGGATCACGAGCAGGACGAAGACGACCAGCAGGCCGACGACCAACAGCACCGTGCCGACGTCGACGCCAGCAGCCAGCGGGAGGGCAGGGACGGGGCTCATGAGCGGGTCTCCGGTTCGGGGTTGTCGTTCGTGGAAGGCACCGACGCTGTCGGGGCCAGGTCCACGCGGATCTCGGGGCCGTCGACCGCCAGCACGACGAGCTCGCTCGATCGAGGCAGGTACCCGGACGCAGCGACCACGCTGATGCGCGTCTCGCCGAAGCGGGCCATGCCCGACGGCCTGAGGTCGCTCTCGGCGACGCCCTTGGCGCCGACGAGCGGGCGATGGTCGGGGAGGCCGGGGCCCGGCTCGGTGGCCGGGCCGGCAAGGATCATGCGCCGGCCGAAGCCCAGACGCGGCAGGACGCGGAACGCCGTGCGCAGCGTGAAGGGCACGGCCACGGCCACGGCGGCGATGAGGATCCAGCCGACGACCTGGCCGCCCTCCTCGAAGCCTACGACGAGGCCGAACAGGATGGCGGCGCCCGCGGCGAGGCCCAGCAACCCCATCGAGGGGAAGAAGACCTCGGCCACGATGAACGCGAGGCCGACGAGCAGCAGCAGGATCGCGAGGATCACGCGGAGGCCTCCTCGTCCTCGCGCACCACGACGACGTGGCCTTCGGTGCGCAGGACGACGATGGGGCGATTCGCTTCGACGTAGCCGCCTTCGGTCATGACGTCCACGATGGCGCCGCCGAGGCGCGCGCGTCCCGAGGGTCGGAGGACCGTGAGCGCGACGCCGCGGTCCCCCGCGTGCGCGGGGGCGACGATCTCGGCGCGCTCGAGGCCGCCCTCGGGGAGCGCGCCGGGGCCGCGGCGCCGGCCGCCCAGCCTTCCCGGCATGGTCCGCGCTGCGACCAGCAGGATCGCCATGCACGCGAGCATGGTGACCACGAACTGGAGCCCGAAGCGCACGACCGCCTCTTGGGTGAGGGTCATGTCCTTGTCGGGAAGCGACGCACCGGTGGTGAGCAGCAGCGCTCCGAACGCGAGGCTGGCGATGCCCAGCACGCCCGCGATGCCGAAGCCGGGAATGACGAACACTTCCACGGCCAGCAGGACGAGCCCCAGCGCCAGCAAGAACAGTGGCAGGCCGTGCAGGTGCTCCACGGTGCCCGTGATGAGCAGCAGCAACACGAGGGCGGACGCGCCGATGAGGCCCGCGAGCGTGCTGCCCTGCCAGAGGAACAACATGGCCCCGATGCCGATGATGGCGGCGAGCACGCCCGTGAGGCCCAGCAGCCAACGGCCCGCGCGCTCGCCCGGAGACATGGAGATGCGCTCGAGCGTGGCGCCCGGGGCCTCGACGGCGGCAAGGAACGCGTCCTCATCGGCGGGCAGCCCCTCCGCGCCGATGCGTCGGTCAATGAAGCCGACGTCGAACGCCTCACGCCCGGTCAGCGTGAGCAGCTGCCCCTTGGCCACCACGGGGGCGCCGACCTGGACGACGTCCTGGGCGCGCAGGCCCACCTCGGGCACCACGATGCGCTCGGGGTCGTCCCCGTCCATCGCCGCCGCCTCGACGAAGAAGCGGCGCGTGCCGCCGCGCTCGCGCACCTCGAGCACCTCGAGGTGCTCACTGACCATGGCCTGCGAGAGCAGCACGGGGTGGTGCTTGCGATCGGCGTAGGCGCGGAACCAGGCACGCAGCACGGTCTCGATCTTCTCGCCCACCGGGACCGGCGCGCCGCCCGCGTCCATGAGGATCGGCTGGCAATCGCCGATCGTGGCGTAGGGCGTGAGCACGATCTCGTCGCAGGCCAAGCTGATCCACGCGGCCGCGCTGGAGGCCTCCTTGGGCACCCACGCGATCGTGTGGATCGACTCGGGCATGTCGAGCAGCGCGTCGCCGATCTCCTTGGCCTCGACGATGATGCCGCCGGGCGACTCGACGCGCAGGATGAGGCAGTCGATGTCGGCCTTCTTGGCCGCCTCGAAGCGCCTGAGCAGGTAGGCCCGCTGCATGGCGTCGATGGGGCCCTCCAAGTCCACCATCCACAGACGGTGGAAGGGCCCGCGCGTCTCGCCGGGCGTGTGCGCCTCCTCGGCGGAGGCGACAGCCAGCGAGCCCGCGAGCAGGACGAGCAGGGCCAGGAAAGCGCGCCGCATGGCCGGAGTCTACCGACCGCGGGGAGGCTTCAGTCGATCAAGCCGTGCGTCGCCAGGCTCCCGACCGAGGCGCCGGACGCGCCGAGGCCAAGATCGTCCAGCGTGCCCGAGACGTTCACGTACACATCGGGGCGCGTGCCGGGGTTCGGATCCAACACCACGGCGCCCAGCGTGCGTCCGGCCACGGTGGCGAACTCGGAGAGGCCCGGCGTGAAGTCCGTGCCCACGCGGCTGTCCGCGACGACGTCGTACGGCAAGCTCGCGAGAACGAGGCGGCCCGGGCGGTTCGTGAAGAAGTCGCCGAAGCCGGACACCACCAACACGTCGCCGTCGGGCGCCAGCGCGATGCCCGCCAGGTTGCCGCCGGGCGAGCCACTGGGGCCCGCGACCGAGATGCCGTTCATCGGACCGCGCAGCACGGCGAGCCGCGTGGGGTCGGGCGTCACGCTGAAGAGCCCGTCGAGCCAGAGCGCGTACACCTCGCCCGTCACGCCGCTGGGGAAGTAGCCGACGTGGTGGCCCGCGCCATCGCGCCCGATGGCGGGGCGATTGACGAGGCCCGTGAGGCCCAGCTCGAACGAGCCGAGGAAGGTGCCGCTGGCGCCATCGCGCACTTCGACGGCCGCGGGTGTCACGGGCACGAGGTTGAAGCTGGCGTCGTACGCCGTGGTACCGCCCAGCGTGACGAGCAGGCGCGGCCCGCCGATGCCGAGCGTGTCCGCAATGACGTCGAGCGACACGGGGTTGTACGCACCCGTGCGCAGCGTGTGCGTGGCGAGGCCCACGGGGTCGTCGGTGAGCGTGACGATGGGGTCGCTGGTGCGGTCCACGTCGAACACCTGGACCGTACCGGGGTACTTGATCGCGCCGAACGAGGGATAGCCCACGATCAGGTTGGCCATGCCGACGTAGAGCTTGCCGGTGGTGGGGCTGGTCGGGACGTAGGCCAACGCTTCCGCGCCACTCTGCTGGAACGCGTTGCCGGGGACCACGGCGCCCGACGAGTCGAGGATCGTGTCCGCGGTCGCGTAGCCGCGCACGAGATTCAAGGTCTGCAGCACTTGGCCGGTACGCGGGTCGAAGACCAGGAGGTTGGAGAGCGGCGGCGCACTGTCCGAGCCGCCCGCATTGGCCAAGATGAAGCCAAGTCGGTCGCCCACGACCTCCATCTCGTTGAGGTAGAAGCCGAAGCCGATCGGCTGGACCGGGTTGGCTGTCTGCCCGAGCCCGTCCACGAGGTCGTCGATACCGATGTGCACGGGCACGTACGTGGTGGAGGCGACCGGCGCGTCACCGTCGATGTCGAACGGCACGATCCACGCGCCGGCCGCTTCGACCTGGTCCGCGTCCACGGTGAACAGGGTGTTGCCGTAGCGCACGAGGTCGCTGGGGAACGCGCCATAGAGCGGTGTGCGCGAGTGCGTGATCGCGTCGAGCGTCCAGGTCGGCGACTGCGCCTGGGGGGGAGGCAGGGGTGTGCCGGGCGTGCCGCCCCCATTGCCGCCACTGGGCGGGAGAACGGCGAAGGGCTTGGGCGCGGCGCCGCCGCCCCCGCAGGCGGAGAGCGCGAGAAGCGCGAGCGCGAGCAACGACGCGCAGGAGAGGGGACGCACGAAGGAGACGGGGCGCGTGGACGTCGCGAGACCGGCGACGGCGCGACCCACGAACAAGGCGTGGGACATCGGAAGCTCCTGGCCCTGGCGGTCGAGGGGCAGGAGCGCGACGAGCCCGGGAGCGCAACAGGGCCACGACGGCCCGGCGCGGTCCACGAAGACACGCGTTCCCACCGCCCGGTTCCGGGGCGTGGGGGATGGGGCGGCGTGGATCGGTCTTCTGGCTTCCGGATCGTTCCTCGCCCCTCGCCTTCCCAGGCATTGCTGCCCAGTGGCTGACCGCATGAAGCGGCCGTGGGGGGTCGGTCCCCGGTCACAGCGGCGGTCCCGCGGAGGATTTGCACCTCGCTTCCAGCCGTCCGCGAACGAACGGCTTCGGGATCCGCGCCACCTCGTGGATGGAAAGAACGCGGCGCAGCCTACGCCGCGGCGACCCCAGGAGGGAAGGGCGTTCCGGGTGGCGGCGACGCGCTACTCGTCGTCGTCTTCGGGCAGCCGCGTCCACATGCTCATCACGTGGGGGCCGGGGCCCGAGAGGTCCGTCGGCAGCGGCGTGACGTCGCCCAGGTAGTCGCCGCACTCGATCCACCCCTCGTAGGCCGTGTCGGGCTCGAGGTTGGCGGGGAGGCGAACGCGCAGCTCGTGGCCGAAGATGGTCCCGCCGAGCGTGTGCGTCTTGGGGGCCCCGACGGGGCTCAGGCAGAGCTTCGCCGACGCACCATCCGGAGGCGTGCGGCGCTGGAAGCGAACGACCAGCACCGGCGTGGCAGCCAGCACGAGCTCGAGAGGCTGCAAGGGCTCGACGAGATCGGCTTCGTAGGGCTGGGGCCAGCGCGGATCCGAGACGTACACGCTGATGTGGCCGAGGTGGGCCAGCGGCAGCTCGAAGGCTCCCTCCTCGTCGGACTCGTCGCGGCCGATCCACGGCTCGCCACCCGCCGCCTGCACCGTCCCCACGACGAAGACACCGGGAACAGGTTGTCCGTCCGCGTCGCGGAGGCGACCCCGCAGGAGCTGACGCGGCTGCAAGCGAACGACGCCGACTTCGGCCGTTTCGCCCGCCTTCACCTCGATGACCGGCGTGCCCGCGAGGGTCGTGGTCACCTCCGACGCGTTCGCTCCGCCCACGACGTGGTAGTGACCGGGGGCCAACCCGGCGCAGCGGAACTCCCCCTGGGCGTCGCAGGCCTGCCACATGCCCACCTGCGAAGCATTCATGTAGCGCCAGCCGTCGGTCACGTCCGACTGGGGGTAGAAGGCGACGACGGCCTCGGGCACGCGCGCGCCGTCCGCCGCGGTGACCTGCCCGTGCGCGGTGCCGTAGCGCCGCATCCGGAACACGCCCTCGACACGATCCTCGGCGCGGAGGTGATGTCGGATGCCCTGGTTGTCGAACACCGCCACGCTCGTCGGCGGGTCCAGGTCCTTGGGCCAGGGCAGCTCCGCTCGACCCTGCGCATCGAGCACGCCGGGCGTCAGGCCGATGGGTCCTCGCGTGCGCACGCGGTCCACCTGGACGGCGAGGCCAGCGGCGGGGCGGCCGTCGGGGTACTGCACCTCCACGGCGACGGAACCCGCGTCACGGAGCTGGGGTGTGAGGTCGAGCTCCAGGTCGGTCGTGGGCTGGGTCAGATCGATCGCGAAGCCGCCCAGGGCCTCGTAGGACCGGCTGAAGAGGGCGATCCTCCCCGTGGTCTGCTCCGGCGCGCGCACCCACCACACGCGGAAGCGGCCGTGATCTTCGGGCGAGACTTCCGTCCAGGTGGAGCTCGTCGCAGCGGCCTCGGGGGGCGCACGTCCCGCGCGGAAGCTCAGGTCCGGGGGAACGCGGTAGGGCGGCTGTGCGACGAATCTGCCGCTGACCTCCTGCGCTGGTGCGAGCTGGATGTCGAGTCGCGCGCTCGCCTCCAAGGTGCCGACATCGCCCCCGCTCAGGATGCTGCCAAAGCCCGGTCGCTGGACCACCACGTGGAACCTGCGCCACGGCCCGAGGGGGGCCGAAGCCTCTCCCGAGGCGTCGGTCAAGAGCAGCTGCTGATGGCGGCCCATTCCTCGTCGGCTGTCGTAGATGAAGACGCGGGCGCGCTCCAGGGGCTCCCCCTCCACGCTGCGCACCGTGATGTGCAGCGTCGTCCCGGGGGGCCAGAGGCGCACACGCGTTGGAGCCGGCTGCACACCGGGCGAGGGGAGCGACACAAGCAGGGTGCGGGGCGCATGGCCGTCGGCTGTCACGTTCAGCTCGACCCCTGGCGTCGAGAGGTCCGCGAGGAACGCACGACCCTGTGCATCCGTACGCCCCGTGGCGAGCACACAGCCTTCCTGGTTGGGCTCGAAGAGCAGCGACTGCGTGCGCCGCACCTCGACGCGCGCCCCCGCCAGGGGTGAGCCGCCAGCCCCCTCGACGATCACGGGTAGGCCCCAGGGACCTGGTGTTGCCGTGCCTGCGTGCGGGCTCGCGACCGCGGTGCCCTGGGCCGCCAAGTCCGGCGTCCGCAGGGAGCCGTCCGTGCGTTCGTCCTCTAGCGGCGTCGCATCCTCGCCCAGGTGGCCTTGGCGCACCCCAGACGCGCCGCTGTCCACCAGCAGCCATGCTGCGAGGCCAGCGGCCAGCAGCACGAGCAGCACGACGATCATTCCCCGCGGCACGGCCCCACGATACGCACCTTGGGGGTCCGACGACAGCCGCATCGTCACGGCGTCCTGCACGCGATACGCGTTCGCGCTGCGCTCGAGAACGAGCTCCTACTCGTCGTCATCCTCGGGCAGCCGCGTCCACATCTTGATCACGTGGGGGCCGGGGCCCGAGAGATCCGTCGGCAGTGGCGTGATGTCACCGAGGTAGTCCCCGCATTCGATCCAACCCTCGTAGGCGGTTTCGGGTTCGAGGTTGGCGGGCAGCTGTACGCGCAGCTCGTGCCCGAAGATCGTCCCCCGAACGGCGTGGGTTTGCGGCTCTCCCACAGGGCTGAGGCAGAGCGTGGCGGCGGCGCCGTCGGGGGGCGTACGCCGCTCGAAGCGCACCACGACCAACGGCGTGTCCGTCAACGTGATCTCGATCGGAACCTCCGGACTCACGCTGCTTCGCACGTAGGGCTGCTTCCATCGCGGGTCGTTGCCGCCCACGCGGAGCTGCCCCTCCTGGGCGATCGGGAGCTGGAAGGCGCCGTCTTGGTCGGTCTCGTCCCGACCGGCCCACGTCTGGCCGCGCGAAGTCGCCACGAGGGCGTACACCTCGAGCCCCGCAACGGGCTTGCCCCGCGCATCGCGTACGTGGCCCGAGACGATGCGACGAGGTGCGAGAGTGACGGTGCCCACTTCCGTCACCTCACCGGCTTTCACGTCGATCTGGGGAAGGCCCTCGAGGGATGGCGCGCGCTCCGCCGTGCTCGCCCCGGCCATGACGTAGTACGGACCGGGCGCCAGACCGGCGCATGTGAACTCGCCGCGTGCGTCGCAAGGGCGCCACCAGCCACGAAGCTCCGCGGGGCGGAACTGCCAGAACGGTTGCCCTCCCGCGGGGTAGAAGCCGACCACGGCGCTCTCGGGTCGGCTGCCGTCGCTCGCAGCCACGAAGCCGTGGGCCGCTCCGTAGGGACGCAGGCTCCACACGCCATCCGCCTTGTCCTGGGACCCGAGCTGCTGCCGAATCCCGAGCGCGTCGTAGACCGCGAGCGTGTCCGGTTCGTCTGCGTCGGGCGGCCACGGGAGCTCGGCATGCCCGATGTCGTCCAGAACGGCACGCAGCTGGAGGCGACCGCCGCTGGCCAGGTACACGGGGACTTCGATCACGAGGCCGATCGCCGGACGACCATCTGCGTGCTCCACGTACACGGCCTGCGTGCGGAGTCGGCTCAGCGCAGGGGTGAGGTCGAACCGCAGCTGCGTCGTGGGTTTGGTCAGGTCGATCTCGAAGACGCCCAGCGGCCCATGCGAAGCGCTGGCGGCCGCGAGCTTGAGCCCTGCCTGGGACTCGTCGGGCGATGCCCAGATGCGGAAGCGCCCTTGGTCTCCGAGGCCCTTCTCGATCCATGCGCCGGTGGACTCGGCGGGCGTCACGTCCCGGGTCCAGATGGAGAGCGTCACGTCCGCGGGGACGTGGTGCGGCGGGTTCGCGACGAGCTGACCGCTCACTTCGCGTGCGCGCTGAAGGGTGACGTCCAGCGATTCGACGTCGCCAAGAGTCCAAGCGATGGTGGACGTGCGGAACTGGAGATAGCCAGGGGCGCGTACGACCACCTCGAGATCCCGCCACATCCCAAGCGCCAGCTCGGCGCGTCCTGCCGCATCGGTCCGGAGCGGCGGCGGTCGGTGGATGTCGCCGAGCGAGCCGTGCGCGAGGACTTCAGCACCGGAGAGAGGCGTGCCGTCTTGGGCATGGACGACGACGTGAAGGACCGTACCCGGCGGCCACAAGCGAACACGGTGAACGGGAGCCTCGGAGCCAGGTTGGGGAAGCTCGAGGGACAGGGATCGCGGCGCGAATCCAGGGGCGGTGACAAGGACCGTCAGCGTTGGGGTCGGCAACGCGCCGAGGTGCACGCGACCATCGACGCCCGTGCGGGCGCGGGCCACGTCGCGCCCTTGGTGCGGAGCAAGCGCAAACGCCTCCACCGTGCTTCGCGCCGTCACCTGCGCGCCGACCACCGGTGTGCCGTCAGGGCCCTCGACGAGGAGCGAGGCGACCCAAGGACCGAGGCGGGCCTGCAGGGCAGCAGCCTCGGCCGTCGATGCGCCGTCCCCGGCGAGTGACGCACTGCCGAGCAGCGGTGCGGCGTCCTCGACATCTGCCGATACTGCGCTGTCGATCAGCTCGCGCTGCCCGGACGTGCGCTCGCTGCCACCGAGCACGAGCCACGCGGCGAGACCCGCGGCCAGCAGCACGAGCAGCACGACGATCGTTCCCCGCGGCACACGCCCAGGATACGGAGAGCACCTTCCAGGCCGCAGCCCCGACAGTCCGGCGTGGCGCGGGCGATACGCATGCGTGTCGGGGAGGCGTCGCTCTGGCTGTCAGTCCTCGTCGTCCTCGGGGAGACGCACGCGCATGCGGACCTCGAACGGCCCCGGCCCCGAGAGGTCGGTGGGGAGGGGCGTGATGTCGCCCAGGTAGTCACCGCATTCGATCCAGGCTTCGTACGCGTCCGTCAGCGACAGCGTGGACGGGAGCACGACGCGCACGCCGTGATCGATGACCGAAGTACGGCTCGCGTAGCACCGCGACCCGCCGACTGGGCACATGCAGAACTGGGCAGGGGTGCCATCGGGAGGAAGGCTGCCCTCGAAGCGTAGGCTGACGAGGCGAGCCGGTAGCAGCTCGACGCGGACAGGCGAAGGCGCCGTGGCCAGGTCGATGACGTGCTGCTGGCTCGTACGCGAGTCCCAGACCGTGACCTGCACGAGGGCGAGTCGCGCCAGCTCGACCTGGAACGAGCCGTCCTCTTCCGTGCGCGTGTCGGCGTAGAGGCGGGGCCGCTCGTCGTCGCAGCTGTACAGGCTGACACGGAGGCCTGCGACGCTCCCGGCCTCGCACTCGACCACCCCGCGGACCACCGTGCGCGGGGGCAAGGCCAGGGTCGGCGCGCTGGTCGTGCCGCCTGCCACCACGTCGTTCACGGTGGGGGAGCCGCCCGTGAAGCTCCCCGAGCCCGACGTGTTGGCAGCACGCAGCTCGTAGGAACCGGGCAACAGGCCGTGGATGAGGAACCGACCCTGGGCATCGCACTGCGCACACCCGTCCGTGCTGTCGAGGGGCTGGACGGAGCGTTCGGTGCTTGCATCGACGCGGTGCAACGCGACGAAGGCCTGCTCCGGCACGCGTCCGTCCGCCTCCGTCACCCGGCCTTCGAGCGAGCCCGAAGGGGCCATGTGCCAGACCGTCGCGTCGTGCTCGTCCGGGCGCAGCACATGGAACGCTCCGTCGGCGATCAAGGACACGTTGGTCGGCGTCGAGATTCCCGAGGGCATCCAAAGCCTGGCGCGTCCGTGGTCATCGACGTCGCCCGCCACCTGCACCGACTCGCGCCCGACAGGGAGGGCGACCGTGGAGAGGGCTCGACCTCCCGTGGCGGGACGGCCCTTCGGATCGCGGATGAACACCTCAGCTGGCGTCCAGGCAGCCAGCGCGTCCGTGAGGTCGATCTCGGGCTCTTCGTCACGACCGTCAAGCGGCAGCGTGTACGACGCATGGAGGCCGCGCGTCGGGGACCAGACGCGAAGCTGGATGTCCGGGCGCTCGTGGGTCCATCCCTCGAAGCGGCCCATGTCGTCGGGCCCATCGGCGATCCAGGAGAGACCGGCCCGGCTCGCATGGACACCATCCAGGACCTCCAGGCGGAGGTCGGGGGGGAGGTGCTCGGGTGGCTGCGCGACGAGCCGGGCGGCGAAACGGCTGCCCGGTGCGAGGTCGATGTGCAGGGCGGAGGATTCGGCAAGCTGTGACGCCGACAGGTCCATCGTCCAGCGCTGGTAGCCCGCGGCGAGAACGTCCAAGCGCAGCGAGGACCTCGCACCGAGGGCCAACGTGCACGCGCCTTCCTTGGTGGTCGCGGCGATCAACGAGGGGCGAGGTGGCCAGCCTTGGCCCAGGTCGTACACCTCGATGCGCGCGTTCTCCGCGGGAGAGCCGTCGGGGCGGCTGACGTGGACCGTCAGTGCCGTGCGAACCCGTTCGAGACGAATGAGGGCGGGCGTACGCGCGGCGTCACGAGCGTGCGCGCGGTGCTGGCCGACGTACGGAGGGAACCCACGCGCTTGGACACGCACCAGCGACGTGGGCCAGGGCATGGAGAGATCGTGAACGACGCCATCCGGTCCGGTCGTGCCACCGCGGGTGGGCTCGCTGGCAAACCACGTGAGCAGCATGTCGCGCGGGGCGGGCGTGACCTCGACGCGAGCGCCCGGGAGGGGACGCCCGTCCGGGGACTCCACCTGGATGTCCATGCCGAACGACTCGTAGGGGTCTGGAGAGGCCGGTGCTCCCGTGCCTGCCAAGTGCGGACCGGCGTGTAGCGGATCCGTGGACGGCGTCGACTTGGCGCTACGGGACTCGGGGGGAGCGGCGGGCACACCGCGGTCTTGGCGCAGCCCTAGGAGGACGACCGCGGCGGCGGCTGAAACGACCACGACGAACAGCCCCATTCTCATGGCCGCGACTGTACGTCCGGAGCTGGCGAATCGTGGTGCCTAGCGGCAGTAGCCGGCGTCGAGGTACGTGCCCTGCTGGACTTCCGGCACCGTGCGACGCAGGCAGCCGGTCCAGCTGAACTGGTACGCATCGCGCGCGGCTTGTTCCGCCGGGAGCGTGCTGGCGTGCCCGACCAGGTGATGGTCGGGCGTGATGGTCCAGCCGAGGCGGGGATCTCCGCCCAGATCACGGACCTTGGCTTGGGCCGCTTGGATGCGGGCCCACAGGGCGTGGCTCGTCGGCTCGCCGACGTCGGGCACCCAGTGGCCGACCAGCGTGTGCTCGCGCAGCATCGGGCGCATCGTGAGACCACGCTCTTCCATGGCCTGGGCAACTCCGCGTACGACGTCATCAATCGATTGAAGGTCGTTCATCGCGTGTCTCCACGTAGTCCCTACCAGGGTAGCGACTCGGGCCCCGGGACGCGCGGGTCGCGTGTCCCGAGCGTGGGGGGCCCGTGAAACAGGGGTGAGGGCGCGGAGGTGCCGGGCTCGCGGCGGCGCCGCTCTGCGGCGCGGGCCGCGTGCCAGGCTCCGGAGTGCGGTGCTCACCCGCTGGTGGGCGCGTGTGCGCGCGCAAGCGAGGGGGCCGCTGGGGTGCGGAAGCTGGCCCGCGGAGCCAGACCCCGCGCCCCGCGTTGCCGCTTCGCGGCGCCGCTGCGCGGGATCAGGCACCCGCGCGTGGGGTGTCACCACCTGATGAAGGTGGTGGAGCCGTGGGGAGTCGAACCCCAAGGCGCCGCTTCGCGGGCCTTGAGGCAGCCGTATTGGCTTGGGGGGCGTGGCC
The DNA here is from genome assembly GCA_020631815.1 of Planctomycetota bacterium. Lineage (GTDB taxonomy): Bacteria > Planctomycetota > PLA2 > PLA2 > JAEUHO01 > JACKGW01. The sequence continues at coordinate 90,311 of JACKGW010000009.1, read as the reverse complement.
CCCCGCCGAGCTCGCTATCGCTCGCTCGTCTCCCCCACGGAGGTCTGGGGTTTGGGTCCCCCTACATCGATGAACAACCGGGGACTCACCGCGAGAGGGTGAGTGGTGGAGCCGTGGGGAGTCGAACCCCAGACCTCTTGAATGCCATTCAAGCGCTCTACCAACTGAGCTACGGCCCCGGAGAGCGGCGCATTGTGCCGTGGGGAACGTTCGGCGCAAGCAAGAGGGGACCCGGGTCCCGAGGAGCAGGCGGCCCATCGTTCCGGGGCCGCCACAGGTTGCGAGGCCCCCGTCGCAGGCACGGGTAGCATCGTGCTGCGGTCGGGCTTCCGGGCCCGGCGGGAAGGAGCGCGTCGTGGCCGTCCACTCCAACATCCCCGAGAGCGGCCCGGCCGCAGGCGGCCGACGTCCAGTGCCGTCCGAGCCGCCGGCCGCAGGCGGCCGACGTCCAATGCCGTCCGAGCCGCCGGCCGACCGGGGCGGGATCGAGGGCACGCCCGTGCCGCCCGCCGACCGCATGGGCGGCTCCGAGCGCCGGCCGCGGGAGATCGTCCCCGAGGCCCTGGCCGACCGGGTCCAGACCGGCTTCCAGGACCTTTCGCGTCTGCTCGGTGCCATCAAGGAGACGCTGCAGAGCAAGGACGGTCAGGTCCAGCAGACCCTCCAGGCGCTGCCGACGTTCCTCCAGCAGGTCCCGCGCATCCATCGCGCCGAGATCGAGTGTCTCGCGCAGATCAGCAAGCAGCTCGAGCACATGGGCGGCGGCACGCGGGACGTCCTGGCGCGTCTCGAAGGCCTGCCCGACCTGCTGCGCACGCTCGCCGTGAGCCAGGCCGAGCAGCAGCGCTTCCTCGAGAACCTGCAGTCGCGCATGTCCGAACACCTGGACGTACAGAGCAAGGCCATCCGTGAGGGGCTCGAGCAGCAGCGCAAGTCCAGCCAGACGCAGCTCGACATGGTGCGCGCGCTCGCCACCACGCAGGAAGAGGTCTTCGCCACGTTCCAGAGCACGCAGAACCGTGCGCTCAACGTGTTCCACCGCGCGCAGCAGCAGGCCATGTCCCAGCACCGCGATACGCAGCAGGTGATGGGGCGTCAGGTCGAGATGCTCGTCGAGCGCGTGCACAGCGCGCAGACGCGCGTGTTCTGGCTCAGCATCAGCATCGCGGCCTTGGCCGCGGGCGGGCTGATCGCCGTCCTGCTGCTCGGCTAACCGCCCGTCAGGGAGCGAGCGGCGCGAGGGCGCCGACTTCGCTGCCGATCACGTGGATGCCCGGGGCGTCCGTGGACAGGTCCACGCCCTGGAGGCCATCCGTGACGTCGTCGAGGTCGACCTGCGTCAGCATCACGCCGTCCCACGTGAAGCGCGTGATGACATCGGTGTCCACGCACACGAGGAACGTCTCCTCGTTGGGGTTGGCGGCAAGACCCGTCACCGACGTGGCGCCGGTCGGGCCCGCGCCAACGTCGTCGGAGATCGCAACGGCCGTGGGAACCGAGAAGCTGGTGAGCAGCGCGCGCACGATCAAGCCTTCCGTGGCGACATAGCTCGCCAGACCGGCCAAGCGCATCGTGCGATCGCGGTTGATCACCTGCGCGACGTGCGTTCCGAACACCCCGTGGACACTGCTCTGGATCGCGTACGTGTCCACGGCGACGAGCGCAGCGCCGTCCCCGCCGCGGTCCGCCACGGACGCGTTGTCGCGCGCGTACGTGGTGGGGCCCGCGCCGACGGGCAGCGGCTCGGCACCGGTGCCGACCGTGCCCGGGTCGCGGTCGATCTCGGTGAAGGTCGCCAAGTCCACCTGGGCAAGCACGGGGCCCGCGGGGCCCTCGCAGGCCACCAGCAGGATGCGGCGGTCGTCGTCGAGCGCGAGGCCGTAGGGCGCCGTCGATGCGTCGGCGGCCGGCGACAGCAGGAGGCCGTCGACCTGGGTCGCCGTGTCCATGTCGACGCGCACGATGCGCACGCGCCCCGCGCTTGCGTCGCGGAAGGCGGCCACGATCTGGCGCTGGTCGGGGTCGAGCACCATCAACGACGTCGTCGCGAGCAGGTCGCCGCCCGAGGTCGTCAGCGACACCGCCGTCATCGAGGCATCGCCCGGCGCGAACCAGGCCAAGGCGGCACCCGTGCCGTTGCCGTCCTCGAGCTGGGCCCAGACGCGTTGGGTGGTGCCGATGTCCGCGCGCAGCAACGCGACGGCGTCCTGGCCCGCGGGCGTCGCGACATCGCTGCCGGCGGCGAACGTGGTGCGGTCAAGCGGCGTGGCCACACCGGGCCGGCCCACCCAGACGTCGGCCGCAGGGCCCGTCTGGAAGGTCAGCTCGAAGTTCTCGAGCGCGTAGTGGTCCTCGTCGTTCGCCACGGCGCCCGGCAGCACGATGACGCGGATGACGGCATCGACGGGGAAGGTCGAGCCCGGGCCCGGCAACACGAAGATCCCGGTGGGGTCGTCGTCGCGCTGGAGCAGCCGCACCGGGATCCCGATACCGTCGCCCGACGCTGCGATCGCACCGGCATTGAGCAGGTACACCGGCGCGTCGTAGGTGACGTGCACCACGGACACACCCGAGGGCAGCACCTGGCCCTCGGCCGGCCACGTGGCCGTGACCTCGGGGCGCTTCTGGGTCTGCGATCCGCACGCGGCCAGCGGCGCAGCCAGGGCGGCGGCGAACAGGAGCAGGACGAACGTGCGGCCCACGGTGCGCATGGCGTCGGACGATACCCCGCGTCCGCCCGCGCTCCTCGGCTCGCGGTGGGCGGGGGCCCCGAAAGGACGGCTCGTGGCGCCCCTTCGGTCACCCCGCCGTGTTCAGAAGCGCCAGGCGCTCTCGGCCGACAGGACGAGGGCGAGCACTACCGGCACGGCGAACGCGGTCCAGCGGGCCCACACCGGGGCGCTCCCGCGTGCACCGCCGAAGGCGGACAACAACCGCGGGCCCGACGGGGAGCCGCCGGGCCAGAGGCGCAGCAAGGCCACGGCGGCCTCCGTTGCGCCGAGGGCGACCACGAGGACCGTCGTCAGCAGGGGCTGACCCAGCAAGCAGCCGAGCGCGAGGACGGCCAAGCGCTCGTGGGAGCCCAGGAGGACGGCCCGTCGCGGCCCGGCCACGGCGAACGCGTGCCACCACGTTTCGGACACCAGCAGCGCGAGGGTGGCCAGCTGGGCAAAGGCGCTGCCGCGCTGCGCGGCGTCCAGGGCCAGCCCCGCCGCAAGCAGCGCCCCCAGCACGGGCTGCAGGGCCTCGACGAAGCCATGCGGCGCGCCGGGGGCATAGCGCCCCGGATGCAGCTGGAGGGCAGAGAGCGCCACCCAGGCGAGCCCGATGGCCGGCAAGGCGAACAGCCCACCCGCACCGGCGTGCCCCATGGCGAAGGCGGTGGCCGCGACGCCTGCGACGGCGATCGAGAGCAGGGCCGTGGCCTCCGGCGGCAAGCCGCGGCGGTCCAAGGCGCGGATCAGGCGCTGGACGAAGTCGGGCAGGTGCTGCCCGGGAACGACAGCGCCGATCGAAACCACGGTATCGAGCGGTTCTGTCGATGGATCAGGCTGCGGAGGCGGGAGCGGGGGGGTGACGGCCTTGGGCGCGTGCGCCGGGGCCACGGGGAAGGTCGGGGGGGATTCCGTGTCCATGTGCCGGAGCCTAGCCCAGCGCTGCCGCCGTGGCCGCCCGCCCCGGAAGCCCGGGCTCGCGCGGCCTTCGGCCTGTCGCGAGCGCTCGGGGCACCATGCGCGACGTCGGAGCGCACGCAGGAGGCAGAGCATGTCGGTACGTCTGGCCGAACGCACGGCACGCATGGGGACCGAGGCGGCCTTTCGTGTCTTCGCCCGGGCCAAGGCCCTGGAGGCGCAGGGGCGCGACATCGTCCACCTCGAGATGGGCGAGCCCGACTTCCCGACGCCCGCCTTCATCCGGCAGGCCGGCGAGGCGGCCATCGAGGCCGGGCGTACGGGCTATGCGCCGGCGGCCGGCTTGCCGGCGCTGCGCGACGCCATCGCGCGCCACCTCGGCGCCACGCGCGGGTTGGCCTACGAGCCGTCGCAGGTCGTGGTGATGCCGGGCGGGAAGCCCGTCATCTTCGCGACCTTCCTGGCGCTCGTGGAGGCCGGCGACGAAGTCGTCTACCCCGACCCCGGCTTCCCGATCTTCGAGTCGATGACGGATGCGCTCAGCGCCGTGCGGCGTCCGTGGTTCCCGGGTTCGGGTACGGCCACGCGACCGGACATCGATCGCTTGGCGTCGCTCCTGGGTCCGCGCACCAAGCTGCTCGTGCTCAACAGCCCCGGCAACCCGACGGGCATCGTGTACCGACGGGACGAGCTGGAGGCGATCGCCAAGCTCTGCGTGGAACGCGACGTGTTCGTCCTCTCCGACGAGATCTACAGCCGCATCCTGTTCGATGGCGCGGAGCACGTCAGCATCGCGACCTTCCCGGGCATGGCCGAGCGCACGGTGCTGCTGGATGGCTTCTCCAAGACGTGGAGCATGACCGGGTGGCGGCTGGGCTGGGGCGCCGCACCGCCCGCCGTGGCGGCCGCGTTCGAGAAGATCATGACGAACACGACGAGCTGCGCCGTGCACTTCGCGCAGTACGCGGCGCTGGCTGCGCTCGAAGGCCCCGACGACGAGGTGCAGGCGATGGTGCGCGCGTTCGAGCAGCGTCGCGACGCACTCGTGGACGGTCTGGCGGCGCTGCCCGGCGTGGCCTGCGACCGGCCGCAAGGCTCGTTCTTCGCCTTTGCCGACGTGCGGGGCACGGGTAGCGACGCGACCGCTCTGGCCGGCCGCTTCCTCGAAGAGGCCGGCGTGGCCTGCGTCGAAGGTCCCGCGTTCGGGGCCGGGGGAGCGGGCCACGTGCGGTTCAGCTTCGCGGCCGACGTGGAGCGCATCCGCGAGGCCGTGCGGCGCCTGGGCGAGCTGCTGGCCTAACGCCCTCCACACGGAGCGCTCCGGCCTTTCCTGCCCTCCCCTGGTAGCCGGGCGATCATGACCGATCGCGCCCGTCGCCAGGCAGGCAGAAGAGGAGGACGAGCCATGCGCTTTCCCATCAAGACCCTAGCCGTGGGGGCGCTCGCCCTCATGGCCTTCACGATGTCGCGGGGCTTCGCCGAGCCCGAGAGCCCCTGGCGGCTCCAGGACCGCATCAACGCCGAGGCCCTGGCCTTCATCAGCATCGAGGACGTGGCCGGCACCGCCGCCCGTCTCGAGCAGACGGCGCTCGCCAAGATGATGGCCGAGCCGGAGATGAAGGCCTTCCTGCAGCCTTTGATGGGCATGGCCCAGCAGATGACCGGCGAGCAAGGCCCGCTGGCGCAGATGCCGCCCGCGGTCCGCTCGCTGATCGAGCAGATCGGCAACCTGCAGGGGCAGATCGCCATCGCGCTCCTGTCGATGGACCCCCAGACGGGCGAGCCCACCGTGGTGGCCAGCCTGGACTTCGGCAAGAACGTCGCGAGCTTCCAGAAGTTCCTGCAGACGGCCAAGGACGAGCTCGACCCGCAGGGCGAGCACATCCAGGTGGTCGAGCGCGGTGGTCGCTCGTGGTGGGACATCCGCTTCGAGGGCGGCCCGCCGCTGACGGCGACGGTCTACGGCACCACGTTCGTGATCGGCACCAACCCGAACGCGATGGCCGGCCTCCTCGAGGGCCAGACGCGCACGGCGCTTTCCGCCGACAGCACGTCCTTCACGTCGCTTCGCGCACGCGCCGGCGGCGATGACCTCGCCGTGTTCGTCTACGCCAACGTGCCGCACATCATGGAGGTGCTCCAGGGTGGGCCGCTCCGCGGGCAGGACATGGCCATGGCCAACGCCATGGGGCTGGACACCGTCGGCGGTGTTGCCTACGGCATGAGCTTCCAGGGTGATGGCTTCCGCGACGCGCTGCTCATCGACACGACCGGCGCCGACCACGGGCTGGCCACGCTCATGGACATGCCGCCCTACGAGCCGCGCTTCCTGAAGCACGTGCCTGCCAACGCGTTCTACTTCGCGGAGGGCAAGGCGTCCTACGACCAGCTCGTCGAGAAGGTGCGCGGTATCGCCAAGGCGATCGACCCGCGGGCCGTCGACGAGATGGACCAGGGCCTGGCCTGGATCGGCGACCAGCTCGGCGTCGACATCGAGAAGGAGCTGCTGGGCGGCCTCGACGGCAGCATGGCGGCCTACGCGGCGTTCCCGGAGACGGGCGGGCTGTTCCCCGAGTACGTGTACTTCCTGGGTGCGAAGGACCCTGCGGCCTTCGAGGCCACCATGGACCGCTTCGTCCAGGGCTTGGCGGGGATGATGACGCAGGAAGGCGACGTCATCGCCACCTCGCGCACGCTCGACTACCACGGGACGCAGCTGCACATCCTCGACCTGCAGGGCAACCGTCCGCGCAAGATGGTGCCGCTCATGCCGACGTGGGCCCGCGTGGGTGACGCCTTCGCGATCTCGCTCGTGCCGCACACCATGAAGGAAGTGATCCTTCGTGCGGAAGCGGGCGGTCCGGCCCACGGTGGCCTCGCCGCCCAGGAGGACTTCCAGGAGATCCTCGGGGCGCGTCCCCGCGATGCGGGCAGCCTCGGCTACCTCGACCTCCAGGGCATCCTCACGCTGCTCTACGACACGGGCGCTCCGCTGCTGCAGATGCTGGTCAAGCCCAACATGCTGCCGCCGGACATGCCGCCCATGGACTTCGCGCAGCTGCCGGCCACGCGCACGATGCGCCCCTACTTGCGCAGCCTCGGCATCTACACCACGTGGAACAAGGACGGCATCAGCATCGCCGTGCAGGGTCCGATCCCGATGGCGGCCGTCATCGTGACGGCGGCGGCGGTCGCTGGGTTCGCCACCGCACGTGCGCCGATGCGGTTCGAGGATGTGGAGAGCACCCGCGTCATGCGGCCCACGGGCGAGGCCTCGAGCCTGGAGCGCGTCCAGCGCGACATGGCCGAGATCCAAGCCCGCGACCTGGCGCGTTCGGTGCGGCTGTTCGTGCTCAAGAACGACCGCATCCCCGACACGCTGGAAGAGCTCGTCAGCTCCGACGTCGTCAAGGTCCTTCCCGAGGACCCGTGGGGCAACCCGTTCCGCTTCGTGCCGGTGGACGTCGATGCCAAGCGCTTCCAGCTGGTGAGCGCCGGTCCGGACGGTGACCTGGGTACCGAGGACGACATCTCGATCGACGGCTGATCGCGTCCTGACGGGCCCGTTCGACACGGCCGTCCGAACCCCTGGTTCGGGCGGCCTGCTCAGGGCCTGCGGCCCACGGCTTCCGGGGCACCCGCCATTGCACGGGTGCCCCGCTTCCGACAGGCTTGTGGCATGCACGACTTCCGCAGCGATACGGTGACCCGACCCACGCCCGCCATGCGCCAGGCCATGGCCGAAGCGGAGGTCGGGGACGACGTCCTCGAGGTCGATCCGACCGTCGCCAAGCTGCAGGAAGAGGCGGCGCAGCTCTTCGGGCGCGAGGCCGCGCTCTTCGTGCCCTCGGGCAGCATGGGCAACCAGATCGCGGCGCGGCTGCACGCGCGCTCCGGCGAGGAAGTGGCGCTCGGTGATGGGAGCCACTCCTTCGACTGGGAGATGGGGGCGCTCGCCGCCCTGAGCGGCCTGCAGGCGCGTCCCCTGCCCGCCCCGCGCGGCCGCGTCGACGTCGAGGCCGCACGCGCCGCGCTGCGTCCGGCGCCCGCAGGACATCGCCCCGCGTGTCGTCTGTTGATCGTGGAGAACACGCACAACTTCCACGGCGGTGCCGTCGTGCCGCTCGATCATCTGCAGGCGCTGCGCAGCGTCTGCCGCGAGCGTGACGCCGCACTGCACCTGGACGGCGCGCGGCTGTGGAACGCCGCGGCCGCCACGGGCACGCCGCTCCCCGCCTACGGGGCGGTGGCGGACAGCCTCATGGTGTGTCTCTCCAAGGGGCTCTGCGCACCCGTCGGGTCGCTGCTGATCGGCGATCGCGAGCTCGTCGAGCGCGCGCGCCACGTCCGCAAGCTTTTCGGCGGCGGGATGCGCCAGGTGGGGGTGCTGGCCGCGCCCGCGCGCATCGCGCTGGCCGAGATGCGCGGTCGCCTGGGCGATGACCACGCGCGCGCCGCGCGCCTGGCCGCGGGGCTGCAGCGCCTATCGGGCGTCACGCTGCCGCTCGGCGCGCCCGACACCAACATCGTCTTCGCGGCGTTTGCCGGCCGCCCGGCGAGCGAGCTCGTCGCGGCCCTGGAACGCAACCAGGTGCGCGCCATCGCCACGGGTCCGGCCACCATCCGCTTCGTCACGCACCACGGCGTCGGGGACGAGGGCGTGGACGCGGCCCTCGCAGCGCTCGAGAGCGCGCTCGCCGCATGAACCACGGCCCAAGCCGTTCGCCAGGGGATGCGCCGTTCGTGACCAAGCCACGTTCGACAGCGCCAAGGGGGAACCTGCGCCACGCATCGGGTCGCCAGGGCGACGGTAGCGCGGCACCATCGGTGACGACTCGTGGTCTGTTCACTTGAGGAGCCGATGGTGGCGCGGGACCGAGCATCTGACGAGCCGCCTGACCGCACCCGGGAGGGCGCACGCACCAAGCGGGTTGTCAGGATCGTGACGCGGTTGAACCGCGGCGGTCCGTCGCGGCAGATCGAAGCGCTCGCGCCGCGGCTCCCTGCGCGAGGCTGGTCGGGCCCGGTCTTGGCGGGGTGGCCCGAGCCCGGTGAGGGCGATGCGTTCGAGGACCTCGCCGCACTCGGTGTTCCCGTCGTGCGCGTGCCCTCGCTGCGCCGCGGGCTGTCGCCGCGGCTCGATGCCCGGGCGCTGCGGGAGCTGCTCGCGCTCCTCGAGCGAGAGGCCCCGGACGTCGTGCACACGCACCAAGGCAAGGCCGGTGCGCTGGGCCGGCGTGCGGCGCGACGCTTGGGCATCCCCGCGGTGCATACCTTCCACGGCCATCACTTCAGCGCGCCCGGCTGGCGCGGCTGGCTGGCGCGTCGCGTGGAGCGCCAGCTTGCGCGCTCCACCAACGCGATCGTCGCGCTGTCGGCGCGACAGGCCGACGACCTGCACTGCGCGCTGGGTCCGCGCCATGCCTCGCGCATCGTGGTGATCGCGCCCGCCCTGGATGCCGACGCGTTCGAGAGCGCCGCACGTGCCAGCCCGGTCCCCACGCCCGCTGCAGGTCGCACACGCATCCTGTTCCTGGGCCGCTTGGTCCCCGTGAAGCGCGTGGACCGCTTGATCGAAGCCCTCGCGCTGCTCCGCGCGCGGGCGCGCGACGCGGAGCTCCAGCTCGTGGGGGACGGTCCGCTGCGGCCGGAGCTCGAGGCGCTTGCGACACAGCGCGGCGTACGCGAGCACGTGCAGGTCCTGGGCACCCTGGAGCGGCCGCAGCCGTACGTGCTGGCCGCCGACGTGGTCGCCTTGTCCTCGTCGAGCGAGGGCACGCCGCTGGCGCTCTTGGAGGCCATGGCCTGCGGGCGCCCCGTCGTGGCGCCCGACGTGGGCGGGATCGCGGACCTCGTCGAGGACGGCGCGCAGGGCCTGGTCGTGGCCGGGCCTACGCCTGCGGCCTTGGCGGCCGCCCTCGAGGAGGTGCTGGCGGACCCGGATCGCGCGCGCGCCATGGGTGCGGCCGGAGCGCGACGCGTTCGCGAGCACTTCGGCCCGGAGCGCCTCGCGGACGAGACGGCAGCCCTCTACGACCGCCTGACCATGGGCGAGGTCGGGCGCGTACCATCGGCCCCATGAGCGTCGACCGCCCCACGCCGGCCGGCGGGTCCGTGCACCCGCTGCACGATCCGTCGCTGAAGTCGCCCGAGGCGCCGCGCGAGCGGCTGGCTCCCTGGCTCAAGAAGCGCCTGCCGCGCCAGGACCAGGTGCGCGAAGTGAAGGCCCTCGTCGAGGGGCTCGACCTGCACACGGTCTGCCAGAGCGCTCGCTGCCCCAACCTCAACGAGTGCTGGTCGCGCAAGGCGGCCACCTTCATGATCCTTGGCGACATCTGCACCCGCACGTGCCGCTTCTGCACGGTCCCCAAGGGCAAGCCCTTGTCCCTGGACACCCGTGAGCCCGAGCACGTCGCCGAGGCGGCGGCCAAGCTGGGCTTGCGCCACGTGGTCATCACGTCCGTGGACCGCGACGACCTGCCCGACCAAGGCAGCGGTCACTTCGCCGCCACCATCGAAGCCGTGCGCAAGCGTCTGCCCGACAGCGTCATCGAGGTGCTCACGCCCGACTTCCGTGGCGACGCCGACTGCGCCGATCGCGTGGCCGATGCCGGTCCCGACATCTTCAACCACAACCTCGAGACCGTGCCGCGCCTCTACAAGCGCGTGCGTCCCGGCGCAGGCTACCAACGCAGCCTCGACCTGTTGGCCCGCGTCAAGGAGCGGCACCCCGAGCAGTTCACCAAGTCCGGCCTCATGCTGGGGCTTGGCGAAGGCGAGGAGGAGCTGGGCCAGGTCCTTGCCGACCTGCGCGCCCACGGCGTGGACATCCTGACGCTCGGTCAGTACCTGCGTCCGACGTTGGCCCAGCTGCCCGTCGAGCGCTTCATCCCGCCGGAGGAGTTCGACGGTTGGCGGGATCGCGCCTTGGCCATGGGCTTCAAGGCCGCCGCGTGCGGTCCGTTCGTGCGCTCCTCGTACAACGCGGAGGCCGTGTACGAGATGTTGGGCGCGCGCTCGGGCGCCGGTAGCGACAGCGTCTGACGCCCATGGGCCAGCGCGTCGCGTACGTCGAGGCGCCGTCGGGCATTGCCGGCGACATGCTGCTCGGTGCCCTCGTGGATCTTGGGCTGCCGGTCGCGGTGTTGGAGGACGTGGCGACACGCCTGGGCGTGGACGGCCTCTCCGTGCGCGCCGAGCGCGTGGACAAGAACGGGCTGTCGGCCGTGCAGGTGGACGTGCTCCTGGGCGGGCGACGCGTGGGCGCAGCGGCCCATGCGCACGACAAGGAACACACGCACGACCACGATCACGCGCACAGCCACGAGCACACGCACGATCACGGCGACGAACCGCACGAAGACCGCCATCACGTCCACGCGCACGAGCACGGCGACGTTCCGCACCACCACCTGGCCGACGTGCGTCGCCTGCTGGAGCGGCTGGGCCCGCTCGACACGCCGCCGCTGGACATGGCGTGGGCAGCGTTCGAGGCCCTGGCCGTGGCCGAGGCGCGCGTCCACGGCGTCACGCCCGAGGAAGTCGCCTTCCACGAGGTGGGGGCGGCCGACGCCGTGCTCGACATCGCGGGGGCCTGCATCGGCCTGGCGCACCTGGGCGTCGAGCGCGTGGTGGTGGGGCCGCTGCCGTGGGGGCGCGGCACGGTGCGCTGCGCGCACGGCCTCATGCCCAACCCGGCGCCTGCCACCGTGCACTTGCTGACGGGACTGCCCACCGTGCCGAGCAGCGCCACGTTCGAGCAAGTCACGCCGACGGGCGCCGCGCTCGTCCGTGCACTCGCTGCCGCCCACGAGGTACCGGCCGGGTTCGTGCCGGAGAGCGTGGGGCTCGGCGCGGGCCGTCACCCGGGCCAGGGTCTGCCGAACGTCGTGCGGGTCACGATCGGCACGGCGCCCGAGGCCGCGGCACGCGAACACGTCTGGCAGATCGAGACCAACGTGGACGACATCGCGGGTGCAGTCGCTGCGCATGCGCTCGAGCAGGTCCGCGAAGCGGGCGCGCTCGACGCGTGGGCCACGCCCGTGACCATGAAGAAGGGGCGTCCCGGACTCGTCCTGGGTGCACTCGCCGATGCGGCGACGCGGTCCGCCGTCGAAGACGTCTTGCTCCGCGAGACCGGCTCGCTCGGCGTGCGGGCGTTTCCCGTGGAGCGCCGCATCCTGGCCCGGCATCACGTGCGCGTGGCGACGCCCTACGGCGACGTGCGCGTCAAGGTGCGCAGCGACACGCCGGGGCCCGAAGGCATGCCCGAGCTGGAGGACTGCCGCCGGTTGGCCGAAGAGGCCGGCGTGGCCATGCGCCTCGTGCTGCAGGCAGCGCAAGCCGCCTACGACGCCTCGCGCTGACCTCCCGCGGGCATCGTGGTCGACGCCCGCGGCCACGGCGCCAGGGCCGTCGCCACGGTGGCCGTGGCGAACGGCACGACGATCCAGAACGAGCGCGGCTCGTGCAGGATGTAGTGCTGGCTGACGTAGGCCGCCACGGCGAGGGGCAGCACGAGCCAGCCGATGCGCACGAAGGTGGGCACCCGCCGCCAGCCGACAGCCAAGGCCACGAGCAGCGGCGCGATCCACGGGGCTTGGAACCAGAGCGTCTTCCAGATGTCGAGGTCCCACCAGGGGCTGTCACCGTCGATGTGGAAGCGATCGCCGCCGAGCGACCAGCGGACGGCGAGCGGGACGGCGAGCGAGGCGACGAGCACCAGCAGCATCGAGAGCGCGGTGCGCACGAACGGGCGTCCGCGCACCAAGCGCAAGAGCCCGGCCAGCGCCGCGAAGGCCGCGTGCTTCTCCCAGACGACGCCCAGGAGCAGCGAGCCCACGACGAGGCCCCAGAGCGGGGCCTCGCGTTCGTGGGCGCGCAGCAGCAGGCAGGCGCCGGCCAGGCCCCACGGCTCGTAGGGATGGTGCCACTGCCAACGGAACATCACGTGGGCAAGTGCCGTGAGGAGGAGCCCGCCCAGCAGCGCGTCGCGGGGGCCCACGTAGGTGCGAAGCCACACGTGATGCGCCAGCACGAGGGCCAGCAGGCCCAGCAGGATGTTCCAGCGGAACACGCTGTCGAGGGGAGCACCGGTGATCACGCGGGACTCTTCGAGCACGCGCTCGATGAGGTGGCACTTGTACTGGTAGGGATCCGGCGCAGTGCCAGCGAGGATCTGCTCATGCAGCTCGGCCTTCCGCTCCGCGTACGGCCCCTCGATGGTCTCGAAGTGGACGCGCGCCATCCAGAGGGCCGCGCCCAGCAAGAGCACGCCCACGATGACGCGCGCGCCCAGGCGGTCGTCGTCGGTGCGAAGCGCCCCGCTCATCCGAACAGCTCGCGGGCCGCTTGGGCCACGCCATCCAGGGCCGGCCCGAGGATCTCCTCGTCGAGGTCGTACGAGATGCGTACCCACGCCGGGCGCTGGAAGTAGCTGCCAGGCACCAACAGGACGCCGTGGCGCGCTTCCGCTTGCGCGGCCAGCCGATCGCCCTGGTCGGTCTCCTGGCCCTCGCCGACGCGCACGAACCCGCTGATGCCGCCGTCGGGACGCACCCAGCTCATGTGCGGGGTGGCCTCGACCCAGCGATCGACCTGGTCCAGGCGCCACGCCGCGCGATCGCGGATCACGGCCGCGCGCTCGCGGCCGTGCGCCACGTACGACGCGGCCTGCGCCATGAGCGTGCCCGAAAGAGCGGGGCAGACGACGTCGTCGACTTCGGCCAGCTGCTCGATGATCTGCTCACCACCCAGGATCCAGCCTGCGCGCAAGTCACCGAGGCCATGCACCTTGGTCAGGCTCGACGTGACGAGGAAGCGCGGGTTGCGATGGACGGCCGAGGGCCGCGGAACAGGATCGAAGTCCGCATAGACCTCGTCCACGACGATCCACGCGCCCGTTGCCTCCGCCAGCTCGGCGAGGCCTGCGAAGTCGTCGTCGGTCAGGCGCTTGCCCGTGGGGTTGTGCAGGTCGCTCACGAACACCACGTCGGCGCCTTCGCGCGCGGCCTGCTTCAGCACGAGCGGGTCGAGCGCCCAGCCCAGCTCGGGTCTGCGAAGCAACGGGTGGAACGTGGCTCCGACCTCGTCGGCAATGGCGCGGAAGGCGCCGTAGCCCGGCTCCTCGGCCCACACCCGACCACCGCGCGCGAGGGCGAAGCCGATGAGGAAGTTGGCGTGGCTCGTGCCCACGGCCGGATGGACCTGGGCCGGGTCGACCTCGAAGCGGGCAGCCAGCGCAGCGCGGTAGGCGGCCGCGCCCAGCGGTGCGCCCGACAGCGGGCCCACGCCGAGATCGGCGAGGAGAGCGTCCGCCGGCGGGCGGATGCCGCTCATCCCCAGGTTCATGGGGCGGTCGAAGCCGAGGCGCTGCTTCGCGTAGCGCATGTACGGAAACGGCGGGGCGGGGCGAGCACGGTCGTCGGCCATGGGTACCCTCGGGTGGCGGACGGGATCCTCCCCGGCCGCCGCGTGGGGATCGTGGCATGCGGCGCCTCGCCTTCCTCCTGCTGACCCTGGTCTTCGCCACCCCCGTGCGCGCGGAGGACCCGGCACCCGCTCCGGCCCCCGCACCCGAGCCGCCGGCGGCGCCCGATGAGCCCGCCGCACCTGCGCCGGACGAGGGCGGAGAAGGGGCCGAGCCGCCGCCCGCACCGCCGCGAACCGACCTGCCGCGTGTGGGTCGGGTCCGGGGTCAGCGCGTCAACGTCCGCGTGGGCCCTCGCATCGGCGGGCGACCCGTGACGCAGGTCGACGACGGCGAGGTCGTGCGCGTCATCGAGCAGCTGCCGGGCTGGGTCGGCGTCTTCCTGCCGCGCGGCTTCAAGGTCGCCGTGGCCGACGAGTACGTGCAGGTCGTCGACCCGGACACGGTCGTCGTGACGGCCGACCGCCTCACGCTGCGTTTGGACCCTCCGCCGACAGCGGGTGCCGACCCCGGGCCCGCCTTCGCGGACCGCGTCGAGCGCGGCACGCGCCTGGTGCGCATCGAACCGGCGGCGCCCGGCTGGACCTGGGTCGTCGCTCCCGAGGCCGTTCGCGTCTACATCCACGCGGACTACGTGGACGACGCGCCCTCGGATCTCGCGGACGCGGAGAGTGGCGAGCGCGCCATCGAGACGGCCCGCTCACGTCGCAAGGCGTGGATCCAGGAGCTCTCCGACGCGCGCATCGAGAACCGCCGTCGCCGTGCCGAGAGCGCACTTCGCGATGCGCTCGGCACCGTGCAGGAGGGTCTGCACCACGCGCGCAACGAGGGGGGCTTCGACCGCGCGCCGATCGTCGTCCTGGCCAACCAGCTGGACCAGGCCTTGGATACGACGAAGGACGCGCCCCCGCCGCTGCGTCGTGTCGCCACCGCCTTGCGCGAAGACCTCGAAGGCGAGATTGCGCTGCGCGTCGCGCGCAAGGATGCGGCCATCGCACGTGCACGCGGCTTGGACCCGGGTCCCGATCCCCTGCCCGCGCCGCGCGTGAGCCAGGTGCGCCTCACGGGCGTGCTCAAGTTCGAGCCCGTGCCCGGCTGGCGAACCGGCGGCGCGTGGATCCTCTGGACCGGCAACGAGCCCACGCATGTGGTGCAGCTGACCGCAGGCATGCCCCTGCCGCATCCGGACCTCAAGGACTTCGAGGGCACGGTGCACACCTACATCGGCAAGCAGCCCGGTGAGCGGCTCTTCGGCCTGCCGGTGGTGGACCTCGCCAAGATCGAGTAGCCCTTCGACACGCAGGCTCGAACCAGCGGTTCGAGTCTGCTGCTCAGGACTAGCGGCGCAGCCGCTACCCCTCGGGCAGCGCCTTGCGCTGTTCGTCGCGGGCGATCTCGCTGCGGGCGGCGCCCTTGGGGTCGGCAGCGAGCACGGCGCGGCGCTTGGCTTCGCCGCGTTCGAAGCGCTCGACCCAGTCCCGCTTCCACTCCGTGAAGGTGCCGGCGCGGATGCGTGTTCGGGCCTCGCGGGCCAAGTCCACGAGGAAGGTGAGGTTGTGCAGGCTGCCGAGCGTCGTGGCGACATGCTCGTTGACGTGGAAGAGATGCCGCAAGTAGGCCCGCGAGTGCGTGCGACACACGCGGCAGCGACAGGTCGGGTCCAGCGGTCGCTCGTCGCGGCGGTGCTCGATGGTGCCTACGCGTACGGTGCCGTCGGGGGTGAGCAGCCAGCCGCGTCGTCCGTTCCGCGTCGGCAGGACGCAGTCGAAGAGGTCGATGCCGGCTTCGATCGCCTCGAGCATGTCCACCGGATGGCCGACGCCCATCAGGTAGCGCGGGCGGTCGCTGGGGAGCAAGGGCGTGAAGGCCTGCGTGGCCTCGCGAAGCGCCGCTTGGCCTTCGCCCACCGCCAGCCCACCCAGGGCGTAGCCGGGGAGATCAAGCTCGCCGAGCTCCTCGGCCGAGCGCGTCCGCAGGCCGAGGTCCGTACCGCCCTGGACGATGCCGAACAGCAGCTGGTCGTCGCGGGTCTGCGCGCGCTTCGCTTCGCGCGTCCAGCGCGTGGTGCGCGCCACGGCGGCCTCGACGGTCTCGCGCGGCGCCGGGAGCGCAACGCACTCGTCGAGCGCCATCACGATGTCGGCGCCAAGCGCTTCCTGGATCCGCATCACCTCGACCGGGCCGAGACGAACGCGCTTGCCGTCCAAGTGGTTGCGCAGCGAGACGCCGGCTTCGTCGATCTCGACGAGCTTGCCCAGCGAGAAGACCTGGTAGCCGCCCGAGTCGGTCAGCCACGGCCGGTCCCAGCCGGTGAAGCCGTGCAGGCCGCCCATCTCCTGCACCAGTGACTCGCCGGGCCGGAGGTGCAGGTGGTAGGCGTTGGCCAGCACGACCTCGGGGTCGATGGCCATCAAGTGGTCGTGCGTGAGGCCCTTCCACGACGCGCGCGTGGCGACGGGCATGAACGCAGGTGTCTTCACCACGCCATGCGTGGTGGCAAAGCGCGTGGCGCGGGCACTGCCCTCCGTCGCCTCGACCCGGAACTGCGGTGCCGCACCCATGCGGCGAGAGTATGCGCCAAGGTGTCTGATCCGGCGCAGCGGAGCGCCAGCGACGCGGGGCGCCGGGTCTGACTCCTTGGTGAGGCCCGCAGACCCAGGCACGCGATACCGCGTTCGCACGCCGACGGCCTTCCCGCTGGCGGTAGCGGTTCAACGGAGCCAGACCCGGACGCCTCGCGTCGTCGCTTGCGCGACTCCGCAGCGCCGGATCAGGCACCTAGTACATGCGTGCGAGGACGGCTCCGGGGTAATAGAACCGCACGATGTCGCTCTCGGTGGCGCCGCGAAGGCCCATCTGGATGGCGCCCACCTGGCACATGCCGACGCCGTGACCCCAGCCGCCGCCGGTGATGCGGAACGAGCCATCGGCCTGGCGCTGGATGGTGTCGATGCGGTGGCTGCGCAAGCCCGCGACGCTGCGGAAGTGGATGCCAGGGAGGCGCTTGGTGCGGCGGTTGGGGCCGTACACGACCTCGACCGTGGCGGCCCAGCCGCCGCGGCCCTTCTCCACGACGCGGACCTCGTGCACGGGCAGGCTGATGCCGCCCCAGCGCTCCAGGCCCTTGACGATGCGTGCCTGCGGCACGTCCTCGGTCCAGCGGAAGTACTTGCTGGCGTATCCCTCGCTGGGGGCGCACCAGGGACACGGTACGCCGCGGAGCACCTCGGGCGCCGGGCCGGGGTCCAGCTGCGACGTCTTGGCATCGGTCGTGTGGCCGCCGCACGTGCTGCTGTAGTAGGCGTGGATCGGATGGCCACGCGCCGTGAGGACCACGCCGCGGTTGGCGCTGGTCGCCTGCAGCATCTGGCTCCAGGTGATGCCGTAGGCGGCGGGAACGTCCATCCCGCCGAACACCTGGCTGCGCGTGTCGTCGGTGACGTGCCACGGGCGCGCCGAAGCGCCGGGCTCTTGCACCTTCTCGTAGACGTAGGTGCGCGCGCACAGGGCTTGCGCCCGGTAGGTGGCCGGGCGGGCCCCGGGGCCGACCTCGTTGCCGATGACGCCCGCGACGTACGTCTCCATGTCGAGCTCGTCGACGACCTCGAGGCGACCCTTGTCGTCGACCCGCGCGCGCAGCGTGCCCGGGTAGGGACGGCCGTCGAGCTCGAACGAGCGGGCCACGTCCAAGCGCAGCGTCGAGCCGCCGGTGGGGCGGCCGTCCACCGTGATCGCGCCGCCCGCCACACCGAGACGGATGTCGAGGTCGTTCGTGCCGTCTTGGCGACGCCCCTGGACGTCGAGGCGCCATGCCTGTCCGCGCACCGTGACGCGCGGGCTCGTGCCCGCCTTCGTCAGCAGCACGCGAACCAGCGGGGCCTGCGTGTTGGCCATGAGCGCCGGGGGGTAGCCGTCGCCGCAGGAGGCCAGCAGCACGCCGCACAGCGCCAGCACGACGCCTGCGCCCGTGGTGATCACGAGGCGGCGTGCGGCAGGGGATCGCGGACGGGAGGCGGGCATCCGGAGCTCCTCGCGGAATCAGCCAAGCGGCCGGGTCCTAGCCAAGGGGTCGTGGTTCAGCCAAGTGGCCGCATGTCAGCCAAGTGGCAGTGGGTAGGTGGCCTCGCTCGCGGGCGGTGTGCCGCCGAGCAAGAGCCAGCCGCTCGGCGTGAGCTGGCGTCCCTGCGGCGTCTTCACGAGGTAGCCCTCGCGCAGCAGGTGGGGCTCGCACACGTCTTCGAGCGTGCGCTCGTCCTCGCCGACGGCCGCGGCGATCGTCTTGAGACCCAGCGGGCGTCCGCCCGCGCGAGAGAGAGCGGTCAGGACCTGGCGGTCCAGGCGGTCCAAGCCGTCTTCGTCGACGCCGATGCGGGCCAGACCGTCGCGAGCGAGGGCCTCGGTGATGCGACCTTCGCCCTCGACCTGCGCCAGGTCGCGCACGCGGCGCACGAAGCGGTTGACGACGCGCGGCGTGCCTCGCGCGCGACGGGCGAGCCAGCGTGCGCCGTCCGCGTCCATCTCGACGCCGAGCAGGTCGGCGGTGCGGCGGGCGATGGAGGCCAGTGCATCGACCGGGTACGGCTCGAGCCGCTCGCGGATGACGAAGCGGTCGCGCAGCGGCGCCGAGAGCATGCCCTCGCGCGTCGTGGCGCCGACGAGCGTGAAGCGTGGCAAGTCGATGCGAAGGCTGCGTGCGCTCGGTCCCTGGTCGAGCACGATGTCGAGGACGAAGTCCTCCATGGCCGCGTAGAGGTACTCCTCCACGGCGGGCGGCAGGCGATGGACTTCGTCGATGAAGAGGACGTCGCCCCGCTCCAAGCGCGTGAGCAGGCCGGCGAGGTCGGCCGCGCGCGTGAGCACGGGGGCCGCGGCCTCGTGGAGGTGGCCGCCCATGCGGTCGGCGACCAAGTGAGCGAGCGTGGTCTTGCCCAGCCCGGGCAGGCCGCACAGCAGCACGTGGTCCAGCGCCTCGCCGCGACCGCGGGCCGCCGTGACGGCCAGCTCGAGGTTCTCGACCACGCCACGCTGGCCGACGAACTCGTCCATGGTGCGCGGACGCAGGTGGACCTCGAGCGTGACCTCCCGCTCGTCGCCCGGTCCGCCCCACGCCGCGCCTGCGGCGTCGGGGGGACCCGCGTGGCTGTCCTGCCGCCCGGCCATCCTGGGGCTCCCTCGGCCCCTGCACCCGCGCCGCGCGCCATCGAGCGGCACGCCGGGATCCCCCGGATCCGGGCCCGGCACCGTGCAGGAACGGCCCGAGCGTAGCCCGAGGGGTGGACCTCCGCAACGGGTGGGGGGGCAAGGGGGACTGACCCCCCAGATGGGGTACGCAGGCGGTCGGGGTCCGGACGTCCGGGTCCACGGGGGGCGCCGCGGCGGTGGGCTCCTACACTCCCGCCGTGCTGGCCGACGTCGCCCCCCAACGCTTTGCCGATGAAGCGGACCGCAAGCGCGGTGCCCGCATCTCGCGCATGTTCGACCGCATCGCGCCGACCTACGACGTGCTCAACCGCCTGCTGTCGGCACGGACGGACGTGCGCTGGCGCAAGCAGGCCGTGGATCTGCTCCAGCTCACGGGCCGTGAGCGCGTGCTGGACGCCTGCACGGGCACCGGGGATCTCGCGATCGCGCTGAAGGACGGCGGGGCCGGCGAGGTCGTGGGGACCGACTTTGCACCGGCCATGGTCGAGCTGGCGCGCGAGAAGGCCGGCGACCGCATCCACTTCGACGTTGCCGACACCACGGCGCTGCCGTTCGCGGACGCGTCCTTCGACGTGGCGACGGTCAGCTTCGGGGTGCGCAACCTCGAACGCCTGGACGAGGGTCTGCGCGAGCTGTCGCGCGTTCTCGTTCCGGGCGGGCGGTTGATGGTGCTCGAGTTCTCGCGGCCGCCGAACCCGGTGTTCCGCGTGATCTACAACATGTACTTCATGATCGTGCTGCCCCTGATCGGCAACCTCGTCAGCGGCGGTGCAGACAACGCCTACACCTACCTGCCCCGCAGCGTGCAGGCGTGGCCCGGCCCTTCGGCCTTGGCAGAGCGCATTCGCAAGGCCGGCTTCCAGAAGGTCGACGTCACGCCGCTGACGTTCGGCATCGCCTGCATCCACCTCGCGACGAAGTAGCCGGGTGTCTGATCCGGCGCTGCGGAGCGACAGCGACGCGAGGCGCCGGGTCTGACTCCGTGGTAGCGCCTTCAGACCCAGGCGCGCCGGATCGTGTGCCCACGCCCAGGCTCCCCAGCCAGCGGTAGCGGTTCCACGGAGCCAGACTCCGCGCCCCGCGTCGCCCCTGCGGGGCTCCGCTGCGCGGAATCAGGCACCCCGGCGCGATGCGAACGCCGTCGCGAGGCCGACGACGAGGCGTTCGCCGGCGAGGCGCGGGGGGACGCGGCCGGTCTTGACGCCCGCCTCGGCCTCGAAGAGCAGGCGACCGGCGGCTTCGTAGAGCTTGGGACCGCGGCGCGCGCGAGCCAGGAAGGGCGCGGCGGTGAACGAGGGCACACCGGCCGCCGTGAGCACCTCGGCCTCGCTGTCGCCGCGGGCGAGGCCCTCGGCAGCGGCGAACGCCTTGGTCCAACCGCCGTGGAGCGCACGGTCCAGGAAGGCAAACACGCCGGACGCCGTATGCACGTGCGAGCCTCGCTCGTCGTGGATGCCGCGATCGAACGCCTGCTGCGCGAGATCGACGGCGGTCGTCACTTGCCCATCGAGCACCGCGTCGACGAGCGTCCAGAGCGGATCCTCCCGCGACCGACCCACGATCTCGGCTACGTCCTCGGTGGTGATCGGGGCCCCGGCCGGGAGGGCCAGGGCCAGGCCCGCGAGCGCCTCCTCCAACGCCGCGAGATCGCTGCCCACCTGACGCGTCATGGCGTGGGCCACCTCGAGCGCCAGCTGGCGTCCGTGCCCGGTGCGTGCGCGTTCGACGACGTGGCGCGCCAGCTCGTGGTCGTGCGGCGCCTTGCCACGCTCCCACGGTGCGGGCGCGTCGTAGAGCGAGCGGCAGTCCACCAGCCACGCTCCCGCCTTGCCGATCGCCGCCGCGCCTACGCTCGACTTGCCCTTCACGCCGCGGTTCGTGGCCAGCACGAGCAGGGATCCCTCCGGCGCGCCGGCCATGGCTTCCTTCACGAGCGTAGTGCTGCGGAGCGGCTTGCCCGGGCCGGGCGAGGGGCCCGCGTCGGGTTCGTCCACCACCACCACGCGCTCCTCGGCGAACAGGCTGGTCCCTCGCAGCTCGTCGAGCACGGCGTCCAGTCGCGGGCGGTCCTCCGTGCGTCGTGCATCGAGGCGCACCAAGCCGCCGCCCGGGTCGCCATCGGGAAACGCGCGTCGGACCAGGGCCTCGACCACCCGATCGCGGAACCACCGCTCGCTGCCGGCCGCGACGACCACCCGCGGAGGCGCCTCGCGGGCCAAGCGACCGAGGAACGCGGCCGGTGTCATGCCCGCGGGGGCGGCAGAGCGGCTGGAGGAGCGGGCGGCCATCGCGGGATCTTCGCAAGGGCCTCCCACGGGGCCGGGACTGAATCCACGGGGGGGCGCGGCCGATCCCCCCGAGGCATGGCGCGGTCCCGGCTCCCCGATCTCGACTACGTGGAGCGGACCCGCCACGTCGCCATCAACCTGCTGTTCCTGATGCCCTGGGTGCTGGTCTACCAGCTGGCCCTGCTGGGCTCGGGCAGCCGCTTGGACAACGCGGCCGCGGCGTGGCTGCGCTCGGGCATCGCGATGCTGGGGCGCCAGGGCTTCGTCGTGATGTCGCTCGTGGCCTCGCTGGTGCTCTGCCTCATCGTGCTGCTGCGGCTGCGCGAGGCGTCCCGCGACCGCGGCGTGTTCGGCGGGATGATCGTGGAGAGCGTGGTCTACGGGCTCTTGCTCGGGCTCGTGGCGAGCGTGCTCTCACGGACGATCCCCATGGGTCGTCCGCACGCGCCGCCCGGGACGCTCGGCACGAGCGGGCTGACGTCCGGCACCATCGCCGCGCTTCGCACGCACGTGGAGGGCCTGGGGCTCGCGTTGGGCGCCGGCATCTTCGAAGAGCTCGTGTTCCGCGGCCTGCTGGTCGGCGGGCTGCTGCTGGTCGTGGGGCGTGGACTCGGCGTGGGCCGCACGCTCACCGCGTGCATCGCGATCCCCGCGGCGGCGTGGGTCTTCAGCGCGTGGCACCACTGGGGTGCCGGCGCCGAGCCGTGGTCGCAGGCCGTCTTCACCTTCCGCTTCCACGCGGGCCTCGTGCTGGGCGTGATCTTCGTCACACGAGGGCTGGGCATCGCGGCCCTCGCGCATGGGATCTACGACGTCCTGGTGCTGACGCAGCGCTGAGCGAGTACCGAGGTGAGGTACGAGGTACTCCGTACGGGAGGACCTAGACCGTGCGGTGGAACCAGCGCTCGAGATCGGGGCGCTTGAGCGTGAGACGCGTCGGTCGACCGTGCGGGCACGAGTGCGCGTGGTCGAGTGCCTCGGCTTGCGCGAGCAGCGCGAGCACTTCCTCCGGCGCCAAGCGGTCGCCGGCCATCACGGCACTGCGACAGGCCAGGCGGTCGACGGCCTCGGACAGCAGCGCCGCGCGATCGAGGCCCTCCTTGCGACCGGCTTCGAGCAGCTCCAGCACCTCGGCCAGCGCGGCCTCGGGGTCGGGGCGCTTGAGCACGGCCGGTACGCCGTGGACGGCGATGGCGTCGTCGCCGAACGGGCCGATGTCCCAGCCCAGCGTCGCCAGCCACTCGGCTTCGTCCAGCAGACGAGCCGCGCCCGCCGGGCCGGGGTGCACGACCTTGGGCACGAGGAGGCGCTGCACCTCGAGGCCGCCCTTCTCGCGCAGCCGGGTGTTGATGCGGTCGAAGAGGACGCGCTCGTGCAGCGCATGTTGGTCGACCAAGACGATGGCGTCGTCAGCCTCGAGAACGAGGTACGTGCCCAAGGCCTGGCCCAGCGGGCGCAGGCCCTCCACGGGCGTCACACCCGCCGGCGCTTCCGGGGTCGCAACGTGCTCGTGATCGCACGCCGCGCCGGTCGCATCGGCATCCTGCGTCTCGGCGGACGGGGGGGCCAGAGGCGGGAGCGGCGTGGCATCGGACAGGCCGCGGCGCAACGCGCTGGGTGCGGACGCGGTGTAGGCCGGCGAGCGCGGGCCGAAGACGAACGAGCTGGCGACATGTTCGGCGACACGGGCGGCGCGTTCGGCCGTGAACGTGACCGGTACGCCGGGCTGGGCCTGCTCCAAGGCGCGACGCAGGGCCCGACGCACGAGGCGATGCACCGCGCCGGCATCCCGCCAGCGCACCTCGCTCTTCTGCGGGTGCACGTTGACGTCCACGGCGTCGGCGGGCGCGTCGAGGAAGACGAAGGCCACGGGACGCGCGCCGCCGGGCGGCAAGAGGTCGCGGTAGGCCTCGCGCACGGCGTGGGCGACGGTGCGGTCGCGGACGTGCCGCCCGCCCAGCCACGTCAGCTCGTAGCGGCCGTCGCGGCGCGTGGTGGACGGCGGGCCGATCCACGCCTCGAGGCGCACGAGGCCATCGTCGTCGCGGACCTCGAGCAGCGCCTTGGCCACGTCGTCGTCGATCTGTCGCGCGAGGCGGGCGCGCCGTCCCTCGCCCGCGGGCGCCTCGAGCAGCGTGCGTCCATCGGCGCGCAGGCGGAAGCCCACATCCGGGAAGGCTGCTGCGAAGCGATGCACCACGTCGCGCACATGGCCGAGCTCCGTCGCCGGCGTGCGTAGGAACTTGCGACGCGCGGGCACGTGGCGGAAGAGCTCCTCGACGAGCACCACGGTGCCGGGCGACGACGCGGCCGGTTCGACGGGGCCAATGTCGCCGAACGCATCGACCACGCGATGGCCCGGCGCCACGCCGCCGTCGGGGCCGCCGCGCTCGGCCGACGTCACCGTGACCCGCGCCACGGCGCCGACGCTGGCGAGCGCCTCGCCCCGGAAGCCCAGCGTGCCGATGTGCAGCAGATCGTCCGGCGTGCGGATCTTGCTGGTGGCGTGCGGCAGGAACACGCGCGCCAAGTCGGCCGCGTCCATGCCGTAGCCGTCGTCGGCCACCTCGAGCCGCGTGAGCCCGCCATCGGCGACGTCGACGTCGATGCGGCGAGCCCCGGCGTCGAGCGCGTTGTCGATCAGCTCCCGCGCGACGGACGCCGGGCGCTCGACCACCTCGCCCGCGGCGATCTGGTTGACGACGTGCGGGTCGAGGACGTGGATGCGGCCCAAGGAGGGCCGAGGGTACTGCTCACCACCGACGGCCGCGGCGGACGGATCCGCCTTGGCGAGCTCACTTCGGCGGCGCGACCTGCGGGGCCTCGAACAGCGCCGGCGGGATGTTCGCGTTGATCCGGATGTCCTGCGGGAAGGCCATCAGGAAGCGCTTGAGCGGGGCGCCGGGTACTTCCTGGCTGAAGGCCTCGATGCGCGCCGGGTAGCGGAAGTAGGGGCCGGCCTTCCAGTCGCGCAGCAGGTAGTACTCGGTGGGCTCCTTCTTGGTCGCATCACCCACCACCGTGACCACACCGGGCCACGTCGCCTTCACCGGGCGGCCCGCCGCGTCCTTCTCGTACGCGAAGAAGAAGACGATCTGGGCTTCCTGGCCGACGACGCGATTGACCTTGAGCCAGTCGCCGGCGAACGCGCCGCCGCCCTGCGTCACGCCCTCGTAGTCGAAGCGCACGTTGTCGCCCTTGAGGCTCTGCAGCGTCAGGAACGCCGCCAAGTCGGCCAGACGCTCACGGTCCTGCTTGAGCTGCGCGATGGCGCGAGGGCCATCGGCCGTGCCGTGGACGGCGCTCACCTGGGCGTCGGGGCTGATGACCCACATCTTGTCGCCGTTCAGGATCTTCGTGGTGGTCTGGGCCAGCGCGCGCTCGGGACGGATCTCGAAGCGGTAGCGGTCCTGCTGGTCGAACCAAAGCCGCAGGAAGCCCTCCTGCTGGTTGCCTTCGATCTGCACCTGCGTGTCGGCGAGGTCCGCGTAGAAGTTGCGCACCTGGTGCACGACCGGCTGGCCCGCCGAGACGAACTGCACGGCCTGGTCGAAGAAGCGCCCGCCGTTGGTGAAGTCCGGCGCACGCGCCATCTCGCCACCGCGGCCTTCCACCTGGCGGCCACCCGCGACGGCCACGGCAAGCAGGGCGGACCAGCCGAGCGCGCGCAGCGCGCGGCGAGTCGACGACGTGGACCACGAGGAGGGGGACGTCATGGCGGGTCTCCGAGGGGAAGGGGCACTCTCGCCCGAGGAGTGACGTCACTCCAGCCGGGGTCGCTGTCCTGCGCTACCTGCCGGCTGGCGGAGCGAATGCGGCGTCGGGCAGGCCGCCGTTGACGCGCACGCGGGCCGGGAAGGCGAGCAGCGTGCGCTCCGACTGTCCTTGCTCGTTCACGAAGCCGCCTTCGACGCGGCCGGGGATGCGGCGGCCGTCCTCGGGTGCGTCGCGCCAGCCATCGAGCCGCCAGTGCCGCTCGGGGGTCTTGGCCGCCGGGTCGGCGGCTTCGCGGACGCGTCGGAGGTCGCCCACCGTGCGGGGCGCGGGCGCGGGCTCGAAGGCCAGGTCCAGCACCGGGGCGCCCGGTGCATGCCGGCGTACGAGCCGGAGCGAGCTCGGCAGGCCTTCCTCGCGGGTGGCCACGAGGCCGAGGTCCTCGAACTGGACACCCTCGCCGTCGAGGCCTGCCAGCGTGAGGTAGCGCGCAAGCTCGGCGAAGCGTTCGCGGTCGGCGATGAGCTGGGCCCGGGCACGCGCCCCGTCGGCGTCGCGACCGGCCTCGCGGACGGCGCCGTCGGGCGTCTGGAACCACAGGCGGTCGCCGCTGAGGATCTTGACGACCTCCTGGCCGGCAGCGCGCTCGGGTCGCTGCGCCAGGCGGAAGGCGTCGGGCGCGCGGTACCAGATGCGCAGGAACCCCTCGTGGTGCGAGGGGCCGTCGTTGACGCGGACCTCTTCGAGGTCCAGGAACACGTCCTTCACCTCACGCGCCGGCTCGCCACCGCGCTGCAGCCAGCGCCCGGCGTTGGCCACGAGGACGGCGCCGCGTCGCATGCGCGTTGCGGGCGATTCGTCCTCGGCACGGGCCGTCGCCGCCGCCGCGAGACACGCGACGACGAGCAAGAAGCGGTTCATGCGCGCGCCTGCTCGAGCGTCGACCTAGCGGCCGCCGGGAGGCAGGAAGCGAGCGGGGTCGATGCCGACGTTGATCTTGATGTCGCGCACCGTGGCCCGCAGGAAGCGCAGTGGAGCGCGTCCCGGCAGGAGCGAGTAGGCGTCGATCTGCTCGGGGTAGCGGAAGGACTGGCCCGCGCCACGCTGGGGATCCTTCCAGCTGCGCAGGATGTAGTCCTCGGTCGGCAGGTTGCGCGAAGGGTCGCCCAGGATGCGAACGATGCCGGGCCACGTGGCCTGATAGCCACCGTCGGCGCCACGCTGGAAGGCGAGCCAGAAGTGCATCTCGGCCGCACCCGGGGCCACGCGGCGCAGCTTGAGCCAGCGACCGGCGTAGCTCCCGTTGCCTTCCTTCTCGCCCTCGAAGAAGAACTGCGCGCCGTCGCCCATGAGGCTGCGCAGCGTGAGGAACTGCGCGAGGTCGCCGAGACGGTCGCGGTCTTCCTTCAGCTGGCGAATGGCGCTGACGCCGCCGGCCGTACCGTGCATGCGCTGCGCGCGACCGCGCGGGTCGACGATCCACAGGCGATCCCCGTTGAGGATCTTGGTCGTCACGTTGCGCGAGACGGTCAGCTCCTGACGGAAGCGGTCCGGCGCCTGCCACCACAGCCGCATCGGGCCGCGGTGCGTCATCGTGTCGAGGTCCAGCTCCGCGATGATGTTGATGTAGAAGTCGGTCGTCTGCTGGATGCCCTGGCCGCCCATCGAGACCCAGCGCACGCACTGGTCGAACAGCGTGAGGCCCATGTCAGGGGACGCGACGGGCGCGCCGGCCGGCGGGGGCGGGGCCATCTCGCCGCCGCGGGCCTCGGCTGCCCGCGGCGGGGCAAAGCAGAGGGCCGTGGCCAAGACGGTGAAGGCCACGGCGCTGGCGGCGGCGGCGAGGCGGGTGCGGACGGGGGGACGTGCCATCGGGACGGGGCTCCTGCGAGGGGGAGGCCGCGCAAGCGGGGCCGGAGGGCGCGCGGCGGGAGGCCAGCATGGGGCGGGCCCCGCAGGTCTCCAAGGTGCGAGGATACCGTCCCCTGCCCACGTGACCTGCTGGAAGGTGCGGACGGTCACCGCCGGGTCCGTGCGGCGGGTCGGTACGGCCCGCGCGGCGCACCTCGTGCGAGGATCCCCGCCCCTTGGATGGCCACGTCCCCGTCTCGTGGAGCCCGGCGCCGGGCGTGCGCGTGCGCTGGCAGCGCGACCGGCGCTACCCCACGGCCAACGTCCGGGTCCTGGTCCACCGCCGGGTCGACGACGAGCCGGCGAAGGCCGCCGTCCTGGCCCGCACCTTGGAGTCCGCGTGCGCTGCGTGGCCCACGCGTCAGGCGCTCGCGTGGCGCTTGGCTGACCTCTACGACGCCGCACTCGACGTGACGACCGAGTCCTACGGCGGGCGCGCCGCGCTCGTGGCCTCCCTGGACTGGCCCCTTGCGGGCGTGCCTGCGCCGGGCAACGCGCTCGAGGAGGGCTTCGCGCTGCTGGGCGAGGTGATCGCCGAGCCGCTGCGCGAGGCGAGCGGGGCGCTCGACGCAGCGCTGCTGGCCCGTGCCCGGCAAGAAGTGCTGCGCGAGCTGGCAAGCCGCTCGGACGACAAGGCGCGCGCGGCCACGCGCAAGGCCGTGGAGCTCTCGTGCCCCGACCACGCCATCAGCGTGGCCAAGGACGGGCGCGGGCCCGAGGTCGCGCACGTGGACGGGGCCTCCGTGGCGGCCCTGCACGCGCGGTTGCTGGCCCGCCATCCGATCGACGTGCACGTGATCGGCGACGTCACGCAGGCGGCGGTGCGTCGCGCCGTCCTGCGCCACCTCGTGCGTCGGCTGCCAGCCCGCGCAGGCGCGATCGAGGTGGGACGCTCGCGCCGCCGTGGTCCGCGGCCGCATGGCTTGGTGCGACGCGTCCAGGAAGAACAGGTGGCCCAGACGTGGTGGGCGGGCGCGTGGCGGACGCCGCGGGCGCCGGGCTCGGTGGCGGGCCTCGCCGGCGAGGCCGCGTCGGGCGTCTTGGGCGAGAGCGGCTCGTCCCTGCTGTTCCAGGTCGCACGCGAGCAGGATGCCTTGGCCTACGTGGTGGGTAGCAGCTGGCATCGGGATCCAGGCCTGCTGCTGATCCACGCGGGCGTGAGCGAGGGACACGAGGGCCGCTTGGTGCGGCGCGTGCGCTCGCTGCTCACGGGTCTCGCGGCCACGGGCCCCGATGCCGAGCACCTCGATGCCTGGAAGCAGGAGACCCGCGAGCGGTTCGAGGGCGTGACGGACGAGCCCGCCGCCCTGTCGCGCTGGTGGACCGTCGCCGAGATGCGCGGCGAGCCACTCGATCCCCGCGTCGCCGTCGCCCGGCGCCTCGACGTGGATGCTCGCGCGGTGCGCGACATCGTGCGCCGCCTCGTGCCCGCTGCGGACGTCCGGCTGCGTGCGCCGCAGGAGGTCCCGGCGTGACGCGATCGGCGGCCAGCCGCTGGCGTCGCCACGAGCTGCCGCTGGGCGGCGGCGTGGTGCACGAGGCCCGCTCGCGCGCGGGCGCGCAGGTCCTCGTGGCTCCGCTCCCGGGGGTCTTGCGTACCCACGCGATGGTGGCGGCGCGCTTCGGCTCCGTCGACGACCACCTGCCCGACGGCACGCCGCTGCCGCCGGGCACGGCCCACCTGCTCGAGCACCAGATGTTCCAGGACGAAGAGGGCGACCTCTTCGACACGTATGCCCGACGTGGCGCCGAGGCGAACGCCTACACCACGGCCACGAGCACCTGCTACCTGGTCAGCTGCCGCGATGCCGTGCGGGAGAACCTCGGCACCCTGCTTGGCAGCATGGCGGCCTTCCTTGGGACGCCCGAGAGCCTGGCCCGCGAGCGCGACATCATCGACCAGGAGATCGCGCTCTACGCCGACGACGCGGCCAGCCGAGGTCACCTCGACCTGCTGCGCAGCCTCTACGCCACGCATCCCGTACGCGAGGACCCTGCGGGCACGAAGGCGTCGATCCGACGCATCCCGCTGGGGCTGCTCGAGCGCGTCCACGCGCTCGCCTACGCACCGCGCAACCTCGTGCTGGTCGTGGCGGGCGACGTCGACCCCGCGCTCGTGCTCGAGGTGGCGGACGAGGCCGTTCCGGCGCGCCGGGGGGCGGCGTGGCGCCGCGTTCGCCACGCGAAGGACGGGCGAGGCCCACAGCGCCGTCGGTCCGCTCGGCTGCCCGTTGCCCGACCGCAAGTGCTGCTCGGCGCCCGCTTGGCCCCCTCGGGTGGGGGGCGGGCCCTGCTGCGCGCCCGGGTCGAGTGGACCCTCCTCCTGGACCTCCTCTTTGGCGACGGGGGGCTCGTGCAGGCGCCGCTGTTCGACCGGGGGGTCGTCGACGAGGGCTTCGCGGCCACGGGCGAGCACGAGGTCGACCACGCCTACGTCGTGGTGGGGGGGGACGCGGACGACGCGCGCCTCTACGAGCGCGAGCTGCGTGGGGCCCTGGCGGCCCTTCCGCGGCGCCTGTCGGCCAGCGACGTGGAACGAGCCCGCCGTCGGCAGCTCGGTGTCCGCGCGCGGCGCCTCGGCCGCGCCGAGCCGACGGCGAACGCGCTGCTCGCGAACGCGCTGGACGGCTTGGCTCCAGGCGGGGACGTCGCGTGCCTTCAAGCCGTGGGGGTCGCATCCCTCGAACGGCGTTTGAACGAGCTCGCGCGCGCGGAGTGGGCGGTCTCCGTGGTGCATCCGCGCGTCTGACCGCGGCGGGACGGGCGCGTCGCGTGGCGGGTTGTGGTGCGACGGCCACCGCGTAGAATCCGGCACGTCGCGCAGGGGCAGCGCGAGGGGAGGCCGTTCTCGGTGTCGTCCGTCGCGCGTGATCGCATCCGCCGCTGCTTGGCCATGATCCCGCTGATCCGGGCCCGGCCGGGGATCCGCATCCCGGAGCTCGCGCACATCTTCGGCGTCCGCGAGTCCGAGATCTGGGAGGACATCACCGAGATCCTGTCGCTGTGCGGCGTGCCGCCGTATCTGCCGCACAACTACCTCGTGTTCGGCATCCACGGCGATCGCGTCACGATCCGCTTCGCGGAGCACCTCGCGCGCCCCGTGCACCTCACGCTGCAGGAGGCGTTGGCCATCGACCTCGCCTTGCGGGTCGTGAGCGGCGGTCGGCCGCCTGCCTTCGGGGACGCGGCGCCGCGCCTTCGTCGCAAGCTGCGCGAGCTCATCGGGCGCGCAGACCGTGAGGTGCTCGAGACGCTGGACCGCCACGTGGGCGGCGCCGTGCCCTCCGATCACGTCACGCAGACGATCCAGGTCTTGAAGGAGGCCATGGGCCGCAATGTCGGCGTGGAGGTCGAGTACTACACGGCGAGCCGCGACAGCGTCGGCACGCGGATCATCGAGCCGTACGGCCTGATCGACCATCGTGGCAGCTGGTACGTGGTCGCCCGTGACGCGCTGCGCGGCCGCGAAGTGCCCTTCCGCGTGGACCGCATCCGCTGGGCCCGACCCGTGCCCGGCCACGAATACGAAGTGCCTGACGAGTTCACGACGGAGGCGTTCCGGCGGGACGAGATGCGCGAGCGCGCGCCCGGGGACGTCCCCGTCCGCGTGCGCTTCGATCCCCGTCAAGCGGGCCGTGTTCGCGAAGACGCGGGCAACAAGGGCGTCCAGACGCTGCCGGACGGCTCCATCGTGCGCACGTTCCATGTGGACCCGCAGCGTCCCCGCTGGTTGTTCACGCACGTGGCTCGCTACGGGCCCGAGGCGGAGATCCTCGGCCCGCCCGAGCTGCGAGCCGGCATGGCGCGCTTCCTCGCCGACGTGGCCACGGTGCAGGGGGTGACCGTCGAGGCGCCGCGGCGCACGGCACGCGCTGCGGCTGCCACCCCGCGCAAGCCGGCTCGCGCCCGCCGCAAGCCCCGCTCCAGCTGACGTCGTCGGCCGCCTGGGGGCGCGCCGCGAGGGCGCTGACGCGACGCGCTGGAGGTCGGCCTCGAGGTGCCGCCAAGCCGGCGCCCAAGGGACGTTCTGCCCGGGGCCGCGAGACGGCCTCGCGCCCCTGACGAAAGGGGCCCGGGGGTGGACCAAGGGCGTTGGAGGCATCCCCCGACGGGTGCTATGGTGGCCGAGCCACGTCGGGCCGCGGGGCTGGAGGCCAAGACCGGGCGCGAGATCCCGGTCCAGATTCCTCGAGCAGCGCTGCCCGAGCCATCGGGAGGATCGGCATGCGCCATCGAAGCCGGCGTCACGAGTGCGCGCCCGCGCTGACTGCGGGAGGAGCGTCACCGCTGCCTGGCTGGAGGCGTCGCGCGGCGACCCTCGCCGTCGCGTTCGGTCTCGTCTGCCTGGGGCCGATCAGCTCGCCG
This sequence comes from Planctomycetota bacterium, assembly GCA_020631815.1. Taxonomy (GTDB): domain Bacteria; phylum Planctomycetota; class PLA2; order PLA2; family JAEUHO01; genus JACKGW01. The sequence goes on along the minus strand of JACKGW010000009.1, from coordinate 58,770 downwards.
GGCGCGTACGCGGCCGACGAAGAGCCCGCCGCCGAGGGCGACGCGTTCGCGTGGAAGGCCTCCGCGGAAGGCTTGGCCGTCCACGGCATCTCCAGCATCGTCGCGCACGCCACGGACTCGGACCGCGCCTTCGCGCACGTGCATGGCCTCGGCGTCGCCGAGACCCGCGACCGCGGCGCGACGTGGCGCGTCCTGGCCGGCGCGCCGCCTTGCACGCCTGAAACGCACGTGAGGATCACGCTCGACCCCAAGGACGAGGGCGTCATCTACGTCGTGGCCGACGGTCGCGTGCACAAGAGCGAGGACGACGGTGCGACGTTCCGCGACATCACGTCGGGGAGCCTGGCCGCGTACACGTGGGACAAGCGACAGACCAGCTACCTGGGCTGCCAGGTCGTGATCGATGCCAAGAAGAGCAACTCGCTGCTCGTCGGTACGCGTAGCGACGGCTGGCACCACGGGGGGCTGTACCAGAGTCTGGACGGCGGCAAGACCTGGGAAGTCGTGGCGGGCAGCGACGTCGCCGAGTCTCCGCTCGGAACGGACGTCCCGTGGGTGCGACGCGACCCGAAGACCGACAAGAACATCGCGGCGATCGGCCACGGCGCGCTCTACCACAGCGAAAAGAGCGGCACGTTGTTCAAGCGCCTGCCGCTCGGCGGCAAGGTGCCGCGTCCGTACGACATCCGCTCGGTCTCGGCCTCCTTCGGGGATCGCGACCTCTACCTGAGCGACGTGCGCGGCGTCTGGTACAGCAAGGACGCTGGCAAGAGCTGGTCGCGCGAGCCCATCGTCGAGGGCGAGGCCCTCGCTGCCGAGCCGGATCCGCACGCGCGGCGTGTGTTCGTCGCCCTCGCGGGCCCGGGCCTCTGCGTGTTCGAGAAGGGGAAGACCCAGCCGGTCGGTGGTGAGGGAGCCGAGGATCCCGGCTACGCCAACGCCGAGCTCCGCGAGATCGCGCCCCATCCGCGCGACCGCAAGCTCGTGTATGCCAGCTCGCCCGTCTCCGGCCTCTGGCGCAGCGAGGACGACGGCATCACCTTCGAGCAGCAGATCGAGACCATCCCCCAGGTGAGCGACCGCCTGTCACACATCGCGGGCCACCTCGCCGGCGAGCACGTGCACCTGGCGGTCGGCGTGACGGGCCGCGTGTACCGCTCGACCGACCATGGCCTCACGTGGTCGCACGTCGGTCGCGTCGGCACGCTGGTACGTGACCTGGTTCCCGGGCGTGAAGCCGGAACCTGGTGGGTCGCCGGTCGCCACGTCATGAAGTCCACCGACGAGGGCGCCACGTGGACCGTCGCCTACGACGCTCCCGAAGAAGACGACGGGTTCGTGCGCGTCGTCGCGCATGCCGAGGGCTCCGTCTATGCCCTGCTGCGGCAGACCGGCCGCGTCGCCACCTCGACGGACGGGGGTGCCACGTGGAACCTGCCCAAGGCCAAGGCGGCGCCGCTGGACGGTACGACGCCCGCTGTCGACTTCGACGTGGACCCTGCCGACCCGAAGCACCTCGTCATGGCGGCGACCACCTCCAACGAGCGCTGGGTCCCGGCTGACCTCACGGGTGGCGTCTACGAGAGCTTTGACGGCGGCGAAGAGTGGACGCCGATCCACGCCACGTTGCAGCCGCGCAAGAGCGCCCCGGCCGAGGCCCAGCGACGCGCTGCTTGGTGGAACCATGCCGCCTTCGTGCGCTTCGACCCGGGTACGGGTCTCGTGGTGTACGGGGCGCATCGCCGCGGCGTTCTCGCGCGCCGCTCGCTCCCTGCCGACATGCCGGCCAACGAGCGAAAGGCCGCGTTCCAGGCCTGGGTCGACGTGTCGCCGGCCGAGGGCGTGCGCCCGGCGGCCGACGCCATCCTCACGGCCGTCTGCATCGAGAACCTTCCCGCGGACGGCGACGCGCCCGCCACCGCCCGCTGGTTCCTGCAGATGGAGGCCGTGACCGGCGCCACGACCACGGTCTCGCTGGGCAGCGACGACTTGCTGGCCGCGTGGGAGACCGGCCGGGCCAACGCCACGCCGCCCAACAAGGAAGAGCCGCCCTCCGCGGCCGCATGGACGCAGGAGGTCGACCCCGGCGTCGGTGTGGCGTGCATGGTGGCCGATGCTGCGCACGTCGGACGCCGCCTCGCGGTGGACGGTCGCGGTCGCCGCGGCGTCCTGCTGTGGGAGCGCCCCGGCATGACGGCGCATGTCGACGAGCCGGCGGACGAGCCTGCCGATGAGCCGACCGACGAGCCCAAGCCGCCGGCCGATGGCGCGGACCCCGTGGCGCCAGCTCCCGGTGAGCCCGGGGCCGATCCGGGTGCGCCCGCTGACCCGGGGAAGGCGCCCGATGCTCCGGCCGACCCCGCGAAGGATCCGGCAGCTCCCGACAAGCCCGCTGAGGACCCGACGTGTCCCGATCCGGCTCCGGGTGATGCCCCGAGTGGTGACCAGCCGAGCGGCGACAAGCCCGCTGGGGACCAGCCCGGGAGCGGGGAGCCCGCACCGCCTCAGGACCCGGCCCCGAAGGACCCGCCCGCCGACGGCACGAACGCCGGTTCTTGATCCCGGCTCCCGATCCGGCTGCGCGCTTCCCGCGGCGCGCGTAGGGCCGCAGCAGGCGGTGTCTCCCGACAGACCCTAGCTGGGCTCCGGCTTTGCGCCGAGCACCACCAGCCGGCCGGGCACGACGCGACGTTGCGTCACCTGCATGCCCTCCAGCGCGCGCACCACGCCCTCGAGCGCCAGTGCGTCCGTGAGGATGCTCTCCTCGCTCGCGTCGGCGGCGACGGTCAAGCGCCCGCGGACCTTGCCGTTCACCTGCACGGCCAGCTCGACTTCGTCGGCGACCAGGGCCGCTTCGTCGTACGTCGGCCACGCGGCGGTCGACGCCCAGCCCGCGAAGCGGTCACTCGTCTCGGCCAGTCGTGACCACAGCTCGTCGGCAACGTGGGGCGCGAAGGGGCTCAGCATGGGCAGGTACGCGGCCAGCATCTCTTCGGGGACCGCGTCCAGCTCGCCCATGCCGTTGAGCATGACCATGAGCTTGCTGATGGCGGTGTTGTAGGCCATCTGCTCCATGTCGCGGGTCATGCCGGCGATGGTGCCGTGCAGCAGCCGGCGCGCTTCACCCTCGGCCGGAGCCGCCGAGCGGGGCTTGGCGGGGCCGTGGCTGTCGCCCACCACCAGGCGCCAGAGGCGGTGCAGGAAGCGCGTAATGCCGTGGATGCCTGCGTGGTCCCAGACCTTGTCGTCTTCGGGCGGGCCCATGAACAGGATGTAGAGCCGCAGCGCATCGGCGCCGTACTGCTCGACCAAGTCGTCCGGGTTGGCCACGTTGAAGGCCGACTTGCTCATCTTCATCACGACGCGCTCGACGGTCTCGCCGGACTCGCGGTGCACCCATGTCCCGTCGGAGCGTCGCGTCACCTCGGCAGGCGGGATGTAGCGGCTCGTCGAGCTGGCGTCGGCTTCGATGCGCTTGTAGGCCGGGGCCGTGATCATGCCCTGGTTCACGAGGCGCTGGAACGGCTCGGGCGTGCTCACCAGCCCGGCGTCGAACAGCACCTTGTGCCAGAAGCGCGCGTACAGCAGGTGCAAGACCGCGTGCTCGACTCCGCCGACGTACACGTCCACGGGCATCCAGGCCTTCTCGGCCGACTCGTCCACGAAGCGCTCGGCGCAGTGGGGGCTGATGTAGCGCAGGTAGTACCAGCATGAGCCGGCCCACTGCGGCATGGTGTTGGTCTCGCGGCGCGCCGGGCTGCCGTCACGCGGGTCGGTGGTCTCGACCCACTCCGTGATGCCGGCGAGCGGGCTCTCGCCCGTGCCCGTGGGCTCGTAGCGGGCGACCTGCGGCAACGTGATGGGCAAGGCATCTTCGCCCAGCAGCACGGTCTCGCCGTCGGCACGGTGGATGATCGGGAACGGCTCGCCCCAGTAGCGCTGGCGCGAGAACAGCCAGTCGCGCAGCTTGTACGTGATGCGCGCGCGCCCCTGGCCTGCCTTCTCGAGCAGGGCGATGACCGTGCGCTTGGCCGTGGGCGTGTCCTGGCCGTCCAGCGGCCCGCTGCTGACGTGCGGACCGTCGCCCTCGAACGCGGCCTCCGTCACGTCCCCGCCGGACACGACCTCGCGAATGGGCAGGTCGAAGGCCCGGGCGAAGTCGTGATCGCGCTGGTCGTGCCCGGGTACCGCCATGACGGCGCCCGTGCCGTAGCCCATCAAGACGTAGTCGGCGACCCAGATGGGCAGCCGCTCGCCGTTGACCGGGTTGATGGCGTAGGCCCCGGTGAACACGCCCGTCTTCTCGTGCACGTCGGCCATGCGCTCGCGCTCCGAGCGACGTGCCGCCCGCTCGACATACGCCGTCACGGCCTCGGCCTGCTCCGGCGTCGTGACGGTGGCGACCAGCGGGTGCTCCGGGGCCAAGGCGCAGTAGGTGGCGCCATAGAGCGTGTCGGGACGCGTGGTGAACACGGTGAACGAGTCGTCGTGTCCGTCGATGGCGAACGTGACTTCGGCGCCTTCGCTGCGGCCGATCCACTGTCGCTGCATCTCCTTCAGCGACTCGGGCCAGTCGACCAGCTCCAGGTCGTCCAGCAGGCGCTGGGCGTACGACGTGATCCGCAGCAGCCACTGGCGCATCGGGCGCTGCACGACAGGGTGGCCGCCGCGCTCGCTCTTGCCGTCGATCACTTCCTCGTTGGCCAGGACGGTCCCCAGCGCTTCGCACCAGTTGACCGGAACGTCCGCCTCGTAGGCCAAGCCGCGCTCATACAGCACGCGGAAGATCCACTGCGTCCAGCGGTAGTACTCGGGGTCGGTCGTGTCGATCTCGCGCGACCAGTCGTAGGACCAGCCCATGCGCTCCATCTGCCCCTTGAAGGTGGCGACGTTGCGGTCGACGGCCGTACGCGGATGCACGCCGTGCCGGATGGCGTACTGCTCGGCGGGCAGGCCGAAGGCGTCCCAGCCGGTGGGGTGCAGCACGTCGAAGCCCTGGAGTCGTGCGTGGCGGGCGATCACGTCGGAGATCGTGTAGATCTCGGCGTGGCCCATGTGCAGCCCGGCCCCCGAGGGGTACGGGAACATGTCGAGGATGTAGCGCTTGGGTCGGCCATCGCCGCGCGCGCGGTTCGTCCCCGCTTCTTCCCAGCGCTCCCTCCACCGGGGCTCGATCGCGGCGGGCTCGTAGCCGCCTTCTTCCCTGCCGCCGGACATGATCGTCTCCTTCGCCAACCGCCCGCAATCTCGGGCGAGCCGCAAAGGGTACCGAGGCAAGTGGTGGGACGGCCGCCTTTGTTGGCGGCCCCCCCTGGACTACGCGTGCCGAAGGGCTTCCACGGGGTCGAGGCGTGCGGCCCGCATGGCGGGGTAGATGCCGAAGACGAGGCCGATGCCGGCGGCGATGCCGAACGCCAGTCCCAGGAACCAGGGGTCCACGATGGTCTGCAGGCCGAACACCGTCGTCAGCACGTGGGGCAGCAGGATGCTGAGGCCCATGCCCAGGCTGCCGCCGATGGCGCAGAGCACGACCGTCTCCGCCAGGAACTGCAGCACGATGTGGCGGCGCTTGGCGCCCAGGGCGCGGCGGATGCCGATCTCGCGCGTCCGCTCCACCACGCTGGCCAGCATGATGTTCATGATGCCGATGCCGCCCACCAGCAGGCTGATGCCGGCGATCGTCCCGAGGATGAGCGTCCAGCGCGCGCGCGTCTCGCGGGCCTCGCGGAGCAGCTCGAGCGGAACGGTCAGGCGCACGTCCTCTTGGGGGTGCCCCTCGGCCAGCAGGCGGCGCAGCGCGCCGGCTACGCGCCCGACCGTGGCCTCGTCGCCGCGGGCCGCACGCACCGTGATGCGGTGCAGCTCGACTTCCTCGCGATTGCGGCTGCCTCCGCGGTTGTCCACGATGATGCTGCCGTAGCGCTCGCGCATCGTGCTCCACGGGATCAGGATGGCGGCGTCGCTCTCGCCGCCCAGCCCCGCGGTGCCGCCCGTCCCTTCACCTCGCGTGGAGAGCACGCCGATCACGCGGTAGGCGTTGTCGCCGACATGCAGGTCGCGTCCCAGCGGGTCGGTGTTGAGGAACAGACGCTTGGCGACTTCGCTGCCGAGCACGCACACCGGCAGCCGCGACTCCTCGTCGGCCGCCGAGAGGAAGCGGCCCTGGGCCACCTCGAGGTTGGCGACGGACTCGTACTGCGGCGAGGTGCCGAACACGGTGGCGCGCATGCGGCGCGTGCCGACCCGGGCGTCCACCGGCACGTCGCGGCGAGGGACCGCCAAGTCGATCTCGGGCACCGTCGACTGGATGCGCAGCAGGTCCTTCTCCAGCAGGCCGTATGAGAGCACCCGCGCATTCGCGCTGGTGCCGCTCTCCGGCTCGCTGGGCTTCACGCTGGCCAGCAGCAGGTTGTTGCTGCCCATGCGGCGGATCTGCTCCTGCGCGGCTTGGCTCTCGCCCTCGCCGATGGCGAGCATGGTCACGACGGCGGCCACGCCGAAGACCACGCCGGAGACGGTGAGCAGCGAGCGCAGCTTGTGCTCGGCGATGCTCTTCCAGGCGAGTGCGAGGAGCCTGCCCGGCCTCATGGCGTCGCGGCCTCCGCGACGCGACGGTCCTCGCGGGCGATCTTGCCGTCGAGCATGTGGATGGTGCGGTGGGCGCGTGCAGCGACCTTGCGGTCGTGCGTGACCACGATCAGTGTCCGCCCTTCGGCCGCGAGCGTGTCCAGCAGGTCGAGGATCTCGATGCCGGTCGCCGAGTCCAGGTTGCCCGTGGGTTCGTCGGCAAGCATCAGGGACGGGTCGTTGCCCAAGGCCCGCGCGATGGCCACGCGCTGCTGCTGACCGCCGGAGAGCTCGGAGGGCCGGTGCTTGAGGCGACCCCCGAGCCCCAGACGCGTGGCGAGCTCGGTGGAGCGCTGGCGTGCCTCGCCGGGCCGGATCCCGGCGTACTCCATGGGCACCTCGATGTTCTCGAGCACCGTGAGGTGGGGGATCAGGTTGTAGGACTGGAAGACGAAGCCCAGCCGTCGGTTGCGCTCGTGGCTCAGCCGATCGTCGTCGAGACGGGACACGTCCTTCCCGTCCAGCTCGTAGCTGCCGCTCGTCAGACGGTCGAGACAGCCGAGGATGTTGAGCAGCGTGGACTTGCCGGAGCCGGACTGGCCCATGATGGCGAGGTACTCGCCACGCGGCACGACGAGGTCGAGCCCGTCGAGCGCGTGCACCTCTTCCTCGCCCATGCGGTAGGTCCGCCGGGCCTCGGTCAGGCGGACGACGTCACTCATCGCCCGGGACGCCCCGACGAGCCGCCTCGGGAGCCGCCGCCGCGCGAGCCGCGTCCGCTGGCCGCCGCATCGCCGCTCGCCGCCGGAGCGGCACCTGCTCCCGCGGCACCTTCGCCCGTCTTTGCCCCGCCGTTCGCGCCACCGGCGCGCGGCTTGCGGCCGCCCTCGGGGGCCGCCGCGCCCGTCTCGCCCGTCGTGGGGGCGTCCGCGCTGCGAGGCGCCTCCGGCGGCGGGTTCAGGACGACGCGATCCTCGGGCTCGAGGCCGGACTCCACGACGACCACGATGTCCGTGGCAGGTCCGAGCGTGACGTCCTTGCGCGTGATGCCGCCGTGCCCGTCGTCGATCCACACCGCGGGACGGTGGGGGGGACCGACGATGGCCTGCGCGGGCACGCTCAGCGCGTCCTCGACCTCCCCTGTGAGGATCTCGACGCTGGCCGTCATGCCCGGCTTGAGCTCGGGGTGGCTGCCATCGATCTCGATCGTGGTGGGGTAGACCTTGCGATCGGGGTTCCACCAGCGGTCGGACGCGCTGGGCATGCGCGCAACGTCGGTCACGCGCCCTACCAAGCGGCGGCCGTCGAGCGTGTCCACGGCGATGCTTGCCGCCTGGCCCTTGCGGACGCGACGCACCACGCTCTCGTGGATGTCGACCGTGGCCGCGATGCGATCCGGGCTGGGGATGCGCAGCAGGGCCTGGCGCTCGCGCACCGTGGAGCCCTCGCGGATGCGGTCGTCGTCGCCCCAGCGGCGCTCGTTGCCGCTGGAGGCGTACACCACCATGCCGGGCGTGGTGGCCTTCATGGTGCACAGCGTGATCTGGCGCCGCAGGTGGGCCAGACGATCGCCCTGGAGCGTGGCTTGCTCCTGCTTGGCGGAAGCCTCGGCCTCGGCACGGCGCTCGGCGGCAGAGGCCTTGTCGCGCTCGCGCCCCAGCTCGTCCTGCGCCTCGACGTAGTCCGACAGAAGCCGCTGGACCTCCTTGGGGAAGTCGTACGTCGCGTACTGCGCGCGCGCCGTGACGCTGCGCTCGAGGTCGATCTGGCTGCGCTGCAAGGCAAGGCGATCGGCGTCGAGCTCTTCGCGCGAGATGAACCCCTTCTCGGCGAGGCGCTCGGAGTGGTTCACCTTGTCTTCCGCGCGGCGACGCACCTCTTCGCCGAGGCGGATCTCGCTCTCCAGCTCGCGGATGCGCTGCCGCGACTCGCCATCGAGCTTCTCGTTGGCGAGGAGCGCGCCGTAGTCGCGATCGGGGTCCACGGCGACGACCGGGGGCCGCGGTCCACTGCCCCCCTCGGGGCCGGGCGTCTCGACGAGGTCGGGGCCGGCGAGCTCGTTGGCGAGGCGACTGCCGACGTAGCGCTCGAGGTCGAGGCGGGCAAAGCGCACCGCCAGCTCGGCCTTGCGGATGTCCGACTCGTTCTGCCGGCGCTGGATCTCGAGGTTGCTCTTGGCGTTCTCCAACGAGGCGTCGGCGCTCTTGACCTCGATGTCCTGACGACGGACCTGCTCCTCCAGCTCGCTCGTGTCCAGCTGCACGAGGACGAGGCCCTTGGCGACGTCGTCGTCGCTGACGATGCGCCCCTCGGGCACGATCGAGAGGATCGTCTGTCGCCCCTCGACCTGGTTGATGATCTCGACGGGCTCGACGCTCTCGAGGCTCCCCTTCTCGACGAGCGTGAGGCGCAGCGTGGTGCGCTCCAACGGCGGCGTGAGGCTCCACACGCCCTGGTCCTCGTCGCCACCGGCCTGCAGCCGCAGCAGGAAGAGCGCCGCGCCAGCCACGGCCAGAAGCAGCAGGACGAGGACGAGACCGACCCCGCCGCGCTCCCCGGCCTTCGTGCGTGGGAGCCGCGTGGAAGGCGTCGGGGAACAGGGCCTGGTCGCAGGGGGCACCGATGTCATCGGGAGGGCTCCTTCCCACCGGTCGGTGGCGCGCCGAACGCGGCGGAGGACGAGGCGTCGTCGGGCAGGACGATGTCCGGCCCTCGAGGGTTCGACGTCGCGGTGGACGAGAGCCCTCCGCCCGCGACCGGTTCGGCGCTTCCGACGACGGGGCGCACGACGACCTCGCTCCCCGGCAGGCGGCCTTCCTCGACCACGGCGCCGGGCTCCAACGGCTCGGACGCGGGGCCCGCGGGCGGGGCCTCCGTGGCGGCCGGGCTCCACTGCCAGGCGGCGTCCTCGTCGACGACGAGGATGCCCGTGGCGCGTTCGGCTTCCAGGCGGACGAGCACGTGGTCGACCAGAGCGCGCGTCAGGGCGTTGGCCGACGCGACACGCGCGTTCTCGGCGTCCAGTCGGTCCCGGATGGTGGCGGTGCCCTGCTCGAGCAGGAGCTCGGTGCTCTCGACACGTCGCTCGGCCAGGCGCAGGCTCTCGCGCTGGAGCGTGATGCTGCGGGCGGCTTCGGCCAGGTCGCGCCACGTCTGGCGCACTTCGACGTCGATCGCATCGCCGAGCCGCTCGCGGTCGCGCCGCGCGCCGCGCGCTGCGACGAGCCGGCGCACGAGCTCGTTGCGCTCGTCCGTCCGCTCCAGCGGCAGGTCCACATCGAGGCCCAGCAGGCTATCGAACGCGGCGTCCGCGAGATCGAAGGGCTGATCGTTCTCGGTCGTCAGGCCAGCACCGACGCGCAGGTCCAGACCCATGCGCAGGGCATCGCGGGCGACGGCCACATGACGGCACGCGTCGCGCTCGCGATCGCGCGAGGTCGCGAGGTCCAAGCGCCGGACGGCGGCGGTGGCCAGGGCCCGTTCGAGGGGGAACGGCGCGGGCAGCGGCCCGGCCTCGCGAAGCTCGTCCAGGGCGGCGTCGTCCAGCTCGACGGCGTCGGTGATCGGCAAGCCCATCGCGAGCAGCAGCTGCTCGATGGAGGCCTCGTACGACGCGAGGGCGCGTGCACGACGGTCGTCCGCGAGCAACAGCTCCTGCCGCGCCTGGTCCACTTGGAAGTCGGGCAGGCGGCCCGAGGACGCCTTGTCGGCCTGCTCCTCGACCAGCGCCTGCAGGCTCTCGTACGTCCGCGTCTCGTTGCGCCAGATGTCGCGCAGCTGCAGCGTCCGGTAGAAGCGCGTCGCGATGTCGATCGTGAACGCCTGCTGGAAGCGCGCGAACTCGCGCAGCTCGTACAGCAGGTTGAACTGTGCTTGGCGCAAGGGCTCGAGGGCCACGAGCCGCCCGCTTCCGCGCGCCAGGGGAACGACCAGCTCGCTCGCGAGCAGCGTGCGCGCCGTTCGTAGCGGGCTCCCCGTGAGGTCGCGCAACACGTCCGTGGCAATGGAGAGGAGCAGCGAACCGCCGGCCTCGAGCGATTGCGAGATGCTCCCGTCGGCTCCGGCTGCGATGGAGCTGCCGTCGTCGTTGCGGGCGACCTCGGCCGAACCCCCGAGCCCGTAGCGCGTGCGCCATCGGTGACGCTCGCCGGTGACCGCAAGGGCCGCGAGCCAGACCCGCTCGCGGGCCTCGAGGTAGTCCTGGGAACCGTGCGCAGCGAGAGCGAGCGCCGTGACGAGGTCGATGCGCGAGGGAACGTCGCTGCGCTGCGCACGTGCGCGCTGCTCCGCCTGGATGAGGTCGAGGCGGCCTCGCACCTCGTCGACGGCGGCGCGCTTGGCCGCCAAGAGCGCGGTCACCTCCGCCCGTGCAGCCGCAGGCCGATCACGAGGTCCTGCGCTGCAGGCGGTCGCAAGCAGCGTCAGCAAGACGAACAGGGGGCGGCAGCGCCGCGCAGCCGCGGATGCCGTGCGCGCGAGCTCCGCGGGAGTCGCCCGATCGATGCGACGAGGCGACACGTTCGCTCAGGACGCCTGCGCGGCCCGCGTGTCCGAAGCGGCCCGCGCGTCGTCCGGCAGACCGCGAACGGAGATGCGGGGCGGGGCGCCGCGCGTGGCCACGGGTCGCGCGAAGAAGTGGTGCCCGACGAGGCGGGAGCCGCTGCCCGCCGGCACGATCACGCCGGCATCCTGCGCCGGGAGCGCCTCGCGCGTGGCGGCCTCCGCAAAGCGGACGTCCGCGTCGAAGGAGCGCAGGACGCACTCGAGGTCCTTGCCCTCGTCCAGGCCCCCGAGCCAGGTCCATCCGTCGTGCCGTACGAGGCGGCGGGCGAACTGTTCCACGAGATGCTCCATGGGGAAGGTGCGTGGCCCACACGGACGGCCGTGTCCGCTGGGGACGCCGTGGCGGGCGCGTAGGTTGCCCATCGTGCCTGCAGGGCGCGGCAGAATGCCTTCCAAGGCCCACCGTAAGGCCTTGATCAGGTCCCGAGCGCGGAATTTCGCACTTGTCGGACGCAGGGCATGGCTACACTTGGCAGCCTCGCGGGCCCGGGCAGGGGACCGCCGCCCCCACGGGTGTCCGTGGGCACGGCGGGCCGACAGGCTCGAGACGCGAGCGCGCGGGGGACCACCCCGTGCCGAATCGTCCATGACGGAGGGAATCATGCGAAGTGGGATGACATCCCTGCTCGTGGTTGCACTGTGCGGCGTGCTTGCCGGCTGCTGCGGCCTCGACATGGGGGGTTGCGGTTGCGACCCCTGCAACACGTGCGAACCGGCCCCCTGCGGTTGCGCTCCTGCGCCGTGCAGCCCCTGTGCTGCCGTTGAGGCGCCGGCTCCGATGGTCGCCTGCGCGGTGCAGGCTCCTGAGGTGCTTCCTTGTGCCGCGAACCCCGAGCCGCCCTGCGACTGCTGCGGCGGTCAGGTTGCTGGTCAGCGCGACGCGCCGGCCGGTATCCCCGCTGGCGTCCAGGCCGGTGAGGCTTGGTGTCGCGTGCTCATTCCGGCGCAGTACGAGGACGTGACCGAGCAGGTCTGCGTCAAGCCGGCTACGCAGCGTCGTGAGCCGATCCCGGCCGAGTTCGAGATGCGTACGCGTCAGGTGCTCGTCCGCCCGGCCCAGACCCGCCAGATCCCGGTCCCCGGCGAGTACGAGATGCGCGACAAGCAGGTGCTCGTCCGCCCCGCCTCGACCCGCCAGATCCCGGTCCCCGGCGAGTACGAGATGCGCGACAAGCAGGTGCTCGTCCGCCCGGCCTCGACCCGCACGATCCCGATCCCGGGCGAGTACGAGATGCGCGACAAGCAGATTTGCACGCGCCCGGCCTCGACCCGCGTGATCCCGATCCCGGCCGAGTACCAGACCGTGACCGAGCGCGTCGAGTGCTGCCCCGCTCGCACCGAGTGGCAGCAGATCCCCTGCCAGCCCTGTGGCCTTGGCGAGGGTGAAGAGCAGGGTGACTGCTGGCAGCTCGTGACGATCCCGGCGCAGTACCGCGAGGTCAGCCGTCAGGTCTGCACGAAGCAGGCTTGCTCGCGCACCGAGACGATCCCGGCCGAGTACAAGACCATCCAGGAGCGTGTCTGTGTCAAGCCGCCGAGCTCGCGCTGCGAGACGATCCCGGCTGAGTACAAGACGATCCAGGAGCGTGTCTGCGTCAAGCCGCCGAGCATGCGCTGCGAGCCGGTCCCGGCCGAGTACAAGACGATCCAGGAGCGTGTCTGCGTCAAGCCGCCGAGCACGCGCTGCGAGACGATCCCGGCCGAGTACCGCACGGAAGAGTACCGCGTCTGCGTCAAGCCCGAGAGCTGCCGCATGATCCCGGTGCCTGCCGAGTACACGACCCGCACGACCAAGCGCCTCGTCGCCCCGGCCCGCTGGGTGTGGCGTCGCAACACGGCGTGCGAAGTCCCGGACGCTCCCTGTAACTGAGTCGCGTCCTCACCGGACGCTCCCTGTAACTGAGGTAGCTGATGGGTCGGGCGCGCGTCGTCATGACGCGCGTCCGACGTACGTCACTCGCATCCTGAGCGAGTCGGTCACCTGACCGACCTACGGCGAGGGGCGGGACGGCAATCGCGCCCCCCGCAGCCCACTTCACGGGGTCAGGCCGCTAGCGCGGCCTGGCCCCGCTCAGATTTTGCCTTGGCGCAGTCTGCTCTTGGAAGACGTCGACGGCAGAGGGGAGATCCCAGCCGGCCAACACGCGGGGCGTGCGGTGGGGAGCGGGTCCGGGCGCAGCTGCGCACGCGAGCTCGGGCGCTGACGCGGCCCGGGCTCGTTCAGGTTTTGGCTTTTGCGCAGTCCGCTCATGGATGGCGGCGACGGCCGAGGAGAGACCCGAGCCGGCCAACACGATGGGCCTGCAGCGGTAAGTGGGTCCGGGCGCGGCTGCGCAGGTGCCGGGTGAGGTCGTCACATCTCGCTCGAGAAGGCGAACGCCCTCCCTGGGGCGTGGCCGCGAGATGTGAGGACGCTCACCGGGCTCCGTACGGTCCCGTCCGATCCGAGTAGGCCGTCCCCGGCTCGGCCCCCCTCGACCAACGCACGCCAACGGACCTCCCCGCTGCGACCACCGCACGCCGGAGCCAGGCACGCGGCCCGCGCCACCTCGTGGCGCCGCCGCGAGCCAGGCACCTGCGCGCTGTCCGAGCCGGTGTGACCCTCTGGCGGTCGTACGCACCCGTCCCATCCGCGGATGACCTTCGCCGCACTCGCTTGCGCCACCGCGTGCCCGGCACCTGCGCGCACGTGCCCCAGGGCTCCACGCGGTACGCTCGTTGGCGCCGCGCCGGGGGACGGCGGCGGGAGGCGTCAGGATGGGACACGCACTGCGACGGGGAGCCATCGCGTTCCTGGCCGGCATGCTGCTGGTCTCGGGCCCCGGCTTGGCGCGCCTCGGCGCCGAGGAGGACGCGGAGGCCTTCCAGAAGCGCGTGAACGCAGCGATCGATCGCGGCGTGGCATGGCTGAGGACGCAGCAGCAGAAGGACGGCAGCTTCCCGGGCCTGTCCGAAGACCGCACCGACAACCGCGCCTACAACCTCATGGACCTCGGCCTGAACGCGCTCGTGATCCTCACGATGGCGCACGGCGGAGCCGACGCCGACGACGATGCGGTGAAGAAGAACCTGCGCTTCATCGAAGGCCACTACCGCGGCGATCCACGCAAGGGCAGCTGGAACCTGGCGGGGGACGGCAAGCTCACCGTCTACGTGGCGTCCACCCTGATCCTCGCCCTGGACGCCCTGCACGATGCCACGGGCGGAGAGCCGCCGCAGGTCGCGATGGATCGCTACGGGCAGCCGAAGGCGCCCAAGCCGTGCAAGTGCAAGTACCCGAAGCGGGTCGAGCGCTGGATCCGCGAGCTGGTCGACTTCATCGTCAAGTCGCAGGACGCGACAGGGGGCTGGCGCTACCCGGGCAACCCCATCGCCTCCGAAGAAGCCGTCACCGACCTCAGCAACACGCAGTACGCGCTGCTGGGTCTGGCCGCCGCCGCACGCTGCGGCATCGAGGCGCCCCCGGAGACCTGGCGCAAGGCGGCCGAGCACGTGCTGCGCGAGCAGGAGTCCGATGGACTCGACGGCACGTGGTGGATCGAGAACCCCGCGTACGACCCGGCCGGCACGTCCGACCGCTTCGTGGACGCGGGCCAGGGCAAGGTGCGCGGCTGGTGCTACCTGCCGGGGCAGGTCGCGCTGCCGACGGGCTCGATGACCGCCGCGGGGGTCACCTGCCTCGCGTTGGCCAAGGAGCGGCTGTGGCAGATGGGGGCCTTGGAGCCGGCCTTCCGTTCCAAGATCGACATCGGGTTGCGCGACGGGCTGATCTGGCTCGGCGAGTACTTCGATGTCTCGCGCAACCCGGAACCCTCGGGCGCGGCTGCGCTTTGGCACTACTACTGGATCTACGGGCTGGAGCGCGCGGGCTCCAAGACGGGCGTCACGTTCCTGGGCAAGCACGACTGGTACCGCGAGGGCGCCACCTACCTCCTGGCGGCCCAGCAGGCCGACGGTTCCTGGCCCCAGGCCGGCGCCGACGGCCGTCCGGCCGACCACACCGAGAGCGCCATCACCCAGACCTGCTTCGCCGTGCTCTTCTTGCGGCGGGCGACCGCCAAGCCTCCGATCCCCATGGTTCCGACCTTCACGGGCGGCGGGGACAAGTAGGGTCCGGCGTGTCCTGTGTGCTCCGCCGAGGCACCCGGTCGGGGCGGTCCGGCTGGGGGGGCGACGGCCTAGACTGACGCCCCTACGGGAGGCGACCGTCGGGCGGGGTGCCAGCAGGGCCCGGCGCGGTCGAGTCCTTCCAAGCGGGAGGCGGCGTGACGGACGACGTCAGGAGCCACGGGACGGATGCGGCCCGCGAGGCCGACACCGGAAGCGCCAGCGCAGCACGGCCCACGAGCGTCGTCGACGCTCGCGTCGTGACGGGAGGAACCGTGAGCGACAGGCCCGGAGGGCGTCTGCCCGGCGACGAAGCAGCGGGTCCGCTGGCCGCACAGGCCATCGACACCTTGCGCACGTTGGCCATGGATGCGGTGCAGGCCGCCAAGAGCGGCCACCCGGGTACGCCCATGGCGCTGGCGCCCTTGGCCTACGCGCTGTGGACGCACGGCATGCGCTACACCAGCGCCGACCCGGCGTGGCCCGACCGCGACCGCTTCGTGCTCTCGTGCGGACACGCGAGCATGTTGCTCTACGGCATCCTGCACCTCACGGGCTACCCGCTGGAGCTGGAGGACATCCGCCAGTTCCGCCAGTGGGGCAGCCCCGCGGCGGGTCACCCCGAGTACGGCCACGTGGCTGGCGTCGAGACCACGACCGGCCCGTTGGGCCAGGGCATTGCCAACGGCGTCGGCATGGCGCTGGCCGAGCGGCACATGGCCGCGCGCTTCAACCGCGACGACAGCGTGTTGGTGGACCATCGGACGTGGGTCATCGCCTCGGACGGTGACCTCATGGAAGGCGTCTCCTTCGAGGCCGCCAGCCTGGCCGGCCACCTGGGTCTCGGTCGGCTGTGCGTCTTCTGGGACGACAACCGCATCACGATCGACGGCACCACGGATCTCTCGTTCAGCGAGGACGTCGCGGCGCGCTTCCGGGCCCTGGGCTGGGACGTCGTGCACGTCGGCGACGACGAGGGTGTGCCCGGCTACCGGCGCGCCATCGATGCCGCGATGGCCGACGACGACCGACCCACACTGGTGGTATGCCGCACCCACATCGGTGCCGGTAGCCCCGGCAAGCAAGACACGTCGGCGGCCCACGGCTCGCCGCTGGGTGCGGACGAGGTCGTGCGCACGAAGGAGGCCCTGGGCTGGCCGCTCGAGCCGACCTTCTTCGTGCCGGATGACGTGCGTGAGCACCTCGTCGAGGCCGGACGTCGCGGGCAGACCATTCGCGACGCGTGGCAGGCTCGCTTGGAGGCGGCGCGTCAGGCGGACCCGGGTCGCGTAGCCGCGTTCGAGGCCGCGCTGTCGGGCGACCTGCCCGCGGCCGTGACCACCGCGCTGGATGCCGTGGGCCTGGCGGAAGGCGGCCGCAAGATGGCCACGCGCAAGGCCAGTGGCAAGGTCATCGCCGCGCTCGAGAGCGCCTTGCCCGAGCTGATGGGGGGCTCGGCCGACCTGGCCGGCAGCAACAACACGCGGCTGCCGCAGAGTGGGGACGTGCGTCGACGTCGCTTCGGCGACCGCAACCTGCACTTCGGCGTCCGTGAGCACGGCATGGCGTCGATGCTCAACGGGATGTCGCTGCACGGTGGCATTCGGCCCTACGGCGGCACGTTCCTCGTGTTCGCCGACTACATGCGCCCGGCCATGAGGCTCGCCGCCTTGATGGGCTTGCCGGTGGTGTACGTGTTCACCCACGACTCCATCGGCGTCGGCGAGGACGGACCGACGCACCAGCCCATCGAGCATCTCGCCTCGCTGCGCGCCATGCCCAACCTGCACGTCCTCCGTCCGGCGGATGCCGCGGAGACGGTCGAGGCGTGGCGGCTCGCGCTGGAGCGTCGCGACGGGCCGACGGCCCTCGTCCTCACGCGGCAGGACCTGGAGCCGCTGGATCGCACGCGGGGGCGTCCCGTGTCGGCCGTCGCGGACGGCGCCTACGTCGTCCGTTCCGGAGCGGAGTCGCCCGACGTCGTGCTGCTCGCCAGCGGCAGCGAGGTCGGCGTGGCCGTCGAAGCCGCCGAGCTCTTGCAGGGCCAGGGGGTGACGGCGCGCGTCCTCTCGATGCCGTGCTGGGAGCGGATCGATCCCGCTGCGTTCGAGGCGGCCTGCGGCGGCGCGCGCGTTCGCGTCGGCGTCGAGGCCGCGGCTTCCTTCGGCTGGCATCGCTGGACGGGGCCGGGCGGGGCCCTGGTCACGCTGGACCGCTTCGGCGCCTCCGCGCCCGCAGGCGTGCTCTTCGAAGAGCTCGGCTTCTCGGGTGAGCATGTTGCCGCCGTCGCCAAGGACGCCTTGGCCCGGGCCGAGCTCGGCGGAGCCGGGGCATGCGGATCCTGATCGCCGGCGCCGACGAGGTCGCCTTCCGCCTGGCCGAGGCCCTCATGGGCGACCACCGCGTCGGCGTGCTCTGCCCCGAGCGCGAGCGCTTCGAGGCGCGCGTGGCCTCGCTGGAGGTGGACGCCCACTACGGCAGCGTGACGTCCGTCGAAGACCTGCGCTCGGCCGGCGTGAAGGACGCCGACCTCTTCATCGCTGCGGGGACGAGCGACGAGGGCAACCTCGTGGCCTGCGTCAGTGCGAAGCGCCTGGGCGCACGTCGTACCGTGTGCTTCCTCTTCGGGCCCGCCTTGGACTTGCGCGACGGGCGCGACGACGGCACCGAGGACCCGTTGGGCACGGCCCTGGACATCGACCTCGTGGTGCGCCCCGCGTCGCAGCTGACGGAGGAGATCCTCCGCATCGTCGCGGTCCCCGGCGCGCTCGACGTGGAAGCGTTCGTCGGCGGACGCGTCCAGCTGCTGCGGCATGCCGTGGAAGCGGGTGCGCCGATCCTGAAGGGCGCGCTGAAGGATGTCGGCGTACCCGAGGGCGTCGTGTTCGTCATGGCGCGCCGCGGCGACGACATGTTCCTGCCCAAGGGCGATACGCACTTCCAGCCCGGTGACAAGCTCACCGCCATGGGGACGATGGCGGGGATCAACCGCCTGCTGTTCCGCTACCTGCGGGTGGACGGCGGGCTCGAGACGCGGCACGAGGCCAGCGTGATCGGTGGAGGCACCGTGGGCCTGGGCGTGGCCCTGGGCCTGGAAGAGGCCGGCTGGCGCGTCAAGGTCATCGAGTCCGACCGCGCGCGTTGCGAGGCCATCTCGACGCGCCTCAAGGGCCTGGTGCTGCACGGCGACGGCGCGGACCTGGACCTGCTCGAGAGCGAGCGCATCGGTGACGCGCCGGTCTTGGTCGCCGTCACCAGCAACGACGAGAAGAACCTGCTCGTCTCGCTGCTGGCGCGCAGCCTCGGTGTACGGCGCGTCGTCACCCGGGCCGACTCGCCGTCCAACGAGAGGCTCTTCGAGCGCGTGGGCATCGACGTGGTGCGATCCGCGCGCGGGGCCGCGGTCAATCGCGTCTTGTCCGGCATCGGCGTCGCGCGGGCCGAGCTCCTGGCCGAGCTGGAGCATGGCGAGGCCGAGGTCATCGAGCTGGTCGTGCCGGCGGACCTCCCGTCGATTCCCCTCACGCGCATGAAGGCCGGACTGTTCGGCATCATCGGCGCCATCCTGCGGCGTGCGCGCGTGATCATCCCGCGTGGATCGGATTCCGTGGAGGGCGGGGACCGCCTGCTCGTGTTCTGCATGAAGAGCGAGGAGGCGAGCGTCCGCGCGTTCTTCCAAGAGGGCCTGCGTTCGCTCGCGGAGTCGGCGTGAGCCGTCCGCGCGCCTAGGGGAGCCGCATGCGCCTCGGGGTCGTCGTCGCCATCATTGCCCGCCTCGTGCGGCTCTTCGCGCTCGCGATGCTGCCGCCGCTCGTGCTGGCCCTGGTGGACGGCAACACGCGGACCGCGCTGGCGTTCGGCGGGGCGGGCGTGGTCAGCGCGCTCTTCGGCAGCTTCTTCGGGCGCATGGTCCAGGCGCCTCGCCTGCTCCAGCGCAACGAGGCGATGGCCGTGGTCGCGGGAACCTGGCTGGCGCTCGCGACGTTCGGCGGTCTGCCCTACGTGCTCGTCGAGCACGGCCTGGCGCCCATGGACGCCTTGTTCGAGGCCATGAGCGGCTTCACCACCACCGGCGCCACGGTCCTCACGGACTTCACGCACTACGACCGCGCGTTCTTCCTCTGGCGAGCGATGACGCAGTGGTTCGGGGGCCTGGGCGTGATCGCCCTCGGCGTGGTGGTGCTGCCGCGCCTGGGCATCGCCGGGCGTCAGCTGATGTTCGCCGAGGCCAGCGCCGCCCCGAGCGAGGGCATCAGCCCCCAGGTGCGCGAGACGGCCCGCTGGCTCTGGATCCTCTACACGGGTCTCAGTGCCCTGCTGGTTGCGCTGCTCATGGGACAGGGCCTGTCGCTCTACGACGGCATCGTCCACTCGATGACCACCATGTCCGCGGGGGGCTTCTCCCCGTACGGCCGCTCCATCGAGGACATCGGTCGTCCGGGTGTCGAGTGGATCCTCGTCGTGTTCATGATCATTGCGGGCTCGAGCTATGCGTTGCAGTGGCGCGCGTTTGCCCGCGGCCCGCAAGAGCTGTTCAAGGACGGCGAGTTCGTCGCGTACGTGCTGTTGGGTGCCGTGATCACCGGCGGCCTGGCGCTCGTCCTGGCCGGGGGGTCGCCGAGCGAGCCGCAGCTGCGCGCAGCGGCCTTCCAGGTGGCGAGCCTGGCGTCGAGCACCGGCTACGCCAGCGTCGACTACGAGCTGTGGACGCCCGCTGCCAAGGCCCTGCTCATCCTTGCGATGCTGCTGGGCGGTTGCGCAGGCAGTGCCTGCGGCGGGCCCAAGGTGGTTCGCTGGCTCATTCTCGGCCGCTTCTTCCGCCGGGAGGTGCTGCAGGCGCTGCACCCCCGCGCGGTGCTGCCGCTCACGTGGAAGGGCCGCACGGTGACGCCGCCCATCCTCCGTTCCGTCCTCATGCTGATCTTCGCGTTCCTGGGCCTGTACCTCTTCGTAGGCGTGTTCTTGGTCGTCGCGGAAGGCGTCAGCTTGGAAGAGGGGTTCGCCAGCAGCATCGCCTGCGTGGGCAACATCGGTCCCGGGTTTGGCAGGTTCGGCCCCATGGGGAGCTTCGCCGGGTACAGTTCGTTGGCCAAGGGCGTCCTCGTGGTCGCCATGTGGCTCGGCCGGCTCGAGGTGATGACCGTCCTGGCCCTCGTCGGGCGCGAAGCTTGGCGAGGTGTCCACTGGCGGGACGCAACGCGAGCCGACGCCACGCGGGCGGCGTAGGCTTCGCTGCCGGCACCCCGCTGAAGGCACGAGCCGCGCACGCCCGCCTCGTTCGCACCCGCCTCTGCTGCGACCTCCCGCGTCGCTCCCACCACCTGCTTCGAAGGAGTCGTCGATGTCCCTCCCGATCCCGCTCCGCCGTCGCGTCCCCGCTGCGCTGCTCGCGCTCGCCCTCTTGGGCCTGGGGCTCGCCGGTGCGTCCGTGTACGCCGAGAACTTCACCGGGCGCCAAGCCCCCGACATCTCGCTGGCCGACGGCGTCCAGGGGCTCGCGGCGGGAGACAGCCTGGCTCGTCATCGCGGGCAGGTGGTCCTGCTCACGTTCTGGTTCCGGGACTGCCCGATCTGCCGTCGTCACCTGCCGCAGGTGCAGGCGCTGTACGACCGCTACCAGGGCTTCGGACTCGACGTGGTCACGGTGGTGGACAAGTACGCCCCCGCGGAAGTCGTGCCCGTCCTCAGGCAGTTCGGCTGGACCTTCCCGACGGCCAGCGACAGGGACAGCTCCCGGGCGCGCGCCTTCGGCGTGGGTCGCCGCCCCGAGGAGTACCTCGTCGCGCCCGACGGTCGCGTCGTGGCCAGCATGCAGGTCCGTCCGCAAGACGTGGAGGCCGCGCTGGCCGGATGGCGCGTCGAGCGCTGTGGGCCCTGGCCGACGGGTAGCGACCTCGTCCGGCGCCACGTGGCCGGTGGGGCCTACGGCGAGGCGCTGAAGGTCCAGGGCACCGAGGCGGGCCTCGCCGCCCGGGTGCTCGCCGAAGCGCGCCGCGACATGCAGGCCCGAGTGGCCCGCATCCGCCGCGGCCTCCAGCGCCGCGCGGACGTGCGCGAGGACGTCGGGTACCTGCGCACCGCCTTCCAGGGCACGGCGCTGGAGTCCGAGGCCCAGGCCGCCCTCCAGGCCTTGTTCCCGAACAACCCTCGTTAGGCTCGAAGTCGCCCCTCGGCGCGCCGCCCGCACCTGGGGGGTGTCCTGCCCCCCGAGAACCCGGATGGATGGGCAGGAAGCCAGGGAGTGGTACTCTCTTCCCACCACGGGCGCCGGGGGGGCGAGACGTGGTGTCCACCCGCAGCGCCGGGTGGACGAAACGTGGGGTCCGCCGGCCGTGCCGGGTGGATCAGTGGTCAGGACAGGATCCTGGCCGTGCCCGTACTTCCCTGGAGGGACGCATGACTTCGCGCCGATTCTTCTCGACCGCCTTCGCCGCCGCGTTGGCCTTCGTCGTCTCGGGCTGCTGCTCCGCGCTCGTGCGCGCGCCGTCACGCGCGACGCTGGCCGATGCCGGGCTGGCCGGTGCTGACGACCAGGGCGTCGTCGCAGGCGTCCGCGACGAAGCTCCCGCAGCTGTCGTCCCCTGCGCCGACCAGGCGCCGCCCCCGCCTCCCGGCGATCGTCCGCCCGCCGAGGCGGGCCCCGGTGAGGCCTGGTGTCGCGTGTGGATCCCGCCGGTCAACGAGATGCAGACCGAGCGTGTCCTCGTCCAGCCCGCGCGCAAGGTCAAGCGTTGGATCGCGCCTGTCTACGGCAAGCGCATGAAGGTCGTTTGCGGTCGTCCCGCGGAGATCTCGGAACAGGTCGTTCCCGGCCAGTACGGCACGCGTCGCCGCACGATCGTCACGGATCCGGGCCACGACGTCTGGTCGCGCGTCAAGTGCGGCAATGACCCCTGTGGCTGCCAGGAGTGCTGGAAGAAGGACACCTGTCCGCCGAAGACCGAAGACGTCTGCGAGCGGGTCTGCATCGAGCCCAGCCGTACCGTCGTCAAGTTCCGCCCCGCCGAGTGGAAGGTGGTGGAAGAGGAGTACATGGTCGAGCCGGGGCGCTGCGAAGAGATCTGCGTGCCTGCGCGCTACGAGACCCGTGCTCGCTCGGTGTGCAAGCAGCCCGGCCGCTGGGAGTGGCGCCGCAACCCCAACTGCGACGTGCCCGTCGCCGTGTCGCTTCCGGCGCTCGAGGTCGAGCTGATCGACCAGCGTCCCGACGGCAGCAACGAGGGCATCTTCGCGCGTGGCGAGCTCGTTCGCTACGAGCTGCGCGTCAAGCACGACGAGGGCAGCGAGGCCATGGCCGACCTGGGCGTCCACTTCAAGCTGCCGCCGGAGCTCGAGTTCGTCTCCGGTCGCGGTGTGGGCACGCCCATCGCCATCACCGGCTCGGGCCAGGAGGCTTCGTCGAGCGTGTTCACCCTCCACATCGGCGACGTCCGCGTCATCGAGCTCATGGCCAAGGTCGTGGGTGTTCCCAGCTCGAACCTCGTCAAGCTCGAGGCCAGCGTCCAGACGCACGACGGCCACCAGCTGGCGACCGAGACCGAGAGCACGACGCTCAAGGAAGGGGCGCTCACGCCCACGTCGCTGCCGCTCACGCGATAGCGCGATCTCCCTGGTCGTCCCCCGCACGAGGGGGAGCCTTTGCCGGCCCCGGTCGCTTGCGACCGGGGCCGTTGTCGTTTCGGAGGGGGGAGAATCAGGGCACCGGCTCCCCAGGAGACGCTTGGCCCCTCGCCGCGGCTCCTTGGGCCCGTCCTCTTCGGACCTTCGCCCGTTGTTCACGTTTCCTGCTTGCGGCGATCCACGGAACCATTAGGCTGTCGCGCGTTCTCGACGCATGGCGAGATTTCACGACGCGAGGGATTCGGGACCGACTCGGTGGGTTGACGCAAGTCCCTTTCAGTAGGGGAGTTGCGGCGACGCGTGCGACGTGCCGACCGGCGGCATGGAGCGTGCTTTCCGCTCGACGGGTGGACCTCCTTGGGGGAGGGACCCCCGGGAACGAGTCGGGTCGTTCGTGCAGCGCGCGCGGCGTCGACCCTCGGCTCCCGACGGAAGCAGGAGATGTCCATGTCCAAGCGAAGCCTCTTCGCGGCTCTCGTCCTCGTGGCGACGGCCCTTGCCCTGGGGGTGCCGACGACGGCCACCGCCTCGGCCCCCAACGGGTGGAACCCGAGCTCGGATGCCGGGTTCCAGGGCCTGCCTGATCGCGACCCGACGAGCGCCCGGTTCCTGGTGCTCTCCAACGCGAACAACAGCACGCTGCCCGGCACGCTCAACGGTCCGGGCGAGACCTTCCTCGCGATCACGTTCGATCCCGCGGTGAACGGCTCGCAGGCGCGCATCGCCCTGTTCGACCCGAACACGGTGGGCCTGTGGGACCAGCGCGTGGACGGCCGCCTGCTCACGGTTGCGCCGAACGTGCGCTACCGCCTGTACGCCGACCCCAACGGGGATGCGGCCAACCGACTGACGGACGGCGACAACGGCAACGACCCGTCGCTCGTCCAGCAGACCGACGCGGCGACGGACTACAACGCCGACCCGAGCTCGGACTCGGCGTGGTGCTCGTTCTACGACGCCTCCCTGGCGGCCACGCCGGGCGCCCTGACGCCCGTGGGTACCTACCGCTTCCTGCTGCGGATGACCCTCGAGCCGGCTCCCGGTCAGCTCTTCCTCCAGGGCACGGAGCGCTGTGGCCACAAGGTGGCGTTCAACGGCACGTACCTGCTTCCGGCCGACTCCGTCATCGGCTTCGGCGGCGGTGCCATCGACGAGCGCACCATCGTCGGCCTCGAGCGCCAGCTGATCCTGCAGTCGTTCGACCCCGTGACGAGCCTCACGCCCGATGGTGAGTCGTTCCACTACAACGGCATCTTCCAGTTCAACCTGCGCGGTACGCACGCCTGCTTCGGCGACATCAACATGTCCGACTCGGACGCCGACTACCAGGCGCCCACCAACAAGGGTGCTTCGATCAACGACCCGCTGCAGAACCCGACGGGCATCCCGCCCGACAACGTCGGCTTCTACGAGCTCCCCGGTGCGGAGTTCCCGCTGCGCGACGTGTCCGACTTCTTGATCCTCGACCCGGCCACGCCGGGCGGCGCACCGCGTCCGATCCGCTGGTCGATCTTCCCGACCAACGCCGTGCACGACACGGGTGCTCCGAGCGGTGCCACGACGCCCGCCAACCCGACGTTCACGTCGGCGGCCAACACGGCCTCGGGTCACGTCTCGATCGACTCCAACCAGCAGCCCGGTGTCTTCGAGACCGCGCTGCTCGACCAGGCGACGCTGCTGGCCAACCCGGGCCTGTGGTGTGTCCGCTGGGAGAGCGTCGACAAGGCCAACTTCGTCTTCATGAAGTTCACGCGCGAGGTCGGCACCACGCCGCCCGCTCCGCGCATGGAAGGCCGCGTCTACTGCGACGCCAACACGAACGGTGTCTACGACGCCGGCGTCGACGGCTCGCTGGGCATTGCCATCAACCTCTCGGTCCAGCGTGTGGACTGCAACACCGACGCGCCGATCGGCGCTCCGATCCCCGTCGTCACGGCGCTCGACGGCACGTGGAGCATCGCGGCCATCCAGCCCGGCTGCTACGACGTCTCGGTCGTCACGGCCATTCCGTTCGCTCCGACCGGCGGCATCACCCTGCCGCTGCGCGCCGAGGTGCAGGAAGACGAGTGCGAGTCCGGCCTGGACATCGGCTACGACTGCACGCAGTCGCTCTGTGGTCACGTCTTCTGTGACATCAACACGAACTGTGAGTACGACCCGCTGATCGACGAGCCCTACGCGCCCGGCGCCGTCACGGTCGTCGTCCAGCGCATCGACGACCTGGGCGACCCGGTCGGTGCTCCGGTCAACGTGCTGATCGCCTCGGGCGTCGACTGGTGCGCCACCGACCTGCCGGTCGGCCGCTACCGCGTGACGCTCTCCGGCACCGACCTCGAGGTCGTGCCCGGCTGCGTCGAGTCCTACACGGTCGACCTGGACCTCGGCACCGTCGGCTCCCAGGCCACGGCCAACCTCGACTTCGCCATGGTCTGCCCGCCGGACATGGTCGAGGTCTGTGGTCGCGTCTGGTGTGACGACGACGGCACGCGCACCTTCAACCCGCTGGACGACCGTCCGATCCCCGGCATGACGATCGAGGTCCGCCCCGCGGGCCAGCCGCTCGCCGCGCCGATCGCCACGATCCTGACGGGTGTGGACGGCTCGTGGTGCCTCGACCTCGAGATCGGCAGCTACCTGTTCACGGTCGTCTACCCCGACCCGCCGATCACGGACAACATCGAGCCCATCGGCCCGACCAGCCGCACGGTCGACGTCGACGTCGAGCCGGCGCCCCCGTCGGTCGACTTCCTCTTCGACTGTCTCTCGAGCCTCGGCGGCCGTGTCTTCTGCGAAGGCCCGGACAGCGACTGCAACGAGGTCTGGGACGCCGGTATCGACACGCCGGTCCCCGGTGTGCTCGTGGAGCTGCTGCTCAACGGCGTGGTGGTGGACACCACGCTGACCAACGCGGCGGGTCTCTACGCTTTCGCCGGTCTCGCTCCGGGCACCTACACCACGCGTGTCGCCAACAACGCCGCCAACCAGGCGCTGCTCGGCGACAAGGACGGCCCGACGCCGCCCACCCGTACGGGTGTGCTGCCCCAGGGCGCCGACCGTGCCACCGACATCACCGGCCTCGACTTCGCCTACTGCGTGCGCCAGATCATGGGCCGCGTGTTCTGCGAGGGCCCGGAGAGCGACTGTGACGGCGTCTACGACGCCGGCGTCGACAAGCCGATCCCCGGCATCGTCGTCGAGCTCGTCCTGAACGGCGTCGTCATCAAGACGGACGTGACGGACGTCGAGGGCAAGTACGGCTTCGACCAGCTCGCGCCGGACCTGCAGTACGTCGTTCGTGTCGCCGACATCCCGGCCAACGCGATCCTGCTCGTCGGCAAGACGGGCCCGACGCCCCCGGCCTACAACGTCACGCCCGGCAGCAGCGGCCAGACCCCCAGCCTGGACTTCGCGTACTGCGAGCGCATGCTCGCCGGCCGCGTGTTCTGCGAGGGCCCGGACGCGGACTGCGACGGCCGCTACGACGCGGGTGTCGACACCCCGATCCCGGGTGTCATCGTCGAGCTCGTCCAGAACGGCGTCGTGCTGCGCAACACCACGACGAACGCCGACGGTCGCTACGGCTTCACCGGCCTCGCGCCCGGTGGCAGCTACATCGTCCGGGTCGCGGACAACGCCGCGAACGCGGCGCTCCTCGCCGGCAAGGCGGGCCCCGACCCGCTGCTGTACGACGTCGTCGTGCCGGCGGCCGGTGCGCTCGACAACCTGGACTTCGGCTACTGCTGGCGCCGCATCGGCGGTCGGGTCTTCTGCGAAGGCCCCGAGGCCGACTGCGACGGCATCTACCAGGCCGGCATCGACACGCCGATCCCCGGTGTGGTCGTCGAGCTGGTCGAGGCGGGCGCGGTGATCGCGACCGACACGACCGACGCCCAGGGCCTCTACTCGTTCTTCCCGGTCAAGCCCGGTGTCGCCTACGTGACGCGCGTGGCGGACTCGCCGGCGAACAACGCCTTGCTCGCGGGCAAGGCGGGCCCGACGCCCCCGCTGTGGAACGTCACCCCGCTGCCCACCGGTGAGCGCGATGACCTGGACTTCGCCTACTGCCTGAAGGAGCTGTCCGGTCGCGTCTACTGCGAGGGCCCGACCGACGACTGCAACGGCGTCTACGACGACGGCATCGACACGCCCATCCCGGGTGTGACGATCGAGCTCGTGGCAGGCGGCGCGGTGGTCGACACCACGGTCACCAACGTCCAGGGCTTCTACGCCTTCACCGGCCTCACGCCGGGTGTCGCCTACACGGTGCGCCCCGCGAACAACGCCGCGAACCAGGCGCTGCTCGAGGACAAGACCGGTCCGGTGCCGCCGCAGTACACGGTGACCCCGGGTACGACGGACCCGCTCTCGGGCCTGGACTTCGGCTACTGCCTGCGGGAGATCTCGGGTCGCGTGTTCTGCGAGCCGAGCACCGAGGACTGCGACGGGATCTACGAGCCCGGCGTGGACCTGCCGATCCCCGGCATCCTCGTGGAGCTCGTCCTGAACGGCGTCGTCGTCGACAGCACGTTGACGAACGCCGAGGGTCGCTACGTCTTCACCGGCCTGACGCTGGGTGCGACGTACACGACGCGGGTCGCGAACAACGCCGCCAACGCGGCACTCCTTGCCGACAAGACGGGCCCGACGCCGCCGAGCTACACGGTGGTGATCCCCGCCTCCGGCCAGGAAGCCGCGGCGCTGAACAACCTCGACTTCGCCTACTGCTCGCACCGCGAGCTGTCCGGCACGGTCTACTGCGAGGGTCCGTTCGACGACTGCAACGGGGTCTATGACCTCGGTGTGGACACGCCGATCCCTGGCGTGGTGGTCGAGCTGCTCGTGAACGGCGCCGTGATTGCCACGGACACGACGGACGTCAACGGCTTCTACAGCTTCGACGAGCTCGAGGTGGGTGTGGCCTACACGACCCGCGTGGCCGACACGGTCGCCAACAACGCGCTCCTCAAGGGCAAGAACGGCCCGGTGCCGCCGAGCTACACGGTGGTCCCCGGCACCCAGGACGTGCTCACGGGTCTGGACTTCGGCTACTGCCTGCGCCAGATCTCGGGCCGCGTGTTCTGCGAGCCGGGTGAGCCGAACTGTGACGAGGTGTGGACGCCCGGCGTCGACACCGCGATTCCCGGCATCCTGGTGGAGCTCGTGACGGGCGGCTTGGTCGTCGACACGACCACCACCGACATCGAGGGCCGCTACGTGTTCTCCGGCCTCGTCCTGGGGCAGAGCTACACGACGCGGGTCGCGGTGAACGCAGCCAACGCCGCCTTGCTCGTCAACAAGACGGGTCCGACGCCGCCCTCGTGGACGGTCGTCATTCCCGCCCTCGGTTCGCTGGCAGCCCAGCAGCAGATGCTGGACTTCGCCTACTGCACCGAGAACGAGGAGCTCTCCGGCTACGTCTACTGCGAGGGTCCGTTCGAGGACTGCAACGGCGTCTACGACCTCGGCATCGACACGCCGATCCCCGGGATCGTCGTCGAGCTGGTCGTCAACGGCGGCGTGGTGGCCACGGACACGACCGATGCCAACGGCTTCTACTCCTTCGACGGCCTGCAGGTCGGTGTCACGTACACCACCCGCGTAGCGGCGATCCCCGCCAACGATGCGCTGCTCGAGGGGAAGAACGGCCCGGTGCCGCCCAGCTGGACGGTCACGACCGGCACGGACGACCCGACGACCAACCTGAACTTCGGCTACTGCCTGCGTCAGATCGCCGGTCGCGTGTTCTGCGAGCCCGGTGAGCCGGACTGCGACGACGTCTGGACGCCCGGCGTGGACACGCCGATCGCCGGCATCGAGGTGGAGCTGGTCCAGAACGGTGTCGTCGTGGCCACGGACACGACGGATGCCAACGGCCGCTACCTGTTCACGGGCCTCGTGCTCGGTGCGACGTACACCACGCGTGTCGCCGACACCGTCGCGAACGCCGCGCTGCTCGTGTCCAAGAAGGGCCCGACGCCGCCGACGTGGACGGTCGTGATCCCGGCTTCGGGCCAGGAGGCCGCGGGCCAGCAGGACCTGGACTTCGCCTACTGCACCGAGCTGAACTGCGAGCAGAAGATCTGCATCCGCGTCTACATCGAGCCCAAGGGCAAGTGCGACCAGGTGTTCACGCCCGGCGTGGACCGCTGGCTCGAGGGTGCCCAGGTGTTCGTCAAGAACGCCGACGACAACGAGGGCTACATCGCGTACGCATACACGGACGCGGATGGTCGCGCGTGCTGGGAAGGCTTGCCCCCCGGCCGCTACATCGTCTACGTCGGCGGCGACCAGGCGCACCTCGGTCTGAACGAGTGCGACGTCTGGGAGTGCCATGTCGTCCTGCGCTGCAACGAAGACAAGGAGTGTGTCGTCGGTACCTGCGAGCGCTGCCCGCGCGGTCCCGCCTGCGAGGGCGAGATCCGCGAGGTCGACGTCGAGCTGGACCTCTGCCCGACGGAGCACGAAGGCGAGGAGTGCCTGCCCTTCGAGGTGGTGCTCGGCGGCTTCCGCGACGGTCAGCGCTACGTGATGGATCGCCTCGACACGCTCGCCTGCCCGGGTGAGATGCCGATCGCCCTGAACGGTGCCGACGGTGTCATCCGCGTCCTCTCGATGGAGTGGACGCCGTGGGGTGCCGTGCGCGTCAAGCTGCGCTTGACGGCGCCGGGCCTCGGTTCGCTCGGCAGCGACGAGATGGTGCTCCAGGTCAAGCTCGGCGACGACACGGCGACGGGCCAGACGGCTTGGCGCGCCGAGACCGTCCGTCCGGGTGCTTGGTTCACGTTCCAGCGCGGCTGCACGCCGCTCCCGCCCTGCGAGGAGATGTTCGGCGACCTGTACCAGTGGCTGCCTCTCGAGCCCTGCGGTGCCCGCTTCCTGGTCCTCGACGTGCTCACGATGGACTCGTGGGAGACCTGCGACGAGCCCGAGAAGCCGGAGTGCGAGCCGGTCTGCCTCGAGCTGGGCGTGAACGGTCCCTGCGACTGGTTCGTCGATGGCGACGCGCGTCGTCTCGAGATCGGGCTCTGCCCGGTGGGCGTGCACGAGTACATGGACACCGTGGTGCTGGTCTTCGACGGCGACACCTGGACGGGTGAGCAGAAGAGTGGCGACGGCTACATGACCGTGCTGTCCGTCAACAAGCGGACCGACGAGGCCGACACCGATGGCTGCCACTGCTGGTGGACGATCTCGGTGCGCCTGGACCACCCGTGCTGCTTGCCGGGTCGTCCGGACTGCGTCACCGCGGTGGTCAAGGGCACGCTGGATGGCGTCTCGACCAACGAGATGGTCCAGGACGTCTGCCTGGTTCCCTAGGCGACTCCATCTCCAGAGGCCGGCCCTCGGGCCGGCCCTTCCGCCGACGGCCGGGTCCTCTGACCCGGCCGTCGTTCGTTTCCGGCGGTCGCCGGCGCATGGCGGCGCCCCAACGCGCCCTTCACGCTCCTCGCGGCGCGTGCGCTAGGCTGTGCGGCTCGGACGGCGGAGGCGTGTCATGAGCGATCAGGGTGGAGCGGACGGAACGCCCGCGGGCGCGCCGTCGGGTGCGGCCAAGGAGAAGATGCGCGCGGCGGCGGCGGGCGTAGGCGGGGTGCTGAAGAGCCTTGCGTCCACGTTCGGACTGGACGTCAAGCGCGCCTCGGTTGCCGACCTCACCCGCGTCCATGCGACCGACAGCGAGCGCGCTGCCCAGGCGGCGCAGACGCCGCCCGTCACCGACGCCGGCGCCCAGGACCACTTCGCCTGGCGCCTGAGCACGTTGCGGCTGTCCATCTGGCTGCTGGGGGCCAGCTTCGTCGTGGCGCTGATCTCGTTCATCACGACGCTCGCTTCGTACGAGTCTGCGCCGGGCTTGCGCCTGTGGGTGATGATCTTCCCCGAGCTCGCCAAGCTCCTGGCGGCTGGTTACCTGGTCTTCGAGGTGGTTCGCGCGCTGGCCGGGGGCATCCATCGTCCGGGTCGGGCCAATCGCCAGCTGCGTCGAGGATGGGCCATCGGCTTGGTCGTTCCGCTGGCGGTGCTCCTCCTGCCGTGGAGCTCGATGATCGTGAGCATCACGCCCGAGGAGATTGCCCGCATGGGCAACCCCGTCGAGCAGCTCCAGATGCTGCTGACGGTCGAGATCACGCCACTGATCCTCCTCGTGATGATCCTGCTGCAGGCCTTGCCCGCCTTGTTGTCGGTGTTCCCCGGCTTGTTCCGGGCGGGTCTGACCATGAAGACCCTGGTCCCGACGCGCGGGCTCGGGCCCGTCGCAGCCGCGGCGGCAGGGCCGTTCAATGCCCTCTACCTGATCGTCTTGCTCGTGATCGCGCAAGGGATCATCGGCTCGTGGGGGCTCCCCTTCGTGGCCCTGTTCTTGTTGGGCGCACCCATCCTGACGGGCTGGCACTGCGCGGCGTTGACCAAGCCCATGGACGCACAGCGAGCTTCGGCCGGCGTGCGCCGCGTGCGCACGGCCTCGCGCATCCTGTTGGCCATCGGCGCGATCGGATTCCTCGTGATGCTGGCCAACACGAAGCTGCTTGGGCGCCCGGTGTTCGCCGTCGCGGATTCGAAGGACGCGCAGGGCAATGCCGTCGAGCCCCTCGTCGGCCTGCTCGACTTGCTGCAGCTGGGCGTTCACCTCGCTGGCGTGATGATGGTGTTCACCGTCGTGGCGTCCGACACGCTGTTCCGCCTCTCCCCCTTGGGTGACGACGACACACCGGAGCTGGCCGCGGACGCCGCGACGTTGCGGCAGGTCAAGGCGGCTCTCTCCCCGGCGCCCGACGTCAGCGACACGTTCGCGTGACGGTCGGCGGCGAGCGCCGCGTCACGGAGGACCTCGTCCTCGAACGCAGCCTGCGTCCCGAGGGCACGGCGCGACGCGAGCCCGTGCTCGTGGTGCTGGACGACGTCCGCTCGGCGTTCAACGTGGGCCTCGTCTTCCGTGTCGCGGACACGATGGCGGTGCGCGGGCTCTGGCTCGGCGGGATCACGCCGCACCCGGGCGGCACGGAGCGCGCCGACAACCGCATCGCCAAGACCGCGGTGGGGGGGAGCCTGGAGACGGTGCCCTGGCGCGCCGTCGAGGATCCGACGGACGGCATCCGGCGTCTCCAGCGTAGCGGCTGGCGCGTGGTGGTGGTGGAGCAGACGCGTGACGCCGTCCACCCTGCGCACGCGTCGTTCGGGGAGCGCACCGTGCTCGTGTTCGGCCACGAGCGAGCCGGGGTCCGGGACGCGATCCTCGCGCTGGCGGACGAGGTGGTGGCGCTGCCGCTGCTCGGGGTCACGAACAGCATGAACGTGGCCGTCTGCGCGGCCCTCGTGCTCTACGAGCGCGCTCGACCGCGCGAGACCTGACCCGACGCTGGCAGCGGCGCAGCTCCTTGCCGACAATGCGTCCATGCACATCGAGCTGACCGAGCCCGAGCACGACGAGCTCGTCGCAACGCGCCGCGACTTGCACCAGCATCCCGAGCCCAGCTGGAAGGAGCAGCGCACGGCGTCGCTCGTCGCCGACCGGCTGCGGGCCCTGGGCTTGGAGCCGCGGACGGGCATCGCCGAGACGGGCGTGATTGCCGACCTCGACACGGGTGTGCCGGGCCCCTGCGTGCTCCTTCGCGCGGACATGGACGCGCTTCCGGTGCAGGAGGAAAACGACCTGCCGTGGCGCTCGGCGACGCCGGGCGTCATGCATGCCTGCGGACACGACGGGCACGTCGCCATGCTGCTGGCCGCCGCCCGCGTGCTCGTACAGCGCCATCGGCCTACGCGCGGCGTCGTCCGCTTCTGCTTCCAGCCCGCGGAAGAGGGCGGCAACGGGGCGCTGGCAATGATCGAAGAGGGGGTGCTTGCCAACCCCCACGTCGACGTGGCCTACGGTCTGCATCTGTGGAACGAGCTGGACCGAGGGAAGGTCGGCGTCGTGCCGGGCCCCTGCATGGCGGCCGTCGATCGCTTCGCCATCACGGTGGAGGGCCGTGGGGGCCACGGCGCCATTCCCCATCGTGCCGCGGACCCGATCGTGGCCGCCGCGCACGTCGTGACGGCGCTCCAGACCATCGCCTCCCGGCGCGTCGATCCCGAACAGCCGGTCGTGGTGACGGTCGGGCGCATCGAAGGCGGCGAGGCGTTCAACGTCATCCCGCACAGCGTGCGCCTGCTGGGCACGGCGCGGAGCTTCCACCAGGAAGCCGGTGAGGCGCTTCCGGGGCTGGTGACGTCTCTCGCCGAGCGCACGGCCGAGGCCCACGGCTGCACCGCGAACGTGACGTACGACCGGCTCGCCCGCGCCACGGTGAACGACCCGGTCCACGCCGCGCGTGTCCACGCCGTGGCGGCCGGCCTCGTGGGGGAAGAGGCCGTCGTTCCCGTGCGCACGATGGCCGGCGAGGACTTCTCCGAGTTCCTCCTGCGCGTGCCCGGCTGTTTCGTGTTCGTGGGCTCGCGCGACGAGGCGACGGGCAAGGTGCACCCGCATCACTCTCCGCACTTCGACATCGACGAGCGCGCCCTGCCCACGGGGGCGGCGCTGCTGGTGGGCTTGGCCCACGACGCCCTGTCCGCGTAGACGGCGCAAGGCGTCAGGCCTCCGCGGGCCCGTCCGCCGGCAAGCTCAGCGTGATCGTGGTGCCCTGTCCCGGCGAGCTCTCGACGTCGATGGTCCCTGCGTGTCCCTCCACGACGCGTCGGACGAGGTCCAGGCCGAGGCCGGTGCCCTCCCGCTTGCCCGCCGTGGCGAACGCCTGGAACAGACGCTGGCGCGCCGCTTCGGCCAGGCCCTTGCCGTTGTCCGTGACGCGCACGAGCACGTCGTCGCCCGCGCGGCACGCGTGCAGCTCGACGCGGCCGGAGCGGCCCTCGAGGGCCTCGACGGCGTTGCGCAGCAGGTTGTCGAGCGCACGGCGCAGGGCCAGGGCATCGACCCGCGCCACGCCGACATCCTCGCTGTGCGCCTCGACCGTGACGGGATGCTCGTGCGCGGCCGCCGCGAGGTCGGCGGCGGCGTGGGCCACGAGCTCGTCGATGTCGGTCTTGGCGAAGAGGAAGCGCTCTTCGCCGCGGACGTAGCGCAGGATGCTGCGGACCATCTGGTCCATGCGTCGCCCTTGGCGCCGGAGCCCCTCGAGCAGGTCACCGCGCATGTCGGGCGGCGGGTCCTGCTCCAGGAGCGCGGCGTAGCCCATGAGACCCGACAGGGGCCCGCGGAGGTCATGGACGAGCGTGGCGACGACTTGGCCGATGCCGGCCAGACGCGCCTCGCGCAACCGCTCCTCGACAAGGCGCGCCGTCTCGAGCGCCACGGCGGCCTGCGCCGCCAGGGCCCCGAGGAACGCCTCGTCGTCCGCGTCGAACGCGTCCGCCTCCTGCTTGTTGAGCACTTCCAACGCGCCCAGCACGGTCCCGTCGCTGCCAACCAACGGCGCCACGAGCACGCTGCGCGTCCGGAAGCCCGTGGCCGCATCCACACTGCGGTCGAAGCGTGCGTCCAAGTAGGCGTCCCGAATCCGGATGGGCTGGCCCGTGGCCACCACCTCGCCGACGAGGCCGCGCCCGGGTCCGACGTGCAGCTCGGCCAGCTCGTCGCCGTGGAAGATCGTCGCGACGAGGCCGCCCCGGTCGTGGTCCACCACGAAGAGCGCGCCGCGTTCCGCACCGACATGCCGCGTGGAAAGGTCCAAGATCCGACGCAGCAGCGCGTCACGATCCGTCGCCGTCGCGAGGGCCCGACTGGCCTCCATGAGCGCGAGCAGCCGGGGGCGCGGTCCGTCGTAGCGCAGCGTCGGAGCACGTGTCGGCATGGTGCGAGGCTACCATTCGGCGCGTGGCGCCTGGGCGGCGACCGCCAGGAGTCGTGGATGCCGAGGTGGATCGCCGGGCTGGTCGTGGCCGCGTTGCTGGCCGGCGGGCTGCTGCTGCTCGAGAGCGGCGGGCACCAGCCCGCGGCACCCACGCCGTCCGCGCCCCCGGCGTCAGCGGCCCCTCCGCCCCCTGAGCAGCGCCTGGTCGCGCTGGCGCCGCGGCTGGCCTCGCTGCACACGACCGCGCGTGACCCCCTCGTGGCCGAGGGGATGATGCGCGCGCTGGTGAAGGAAGCGCTCGTGGGCCTGGACGACCCGGGCGGCGCAAGCCAGGCGGTTCGCGCCGCGCTGGCCGATGCGCGAGATGGCGTCCGCCAAGCAGGCTGGCTCGCGATCGGCTGGTACGGGCCGCCGGACGCCGAGCTGGTTCGGCAGATGGCCGGGGACCTGGATCCCCAGCGCCCGCTCGCGGTGCGGCGTGCCGTGGCCATGGCCGCTCCGTACGTCGAGGCCGACGTGGCGGCCGAGCTGGATGCTCCCTTGATCGTCGCGTCGCGCGACGAGGACTCCGAGCTGCACCGCCGCGCCCTGCGCGCCTTGGGCGACGCCGCCCGGCTCCGCGAGGCACCCCTGGAGCGGTTGATCGAGGCGCTGGGCAACAGCGATGCGTTGGCCCGCGAGGCGGCAGCGCACGGCCTCGCCCGGATCGAGCTGGTCGAGCGCGTTCCTCCCGCCCGCCTGGGCGACCTGGTGACGACCCTGGCCAAGGCGCTCGATGACGAGCGGGAGGGTGTCGCCCACTACGCGGTCATGGCCCTGGGCCGAACGGGGGCCGCCATGGAGCCAGCGCTGCCGCGCCTGCTGCAGGCCCTGGGCGACGAGCGGGCGCTGGTGCGCTCCAACGCCGCGACGGCGCTGGCGGGGGGCGGACAGGCCGCCCTGCGCGCCGTGACCGACGCCCTCGCGGTCGACGACGGCGCGCGGGTGGAGATGCTCACCTGGACCCTTCGCCTGCTCGGACGCGCCGCCCTGCCGGCACTCGATGCCGCCGCCGAGCGCCCCGAGGCCCTCGTGGGCGTGATGGCGGCTCTCAGGGCCTGGGAGCTCGACCACGACGACGCGCGGGCCGTGAGCCGCCTGGTCCCGCGCCTCGATGCCCAGGACGCCAAGGCGGTCCTCGAGGCGATCCGCGGGCTCGGGCGGATCGGTCCCCCGGCGGCCTCGGCGCGGCCGGCCTTGGATCGCGTGGAGGCGAGGCTGGACGAGATGGGCGAACAGCGTGACCTCGTCGAGCGGGCTGTGGCCGCGGCGCGCGCCGCCACGGCCCCTTGAGCGCTGGAGGGAGCAGGCATGGCCGGGAAGTCGAAGGAGGACGAACCGCTGGGCTGGCTCGACGTCCTCGAGCGCACGTACGACGACGAACGCCTGTCGCGCACCGAGGCCCGGGCCCTCTCGGCGTGGCTGGAGGCCCAGCGCCTGTCGCCGTCACGGCGCCGTGCCTTGCGGAGCGAGGCGTTCCGCTTCGCCACCCAGCAGGCCGCCGGAGCCGGTGTGGGCGACCTGCTGGCCTGGCTGGAGGGTGTCTTGGCCCGCGTCGATGCGGCCGTGGAGGCCCAGCAGCCTGCACCGACCGCGGGGGCCCACGCCTGGTTCGGGCCCGGGCCCGACTGCCTGGGCGCGCTTCTCGAGGCGTGGCGGCGCGTGCGCGAGCGAGCGGACGTGTGCGTGTTCACGATCACCGACGACCGGCTGACGCGTGAGATCGAGGCCGCCGTCCGCCGAGGCGTCCGCGTCCGCATCGTGAGCGACGATGACAAGAGCGAGGACCTGGGCTCCGACGTGGACCGCCTGAGGGCGGCGGGGGCCCAGGTCGTGCTCGACGCGAGCGAGGCACACATGCACCACAAGTTCGCCGTGTTCGACGGCCAGCAGCTGGTGACCGGCTCCTTCAACTGGACGCGCTCGGCGAGCGAGGTGAACGCCGAGAACCTCGTGGTCACGGACGACCCGCGACTGGTCGGTGCCTTCGCGAACGAGTTCGAGCGACTGTGGCAACGACTCGGGGACCTCCGTCCTGACGGCAGCCGCACGGATTTCCGCTGAACCCCTGCGCGGGCGGCGTTGGAAGGTCAGGTCGCAAGGAGGACGTCCGCTGTGTGAGTGGGCGGCCCACCTGTGGCTGGGCCGGGTCTCGACTTGTGCGGGGGGACCCGGCCCCCCTAATTTTTGGACTCGAGGGACGCCCTTGTCGATGTGCGGGCGGCTCGCCGGATGCTCGGCCGCGCACCGCCATCGGCTCCTCGAGTGAACAGACCACGAGTCGTCGCCGATGGCGGCACGCTGCCGTCGCCCCGACGACCCGATGCCTTCTGGACGCGACTTGATCCCGTCGGCGGACGCGAGCTGCAGGGACCTCGATCCACCTTGCATTCGTATCAGGCAGGGAACGCGATCCACAGGGATCCCGACCCACTGATCGCGGTCGTGCCCCTGGGGACGAGCCGGGTGAGATCTTCCCTTCACGCTCGGGGGGATCACCTCATGGCGGAACGTGCCGCCGCGTGAAGTGGAGATCTCACCGGGCTCGGTACTCGATCCACAGCGCCCCCGAACCACCCTGCTCCCGCCGCGGCACGCAGTCCACGGCATCCCCGATCCACCGCGCACGTGGTGCGCGGGAACGAGCCGGGTGAAGCCACAACTCCTCGCCCCGGTGCGCGAGCGCTCCTTGGTTCGTGTCCTGGCGAGGACTGGGGGCGCTCACCGGGCTCGGTACTCGATCCACAGCAACCCCGAACCACCTTGCCCCCGCCGCGGCACGCGATCCACGGCAACCCCGATCCACCGCGCACGAGGTTCGCGGGAACGAGCCGGGTGAAGCCACAACTCCTCGCCCCGGTGCGTGAGCGCTTCGTGGTTCGTGTCCTGGCGAGGAGTGGGGGCGCTCACCGGGCTCGGTACGCGATCCACGGCAACCCCGAACCACCTTGCTCCCACCGCGACACGCAATCCACGGCAACCCCGATCCACCGCGCACGTGGTTCGCGGGAACGAGCCGGGTGAAGCCACAACTCCTCGCCCCGGTGCGCAAGCGCTCCGTGGTTCGTGTCCTGGCGAGGAGTGGGGGCGCTCACCGGGCTCGGTACTCGATCCACGGCAACCCCGAACCACCCTGCTCCCGCCGCGGCACGCGATCCAAGGCATCCCCGAACCACCCTGCACGCCATCCCGGCAGCGAACGCCACGTCCAGGGGCCTCGATCACCCCCTGCGCGTGCGCCGCTCGTGGAAGCGCCGTAGCCAGCGGCCCCAGGTGCGCTTGAGGAGGATGTCGTTCTCGAGGACGAGGGCGTCGAGGTCGGTGCGGAGGAAGGTGTCGACGGCCTCGGTGGGCGACTCGACGATGGGCTCGCCACGCAGGTTGAAGGACGTGTTCAGGAGCACGGGTACGCCCGTGCGTCGGTGGAACGCCTCGAGCAGGGCGTGGAAGGCAGGCGTGCGGTCGGCGTGCACCGTCTGCACACGGGCCGTGCCGTCCACGTGGACGATCGCAGGCACGAGCTCGCGCTTCTCCTCGCGCACGGGATGCGCCTCGAGCATGAAGGGCGACTCGCCGACGCCTTCGAACCAGTCTCGTGCATGCTCCGCGAGGATCGCGGGCGCAAAGGGGCGAAACGCCTGGCGGTGCTTCACGCGGGCATTGACGCGGTCGGTCATCCCGGGATCGCGCGGGTCCGCAAGGATGCTGCGCTGGCCCAAGGCGCGCGGGCCCATCTCGCAACCACCCTGCAGCCAGCCGACCACCTGGCCTGCGGCCAAGAGCTCGGCGGTCTCTTCGGCCACGTTGCCAGCGCGCCGGACGTTCGCCGCGACGCCGAGCATCCGATGCGCCAAGGCGCGCTCGAAGCTGACCTGTGGGTAGGAGAGACCCAGCGCGGCCGATCGCAGCTCGTGGCGCTCGGGACGGCCCAGCACCTGATGCCACCCGTAGAGCGCGGCGCCCAAGGCGGTACCGTCGTCCCCGGCCGCCGGCTGGACCCAGACGCTGTCGAACGGACCCTCGCGCACGATCCGTCCGTTCGCCACGCAGTTGAGCGCGACCCCGCCCGCCATCACGAGATGGCGCTCACCGGTCTGCTCGAACAAGCGACGCACGCGGCCCAGCAGGATCTCTTCCGTGTCGTGCTGCACGCGACGCGCGACGTCCTCCCAGTGGGCACGGTCCGGAGAGGCTTCCCACGACGCGTCGTCGCCGCCGACGAACGGCCGGTCCCACGCGCGTGGCCAGGGTGCGAGCACGAGTGTGTCGCCTTCCAGGCGCACGAGCGGCTCGCCAGCGAGGCGTCCGTAGGGCGCCAAGCCCATCACTTCGCCACACTTGTTCCAGTCGCCGAAGATGTACGAGCTGACGCGCGAGTAGAGCGCGCCCAGGCCCTGTCCCTCCTGGAACTCGTCGTTGACGAGGCCGCGGGTGGGCTCGAGCCACGCCTTGCCCAGGCACGTCAGGTTCGTGCCCTCGAAGCGATAGAACGACTCCGACTCGCGGGCGAGAGCGGGCACGTCGTCCGCATCGGGGACGGTCTCCAGCACGTCGCTGCGGTAGCTGCCCACGCCGTCGGCCACGAGCACGGCGCCCCTCTCGAACGGCGAGCACGCGAAGGCGCTGTAGGCGTGGGCCAGGTGATGGCTGACATCGACGCAGCGCGTGGACCCTTGTCCCTCCCAGAGCGGCGAAGCCATCGCCCGTTCGCGCTCGTGGGCCGGGAACACCTCGGGCTGCAGCTCGCGCCGGAGACGCGCTTCGAGCTCGGTCACGGGGAGCAGGTACGAGCAGCGCACCACCAGCTCCACGTCCGCCAGCGTGATGCCCGCAGCGAACAGGCAGTAGTCGACGGCGTCCCCGTAGAATCCGACGTCGTTCTTGACGCGGGTGAGCCGCTCCTTGGCGATGGCCACCACGGGCTTGCCGTCCGCGAGGAGGCAGGCGCTCACGTCGTGGTCGAAGGCGTTGACGCCCAGGACGTAGGTAGGGGACGGCATGGACGGCGAGGGTACGGCAGGACGCCCCGGGACGGAGAGGACGTCTCCGCGCTTCGTGCCCCTACCCGCCTACCCCACGTGGGACGACGCAACGCGGGCGGCGCGGGCTCGCGCCTTCCTCGCCACGATGGCCACGCGTCGCACCGTGCGCACGTTCGCGCCCGACCCGGTGCCCGACGAGGTCCTCCTGCCGTGCCTCGAAGCCGCGGGCACGGCGCCCAGCGGTGCGCACCAGCAGCCGTGGCACTTCGTGGTCATCCGTGACGCGGACACCAAGCGTCGCATTCGCGAGGCGGCCGAGCGCGAAGAGGAGGCCTTCTACGAAGGCCGGGCACCCGATACCTGGCTCGAAGCCCTGGCGCCACTCGGCACCGACGCCCACAAGCCGTTCCTGGAGATCGCCCCGGTCCTCGTGGCCGTCTTCGAGGAGTCGTGGGTAGCCGGTCCCGACGGCGCGCGTCAACCGCGCTACTACAGCAAGGAGTCCGTCGGCTTGGCCACCGGTCTGCTGCTGGCCGCCCTGCACCACGCCGGCCTGGCGACACTCACGCACACGCCGAGCCCCATGGGCTTCCTGCGCGACATCCTGGGTCGTCCGGCCGGCGAGAAGGCGTTCGTGCTGCTGGTCGTCGGCCATCCCGCGCCAGACACCCAGGTCCCGGACCTGGTGCGCAAGCCGCTGGACGCCTTCGTCCACGAGCCGCCTGCGTCGTAGGCGGGGAGGCGGGCCTACCTTTCGCTGCGGTAGTGCGGCGCGACCTTGGGGCGCGCGTCCCACACGGCGAGGTCCTCGAGCAGGGCATCGACGGCGGCGTCGCGCTGCGGGTCCTTGCCGCCGTCCTCGTCCATCGGCGTGATCTCCACGCGCACGTCGGGCTCCGCGCCGCGCAGCTCCATGTCCGCGCCGTTCTCGAGACCGAACCAGCCGCGACCGGGAAGGCGCAACGTGGCGCCTCCACGCAGGCGTGTACCGCCCGTGCTGATGACACCACCCGCCGTGGCCACGCCAACCAGGCGGCCACGGCCCAGCGTCTTGATCGCGTGCGAGAAGATCTCGGCGTTGCTGAAGCTGTTCTGGTTGCACAGCACCACGATGGGCTTCGTCCAGCGCGCGTAGACCATGCGGCCCTGCGGGTAGCCGGCCTGTCCGCCGCGCGGCACCGTGAACGCGTGGACGGGCTGGCTGAGACAGGTCAGCAGATGGTCGGCCGTGAACCCACCGCCGTTCTCGCGAACGTCGATGATCAAACCGTCCTTGCCGTGGCCGACCTTGTAGAGCTCCTGCTCGAAGCGCTCGAAGCTCGGCCAGTCCATGCCGCGCACGTGCAGGTAGCCGATGCGACCGCCTGAGCGCTCGTCGACGGCCGCCCGCGTCTTGTCCATGGTGTGCTCGTAGAGCAGGCCCCGGATCGTGGCGTAGGACACCGGGCGGATGGTGACTTCGCGCGTGGCCTCGTCGGCGCCGAGGACGTGCACGCGGATGTCCCGCTCCATGAGGCCCGTGAGCAGACGGCCCACGTCCGTGTGGGTCGTCAACGGATAGCCGTCGATCGAGAGGATCCGCTCACCGGGACGGATGCGGCTCGCCGCGTGGTCCGCCGGGCTGCCTCGTACGACGTCTCGCACGAGGAGACCCTCGCCCCCCGCGGCGCGGTCGAACAGCACGCCGAGGTGGCACGTCGTGGGCCGCCAGCCGTCCGGCCGGTAGCCCGGCGAGCGCCAGCCGAAGCCCAGGTGCGACGCGTTGAGCTCGCCCAGCATCATCTCCACGACCTGCTCGAGCTCGTCGCGCGTGCGCGTGGCCTCGGCCGCGTCCGCGTACCGCGCACGGATCGCCGTCCAGTCCTTGCCGCCCATGCGCGGGTCGTAGAACGTGTCGCGCATCCAGCGCCAGGCCTCGTCGAAAATGACCCGGTGCCAGGGGCCCAGCTCGCGCTCGGCCCAGGTGCGGAAGGCGTAGGACGTTGCCTTGCCGCGCTCGTCGACGCGCACGGGCTTGCCGCCGTCGAGCCAGACCAAGGCCTTGGGCTCGGCGAGCCAGCGCGCACCACGCCCCGGAGCCCCCGCGAGCTTCGCCGGCTCGAGCTTGTCGGGGAACGTGATTGCGTACAGCCCGTCTTGGCCCTTGACGTTGGCACGGAACGCCAGGCGCTTGCCATCCGGGGACCACAGGAGGTTGCCCTCGTTGCTGTTGGGAATGGAGATGCGCTGGAGGCGGTCGGCAAGCCCCTCGAAGTCGATCTCGACGAGCTTGTCTTCGTCCTTCTTGGGCTTCTTGGCGTCGTCGCCATCCTTCTCGCCCTTGGCGTCCTCGTGCGCGGGCGCGTCCTTGCCCGGGGCCGGCTTGTCGGGCGCGGGCTTCTCGGCCGCTGGTGCGGCGGCCTCGCGCTCCAGTCGGAACGTGCCGGCCATGAGGCCTTCGATGCGCCACGTCCCCTCGATGCGGTTCCCGTCCAGCTTGCCGTCGGCCACGATCTCGCCGGTAGGCGTCGTGCCCGCGAGGTGCACGGCGCCGGTCTCCGCCGTCAGCTCGATCGTCGTGAGCGTGGCGTCGATCTGACCCGGGACCGAGAGCGAGCCGGCCAAGGCACCGTGCTCGTCGGACGTGACCGTGAGCACGAGGGCCAGGCCGGTCGGCGGAATCGGGGCGGGGCCCTCCGCCGTGCCGCTCCAGCGGCCCACCAGCGGGGAGGCGGCTTCGGCGGCCGGGGGCGGGTCCGCCGGCTCCTTCTTGGGCTGGGCCTTGGGCGGCTCCTTCGCGCCCTTGGTCTTGCGCCCCTTCATGGCCTCGAGCGCCTTCTCCATGCGGCGATCGCGGGAGGACTCCTCGGCGAGTCCCTTCGTGAGGCTGACGACGACGAGGTCGGCTTCCTCACCCCAGCGTCGACCCACGAAGGCGAGGCGCTTGCCGTCCGGGCTGAAGGTGGGCTCGCCGTCGTGGTCCGGGTGGCGGCTCACGTTGTAGGGCTCGGCGTTCTCGTCGTCGGCGGCGCGGATCCACACGTCGCGGTTGAAGTCCGCATCGTCCACGGCGTAGGCGATCCAGCGACCATCTCGCGACAGGGTGAAGTCGGGCTCGTCCCAGTCCTTGAGCAGGCGCTTGGGGGAGCCACCCTCGAGGTCGCGCCACCAGACTTCGCCGGCCCCGCGCACGTAGACG
Source organism: Planctomycetota bacterium (assembly GCA_020631815.1). GTDB lineage: Bacteria > Planctomycetota > PLA2 > PLA2 > JAEUHO01 > JACKGW01. The sequence goes on along the minus strand of JACKGW010000009.1, from coordinate 15,925 downwards.
AGATGCTTCCCGTCCGGCGCGATCTCGAGTCGATGCTCGACGGCATCGTCCTCGGTGATGCGCTCGACCTTGAACGACGACTGGCGCCAGAACGGCAGGCTCTCGTCGGCGCGGCGCGCGCGCCAGATGTCGACCTGGCCGCCGGCTTCGCTCGTGAACCAAAGGGTGCCGTGATCCGGGCTGAAGACGGGCGAGGACTCGGTCTCCGGCGTGCCGGTGATCCGCACGGGCTCGCGCAGCTCGGTGTCCATGACGTAGAGGTCGCCGTCGAGCACGAGGGCGATCTCGCGCGCGTCGTCGGTGAACGCGGCTTCGTCAGCCGACGTGAGTGTCAGCCGGTCCACGGTGTCCACGAGCGGCGGACCGTCGTAGCGCAACGGCAACGGGCGCGCTTCGAGGGAGCCTTCCGGAGCCGTGGCCGCAGCGGAGAGGTCCACGCTGAACAGGTCCATGCCGACGCGGACCACGGCAACCGGTGCCGAGCGTGCGACGGAGAGCGTGAGCACGCCCTGGTCTTCGAACGAGGTGAGGCGACGGCGGTCGCCCGTGACGGGGTCCACGCGCCACAGGTTGAACGTGCCGTTCTCCTGGCTGGCGACGAGCACGGCCTTGCCACCTTCGATCCACACCGGCCAGCGATCGCCTCGATCGTGCTTGGTCAGCGGGCGGTGACGGTCGGTGCCCAGATCGTGGACCCACGTGTGGCTCGCCGCGGCGCCGTGGTAGCCCTTGCGCCAGATCGGCACGCCCTCGCGCGTGTAGACCAGCTGCTTGCCGTCGGGCGAGACGCGACCCACGTTGGCACGGGCGTCGAACAGCAGCTCCGCCCGGCGATCGGGGTCGACGGGCTGGCGGAAGAAGCGACGCGCGTCGTACCACTCGTTGTCGCGCACGGCACGCGTGAGCAACGCGGACCCGTCGGGCCACATGTCGTAGGCGCGCGAGCCCTCCGTGTGGAAGGTCAGCTGCTCGGGCCGGCCGCCCGTCCACGGCAGGCGCCAGACCTGCTCATCGCCGCTGCGGTCGCTGGTGAATGCGATCCAGCGACCGTCCGGGGAGATGACCGGGCGGGTGTCGTTCGCGGGATGGAACGTAAGCCGCTCCACGCGGCCGCCTTCGATGGGCGCGCGCCAGAGGTCTCCGCGCCAGGACACGACCACGTGGCGTCCGTCGGGCGAGACGTCGTGCAGGAGCACGAAGCGGACGGCCTCGAGCGACTCCCCGTCCGCCCGGGCCGGCGCGCCCGCCAGAGGGCAGAGCGCGGCCAGTGCCAAGAGCACCAGCATGCGCGCCTTGCGTGTGGATCCCTCGAGCCTCGTGCGCATGCGACCTCCCATCCCCGCGCTGCCCGGGCCGCACGGGGTTGCGCAGGGTATCCGCAGCACCGCCGCCTTGGACCTCGCTGCGGGGAGTGGGCAGGCTCGACGTGGCCTTCCGGCCCGGGGGCCTAGCTGGACGCGGACGAGTACGCGCGGAGCGCGAAGCGCCAAGCCACCGCCAGGATCCCGTAGGCCACGGCCGTCGTCGCGAGGATCTGGAGGGCGGGCCCGAGGAAGTCCGGGCCCAGCAGGGCGCGCACGGGGAACGAGACCAAGACCGCAAAGGGCAACACGACCGTGAACAGGCGGCGTACCCAGCCGCGGTAGATCACGTCGGGGCGGGCCATGTACTGGCCCAGGCCCATGAACAGGTCGCGCAGGCCCGCGGCGTTGTGCATCCAGATCACGGGCAGCAGGAAGAGCACGTTCAGCGCGTGGTGCAGGAGGCTGCAGACCAGCAGCAGGCCCACGAAGCCCGCGAGGCGCACGGCACCGAAGTCAGCCGGGTGGGCGGAGATCATCCAGACCAGCACGCCGATGGCGAGGACGAGGTTGAAGAACGAGTTGGCGGCGAACTCGCGCACGCTCAGGAAGAACAGGGACGAGACCGGACGCACCAAGTGGAAGTCGAGGTCGCCCCGGTTCACCTGGATCGGGAACCACCACATGTTGGTCGCGAACACCGTCATGTGGAAGGCGTCCATCACGAAGACGGCGCCGATGAAGACCCGCACGTCGGCCGGCGTCATCCCGAGCAAGGTGGGGGTGCGCAGGAAGAGGATCTCGAAGAAGGCCAGCTGGTAGGCGTACCAGATGACGTCCATGCCGAAGCGGAAGAAGAAGTCGAGGCGGAACTCCATGGCCCGCATGAAAGCGAAGCGCACGAAGGCGATGTAGAGGCGGACGTAGCGCATCACATCCCGACGCCGCTGTACTGCAGGCTTCCGCGTCGCCAGACCCAGGTACCGATGCGCTGCACGATGACGCACCACACGAGGGCCACGACCATGTGACGGGCCCACAGGGCGGGGTCCATGCGTCCGAGCAGGGTCTCGGCGGGCACGGCGTACAGGATGGGGAAGGGCGTGAAGGCGAGGACGTCCTGGGCCCAGCCGGGAAACAACGCAAGCGGGATCATCATGCCGCCCAGGAGGGTGGTCACGAAGCGCAGCGTGACGGCGAGGCTCCAGACGTTGTCTGCCCAGAACGCGACCAGCTCCAGCGGATAGCCCAGCAGGAAGTACAGGACGTGTCCGACCGCCATGGCCGCGATCGCGCCGAGGACGCCAAAGGGCGTGATGGCGATGTCGGCCGGGCGTCCGACGACCAGCAGGAAGATCGCACAGAACAGCGCCAGCTGGACGAGGGCGGGAAGGAGGGTGCCTACGGCCTGGGCGTACTTGAAGGGCTGGTAGGAGACCGGGAACACCAGGTAGCGGTTGAGGCCGCCCTGGTAGATCTCGTTGCTGATGGTCATGTCGATGTCGCCACCGCGCACGACGCGCCCGAGCAGGACGACCACCACCATGTAGAGCAGCATCCCGTCGAGCGTCCAGCCGCGGATCTCGTTGCTGCCCGCCGAAGCGAAGACTGCCGTCCAGACGCACCAGGCCAAGCCGAACGTCGTCACGAACCCGGCCGTGCTGCTGATCCAGAAGTCCACCCGATACGCCATGCTGCGGCGCACCTGCTGGGCGGTCACGGCGAGGAAGAGACGCGGCCTCACGCGCCGTCTCCCGTCTGGCCTTGGTAGATGCGCTCGATGACGGTGCCGATGTCCTCTTCCTGGATGGCGAGGTCGATCACCGTCAAGCGCGAGAGCAGCAGCTGGGCGGCCTGCGCGACGCGCGCGCGCGGGACGCTGACGGTCACCACGTCGGGCGTGCAGGTCAGGACCTCGCCCAGGTCCGCGGGCCAGGTCCCCAGGTCGGCGGCCGGGTCGGCGCCTGCACCGATGCTGCGCTGGGCCGTGATGCGCTTGGTCTCCGCGTAGCGCGCGTGGATCTCGCGCAGCGGCCCGTCGAACACGATCCGCCCTTCACGCAGGATCAGGATGCGGGGGCAGAGGCGCTCGATGTCCTCCATGTAGTGGCTGGTCAGGATCACGGCCGGTTGGACGCGGCGCTGGTAGTCGAGCAGGAACTCGCGGATGGCGCGCTGGGCCGTCAGGTCGAGACCGATCGTGGGCTCGTCGAGGAACACGACGTCGGGCCGGTGGAGCAGGGCCGCGACGAGCTCCATGCGCATGCGCTCACCGAGGCTCAGGCGGCGCACGGGCACCGTCAGGTAGGGGCCCACGGCCAGGGCCTCGACAAGCTCGTCGAGGGTCGCCTTGTAGCGCTCACGGGGGATGCGGTAGATCTCGCGCAGCAGGTCGAAGCTGTCGGCGGCCGGCAGGTCCCACCACAGCTGCTGCTTCTGGCCCATGACGAGCGCGATGCGGCTGCGGAAGGCGTTGTCGCGCTTCCACGGCTCGTGGTCGAGCACGCGGATGTGCCCCGTCGTCGGGTGGACGATGCCCGCCAGCATCTTCACGACCGTGGTCTTGCCGGCTCCGTTGGGGCCGACCAGCCCGACGATCTCCCCGGGGCCGACGTCGAACGAGACGTCGACGACGGCGTGCTTCTCGACGTGCTCGCGACGGAACAGGCCGCGCACCGAGCCCCATAGGCCAGGGGCCTTGCGATGCGTCCGGTACGTCTTGCCCAGACCCCGGACCTCGATCACGGCCGACCTCCCCGTCCCTGCCCGCAGTCCGCCTCCTGGCGCGGGTCGGCACGTGGTACCGTGCCGCCGCAGACGGGTTTCGTCCCACAGGTCCAGGGAGGATACGGGAGTGCTGGAAGGTCTGGAGGCCTCGTTCCGCCGGACGTGCCCCGCCGTGGAGCACGCAAGCCTCAGGTGGCACCGCGAGAGCCGCAACGTCGCCCACGTCCGCAACGACGTCCTCGAGCCGTGGATGCGAGGGGACGAAGCGGGCGTGCTCGTCACCGTCCGCGACGGCGGGGGGGCCGGCTACGCCGCCACGAGCGACCTCTCCGACGCGGGCTTGGCCGAGGCGTTTCGGCGTGCCCAAGGCTGGGCCGCGCGCACGCGCGGTCGGTCGATCCAGGCGGAGGTCCCGCTGCCCACGCCCGTCGAGGGCAGCTACGAAGGCCCCGCCGAGCAGCCCTTCACGCGTGTCGCCCCCGCCGAGCTGATCGACCGCCTGCGGCAGTCGTGTGCGGAGATGACGGTCGACCCGTCGATCGTGGACCGCCACGCCAGCCTCGAGCACGTGGATGTGGAGACCTTGCTGCTGGACTCGGCGGGCATGCGCGTGCACCAGCGCTACGAGGTGACGATCCCCTTTGCGGTCGCGGTGGCGCACGTCGCGGGGGACTCGCAGGTGCGGACGCTCGGCGGGCGCGGGCATGCGCGCCAGGGCGGTCTGGAGGTGCTGGAGCGCATCCTGCCTCCGGGCCGTGCGCGGCGCGTGGCGGACGAAGCCCGCGAGCTGCTGGCAGCACCCATGTGCCCGGAGCAGACCTGCGACGTCGTGCTGGCGCCTGACCAGATGATCCTGCAGATCCACGAGTCGATCGGTCACCCGCTCGAGCTGGACCGGATCCTGGGCGACGAGCGCAACTACGCCGGAACGAGCTTCGTGACGCTCGACATGTTCGGGACGTACCGCTACGGCTCCGAGCTGCTCGACGTCACGTTCGACCCGGATGTCCACGGCCAGGTTGCTTCCTATGCCTTCGACGACGACGGCACGCCGGCCAAGCGCCAGTGGTTGATCCGCAAGGGGATCCTGGAGCGGGGCTTGGGAGGCGCGGCTTCGCAGGCCCGCTCGGGCGTGCCGGGCGTCGCCAACGCCCGGGCCTGTGCCTGGAACCGTCCGCCCATCGACCGGATGGCCAACCTCAACCTCGAGCCCGGCACGTCGAGCTTCGACGAGCTCGTGGGGGCGGTCGAGGACGGCGTCTACATGGAGACGAACTGCTCCTGGTCCATCGACGACGCGCGCAACAAGTTCCAGTTCGGCTGCGAGATGGGCCGGCGGATTCGCGACGGGAAGCTCGCCGAGCTCGTTCGCAAGCCCAACTACCGCGGCATCAGCGCCACCTTCTGGCGCAATCTGGCCGGTGTCGGCGACGCCAGCACGCGTGAGGTCCTCGGCACGCCCAACTGCGGCAAGGGTGAACCCAACCAGATGGTGCGCGTCGGGCATGCCTCGCCCGCTTGCCACTTCCGCGACATCGCGGTCTTCGGAGGCGCATGAGCGATCGCACCGACTCGGCCCGGACCTGGTGGGAGGGGCTGGCGCGCGCGGCGTTCTCCGGCCTGCAGGCCGGCGAGCGCCTCGACGTCTACTACGCGGGGGAGTCCTCCGACTTCGCCCGGTTCAACGCAGGTCGGGTGCGCCAGGGTGGCACCGTCGAACAGAACCGCGTGAGCCTGTCGCTCTCCTGCGGCGCACGCCAGGCCTCCTCGGCCATCGACCTGGCGGGACAGCTGGACGCAGACACCCTGCGCGTGCGGCAGGAAGTGGCTGCGCTGCGTGCCCTCGTGCCGGCGCTTCCCGAGGACCCTTGGCTGTTGCTCGCCGACGGGGAGCCGGACACGGTCCGCGAGGTCACGGGCCGGCCTGACGATCCGGGCGACGTCCTCGACCTCGTGGTGGGGTCGGCCCCCGCCGGGGCCGACGTGGTCGGCATCTACGCTGCCGGCACGGTCCGCCGCGCCTTCGCCTCTTCGACGGGCCAGCGCAACTGGCACGAGGTCGCGTCGTCGCACTTGGACTGGAGTGCGCACCGCCAGGATGCCCGTGACCGGGCGGTCAAGAAGGACCTGGCCGGCCCGTCGTTCGACGCGAGTGCGTTCGAGCGCAAGGCGGGGGAGGTCGCGCGCGAGCTCGAGGTGCTCGCGCGTCCCGCCCACAAGGTCGCACCGGGCCGCTACCGCGCCTGGCTGGGCCCGGCAGCGCTCCACGAGTGGATGCAGATGCTGGCCTGGGGCGGCTTTGGCTTGAAGGCCCAGCGCACCAAGCAGTCCCCGTTGCTCCGGATGCTCGAGGGCGACGCGCGGTTCGGCACGGACGTGCACCTCGAGGAGCACGTCGAGGGGGCGCTTGCCCCGGCCTTCCAAGGCGACGGCTTCGCACGCCCGGCACGCGTACCGCTGGTCACCGCGGGCGCGCCGGCGGGCGCCCTCGTGTCGCCACGCTCGTCCCGCGAGTTCGGCGTGCCGCACACCGGGGCGTCGGACGCCGAGCGCCCGGAGGCCCTGACGATGGCGGGCGGCTCGCTCGCTCCGGACGACGTCCTGGGCTCGCTCGGCACGGGCCTCTACGTGGGCAACCTCTGGTATCTCAACTTCTCCGACCGCATGGCATGTCGCGCCACGGGCATGACCCGCTTTGCCACGTTCTGGGTGGAGGGGGGCGAGATCGTGGCGCCCGTCGACACCATGCGCTTCGACGAGACGGCGTACCACATGCTGGGCGACAACCTGGTCGCGATCGGCAGCGACGTGGAGACCTTGGCGGACGGCTCGACGTACGGGGCGCGCAGCACCGACGTCTGGCGCCTGCCGGGCGTCCTGGTCGAGGACTACGCCCTCACGCTCTGACGCAGGTCAGGCTTCGTCGTCCCACGCCTCGTCGTCGAGGTCGTGGTGTTCGTCCTCGTCCTCATCCCCGTCGCGGTGCGCGGCGTTGACCCAGGTCATCAGGGCGAAGCCGGGCAGGGCGACGACGCCCGAGCTCCAGTACATGCTGGACGCCCAGCTGGCGACGTTCGGGATGCGCGTGCCGGCGCCGAAGCGGGCCAGCACCACCAGCTGCACCAAGGCGAAGGCCAAGCCGATCGCGCTCCAGAGCACGATCACGTGTCGCGCGTGCACGCTCCCCAGGTCGGCACCACGCGCCATCAGGCCGAACACGACGTACGCGGCCAGGGCCACGGTGCCGAGGCACGTCAGCAGGCTGGCGACGATGTAGACCATCGGGACGTCGGCCTCGAGCGCGTCCGCCTTGGGCATGACCGTCCGCACGAGCACCAGCAGCAGGAACAACGCCAGGAAGACCGAGATCGCGAACCCGAAGGCGTTGATCCAAGCCCAACGCCGCGGGTCGCTCCAGGGCATGCGCGGCGGGGCGGGCCGACGGGGCGTGCGGGCCATGACCGGTGCTCCTGGGTGCCTCGGGGCGCGAACTTTCGCACGAATTGCAGCGGGGGCCCCGTTTCGAGGCCCCGCGGGACGCGGTGTTCGGGTGGGGGCGGAAGGGCGCATGACTCCCCATCGACCGGACCAGTCGCGGGCTGGATCCGCGCCCCCCTGCAGGTAGACCTCTGCACATGCCCGAGCTGCCCGAGGTCGAGACCGTCGTGCGTGCCGTGCGGCCCCATGTGGTGGGACGCCGCATCGCCAGCGCGCGCGTGGCGTGGCCGCGTACGGTCGGCGAGCTCGGTCCCGCGGCCTTCGCGCGTCGCCTGCGCGGTCTCGAGATCCGGTCCATGGAGCGCCGGGCCAAGTGGTTCACGCTGGGCCTGCCCTCGGCAACGCGACCTGCCCAAGCGTTGCTGGGGCACTTGCGCATGAGCGGCCGCTTGGAGGTCCAGCCTGCCGCGGACCCGCCGCTGCCCTGGGAGCGGGCGGCGCTGCTCTTTACCGATGGCACGTCGCTGCGCTTCGTGGACGTGCGCAAGTTCGGCCGTCTCGAAGTGGTGGACGATCCGGCGCAGCGGCTGGCCGACATCGGCCCCGAGCCCCTGGAGCCCACCTTCACGGACGATGCCTTTGCCGCGTGCCTGGGCGGGCGCCGCGGGAGCTTGAAGGCGACGCTGCTCGACCCCCGCGTCATCGCAGGGCTCGGCAACATCTACGTCGACGAGGCCTTGCACCGCGCGCGTCTGCATCCGCTGCGTTCCGTAGCGACGCTTCGCGCCCCCGACCGGGCCCGCTTGCGCACGGCCATCGTCGAGGTGCTCTCTGCAGCTCTCGAGGCGGAGGGCTCCAGCTTCGACGTCTTCTACCGGACGCCGGACGGTCGACCCGGCAGCTACCAGGAGCGGCTGCGCGTGTACGGGCGCGAGGGCGAAGCCTGCACGACGTGCGGGACACCCGTGCGTCGCCTGGTCGTGGCGGGCCGCGGAACGCACGTCTGCCCGACGTGCCAGCGCCGCCCTCGGGCGCGGTCTACGCGTCCGCGGGGAGCAGGCCCGCGGCCTGCAGCAGGGCGCGGGCGCTCGAGCCGCTGACGACCCCGGGCCGCACCCGGTGGTCGAAGTGAAGCTGCCCGTCGGTCACGTCGGCGGCGAAGTGCACGTTGCCCACGCGGGGCTCGTCGTCGGCCAGGTGCGTGAGCGCGAGGTCGTGCGTCGTGACGAGGGCCAGGGCGCCCGCGGCCAGCAAGTGCTCCACGACGGCGGTTGCACCCACGACGCGGTCTTCCGACGTGGTACCGCCGAACAGCTCGTCGAGCAGGGCGAGATAGGGCGCATGCTCGCGGGCTTCGCGCACGAGCAGGGCCGTGCGCACCACCTCCGCCTGGAAGCGTGAGACGCCCGCGAGCAGGTCGTCGTCCACGCCCAGCGAGGTACCCAGCCCGAAGGGGCCTCCGTGCCACGCCGCCGCCGCGACGGGCGCGCCGAGCCGCGCCAGGACTTCGTTGAGGCCCAAGGCCCGCAGCCACGTGCTCTTCCCGGCCATGTTGGCACCGCTCACGACGAGCACGGACGGGTCGGGGGCGCCGAGCACGATGTCGTTGGCCACGCTGCTCTCGTGCGGCAGGAGGGGGTGCCGCACGCCTCGCGCCTCCAAGCGCGCGGGCCGCGTCGCACCGGGCTCGGCCCAGGCGTCCTCCGGATGCTCCCGCGCGTAGGTGGCGACGGCGGTCGTGGCGTCGAACGCGCCCAGCTCGGCCAGCCACGCGAGCGCCGCCTGACCGCGTTCCGCGCGCCAGCGCTCGAGGCGTCGGGCCAGACGCGTGCCGCTGCCCGTGATCCACACGAAGGGCAGCGCGAACGGGTTGCGCAGGCTCTCCACCCAGCCGGCCAGTCGTCCGAGTCGCGAGGCCTCCGTGCCCTCGTGCCGCATCCGCTCGGCGACGTCGGCGCCTACCAGGTCGGGTCGCTCCGCGACCAGAGGAGCCAGGCGGGAGGCAAGCGACAGCTCGCGGGCGGGGGCCTCCGACGCGGCGAGCGCTTGCGTGACGTGGCGGGCCCGCGGACGCCAGACCAGGTGGTGCAGCACCATGCCGCCCAAGGCGCCGAGGAAGCCCGTCGGCGCATCGGCGAACCAGGCCACGACCAAGGCCACGTCGACCACGCAGGCGATCTCGACGGCGACTCGCCAGGGGCCGTCGAGCGCGCGGCGAGGCGCACCGACCCACGTGGCCACACGGTCCTCGCCTAGCGCCTGCGGGGCGTCCGAGGCCGTCACGGCCCACGTCTCGAGCAGGTCGGGTTCCGCAGCCAGGCGGTCGGTGCGCTGCTGTCGTTCGCTGCGCTCCTCGGCTGTCGGCGACGTCATGGCGAGCGCGACAAGCTCCTGGGCACCGCGATGCGTACGCGGTCGCCCCAGGCGCGCGAGGAGGCCGCGCGGACCCGCGACGTGCAGTGCCTGCGCCGTTTCCCGCCATGCGGCCTGGAGCAGGGGCGTCGCATCGAAGGCACCCTCGGGCACCTCACCGGCCACGCGCGCGAGGACGTGGTCCGCGTGCAGCATGCGCGCAGCGGCCGCGCGCTCCGCGGCGCCTACCCGACCGCTCGCCACGATGAGCGCCGCGAAGCCTGCAAGTGCCAGGAACACGGCGGGGAGCGTCCACGGCGCGGGCACGAGCAGACCGGCCGCAACGGCCAGCGCGAAGGTCACGACACGTAGCGTCCCGAGACGCGCCGCGCGGGCCTCCGCCGAGGCACGATCGACCTCAGCCCGCTCGCGGCGGGCGAGCGCGTCGTCGCGCACGGCCTCGCGGGTCGAAGGGCGAGCGGCGTCAGACAAGGCGTGCCTCCCAGATCTCGTCCAGACGCGCCTCGGAGATGCGGCCGGCCGTGCCGAGCTCCTGGGCGAACAACGCGACGCGCCACTCCTCCAGGGCCCAGCGCAGCGTATCCAGGGCAGGATCGTCCAGGCCCTCCTCCTCGGCCAGGACCTCCGCTTCCCGCCAGCGCTGCAGCCAGGGGTCCAAGCGGGCTTGCTGGCGGCGGTCCGTGGCCAGGCCGCCGTGACCGATGCGCTGCAGCCGGGCATCGATGGCGTCGAGGTAGCGGGGCACGCGTGTCAGGTGCTGCCAGGACGTGGAGGCGAAGACGTCCTCTTCGACCAGGCGGGCCAGCTGGCGGATCATGTCGTCGACAGGTGCCTCGTAGCCGGGCGGAGGGCTCATCATGAGCTTGCGGGCCACGGCGTCGTAGCGCTCGAGAATCGCTTCGACGAGGTGGATCGACTCCTCGAGGGCGGCTGCGCTACCGCGCCGCACGGCCTCGCGTACGCGTACGAACGACGCTTCGTCCCGCGGGACCGCACGCTCCAGGTTGGCGGCCCGGTCCAGCACGAGATCGACGATCTCGCGCGCCAGCTGCTGCGGCGTCCCCCGCGTGCGCTGCAGGCGCGACAGGCGTGACCACGACGGATGCGCCTCCAGGCGACGACGGATGCTGACGCCGCTGTCCAGGGCGAGCAGGCGACGTACGCCGCGGCGGTGGAGGCGGTCGGCTCGCGCGCCCGGGTCGACGTGCGCCAAGCGAACCACGTCGCCGCCGTCGACGAGCACGGGGCGCGCGCGCATGTGGAAGCCGCCGTGGTCCACCTCCACGGCGTCCGGGAGATCGCCGAAGGCCCAGGTGCGCGAGGCGCGGGCCTCCGCCTCCCGATCCGCCTCGGCCAACACCGCGCCGCGGCGGGCACGCACCTCGCGGCGCACGGCCTCGAGGTCGCGACCGCTCGCCAAGACCGCGCCGTGTTCGTCGAGCACCTCGATGCGCGCGAGCAGGTGCGGCGGCAGCTGCTCGGGTACGAAGTCGCGGGCGCGCAGCGCGCGGCCCGCGCGGTTGCCCAGGGCGTGCACGAGGGCGACGCGCAGGCTGCCTTGGCCGAACGCCAGCTCGCGGGCCAGCTGGGCTGCCGTCTCCGGCAGCGGGACCAGAGGCCGGCGCAGCGCCTTCGGCAACGTGCGCAGGAGGCCCTCGACCTTCAACGTCACCCAGCCGGGCACGAGCCACTCCAAGCGCTCCGCACGCACGCGGCCCAGCGCGGCCAAGGGGACGCGCACCGTGATGCCGTCCGACTCTTCGCCTGGCGCCAGGCGATAGCGCAGCTCGAGCAGGACACCGTCCACGAGGATGGAGTCCGGCCACGCGGAGGGGTCGTCGGGAAGCGGCTCGCCCAGCAGCGCCTCGAGGTCCAAGAAGAGGACGCGCGCGTTGTCGCGCTCGGCCACGGCGCGCCAGCGCTCGAACGACGTGGAGCCCGTCACCTCCGCCGGGACGCGTGCGTCGAAGAAGGCGAAGCGATCGTCGGCATCGAGCTCGAGATCGGTGCGTCGAAGCCGTGCCTGCCAGCCGCGAACGTCCTCGAGGACGCGCTCGTTGTTGCGTCGCCACGCGGCGCGCGACCGGTAGCGTCCATGGACCAAGGCGTGGCGCAGGAAGATCTCCCGCGCGCGCCGCGGATGGATGGGCCCGTAGTGCACGCGCCGGCGCGGCTCCAGCACGAGCCCGTCCAGCGTGACACGCTCGTACGCGTAGACGTGCCCGTGGCGCTCGCTCCAGTGCGCGTCGCGGTACGCGCGCTTGACCAGGTGGTCCGCGTAGGGCTCGACCCAGTCGCGGCGAACAGGTGCGACCATGCGCGCGTACACGCGGCTCGTCTCCACGCGCTCCAGCGACACGATCCACGGGGGGCGCTCGCGGAACAGGACGCTGCCCGGCCAGAGCCACACGGTGGAGTCGTGGGTGCCGTGGTAGGCGTGGCCCTCCCCGCGCATGGCGACGTGCGAGAGCATGCCTGGGACCAAGGCGCGGTGGATGCGGTCCGGATTCCGGGCATCCGGGCCGTCTTCGTCGCCTTGTCGCGTCATGTCGCGCAGCTGGCGAACGACGTCGTTCCACTCGCGCCAGCGCGTGAAGCGCAGATGGTGGTCACGGCACCAGCCGCGGAACCCGCGACCGCTGCGTGCGGCTTCTTCGCGCGAACAGTGATCGTGGAGCTTGAGGAGCGTCATGACGTCGGAGGCCGGATCGAGGAAGCGGGCGTGGGCGCGGTCGGCCGTCCCCGTGTCCTCGGCGGGGCGCTCGCGCGGGTCGCCGGCGCCGAGGGCGGCGACGACGATGCGCAGCGCGTCGGCACAGCTCAGACGCTGCCCTTCCAGGAGCAGCCGCGCCAAGCGCGGGTCCAAGGGCAAGCGCGAGAGCGTGCGTCCCGTGTCGGTGAGGCGACCATCCTCGTCCACGGCGGCCAGCTCGAACAGGGTGCGGTAGCCCTCGCGCACGGCCTTGGGGCGCGGCGGGTCCAGGAACGGGAACGCCTCCACGGCGCCGAGCCGCAACGCCTTCATGTCCAGGATCACGCCGGCCAGGTTGCTGCGTAGCAGCTCCGGGGCGGTGTGGCGGTCGCGGCGCTCGAAGTCGTCCTCGTCGTACAGCCGGATGCAGACGCCGTCGGCCACGCGACCACAGCGTCCGGCGCGCTGCGCGGCGCTGTCCTGGCTGATGGCCTCGATGGGCAGTCGCTGGACGCGCAGGTGCGGGCTGTAGCGACGTACGCGCGCGCGACCCGTGTCCACCACGTAGTGGATGCCCGGGACCGTGAGGCTGGTCTCCGCGACGTTCGTGGAGAGCACGATGCGTCGCCGGGCAGCAGGAGCGAACACGCGATCTTGTTGCTCGACGGGCAGACGGGCATACAGCGGCATCACATCGACGGGGCCCAGGTCCTGCTCGGCCAGGTGGGCGCCGACTTCGGCGATCTCTCGCGCCGTGGCCAGGAACACGAGGATGTCGCCGGGGCCCTCGTGCAGCAGCTCGCGAACCGCCGCGGCCACGGCCCGCTCGAGCTCGACCGGGTCGCCGTTCTCGTCGGTGCCCGGCGGACGCCAGCGCACCTCCACGGGATAGGTGCGCCCGGAGACTTCGACCACGGGGGCGCCGTCGAAGTGCTGCGCAAAGCGCTCGGTGTCGAGCGTGGCCGACGTGATGACCACGCAGAGGTCATCGCGTCGCTCGATGAGACGTCGCACGTAGCCCAGGAGGAAGTCGATGTTGAGGCTGCGCTCATGCGCTTCGTCGAGCAGGATCGTGTCGTAGGCCAGGAGATCCGGATCGCGCCGCGTTGCCGCGAGCAGGATGCCGTCGGTCATCACCTGGATCCGGCAGGTGGGGGGCGCCGTGTCGTGGAAGCGCACGGTGTGGCCCACCGCCTTGGGGCCGTCGGGACCCAGCTCCTCCGCAATGCGGCGTGCCACGCTCCGCGCCGCGATGCGCCGCGGCTGCGTATGGCCGATCCGTCCGGCGAGGCCGCGACCGGCAGCCAGGGCGAGCTTGGGCAGCTGGGTCGTCTTGCCGGACCCGGTCTCGCCACACACGACGAACACGCGCTCGCGCCGGAACAGGTCGATCAGCTCGTCGGCGTGCGCGGCAACGGGTAGCTCGGGCGGCACGTCGAGTCGCAGGGCGAGAGCGGCGCGCTGCTCGTGCCGTGCGGCCGCCTCGGCCCAGGCCGCGGCCAGCTGCTCACCTGCCGCGCTCACGTCCTCGCCGCGCCGGGCCCTTCGCGAGAGGGCCCGCGAGCGGTGGAGCAGCCGCGCGGCGTCGGCACGCGCTACCGGCGGGAGCGGGCTCGGGAGGAAGTCCTGGCTCATGGGCGCGCACCTGAAGGGTCGCGCGGAGCCATCACGACGAAGCGGGGCCCCGGACCAGCACGCCGCACGAGGGAGGAGCAACAACAGAGGTGCATGGTGCCGAAGGTGGGACTCGAACCCACAAGGGAGTAACTCCCACTAGGTCCTGAACCTAGCGCGTCTGCCAATTCCGCCACTTCGGCGCGTGGTGCGGGGAGGGTAGTCGGTCGGCCGCCCTGGTCAAGGGGGCGCTGTGGCGTCGGGGCGGGGCGCGTAGACTGCGCGCATGCCGGAGGCCCCGCCCCCGCGGCGCCGTCGACGCATCGTCCGGGGCGCCCTGCTCTTGCTGGTGGTGCTGGTGGCCACCGCGGCGGTCGTGCTCGTCCCGCGCTGGCGCGCCATCCGCCTCTGGATGGACCTGAACGGCGAGGGCGCCGTGGACGTCGCGGCACGGACCATCTTCGCCGTACCGCTGGGCCCCGAGGAGGGCGCTGGCCCGTGGGCCCCCAAGGCGTGGATCGCCCGGTTCGGCAAGCCCCGGGGTAAGGCGGGTCAGCTGCCCGGACTGCTGTTCGTCCACGGCCTGACGGAAGACGGTCTCGGCGACGAGCGGATCCAGAGGGCCGTGCACGCGTTCTCCCGCGGGGGCTTCTTCGTGCTGGCGCCGGAGGTGGCCAGCCTGCGCTGGCCCGGGGACCGGGCGCCCGACGTCGCGGACCTCGCGCGTGAGTGGCGGCGGCTGGTCGTGGCCGGCGAGGCGCCCGAGGAGGCCGACCGCGCCCATGCCGGGGCGGTGGGCGTGAGCCTGGGCGGCTCGCTCCTGCTCCGCGCCGTCGCGCATGCGGTGCGGGACGGGGCCCCGGCCCCGCGAGCCATCCTGCTGCTGGGTGTGCCTTTCGATCTCGAGCCGCTGCTGGCCGCGTGGGCGGGCGCTCCTCCGCCCGATGCCAGCCAGGCGGACCGCGACGATCACGCGTTCGCCAGGCACGCGGTGCTCCAAGCCGCGGCCGGAGAGCTGTTCGGCTCGCGGCCCGAGGTCCATCGCGCCGTGCAGGCCTGGCTCGCTGCGGCCTTCGTCCCTGTCGGGGCGCCGGGCACCGACGACGAGGAGGCCCTCGCGTTCGCGGCCTTTGCGGTCGACGCCAACGCTTCGCCCGGGTGGGGCGAGCGCGTCCGCGACGCCGCCTGGGCGCGCCTCGCGCCGCTCTCGCTCGCGCAGCACGTCGAGGAGCTCGATGTTCTTGCGGACGTGCCCGTGTACCTCATCCACGGGCGCACGGATCGCCTGATCCCGATCCAGCACATGCACGACCTGGCCGCGCATCTGCCGCGCGCCCACGTGCTGGAGAGCTCGCTGGTGGGGCACGCCGACATCGGCTCCTCCACGCTCGCCGAGCGCTGGGCACACGTGGTCGACGTCGACAACTTCCTCGATGAGGTCGACCCGTGAGTGGTTCGCGCGGAGCGCGATGGGCAGCCTTGGCCCTCGCCGCCCTCCTCGGTGCGGTCGTGGCCATCACCCTGTGGGGGCCACGCGGCACGAGCGCCGCGCGCTTGGACCTGATCCGCGACTGGGCGCCGGACGCGGAGATCGAGCTGTGGGAGGCCGAGTGGGAGCGGCGCGCGCCCCAACATCTCGAGATCGGCCCGCCCCCGGGCAGCGGCCCGGTAGAGACGGCTCGCTTCTACCTCTCGCGCGGCAGCCACGTCCTCGAGCTCCAGCGTCGCGGA
Organism: Planctomycetota bacterium; assembly: GCA_020631815.1. Lineage (GTDB taxonomy): Bacteria > Planctomycetota > PLA2 > PLA2 > JAEUHO01 > JACKGW01. Next base: position 49 of record JACKGW010000009.1, on the reverse strand, counting down.
GATCGCCTCACGTTGCGCACGTACGGCGTGGACGAGCAGACGCTGGGCG
>JACKGW010000008.1:185000-199691 GCA_020631815.1 Planctomycetota bacterium | reverse complement strand
CGAGGTGGTGCTGCCGGGTCCTGCCGAGAAGGACGAGACGGTGCAGGTCATCGTGCGCGACGCCACGTCGCTGCACCACGGAGGCATCACGTTGACCGCGGACGATGTCACGCCGTAGACGCAAGCCGCGCCTCCTGGCGGTGGAGGAGCTCCCCGTCCCCTACCGGATGCGCGACTTCGTCTCGGCGTAGGCCTCACGTTCGGCGGGCGTCGGGAGCGCGGCCTCGGGCCCCCCGCGGGCCTCGACGCCTTCGACGAAGCGCTGGCGGAGGTGCGCCGCGCGCTCGGCATTCGCATCGCCGAACAGGCCCGACTCGATCAGCTGCGCACGAGGCTCGATGGCGGCCAGCAGGCTCGCGTCCAGCGCTTCCGCCTCGTCCAACCAGACGAGCGAGGCCCAGGCATAGCGCTCCGCAAGCCACGGTCGCTCAGGGTCGGCCTGCCTGGCGAGCGCTTCGGCGGCCAACGCCCGGCCGGTGCGAAACGCCAGCCGCGAGCGGTGCGACGCGGGCGCCTCGAGCGGGTCGCTCAGCGCAAACGAGCGGGCAAAGCCCTTGGCGGCTTCTGCGTAGAGACGGTTCGCGGACATCGTCTGGGCCAGCATCTCCTCGCGGCGGCTCTCCTCGGCGTCCGTGCCCCGTTCCTGGCTTCCGCAGGCAACGAGGACCAGCGCACAGGCGGTCAGCAACGTGAGCGGCGCCCTCATCGGGTCGCGGCGTCCGTACGCGCACGCCACGCACGCCACCGGCACATCGCGGCAGCACGATCCTCGGCGCGACCGTTGGGCACGTAGCCGTAGGTCTCGCCCGTGACCTCTTCCAACACCTGGATGGCCCGGGCCCGCACGAGGCAGTCGCCGTCTTCCAAGGCGGCGAGGAGCACGTCGAGACCGCGTCGATCGCCATTGCGCAGCAGGGCCGTCGCCGCCTCGTGGCGGACGCCCTGGGCGGGATCCTCCAGGCGCTCGGCGATGGCTGGGAGCGCGCGCGCGTCGCGCAGCTGGCCGAGGACGAAACAGGCGAGAACGCGCACGCCCGGGTCGCCGTCGTTCAAGGCCGCCAGCAGCGGCGCCACGGCCGGTTCGCCAAGCCGCAGGAGCTCGATGGCGATGCGCTGCCGCTCGGCTTCGTTCGCCATGGCTGCGGCCGCCAAGCGCTCCTGCACGCGCTGCTGCATGAGATCCGTACCCAGGTAGATGGGTCGGTCGCCCTCGCCCGGGGGCGGCGCATAGTCGCTGCCTTCCACCCGCGGTGCGTTCGCCGAAGGAGCCGTCTGGCAGCCGGTCGTGGACGCGGCGGCGACGACGCACGTCAGCGCCAAGAGGAAGGGCAGCGAGGTGGTTCGCGTGCGCGACACGGCGGGGGCATGCTGCCGTGGTTGCGTCGCGTGCGCGTCACGCCGACTGCGGGTCGCGAGGACGCGTTCCACGACCAGCACGAGCAGCGCGAACACGACGAGCCACGGCGCGAGCGGGGCACCCGGCAGGACATCGCGCGCGCGGTAGCTCGCGGCCGTGGCAAGACGGACGCCGCCACCGGCCTCCGCGAGGGCATCGAGGCGCGCCACGTCCACGCCCACACCGCGGCTCTCCAGCGGCGGCAGGGCGGGCACGTCCAGGCGCACGTCGCCGCGGACGCCGGACACGCGGGCACGCAGCCCGGCCTCTGGCACCGTCGTGGGCGCAGGGCCCTGGAAGCGGCCCGGAGCCTGCTCGTAGAGCGCGGCCAGTGGTTGGGCGTCCGGGCCAGCGTCGGCGGCGAGCACGTCCACGCGCCCTGCCCCGGCCCACGCCGGGCGGACGAGAACGAGGTCGTCCCCGACGAAGTCGGCCTGCTGGCCGACCGTGGCGCGCGCCGCCTGCTCGGCGAGCCATGGCCAGAGTGCCGTGAGGGCGTCGCGCCGCGGACGACCGGCCGCCTCCACTTCAGGTCCCCAGGCGAGGGCCAGCACACGCCCCGCCCCCAGGGTGCGCTCCGCGGCGAGCATCGCCGTCGCAGGCGCGCCCGCTGTTCGCGTCGCACTCGCAAGCAGGCGTGCCTCGTCCTGCAGCTCGACGTCGTGGAGCCACGACAAGCGCGGCCACGTCAACGTGCCGAGGGCGCCCTCGGCACCGGGAAGGACCTCCCAGGGGCCCTGGCGTCGGTCCTCGGCTCCGCGCGTCTGCGCCGTGAACGCCTCCAGCCGCGCGCGGATCGCCGCGGGATCGGAGAGCACGGCGACGTCGTCCGGGCGCTGTGCCAAGGGCACAAGCGCTTGCGCCGCGACCTCGACGCGCGAGAGGAACGCGAGCAGGCGCGCGGGCGCACGAGCCAGTGCCGCGGCGGCACTACGCGGATCGCCGGGCGAAGGGCGATCCGGGTCGCCGTCACCCAGGACGAGCACGATCCGCTCTTCGGCCGACTCCCCCGCGACGTGATCGGCGGCAGCCTCGACGGCCGCGAGCAGGTCGGTATCCCCCCGCGCGACGAGTGCGTCGAGCGAGGCCTCCAGCGTCTCGCGCGCGGCGACGTCGCCGCCCTGGACGAAACCCGGTGCCAGCAGCTGCGCATCGGGCACGCCGGAGAACGGAAGGACCGCAACGCGCTCGTCGGTCGGCAGCGCGCGCAGGAACGCGCGCAGGGCGTCTCGCACGTGCACCAGCGCGCCTTCCGCCATGCTGGCACTGCGGTCCAAGGCGACGAGCCACGCGCGGCGCGTGTCGGGCGCGCGACGCACCACGAAAGGCGACAGCGTGCGCTCCACGTCGCTACCCGACCACCCGCCCGCGCGTCCCGCGTCGGGCCCGCCGAGGAACACGATGCGTCCTCCCCCCGCCACATGCCGCTGCAGCGCAGCGCGGTGCGGCTCGAGCAAGGCCGCGGGCAGGTTGGAGAGGACCAGCGCGTCGGCACCAGCCCAGGCCTCGGGTCGGGGTGTGGCGGCCACGCGAACCACGAGGCCCGCGGGAGGGGGATCCGGCGCCTCCAGGTCGCCCACGAGGACCACCGTCGGCTGGCCGACGGGGGGCGCCACGACGAGGCGGTCGTTGCCGGGGTCGTCGTCGGGCGTGCCAGCGGCCAGCTCGAGGACCAGCGTGTACGGCGCCGCGAGGGGAGCGTCATCGACGAGGAGCACGCGCTCCTGGCCGCCGGGCACCAGGGTGAGCGGCGCGCGAGCCACGTCGGGGCGGCCGGACTGCGAGAGGCGGACGACGGCGGTGCCGCGCGTCGCGCTGGCGACCGTGGCCTCGACGACGACCTCGGCACCCTCCCGTCGGGCCCGCGCGCGGAGGAACCCGGCATCCAGGGGCGGGGGCTGCGAGGGTGCGGTGAACAGGCGGCCGCCGGCCGCGGCAAGCGCGCGGGCCGCGGCCTCGGCCCCGGCGTCCGTGGCGCGCCCGTCGCTCAGCAGGATCACGTCGCGGCCGGGAGCCTTGGCGGCGACGACCCCGAGGGCCGCAGCCAGGCGCGTGGCCCCGGGGTCGACCTCGTGGTCTCGGGCCGGGCCCCGCATGGGCAGGACTTCCGCCCCGACCAAGTAGCGCTCTGGCGCCACCTCCAAGGCCGGGAGCGGGGCCCCTACGCGGGCCCCCGTGCTGCGCGAGACGTCCACGACGAGGACAGGGGGGGCCGGGAGGTCGCCCGAGAGGTGGGGCTCCCACCACGCCGCTCCGAGCAGCAGGAGGACGAGGATCCGCAGAAGCCAGGGGGCGGGGCCGGACACGCTCCCGGAGAGGCTACGGGCGCCCGGGGCCGGGCGGATCGGATTCGGGGTGGCCCCGGGCCGCCGCTTCGGGCACCATTCAGGGGCACGGCCCCGGATTCTCGGGGTCCTCGGGAGGTGCCATGAACAAGGCGGAGGTCATCGAGGCGGTCGCGCGCAACCTGGGCTCGAGCCGAGCTGAAGCCGAGCGCGCCCTCGGCGCGGTCACGGATGCGATCAGCGAGGGCCTGATGAAGGACCACGACGTCGCCATCCTGGGCTTCGGCACGTTCCGTCGCTCGGTGCGAAAGGCCCGTACGGGCATCAACCCGGCGACGAAGGAGAAGATCCAGATCCCGGAGAGCGTGGGCGTCACGTTCCGGGCGGGCAAGGCCCTGAAGGATCGCCTGTAACACACGGCTCGCGCGTCCCGAGCCCTGATCGAAGGGCTCGGGCGACTCGCCACGCGCATCGTCACGCCGCGTGACGGAGGCGCCGAGCCACCACGATGCGCGCGCAGGTCTCTTCGCGCGCGCCGTCGAGGTGTCTCCCCTGCGCCCCCCATGTCACGCTTGCGTCTGCGCCCGAGTGAGCGGGCCGTCAGGTCTGCGGACCCAGCTCCACCGTGCCGCCGACCAAGACGGCGCCGCCGACGTAGGCGACCAGCGCTTGTCCTGCTGCTGGCGCGAAGACCGGCGTGTCAAAGCGCACGCGGAAGGACGTCGCCGAGGTGGCTTCGAGCCAACCGGCCTCGCGTGGCCCCGCGTGGCGAATGCGCGCCGTGACACGAACCGGCCCGCGCAGCTCGGTCGCGTCCCCCACCTCGATCCAAACGGCATCACGCGCTTCGACCACGGACGCGAGCAGCTCGTCGCGGGGCGCGACCTCGACCACCCCCGTCGATGGGTCCACACGCTTCACGTAGCGCCGTGCCCCGAGTGCAGGCAGGCCGTGGCGCTGGCCGCGCGTGAAGCCGAGCGCCCCTTCGTGGCGCGCCACGACGCGCCCCGCCTCGACGACGTCCCCGGGGCGATCCACGTCTGCGCCTTCGCTGCGCAGCCACGCCCGCACACCGCCTTCGGCCGGCAGGAAGCACAGCTCTTGGCTGTCCGGCTTGTCGTGCACCGACAGACCCAGGCGCGCGGCCTCGGCTCGCACGTCGGCCTTCGTCATGTCGCCCAGCGGGAAGCGCAGCAGCGCGCGCTGCGCATCGTCCAGACGGAAGAGCATGTACGTCTGGTCCTTGGCGGTGTCGCGTGCCTCGAGCAGGCGCCAGCGCCCCCGCGCACCCGGCGCCCGGCGGGCGTAGTGCCCCGTGGCAACCGCACGTGCGCCACACCACGCGGCCACGTCGGCCAGGCGTCCCAGCTTGACGTCGCGGTTGCAGAGCACGCAGGGCAGCGGCGTACGCCCGGCCTCGTAGTCGGCCCGGAACGCGCTCTGCACCGTGGAGAAGGCCTCGCGGGCGTCGACCACGTGGAACGGGATGCCGAGGGCCGAGGCCACGGCGCGTGCGTCGCGCGCATCGTCGATGCCGCAGCACGAGCGCGCCCCGCCGGCCGCCGCCCCCTCGGCTTCGACGCCCGTACGCAGGTGGACCGCAACCACGTCATGGCCCTCGCCGACGAGTCGCGCGGCGGCCACGGCGCTGTCCACGCCTCCGGAAAGGGCCGCCAAGATGCGCAGGGAGGTCCTCCGAACGGCCTGCCACGGATCGGCACGGCCCTGGGGGGGCCGTCGGGCCCGGACGGCCTACGATACGCCGCCCCGCGCGCCCCCCGGCGCCGGGCCTTGGAGGTCCCCATGCCCGACGTGCTCGCCGCCCTGGCCCTTCCCGTCCTCGCCGCGGACGAGGCCCCCGCAGGCAGCCCGCTGGGCAGCATGCTGTTCCCGATCCTGATCGTCTTCCTGATCTTCTACTTCCTCGTGCTCCGGCCCGGTTCGCGCGACCGCAAGGCCCGCGAGGAGAAGCTCAAGAACCTGCAGAAGGGCGCCAAGGTCGTCACGAACGCAGGCATCCACGGCACGGTCGTCGGCGTGGACGAGGACACCGTCACGCTCAAGGTGGACGACAAGACGAACACCCGCATCCGCTTCTCCAAGGCCGCCGTCTGGCAGGTCGTGGACGGCTCGAGCGGCGGGGACACGGCCTCGGACAGCGCCTCCTGAGGCTGGATCGCCCTCCGGGCAGCCGCTGGGGCCGGGTTCTGCTCGTCCCGGCGTACGACGCCCCCGTAGGCTCATGCCCGTGAGCGGACCGGAGCGCACCCCCTCTTGCCAGCGGGCTGGCCTGTTGGCCGTGCTGGGCTTGTCGATTGCGCTCCCCCTCTGCCTGCTCTTCGTGCCGGGTGAGACGCTGACGCAGGACGAGTGCTGCGCCACGGCCGGCGAAGCCACCGCCACGGTGCTCGCCGAGCTCGGACGCATCAGTCGCGTCGTTCCGCCGGCTCCGTGGTTGCCCTGGTGCGACGCCCAGACGGGCTTCGCCGCAGCGCAGCCTGGCGAGCTTGGTCAGGTCACGCTCGGCCCGCGGGCCCTCCCGCCGCGCCGCGCGCCCAACGAGGCGCGACGGCTCTGACGCGACCGGAGGCGGCGCTCCCATTCCGGCCGAGCCCGCTTCCCTCGCGCTCACGCGGACGCGCACGACGTCGAGACGGTCTCGTCGTCTGATCGCGTTCGTCGGCCGGTGCAACCCGTCGTGCGACGCAGATCCCGCGAGGACGCGTCGCACCTCCATCGTTCGAGGACACCATGATCGAATCCACCGAGATCAAGGGCCGCTTCGGGATCATCTTCGTGGTCACCGCGCTGCTCGCCTGGGCGTGGGTCGCCAACGGCATCCACCTGGGTCAGGACCTGAAGGGCGGCACGACGCTGCGCTTCTCGCTCGACATCGAGGGCGCCAAGAAGGCCGGCCGCATCGCCGCCGACAAGGACCCCGACAAAGTCGTCACGGAGACCATCGCCGTCATCCAGGACCGCGTGGACCGCACGGGTCTGAGCGAGACGCAGATCCTCCCGCTGGGCCAGGACCGCTTCCAGATCTCTCTGCCCGCCACGGCCGAAGGCCAGGCGGAGAGCGTGGTCGGCGTCGTCACCCAGCTGGGTGACCTCAAGTTCCGCATCGAAGCCCGTCCGGACGAGGACTACGGCGGTGGCGACGACGGCTCACGCCCGCCGCGCCTCGCCACCGAGTCGGTCTGGGCCGGCAAGACGGCGGACAGCTTCGTCACGTTCAAGCGCGCGGAGATCGAGCGCTGGCGTTCCGCCCGCGCCGCGGGCGAGCCGTACATGCCGTCCAACCCGCGCTACTACCTCGTGAAGGCGAAGGGCACCGACGGCACCTCGGAGAGCCACTTCCACGTGCTCGAAGAGCCGCAGAACGACACGGACCGCCAGATCGGCGGCACGATCCTCACGGACCCGCGCGTCGGCATCGATCCCAACAACAACCAGCCGGTCGTGCTCTACGAGGTCAAGAAGGAGTGGCAGAACCGCTTCGGCGAGTGGACGGGGACCAACCTCTACCTGCCGATGGCCATCGTGCTCAATGACGAGTACTGGAGCGCACCGCGCATCAACGGCAAGCTCACGGACACCGTCCAGATCACGCTGGGAACCGGCTCGCGCGCCGACCTCGAGAAGGAAGCCAAGCAGCTCGTCACCGTGCTGCAGACGGGCTCGCTGAAGATCCAGCCGCACCTCGAGTCGGAGAACCGCGTGGGTGCTTCGCTGGCCGGCGAGAGCCGCGACCGCGGCCTCCTGGCGGTGGGCGTCGCCTTCCTGCTCGTCCTCCTGTTCATGATCATCTACTACCGAGGCAGCGGCCTGGTCGCGAACTTCGCGCTCTTGCTCAACATCGTGCTGCTGGTCGGGTTCCTGTCCTTCTTCAAGGCGGTGCTCACCCTGCCCGGTATCGCCGGCATCGTGCTGACGCTCGGCATGGCCGTCGACGCGAACATCCTGATCAACGAGCGTGTCCGCGAGGAGCTGCGCGCTGGGCGCAACTTGCGCCGGGCCTTGAGCGAGGGCTACGACCGCGCGCTCAGCGCCATCATCGACGCCAACGTCACGTCGTTGATCACCGCCATCTTCCTCTACCAGTTCGGTAGCGGCCCGGTGCGCGGCTTCGCGATCACCTTGGCCTTGGGCCTGTTGGTCTCGATGTTCACGGCGATCTACGTGACGCGCACGATCTTCGAGTGGGCCATGCAGCGTGGCTGGATCAAGTCGATGAGCATGTGGGGCTCGGGCGAGCCTGCCAAGTACGACTGGGTCAAGCTGCGTCGCATCTTCGTTCCGATCTCCGTGATCGGCATCGTGTTCGGCTTGATCGAGTTCTTCTCGACCGACCGCTACACGCTGTACGACGTGGACTTCACCGGTGGTTACCGCGTGACGGCCAGCTTCGGAAGTGCCACCAGCGTCGACGACGTGAAGAAGGCGCTCCAGGAGCAGCGCACGGTCAACGTCCAGCACCGCGAGTTCGACGCCAACGGCGACCCCGTCGTGACCGACGTGCCGGTCGTGATGGGCCCGTTCACGAGCGCGGAGGTCCTCTCGGTCGGCAACGAGCAGCGTGCGGCGGACATCAAGGTCCAGCGCCTGTTCGACGACGAGACGCGCAGCACCGTCAACGTCACCGAGGACGACAAGTCGGCGGCCTTCCAGTCGTACTTGGCCGAAGTCCTGAAGGACCGGCTGCTGCCGCCGTGGATCCAGAAGGGACCCGAGCCGTACCGGCACGCGGCCCCGCCTGCCCCGGAGGGCGAGGACCCGGCGGACGGCGATGTCGCCGCCGACCCGATGGCCGATCTCGACGGCGGCGCCTACTTGCGCATGACGCTGCTCGACCCGGACGGGGTGTTGTCCGCCGACCAGCTCCAGAAGCTGCTCGAGACGGACTTCCCCCACTGGGTCGAGGAGGACGGTCGTCAGGTGCCCAAGGCGCCTGCCGACGTCTCCCTGCAGCGCTACGTGATGGTGAAGGAGGTCTCGGGCGCCGCCGCCGGCACGCGCACGTACGACATCTGGATCCGCACGGCGTCGAGCACGGGCCAGACGTTGCCCACGAGCCCGGAGGAGCTGCGTCGCCGTCTCGGCGACTACCTCGGAAGCGAAGGCTTCCGGGCCGCGCTCAAGCAGCGGCTGCTCACGGCTGACGGAACGGCCCCTGACACGATCCAGGTTCGCGCCAGCCAGCCGTTCCCGTCCAACGACGTGGTCGGCTCCACGGTCGCACGCAAGCTGAAGGACGACGCGATGGTCGCCCTCCTGCTCTCGCTGATCGGGATCATCATCTACATCGCATTCCGCTTCAAGTCGAAGGCCATGGGCTTCTCGGCCGTGTTGTGCTTGTTCCACGACGTGGCCGCGACGTTGGGCTTCGTCGCCGTGGCCAACCAGCTGGGCTGGGTGGACGCCAAGATCAACCTCGCCATGGTCGCCGCGTTCCTGACGCTGGTCGGCTACTCGGTGAACGACACGGTGGTCGTGTTCGACCGCATCCGCGAGAACCGCGGCAAGCGGCCGGACTTGACGCCGGAGATCATCAACCTGTCGATCAACCAGACCCTGGCGCGCTCGATCAAGACGTCGGCGACGTTCTTGCTCGTGTGTCTTGCGCTGTTCGCCTTCAACTACGGCCAGCGCAACGTGCTCGAGGGCTTCAGCTTCCTGCTGATCCTCGGCTCGATCATCGGTACGTACTCGACCGTGGCCATCAGCAGCCCGCTGCTGCTGTACCTGCCCTGGCTGTGGAAGCGCATCGGCGGCTTCGCGCCCAAGGGCCAACTGGTCACCAAGCTGCTGACGAACCCGGCCACGCTGATCCTGGTGCCCGTTGCCGCCGTGCTCTACGCGGCGTGGTGGGTCGCCTACGCGGTCGTGGCGTTCCTGATCGGCTTGGCGCTGTTCATCCCCTGGGCCATGTCGCCCGAGGCGGATGCCGGCGGCGCGACCACGGCCTGATCGTCCTGCTGCCTCCGCCCGCAAGGGCGGAGGCGGCTCGTCACCTCCTCGGTGGCAGCGCACGGAGGTGTCTGATCCCCCGTGAGAGGTGCAGGAGGGGTACGGAATAGCCCTCCTGCCGCGAGGGCGCGAGCCCGAGCGCCGACTCCGCGCGGTAGCGCGGAACAAGCCTCGAGCAGCGAAGCACCAAAGTGCGGCGTTCGCCGGCCGTCAAACCGCGCCTCCTACGCGTCAGTTCGTCATGCCAGCGGCAAAGCCCGTACGGAGGTGCCCTGCCGCGCTACGCCTCGCCGTCGGACGACGCGGCCTCCTCGTCGAGGAACGCGGGAGCGTCCTCGGGGAGCGGCTCCACGCGCACGCCCTCCAGGCGCAGCCGCTCGGCCTGGGGCCGGCTGAGGAGCACGTCGACCTCGACGTGTTCGGCGCCGTAGCGCACGTCGAGGATCTCCCCCATGCCGCGCACGCGCGCGAGCAGCTTGCCGGCGCCGGGGTCCAGCGTGAGGCGCCAACCGGCGTGGCGGCGCAGCACGTAGTCGTAGACGGCCTCCGCGAGGGCGCCCAGGCCCTCGCCCGTCATCGCGCTCGTCCGCACGGCGCCCGGCAGACGGTCCTCGAGCACACGTAGCGAGAGCGGGTCACGCACGCGGTCGACCTGGTTCAGCACGGCGATGCGGGGGACCCCGCCCACGTCGATTGCCGAGAGCGTCTGCTCGACGATCTCCACGTGCTCGAGGGCATCGGGATCACCGGCGTCCACCACGTGGAGCAGCAGGTCGGCAGCCCGCGCCTCCTCCAGCGTTGCGCGGAAGCTGCTGACCAAGTGGTGCGGCAGGTCGCGGATGAACCCGACCGTGTCGCTGAGGAAGATGCGCTTGCCCGGCACGACTTCCCACGCCCGCGTGGTGGTGTCGAGCGTCGCGAACAGCCGGTCCTGCACGAAGACGTCGGCGCCCGTCAGCGCGCGGAGCAGCGTGCTCTTCCCGGCGTTCGTGTAGCCCACGAAGCACGCCGTGAACCAGCGCGAGCGGCCGCGTGCCTGGCGCATCTTGTGCGCCTCCATCGTCTCGAGGCTGCGCCGCAAGTCGCGGATGCGCGTGCGCACGAGACGACGGTCCGTCTCGATCTGCTTCTCGCCGGGTCCGCGGACGCCGATGCCGACGCGCCCGCCGCCGACCTCGCGGTTGAGGTGGGTCCACAGACGCTTCAGCCGAGGCAGGGCGTACTCCATCTGCGCCAGCTCGACCTGGGCCTTGGCCATGGCCGTGCGCGCGCGACGCACGAAGATGTCCAAGATCAGCTCGGTGCGGTCGATCACCCGCGTCCCACCGATGGCCTTCTCGAGGTTGCGGGCCTGGGAGGGGCTCAGGTCGTGGTCCACGATCACGAGGTCGGCGTCGTGCTGCTTGACGAGGCTGGCGACCTCCTCCGCCTTCCCCTTGCCGAGGAACGTACGGGGATCGGGGCGATCACGCCGCTGCAGGACCCGCTCCACGGTGTCCGCTCCTGCCGTGTCGGCAAGACGACCCAGCTCCTCCAAGGGCTCCTGCCACGAGGGCGGCTGGTCCGGGAGGACGAGCCCCACGAGGATGGCCCGCTCGCGGCGGTCGTCGTGCTGCCGGAAGGCGCTCGGCTTGTCGAGCTTCATGCGCTCGCCACGCTCCCGGCGGGGGCGGCAGGCGGGAGCGGCACGACCTCCGTGGGGTGCCCGCGCCGATGGACGATGTGCGCCCGCCAGTGTTCGTCATCGCGCTCGGGCGCATCGCGGCGGGCATGGGTCCCGCGGCTCTCCTCGCGCTGCAGCGCGCTCGTCACGACGCCCTCGGCGACGCCGAGCATGTTGATCAACGCCAAGCGCGCGGGATCGTCCGAACCGACGCGCTCCGCGAAACGCAGCCACGCGGCAATGGCACCTTCGGCGCCTTCGAGATGGCCCGCGCTGCGCAGGATCCCGGCTTCGCGCCAGAGCAGCGCCTTCAGCGAGGCCCGGAGGTCGTCCACGTCGATGACGCCCGTGGCACTCCCCGTTCCCTCGCCGCGCAGGCGCCTCGGACGAGCCGGCTCGGCACGTGCGTGGGCCGCGGCGGCCGCACCGGCCCGACGGCCGAGCACGAGGCCCTCCAGCAAGCTGTTGGACGCCAGGCGGTTGGCGCCGTGGAGCCCGGAGCTGCTGGCCTCACCCGCGGCGAAGAGCCCACGCACGTCCGACGAGCCGTCGAGGGCCGTACGGACCCCTCCGATGCAGTAGTGCGCCGCCGGACGGATCGGGATGCGGTCGCGACCGATGTCCAGGCCATGGGCCGCGCACGAGCGGGCCACGCCCGGGAAGCGACGCGCAATGCGCTGCGCATCGAGGTGCCTCAAGTCGAGGAACACGCCCGTCACGTCCGGCCGCTGCAGGTGCGCCATGATGAGGCGCGAGATCACGTCACGCGGCGCGAGCTCGCCGCGCGGATCGGCGTCCAGCACGAAGCGCCGTCCCTTGTCGTCGACGATGTGCGCGCCCTCGCCGCGAACGGCCTCGGTGATCAGCAAGCGCGGGACACCGGCCAGGTACAGCGTGGTCGGGTGGAACTGGACGAACTCCAGGTCACGGAGGCTGGCGCCCGCGCGCCACGCGGCCATGATCCCGTCGCCCGTCGCGCCCGCCACGTTGGTGCTCTCGCGGTAGATCTGGGCGTAGCCTCCCGTGGCCAGCACGACGGCGCCGGCCCAGATCACGCGCAGGTGGCCGCGGGAGTACACGAGGGCGCCTCGGCAGGCCCCGTCGTCGTCCGTGATCAGGTCCACGAGGAACGCATCGGACCACGCGGTCACGTCCGAGCGCGAACGCACCAGACGCTCCAACGTGACCCGGATCTCGGCGCCCGTGGCATCGCCACCCGCGTGGAGGATGCGCGGCCGCGAGTGCCCGCCTTCCAGGCCGCGGGCAATGTCACCGTCGTCGTCGCGGTCGAAGCGGGCTCCGGCCTCGAGGAGCTCGAGCACGCGGTCATCCGCCTCTTCGGTGACGACGCGGACCACCTCCTCGTCGCACAGGCCGCAGCCCACCTCGAGCGTGTCCTGGGCATGGAGGCGCGCGCTGTCCCGCGTCTCCTCGTCGCCCGTGACGGGCAGGACCGCGGCAACGCCACCCTGGGCCCAGGCCGTGTTGCAGACGTCCCACGCGCCCTTGGCGAGGACGTGGACGCGGAGGCCCGCGTCGAGGGCCGCCAGGGCCGCGCTGGCTCCGGCGACGCCCGCCCCAACGACCAGCACCTCCGCCATGTGCTGCGGGAGGCGGAACGTGTCGAACGGGAGGAGGTAGCGGGGGCCGGGATCCATCCGGCGGAAGCATAGCGCCCCACGTGCGTCAGATCGCCCGCAGGCCCCAGGGACACGCCCCCGAGAACCGAAGTACATGGTGGAGGCGAGGGGATTCGAACCCCTGACCCCCGGCTTGCAAAGCCGGTGCTCTAGCCAACTGAGCTACGCCCCCATGGCGCGCGGCACTCTACCTAGGACGCCGGTGGATGACCCGCAAGGGCGAGGCGGACAACCAGGCTCCGGCACTCGCAGGAGCAAGACAACAGGACGCATCGGGAAGTAGATGGTGGGCGTACTTGGACTCGAACCAAGGACCTCAGCCTTATCAGGGCTGCGCTCTAGCCAGCTGAGCTATACGCCCGAAGGGGCGGGAGTCTACCTCCCCGGCGCCAAGCGACAAGCACGGGCCCGCCCGGGTGGAGCATCACGGGCAGATCCCCGCCTTCCAGACCACCTGCTCTCCGATGCGCCGATCTCGGATCCCCTGAGCGTGGTGCGCCCGCAACGCAGTCTCGCGAGCTGGCGCCCACGCCCAGCCGCGCGGTGCACTGCATCGGCGGGGCAGAGCGCACGCAACGCCATGGGCCCGGTCGCCTGGCGCACGGCGCGCAAAAACGACACGAGCCACGCGACATCGCTGTCGCGTGGCTCATGGAAGGAAACGCCCGGCGCTGACCTACTTTCCCGCCGTGAGGCAGTATCATCGGCCCCAAGGGCTTAACGGCCGAGTTCGGAATGGGATCGGGTGTGGCCCCTTGGGTGTGGACACCGGGCAAATCGGTATGCGAAGCCCGTCGCGCGATCGGCAGCCACTGGAGCGGCGTGCGACCGGAAGCGAGCGGGACTCGCCCTGGAAGTAGTGAGTGGGGACCGAAGGGTCCGATTTCCGCTAGACGGTAGAAGCACGAATCGCCACTACGAGTCGAGTGTGATCGTCTCGTGGATCGGGCCTCGGGCGGATTGCGAACGTGCCTGCTCCAAGGAGCTCACACGTGTCGCGTGCCACCCAGGCAACGCGATCTCCCTTCCGGACCCTGTCTCCGCGCCGCCGGCGAACCGGAAGCGGGAAACGATGCCCAGAGCTCCCGGCGAACCGGGAACAGGACGCATCGGGCGTCAGAAGGGAAAGTGGTCAAGCCGATCGGCTGATTAGTACCAGTCCGCTGAACACATTGCTGTGCTTACACGCCTGGCCTATCAACGTCGTAGTCTTCGACGAGCCTGATGGGGAAAACTAGTTTTGAAGAGGGCTTCACGCTTAGATGCTTTCAGCGTTTATCCTTTCCGGACATAGCTACCCGGCACTACCGCTAGCGCGATAACCGGCACACCAGAGGTCCGTCCAACCAAATCCTCTCGTACTAAGGTCAGACCTTCTCAGTTTTCCTACACCCACGGCAGATAGGGACCGACCTGACTCACGTCGGTCTGAACCCAGCTCACGTACCACTTTAATCGGCGAACAGCCGAACCCTTGGGACCTCCTACAGCCCCAGGATGTGATGAGCCGACATCGAGGTGCCAAACCCCATCGTCGATATGGACTCTTGGATGGGATCAGCCTGTTATCCCCGGAGTACCTTTTGTCTGATGAGCGACGCCCCTTCCACTCGGAAGCGCCGGATCACTAAGGCCGACTTTCGTCTCTGCTCGACCCATCGGTCTCGCAGTCAAGCACCCTTATACCTTTACGCTCTACGCACGATTGCCAACCGTGCTGAGGGTACCATTGCGCTC
>JACKGW010000008.1:0-180000 GCA_020631815.1 Planctomycetota bacterium | reverse complement strand
CGCGGGAACAACGGCGGAGACGGATTGGCGGTGGCCCGCAACCTGGTGGCGTGGGGCCGCCGAGCAGAGGTCGTTCTCCTGCACGGCCCCCCCACCACGCCGGATGCGCGCCAGGAAGCGCGTGCCGCCCAGGATGCCGGAATCGAGCTCGTAGACGCGACGGCAGACGCAGACGCCGTGGCGCGTGCGCTGGCGCGCGAGCCCGCGCTCGTCGTGGACGCGATCTTCGGCATCGGGCTCACCCGGGAGCTCGGTGAGGGCGATGTCGCGACCCTCGAGGCGCTTCAGGCCTCGGGCGTGCCCGTGCTCGCCGTCGACGTGCCTTCCGGCTTGGACGCAGGCACCGGCAAACCGCTCCCTGTGGCCCTTCCTGCGCGGATTACGGCCACGATGGTGGCGCCGAAGACGGGCTTCGCGCACGCCAGCGACCTCGTGGGCCACGTCGTGTGCATCGACATCGGCCTGCCCCCTAGCCTGCTCCCGCCGCGCGCCGGTGTCTGATCCGGCGCAGGGGAGCGAAGCGACGCGGGGCGCCGGGTCTGACACCTGCGTGCGACGCTCGCCGGCGGGAAGGCCCTCCCGCAGGCGCACGCCACTGGCCTCACGAGATACGCCCACCTCCTGGCGGAGCCAGACCCCGCGCCCCGCGTTGCCGCTTCGCGGCGCCGCTGCGCGGGATCAGGCACCCGCCTGGCGCGCGGAGGTGTCTGATCCGGCGCCGCAGCGCCGGATCAGGCACCTTGCGTCGCTACTTGTAGCGGATCGTGACTTCGGTGGCCGCGACGCCGTTGCCTTCGCGGCGGGCCCAGTCGAAGACCTCGGTGGCCTGGTCGTTGCGCAGGCGCACGCAGCCGTTGCTGCAGTGTGATCCGACGGTCTCCGGCTTGATCGTGCCGTGGATTCCGAATCCGGCGCTGCGAGGCCACTGGGGGCTCTCGATGGCCATCCAGACCGCACCCAGCTCGTTGCGGGGATCGCCGGCCGGGACGACCACCTTGCGCCCGTCGATGGTGGTCGTCCACGGCGGGTTGACCTGCTTGTCGACGATGCGGAAGGTCCCTACCGGCGTAGGCGACTCATCCTTGCCCACGCCGATGCGGAACTCCTTCACGAACCAGTCGCCGATCCAGAGGGACAGGCGGTGCACGTCCTGCAGGACCTCGATGCGCAGGGGCTCGAGAGGCAACAGCAGGTTCTGGCCAGCCTGCAGACGACGGGGGTCCAGGTTCCCACCCTGGTTCCAGAACAGGATCGCGTTCACGCCCGCGGGCACCTGCTGGCGCCAGACGATGTTGACGGGCGCCAGGCCGGACTCGACGGCGTAGGGCCGGGTCACGCCGGGAACGCCGGCGGGCCACGTCATGACTTCGCGGTTGGCGTCGGTGAGCACCTGGATCAGGCGCGTCCGCGGCGCCGTGTCGGCACCGTTGGCCTGGAACATCTCGGGCAGGTTGATGCCGCGCGAGAGGAGCCTACGGACGCGATCGAGGTGCGCGATGCGCCGCTCGCGGTCTTCGCGCACCGACGGCGTGGCCTGGTACAGCTCGACGCCCTTCTTGTAGGCCGCGCGGCGCGCCGCCAGCGTGTCGCCGTACTCGCCGAGGATGCGCCCCCAGAGGGCCGGGTCGGCGGCCTGCGCCGGGTCGTCGAGCGCGCTGACCAGCTGCACGGCCTCGGACTCGCGCTTCTGCTCTTCCGTCGAGAGGCCCAGATCCTCGGCCTGCGCCTTCCGGTCGGCTGCGGGCGTCGTGGGTGCCCCGCCTTCGCCCCCCTCGCTGCTGCCGAAGAACGCGTACACGCCGGCCGCGACCACACCCAGCAACACGATCCAGCTCCAGCGCATGCAACATCTCCTCGCGATCGGGGCTCGGCCTCGGCCCTACCCCCACCGGTAGTAGCCCTGTCCCGCTGATCCTACGAGGGGTCGTAGACGCTTCAACCACCCCAGACAATGGGGACGTCACCCCGTAGCCCGGTGCGCCCAATCCAGATCACGGCCGCGGCGAGAAGCAGGCCGCCGCGGGGCGAGCGGGAAGAGTGCCGCGGGGCGGGCGGGAGGATCACCGGGTGGTGGGCGGGAGGATCACCGGGTGGTGGGCGGGAAGATCACCGGGTGGCGGGTGGGAGGATCACCGGGTGGCGGGTGGGAAGATCGTCGGGGCGGGGGAGCGAACCAGGATCCAGCTGAGCCCCACTACTAGGTGGGCTCGCCAGTCGGAGGTCCGGCCGTGCCCGCGGCAAGCCGGGGCGGGCCTCGCCTTTCGATCCGGGGAATCCTGATCTTCGTTCCAGGCTCAGGGACGCGGTTCGTCCCCGCCTCGACGGTGCGCAGTCTACCACGCAGCGCGACATGCAAGCGAGTCTGCGCGTGCATCGCACGCGCGTTGACCGTGCTTGCGCTACGCGCCGCGAATCGTGTAGCCCGCGGAAGAAAGTGCTTGCGTCACGCTCGCGCGCAGCTTGTCGGCCGTCGCTCCATCAAGCGTGCGTTCGCGGTCGTACAGCTCCAAGCGGAACGCCAAGCTCTTGTGGCCATCCGGGATGCCCGTGCCTGCGTACACGTCGAAACAAGCGACGTCGCGCACGTGCTCGGGCGACGCGCCTTCGATGAGCGCGCGTACGTCATCGACCGGCACTTCGCTCGGCACGACGACAGCGACGTCGAACGGCACGACGGGGAACTTGAGCGGCGGCGTGTACGACGCAGGACCGGGCCGATCGAGGGCTTCGCGCACGGAATCGAGCGAAATCTCGAAACCGGCCACGCGCCCGTCGAAGCCCTGCGCCGCCGATGCCCGCGGCGCGAGCTCGCCAAGCGAACCGAGGTGCACACCGCGCGCGGCAAGCTCCGCACGCCGCCCGGGATGCCACCAGGCGGGCTGCGGGAGGCCTTCGGCCAGTGCCCTGGGATCGCGCTGCAGAAGCTGCACATCGGGCAAGCCGGCTCGCGCAAGGACTGCACGCAGGTCGTGCGCGAGATGCAGCACCGCGGCGCCCGCCGCCGTCGTGTCGCCCTCGTCGTAGGCGATGCCTGCCAGCACGCGCACTTCGGCCGGAAGACCCGTCGCACGTGCGGCGAACACGCGCGTGCTGTCCACGAACGCCGCGGCCGGAGCGGTGTGCCGGTTGCGCGCGGCGATGGCCAGGAGCCGCGGCAACGCACTGGTGGCCATCCACGTGGCGCGGTCCTCCGGTAGGCCGGCCAGCTTCAACGCCTGGCCCCCACCGAGCCCGAGCGGCGCGCCCTCCTCGTCGCCGTGGAACGAGTACGTCTTCACCTCGTTCCACCCGCGCTCGAGCGTGAACAGCGGCAGCAGACGGCGCTCGAGGCGGCGCCGCGCATCGGGCCGGCGCACTTCGATGGTGCCGAGCGGCGCAAGGGGCTGGACCGACTCGTAGCCGACGAGCCGGCCGACCTCTTCGACCAGGTCCTCCGGCAGGCGGATGTCGCTGCCCGCGCGCCAGGAGGGCACGTGGACGTCGAGCTCGCTGCCGAGGTCGTCGACGCGGAAGCCCAGGGCCGAGAGCTTCGAGCGGATGGTGGCATCGGGCAGGCGGAGGCCCAGCCGGCGCTTCACGAGCGCGAGCGGCAGGCGCACGGTGCGTGCCACCGCGGGTTGCGTGCGGACGTCGCTGACGGTCCGGGCCAGGCGGGCTTCGGGCAGCACGGTGCGCGCCAGCGCGAGGAAGCGCGCCGCGGCGTCGATGGTGCCCTCGGGGTCGAGGCCCTTCTCGAAGCGGCTGCTGGCCTCCGTGCGCCAGCCCAGCCGAGCGGCGGTGGCCCGGATCACGCCTGGGGCGAACCACGCGGACTCCAGGAGCACGGCCGTCGTGTCGGGGCCTACGCCGGAGGCCTCCCCCCCCATCACGCCCGCCAGGGCCACGGCGCCTTCGCCGTCGGCGATCACGAGGTCGTCGCCCTGGAGCGACGGCGTGGAGCCGTCGAGCGCGGTGAAGGCCTCGCCCGATTGCGCACGACGCACGCTGATCGTGCCGCCGCGAAGCGCCGCGAGGTCGAACGCGTGCAGTGGCTGCCCGGTCTCGAGCAGGACGAGGTTGGTGAGGTCCACGAGGCGGTCGATGCTGCGCTGTCCGAGGACCGTGAGACGGCGCCGCCAGGCGAGCGGCGAGGGGCCGTTGGACAAGCCCTCGATCACGGCACCGACGTACCGCGCACAGTCGGCCTCGGCCTCCACGCGCACCGGGAAGGGCTCGCCGTCGGCTTCGAGCTCGGCTCGCGGCGAGAGCTTCAGGGGGCGGCCGAACAGCGCCGCGAGCTCGCGGGCGAAGCCTTGATGCCCCCACAGGTCGGGGCGGTGCGTGATGGCGATGTTGGAGAGCTCGAGGACGGTGTCCTCCGTGGCCACGACCTCGCTGATCGGCGTGCCCACCGGCGTGTCCGGCGGCAGCACGAGGATGCCGTCGTGGTCGTCGCCCAGGCCCAGCTCGTCCTCGGCGCAGATCATGCCGCGGCTCTCGACCCCGCGGATCTTGCGCGGCGTCAGCGTGACGGGCCCGCCCGCCCCACCCGGCAGCGTGGTGCCGACAGGTGCGTAGGCCACGATCTGGCCCTCTGCCACGTTGGGCGCGCCGCAGACGACCTCCGGCGTGGTCCCGTCGCCCGGGTCCACGGTGACGAGGCGCAGGCGATCGGCATCCGGATGCGGGCGCACGGACAGCGTGCGCGCCGTGACGACGCCCGGCAGGGCCGCGCCCACGGGCGTGACGTGCTCGATCTCGGCGGTGTGGAAGGTGAGGCGCTCGGCAGCCTCGGCCGGCGTGATGCCGTCCAGGTCCACCAGCTCGCCAAGCCAGCTCCAGGAGAGCTTCATGCTTCCACCCCCGATCCGAACTGCCTGAGGAAGCGCAGGTCGCCGCCCATCAGGTGGCGAATGTCCTCGATGCCGTACTTGAGGAGCACGAGGCGGTCGATGCCCATGCCGAACGCGAAGCCCGACCACGCCGCGGGGTCGACACCGCCCTGACGCAACACGTCGGGATGCACCAGACCGCAGCCCAGGAGCTCCATCCAGCGCCCGCGGTAGGTGACATCCATTTCGAAGCCCGGCTCGACGAAGGGGAAGTAGGCCGGGCGCAGGCGCACCTCCACGTCGGACTCGAGGATCTCGGCGATGAGACCGCGCAGCACGTGGACCATGTGGCCCACGTTGACCTCGCGGTCCACCAGAAGGCCCTCGATCTGGTGGAACGTGTGCTCGTGCGTCGCGTCGAGCTCTTCGTTGCGGAAGACGCGACCCACGGCGACGGCGCGGATGGGCGGCGTGCGCTCGCGCATGGCGCGGATCTGCACGGGGCTCGTGTGCGTGCGCAGCAGGTGCCCGTCGGTGAGCCAGAACGTGTCCTGCATGTCGCGGGCGGGATGGCCCGGCGGGATGTTGAGCGCCGTGAAGTTGTGCTGCTCGTCTTCGACCCACGGACCGTCGAGCAGGTCGAAGCCCATGCCCTGGCATACGTCTTCGACGCGGCGGATCAGCTGCTGTACGGGATGGATCGTGCCGCCCGTGCGCGGCCACGGCGCGTCGCCCGGCGCCGGCTGCGTGAGGTCGAGCGCTTCGAGCGTGCCGAGCGCCGCCTCGCGCTCGGCCTCGAGCGCCGTACGTCGCGCCTCCAGCGCCGCCTCGACGGCCTTGCGCGCGGCGTTGGCGGCTTGGCCGACGGCCGTTCGCTGGTCGCCCGGCAGCTTGCCGATGCCGCGGAGCACGTCGGCCAGCGCGCCGCGCTTGCCCGTGGTGCGGGCTTCAACGGCTTCGAGCGCGTCCAGGTCGCTCGCGGCAGCGAGGGCCGCGAGCGCCTCCTGCTCGATGTCGCGGATCTGATCGAGCATCACGCTCCCTCCGAGGCCGCCGCGCGCGGACCGGAGGCCCACGCCCCCGACCCGACGGGCGTCAGGCTACCGACGTGGGATGGATCGGCGAACGACCGCCCCCGTGCAGTCCGCACGGGAGCTGGAGACGCAGCCGGAGCCGGGACGATGCGCCCTGCGTGGGGCAGCGGTCGACGCGCGGGGCCCGTGGCCTCCGCGCTGCGTGCGCTCAGGCGTTCGGCGCGCGAGCCGCGTCCACCACCTGGTCGAAGGCGGCGGCGTCGTGGATGGCCAGCTCGGCCAGCGACTTGCGGTTGAGCTCGATGCCCGCGGCGTTGAGGCCCGCGATCAGGCGGCTGTACGGGACGCCGCGCGCGCGGGAGGCCGCGTTGATGCGCAGGATCCAGAGGCGCCGGAAGTCGCGCTTGCGCCGGCGCCGGTGCTGAAAGGCATAGACCCACCCGCGGTGGACCGTTTCCTTCATCACCTTGTACTGCTTGCTGCGCGAGCCGAAGTAGCCCTTGGCCACCTTCATGAGGCGGCGCTTGCGAGCAAGGCGCTTGGGGGTGCAAGTAACGCGGGACATGGCGAGGTCCTCTCCTCGTCAACGGGCCTGGGGCCCCGACGCTCCGTGTGCCGATCCGATGAGCTCTGCGGACTGGGCCTGCTGACCCTCGGGCCTACTGGCCCTGGGCCTTACTGACCCATGTACCGGCGGATGCTCCGAGCCTGGGACCCCTCGACGAAGCTGGCCGCGCGGTGGCGACGCTTCTGCTTGGTGCCCTTCTTGCTCAGGATGTGGCTGTGGAACGCCGAGCCCAGCTTGCGGACCTTCCCGGACTTGGTCACCTTGAAGCGCTTCGCGATCGACTTGCGTGTCTTGATCTTCGGCATGGCCAAGGCGTCCTGTCTCGAGAGGGTCCCGGAGGCCCGATGGCCGATCCTGGGGACGGAAGCGGGCGAAGGTAGCGGCCCCCCCCTCCCCCGCCAAACAAAGCCGGGGGGTGGGGAAGGCGGTTTGGGGGGGTGGGGTCCACACCGCCGGAATGAGGCGGCGGTTGGAGGGGGCTGCGGTGGTTCGGGGGGTGTCGGCCACACGCAGGTTCGTTCCGCGCTCCCGCGCGGACTCGGCGCTCCGGCCTACGCCGTCGCGGCAGGAGGGCTATTCCGTACCCCTCCTGCACCTCTCACGGTGGAGCCAGGGACTCCTTCCGCAACTCGCCGGAGGGCACCCGCGACGCCGAGGGTATCCCGCGGCGAGTAGCGGAAGAACTCCCAGGCTCCTCCCCTGGCGTGCGACAGGCGGGAGGTAGTTCGGGGCCCCGGTGGCTCGGGCCTTCTCGACCCCAGCCGCGTCGTCGTCCGCGCGAGGCCCCGCCCGACCGCAGGATCAGGCAGCCGCCGCCGCGGACCGGCTCGTCAGGGCGACGGCGCCGCCAAGCGATCCGCGACGACTCGTAGCCGAGCTACTTGAGGAGCGGATCGCGCCGGCGCCGCCGAGCACTCGGCGAGCCGCCCGTCCGCACCCCAGGTCGCTTACTTGCGCCCAATGAGCATGGTCATGCGGCGGCCCTCCATGCGGGGCGGCGCCTCGACCTTGCCCACGTCTTCCAGCCGCTTCGCCACCTCTTCGCAGTGCTTGGCGCCCAGCTCCTGGTGGGCCATCTCGCGGCCGCGGAACAGGATCATGAGCTGGACCTTGTCGCCACGCTCGAGGAACTCCCGCGCCTTCTTGCAGCGGATGTCGAGCATGTGCGGGTCGGTCTTGGGGCGCAGACGGACCGTGCGGATCTGCGCCCGGTGCTGCTTGGCCTTCGACTCACGAGCCTTCTTGCTCTGCTCGTACTTGTAGCGGCCGAAGTCCATGATCCGGCACACGGGCGGTCGGCTGTTCGAGTTGACCTCGACGAGGTCGAGGCCAGCTTCCTGGGCCATGCGCAATGCGTCGTCGCGCGAGACCACGCCATGGTTGACGTTCTCGCTGTCGATCAGCCGGACCTGGCGGATGGTGATGCGTTCGTTGATGCGCGGTCCAGACTCACGAGGCATGGACCGGTCAAAGCGGCTGGGACGGATGGGGATGTCTCCTAGATAGGGTGCGGGCCGCCGGACCATACGGGCCCGGGGCAAACGATCATCTTGCCACGAATCACCGTCGGAAGCCGACGGATCACCCCGTGAAAGGGGCATGAGGGGCAGGGAGGGCGTCCGCGGCCCGGCAGGCCGCGGACGCGCGGCTCAGGCAACGCGCTCGTCGATCTCGTGACGGATGCGGGCGAGGAAGTCCTCGATGGCCATGGGGCCGAGGTCCTCGCCGGAGAGCAGGCGCACGGCCACCTGGCCGGACTCCATCTCGCGCCCCCCCACCACGAGCTGGTACGGGACCCGCTCCAGGATGGCGTCACGGATCTTGGAGCCGACCTTGTCGCCGCGGATGTCGGCCTCGGCCCGCACGCCGGCGGCCCTGAGCCTGTCACGCACGGCGACGGCGTACTCGCCCTGTGCCTCCGTGATGGAGAGCACGGTGGCCTGCACGGGCGCCAGCCAGACGGGGAAGCGCCCGGCGTGGTGCTCGATGAGGATGCCGATCAGGCGCTCGAACGAGCCCAGGATGGCGCGGTGGATCATGACGGGCCGGTGGTGCTGTCCGTCCTGCCCCACATAGGACAGGTTGAACCGCTCCGGCATGGAGAAGTCCACCTGGATGGTGCCGCACTGCCACGTGCGGCCCAGCGCGTCGGTCACGTGGAACTCGATCTTGGGTCCGTAGAACGCGCCCTCGCCCGGGTTGACCTCGAACGCCATGCCCTGCGCACGAAGCGCATCGGCCAGTGCGGCCTCGGCCTTCTCCCACGACGCGGGGTCGCCCAGCGCCTTCTCGGGCTTGGTCGCCAGCTTCACGATGACCTCGGCAGGGTCGAACCCGATCGCCGGGTAGACCTGCTGGAGCATCTCGATCATGTCGGCGATCTCGCTCTGCAGGTCCTCGGGCGCGCAGTAGACGTGCGCGTCGTCCTGCGCCATGAGGCGCACGCGAAGGAGGCCGTGAAGCGTGCCGGAGAGCTCGTTGCGGTGCAGCGGGCTGAACTCGGCCATGCGCACCGGCAGCTCGCGGTAGGAGCGCGGCCGGTGGCCGTAGACCAGGCACGTGCCCGGGCAGTTCATGGGCTTGATGGCGAACGACCGCTCGTCCACTTCGAGGAAGTACATGTTGTCCTTGAAGTGGTCGTAGTGGCCGCTGCGCTTCCACAGCTCGTCGCTGAGCACGATGGGCGTACGGACTTCGCCGTAGCCGCGGCGCTCGAGCTGCTCGCGGATCAGCTTGGTGAGCTCGTTGTAGACGACCATGCCGCGGGGATGCCAGAAGGGGAACCCCGGCCCCTCGGGCTGCAGCGAGAAGAGATCCATCTCGCGCCCGATGCGTCGGTGATCGCGCTTCTTGGCCTCCTCCAGGCGATGGAGGTGTTGCTCGAGGTCCTTGGCGGTGAAGAACGCGGTGCCGCGAATGCGCTGCATCGGCACGCCGGACGCGTCGCCGCGCCAGTACGCGCCGCTGACGCTCAACAGCTTCACGTTGGCCAACCACGAGGTGTCGGGCACGTGCGGACCCTCGCACATGTCGGTGAAGGCACCCGAGTCGTAGAAGGTGATCTCGTCTTCGGGAATCTCGTCGACGTGCGGGATCTTCAGCTCGTAGCCGATGCCCTGGAGGCGTTCCTTGGCACCTGCCCGATCGAGGGCGACGCGCGCGTAGGGACGGCCTTCGGCCGCGATCTCCTTCATGCGCGCTTCGATCTTGGGCAGGTCCTCCTCGGTGAGCGTCTGCGGGGTCTTGAAGTCGTAGTAGAAGCCCTCGTCGGTGGCCGGGCCGAACCCCAGGTCGGTGCCTGGGAACAGGTCGAGCACGGCCATCGCGAGCAGGTGCGCGGCGCTATGGCGGAGCACGTCGAGCGCTTCCTTGTCCTTGGCGGTCAGGATGCGCAGCGACGCGTCGCCCTGGATCGGACGCGCGGTCTCCACGACGTTGCCGTCGACGACGCCGGCGACGGCGGCCTTGGCCAAGCCCTTGCCGATGCCCGCGGCGACCTCGGCCACCGTCGTGCCCCGAGGGACCTGGCGCAGGGACCCGTCGGGCAGCTGGAGGTGGATCGAGGCGGACATGGGAAGGCTCCTAGGTGAGGCCGCCGTCCCCCATGGACGGCGTGTGTGGCTGGATAGCCTACGTGCGCCCTTTCCGGCGCACGCAGGCTCGACGGGCGTCCCGACAGGCGGGTTCCGTTCGCCACGCGCCGCGTGGGCGGTGCCCTCCGTAGGCGGAGGGATTGCTTGCAGCTCGCGAGAGGCCGTACGGAGGCGGGGATTTCTTCCGCACCTTGCCGCCCTGCTCTCCCGCAAGCGGGCGCGGGCTCCGGCAAGGTGCGGAAGAATTCCCCGCCTCCGTACCGTGTCTTCCGCCTACGGACGGGTCAGTCGGCGGACGTAGGGGCGTCCTCCTGGGGCAGGTCCCAGGCCAGGTGCAGCTCGTGCATCTGGGCGTCGTCCACCGAGGCCGGGGCGCCGCACAGCAAGTCGGCCGCGCTGCTCGTCTTGGGGAACGCGATCACGTCCTGGATGGTGGAAGCACCGATCAGGCACATCACGAGGCGGTCCAGCCCCAGGGCGATGCCCCCGTGCGGCGGCGTGCCGTAGCGCAGGGCCTCCACGAACCAGCCGAAGCGTCGCTCGACCTCGGACTCGCTGATGCCCAGCAGGGCGAAGACCGTCTGCTGCACGTCCTGGCGGTGGATGCGGATGCTCCCGCCACCGATCTCGACGCCGTTCATGACGAGGTCGTAGGCTCGCGAGCGCAGCGTGCCGCAGAGCGCCTTGCGGTCCTCGGCCGAGCCCTTCGCGGCGGCGAAGAAGGCCTCGAGCTGGTCGCTGGCCGGGCTCGTGAACGGATGGTGCTGCGCGTCGATGCGCTGGTGTTCCTCGTCCCACGCGAACAGCGGGAAGTCGGTGACCCACAGCACTTCGTTGCGCGACTCGTCGACGAGGCCCAGCTTGGCACCCACGAGCAGGCGCAAGCCGCCGAGCACACGATGCACGAGCGTGTCGTCGCCCGCCGCCGTCAGCAGCAGGTCGCCGTCCTCCAGACCCGTGGCGGCCAGGAAGGCCGCGGCCCCCTCACCACCGAGGAACCGCGCCAAGGGACCGCTGGGCTTGCCTTCGGCCAGCTTGGTCCAGGCCAGGCCCGGCGCACCCATCGAGCGCGCTTCGCGCTCGAGCCCGTCCAGGTCCTTGCGCGAGAGCGCGCTCCCGCCGGGCACGCGCAGGCCCTTCACGCGCCCACCGGACTCCAGCGTGCTCGTGAACGGGGCAAACCCGAGGGCGCCGGCGACGCCCGCGAGGTCCACGAGCTCCAGCGGGTTGCGCAGGTCGGGCTTGTCGCTGCCGAAGCGCTCCATGGCCTCGGCATACGTCATGCGCGGCAGCGGGTCGGGCAGCTGCGTGCCACGCCACGTGCGGACGAGGTCACGCACGAGCGGCTCGAGCAACGCGAAGATGTCCTCTTCGGTCACGAACGAGGCCTCGAGGTCCACCTGGGTGAACTCCGGCTGACGGTCGGCGCGCAGGTCCTCGTCGCGGTAGCAGCGGGCCAGCTGGTAGTAGCGGTCCTGGCCCGCGACCATGAGCAGCTGCTTGAACAGCTGCGGCGACTGCGGCAGCGCGTAGCAGGTGCCCGGCCGCACCCGGCTGGGCACGAGGTAATCGCGCGCGCCTTCGGGCGTGCTGCGGATCAGCGTGGGCGTCTCGATGTCGAGGAAGCCCTGCGCCTCCAGGTGCCGCCGCACCGTCCCGGCGATGCGTGCGCGCGCCCCCACCGTGTGCGTGAGCGCGGGCCGACGCAGGTCCATGTAGCGGTGGCGCAGGCGCAGCTCGGTCGAGACGGCCGCGTGCTCGTCGACGGGAATCGGCGGCGTCGCGGCCTCCGAGAGCACGACGAGGGCATGCGCCTCGACCTCGATCTCGCCCGTGGCACGATCGGGGTTGACGGCTTCGGACGGGCGCGCGGCCACGAGGCCCGTAGCCCGCACGACCCACTCGGGGCGGACGCGCTCGGCCGCCGCCAGGAGGGCCGCATCGCGATCCCCGCGGAAGGTCACCTGGGTCAGGCCGTAGCGGTCGCGCAGATCGAGGAACAGCACGCCGCCCTGGTCGCGACGGGCGTGGACCCAGCCGCAGAGCGTGACTTCCGTGCCTGCGTGCTCGGCGCGCAGGTCACCACAGGTGTGTGTCCGGTACGTGGTGCGCATCACCTCTCCTCGGGTCGGGGCGCGGACCGCGCATGGTGCCTGCACGGGCCACGGGGCGGTAGCGGGAGCCAACCCCCTACCAAGTGCCGCGTCTCCTTCTTGGATCGCGCCCAGGCTACGCCTGGTAGTCCGGAGCCATCCGCGTCGCTGGCCCGGCACGGAAGGCGCCGAAACAGCGGGTCGTCAGGGCGACGGTAGCGCGCCGCGATCCGCGACGACTCGTAGCCGAGCTACTCGAGGAGCGGATCGCGGCGCGGGACCGAGCATCTGACGAGCCGCGTCAGCGGCCGGCCGTGGACCAATCGTCGGTGTCGTCGTCCGACGTTCGGAACGGCTCGAGTGCGCGCGTCAGGCGCACGAAGGCCGGCTCGGCCAGCAAGGCCTCGTAGGCGGGCCCGGGCGGGAACTTGTCCAAGCGACGCGCCAGGGCTGCGGCAGCGGCGTCGTCGGGCGTCTTGGCCGCCATGGCTTCGCGCACCTCGGCCAGCTTCAACGCCTTCGCCCAACCGGCACCGCGGGGCTTGCCCTCGAAGTAGCGCTCCAAGCCCTGGACCGCTTCGAACAGCAGACGCCGCTCGGCGGGTGTCGGGCCCGGCGGCGTGGGCGGCACCTCGGGTGCGGGGACCTCGACGGGCGGCTGCGGCGTCGGCTCCGCGGGCGTGGGCTGGGTCCCAGGGGCCGGGGCGGGGCGCGCGGGTGTCTCGGTCGGCAGCGGGGCTGCGGGCGTCCGGGCCGGCCCGGGCGCGGGCGGTGTGGGGCCGATGGACGGCGTGGGCGCGGCGGGCTCCGCGACCTCGGGGGCCGTGACGTCCGGCGCAGCGGGCGGCTCCGTGCCCGCCGGTGCCGTGTGCAGCGGCGGTGCCTCGGGCGGCACGTCGGCCGCGCCGGCAGGCGGCTCGGCGACGGGGACCTCGGCGTCCGGGTCCACGACGGGGTTGTCCTCGTCGCAGGCAGCCGCCTGGCCCATCACGCCGCAGGGAGCGGCAGCGGGCTTCTGCGGCTCGCCAGGAGCCGGCGTGGGTTCAGTGGGAGCGTCGGGGGCCGCGGGGGGCGCAGGCTCCGGCGGCAGCGTCGGCACCGTCTCGGGCGGCGGCAGGGGCTCGACCGGTACGCCCTCGTCGAACGTGGGCAGCGGCTCGACCTCGTCCGGGTCGCCCGGCAGCGGGCCCGGTGGGAGCGGCGCGTCCTCATCCGGCACCGGCGCGTCGGCCGACGGTGTCGGAGGGGTGTACGCAGGCGTCGACGGCGCCGGCGGGACGGCGACCGGACCCGTTCGAGACGGCGACGGCGGCTCGCTCGTGGGCTGCTCGACCTCGGGCGTAGGCGCGATGGGCGTCGGCACGTCCGCCGTGTCCGATGATCCCTCGGCGACCACCGGCTCCGCGCCGGGCACGCCCAGTGGTGTCAGCACGAGCCGATCGAGCCCGAACCGGTACCCGTTGCTCCGCACATCGTGGCCCACGACGCGGATCTCGACGTCGTTGGCGCCGCGAACGAGGCGCACCTCGCCAAGGCGTACGGGACCCGCCAAGTCGACGCGGGGCGACCAGCCTTCGAGCGTGGGCTCGAGCATGCGCCCACGCACGCTCACGCGCACGTCGCCCGCATCCGGACCGCGCGTCCACGCCGCATCGACGCGATACGTGCCGTCGGCCGGGGCCACCAGGACGAGGCCAAGCGTCTGCCCCTCCCCGAACGGCCGCCAGCGCAGCTGCGCCCAGCCGGACCAGCCGTCGCCGTGGTCGCGCATCGACTCGAGCTTGACGGTCCCTTCGGACGCGCGCGCGCCACGCACCAGCGCCTCGCCCTCGACCACGAAGGGCGCGCTCGGCGCCTCGGCGGCCTGCACCCGAGCGGCGGCCACGCCGAACGCCAGCGCACACAGCAGCGCCGCGCCGCCAACGAGGCGGCGAGGGCGTGCGGCGGGGGCCGGGCGGCGCGGTTCCATCCCCCCCACCTTCCGCCGCCTTTGCCGGTCCTGCAAGGGGGACGCACGGGGGCGGCCCCCCCGCCCCTGTTCCTTCGGCCTTCCCCGGCAGCTCCCGCGCAGGGGCCGCGCAGCTCCGGCGCTCAGAGGACGTAGGCGCCCAGGTCCTCGTCCTCGAGCAGCGGGCCGACGCGCTCCTGCACGTAGGCGGCGTCGACGGCGACCTTCTCGCCGCGTCGCGCCGGGGCATCGAAGGCCAGGTCCTCGACCACGCGCTCGATGACGGTGGCCAGGCGCCGCGCGCCGATGTTCTCTTGCGCGGCGTTGGCCTTGACGGCCACGCGGGCGATCTCGCGGATGCCATCGCTGGTGAACGACAGCTTGACGCCCTCCGTGCCCAGCAGCGCCACCAGCTGGCGGGTCAGCGCACCCTCGGGCTCTTCAAGGATGCGCACGAAGTCCTCTTCGGTGAGGTCGTCGAGGCGCACGCGGATCGGGAAGCGGCCCTGCAGCTCGGGCAGGAGATCGCTCGGCTTGGCCACGTGGAACGCACCCGCGGCGATGAAGAGGATGTGGTCGGTGCGAACGGGCCCGTGCTTGGTGGAGACCGTGGTGCCTTCGACGAGCGGCAGCAGATCGCGCTGCACGCCCTCGCGCGAGACGTCGGCCCCCGTGGTGCCCTCGCGGCCCGCGACCTTGTCGATCTCGTCGAGGAAGACGATGCCGCTCTCCTCCACGAGGCGGATGGCGTCGGCCGTGATGGCCTCGCCGTCGACCAGGCCCTCGGCCTCTTCGACGGCCAGCGTGTCGATGGCCTCGCGGACGGTCATCGAGCGTCGCTTGGTCGTGGGCGGCTGCATGCGCTCCAGCAGCTTGCCGAAGTCCAGGCCCTGCTGGGCCATGGAGGGGTCGCCGAAGATGTTGGCCAGCGGCTGGCCCTTGGCCTCGCGGACGTCGATCTCGACGCGGCGGTCGTCGAGCGCCCCGCTGCGCAGACGCTCCCGCAGGCGCACGCGTACGGCCGAGAGATCGCGCATGGTGGGCGCACCACCGGCGGCGGGCTCGCCGAAGGGATCGAGATCGTGGTCGCCGGGCTTCCACGCCGTGACGAGCGCATCGAGCACGCGGCCCTCGGCACGCTCGCGCGCGCGGCTGGCCACGCGCGCTTCGGCCGTGCGGCGCGTCATGGCGATGGCCATGTCGAGCAGGTCCCGCACGATCGACTCGACGTCGCGACCGACGTAGCCCACTTCCGTGTACTTCGTGGCCTCGACCTTGCTGAAGGGCGCGCCGACGAGGTCGGCGATACGCCGCGCGATCTCGGTCTTGCCCACGCCCGTGGAGCCGATGAGCAGGATGTTGCGCGGCTGCACCTCGCGGCGCAGCTCGGGCTCGAGCTGCAGGCGGCGCCAGCGGTTGCGGATGGCGACGGCCACGGCGCGCTTGGCCGAGGCCTGGCCGACGACGTGGCGATCGAGCTCGGACACGATGCGCGCCGGCGTGAGGTCGGCGCCGTCGGACGTGTCGCGCTTGCTCACGGTGCCGACCTCGCACCGGTCGACAGCACGGTCACGTGGTCGTTCGTGTAGAGATCGATCTCGCCGGTGATGGCCAGCGCGGCGCGGCAGACCTCTTCCAGCGGCAGCTCGGCGTGACGCAGGAGCGCACGAGCCGCGCCCAGCGCCACGTTGCCGCCGCTGCCGGTCGCCAGCACGCCGTCGTCGGGGGCGATGACGTCGCCCGTGCCCGTCACGAGCAGGAGCTCGCTGGCGTCGGCCACGACGAGCACGGCCTCCAGACGCCTCAGGCGCCGATCGCTGCGCCACTCGCGCGCCAGCTCGACGGCGGCCTTGCGCAGAGGCGCATCGCCGCCGCGCCCGAGGTGGCTCTCGAAGCGCTCCATGAGCGTGAGAGCGTCGGCGGCGCCGCCGGCAAACCCGGCGAGCACGCGGCCGTCGGCCAGCGAGCGGACCTTGACGGCCCCGTGCTTCTGGATGCCGTGGCCCAGCGTGACCTGGCCGTCGCCGCCGATCACGGCGTGGCCATCACGATGCAGGGCGAGGATCGTCGTCATCGGACGCGGCTACCTGCTAGGCCTCGTCGTCGTAGACCCAGCGCAGCACGTCGTGCTGGTAGTCGCAGGTGCCCTCGGGGAACCAGAGACCCAGCTCCATGGCGGCGTTGTCGGTGGAGTCCGAGGCGTGGACGAGGTTGAACGAGCGGCTCATGCCGAAGTCGCCGCGGATCGTGCCGCCGGGCGCTTCCTGACCGTTCGTCGGTCCGAGGAGCGTGCGCACCACGGACACGGCGTTCACGCCGCGCACCGCGATGGCCACGACCGGGCCGCTGCCCATGAACTGCAGCAGGCTGCCGTAGAAGGGGCGCTCGCGATGGACCGCGTAGTGCTTCTCGAGCGTGGCCTTCGGCGCCACCAGCAGCTTGAGGCCGGCGATCGAGAGGCCCTTGTCCTCGAAGCGGGAGAGGACGCGACCGACGAGGCCGCGCTGGACGCCGTCGGGCTTGACGAGGACGAGGCTGGTCTCCATGGGAACTCCTGGTCTCCGGGGCGGCGCGTGGGCCGCCAGAGGGGTGGGGAAGGGGCGGATTGTGCCGTCGGAGCGCGGGCCTGACCCGTCAAGCGCGAGGGACCCTCGCTGCGGGCGCCCCGGCCGGATGACCCCTCCGTGACCACCTCCGGGGAACGTCGGCTGGACGGTGTCGCGTACCCGCCGCCTGCTCCGAGGACCGACCATGCGCCTGTTCCCGCTGCTTGCCCTCTCGCTCCGTCCCGCCGGCCGTGCGTGCGCGCTGGCCACGCTCCTGGCGGGCGCCACGCTGCTCGGTGGCTGCCAGTCCGACGGGCTGGGCCTGCCCGGTGAAGAAGAGGCGAAGGACAAGGAGACGCGCCTCGAGTACTACGAGACCGCCGCCCTCACCTACTACGACGGCGGCAGCTACGACCGCGCCGAACAGATGGCGGAGCGCTGGCTGAAGGAATCGCCGGGCGACAAGAAGGCCCTGCGCGTCCTGGCCCGCAGCAAGCTCAACCAGGGCACGCCGACCAAGCTGCGCGAGGCCGAGCGCATCTTGGTCAAGCTCGTCGACCTCGACTGGACCCATCCCACGCGCGGCAACATCCGTTGGGAAGTGCAGAGTGATCTCGCGCAGGTCTACACCGACCTCGCCGATCTCTACCACCGCGAGATCGTCGAGCTCGAGGGCGAGCTGCGCGGCGGCATGGCCGCGGACCCGAACGGCACCGAGGCGCGCTTGGCCAAGCAGCGCGGGCAGCGCGACAGCCTGCTCGGCAACGCGATGAACCTCTGGCAGCAGGTCCTGGCGGCCAACCCCAACAACCCGTACGCCCTCTCCGCGATGGCCAAGGGCCACCTGCAGATGGGCAACGACGACGCGGGGCTCTACTACGCCGAGCAGTACCTGCGCCTGTCGGAGTCGAGCCAGGCGGGCTGGCGCCGCCAGATGGAGAACTACGAGAAGATCGCCCAGAAGCAGGACACGACGCTGGATACCCAGCAGCGCGAGTTCTTCGTCTCCCGCATCCAGGGTGCGCGCGAGAAGACCAAGGCGATGCACCTGCTCGTGGGCAGCGTCCACATGCGACGTCAGGACTACGCGCGCGCCGTCGAGCACTACACGGCGGTCATCCGCATGGACCCGGGCATTCCCGCGGCCTACATCGAGCGCGCGCAGGCCTACGCGGCCATGGGCCAGTTCAGCCTGGCGCTCGACGACATCGAGCAGTACCTGGAGATGACCGACCCCCAGGTGCACCGCGTGGAGCGCGTGAAGGCGATGGAGCTGTTGGAGGCGTACCGCGCCGCGCTGGCCGGTGGCCGCCGCGGCCCCGCCCCGGCCCCCGCCCCGTCTCCCACGTGGAACGACGGCTGGCCGGCTCCGCGCTGAGCCGCGCGGCGGGCAGGAAGCCCCGCCTCCCCGGCCTGGTGCCCCCCTGGGCGCGTCCGCGCGCAACGGGCCCGTGCGTCCGCCTCCCGCAGGCGT
The DNA here is from genome assembly GCA_020631815.1 of Planctomycetota bacterium. GTDB lineage: Bacteria > Planctomycetota > PLA2 > PLA2 > JAEUHO01 > JACKGW01. The sequence continues at coordinate 161,933 of JACKGW010000008.1, read as the reverse complement.
TGATAGAGGGGACCGCGCCGTCGGCCGGGTGGCCGCGTACCGTGGACGCCGGGATCCCCATGAAGTCCTTCCTTCGCTCCCGTTTCAGCTCCCTCCGTTCTTCCCGGCGCGCCCGACGCGCCCTGGCCGGCGGTGCGCTCGCTACCGCCCTCCTGCTGGCCCCGCTGCGCCCCGCCCTGGCCGACGGGCCCGCCGCACCCGTCGGTGACCGACGCCCGGTCGAGCTCGTGCTCGACGGTGGCGAGGTCTTGTCGGGGGTCATCGAGTCGATGAGCGGCACGGAAGTCGTGCTGCGTGTCGGCCCCGAGTCGCTGCGCCCGATCCCGCTGGATCGCCTGGCCCCGCTGGGGCTGTTCCGCGCGCGCCAGGCCCTCGCGCCCGCCGCCGACGGCGAGGCGCGCTTGCAGCTCTCCGAGCTGGCCGTGGACTTGGGCCTCTACGCCGAGGCACGCGTCGAGCTGGAGAAGGCGCTGGCGCTGGGCGCCATCAAGGAGTCGGCCTTCGACAAGGCGCTCCGCGCCGCCGAGACCGCCGCCGTGCAGGCCGGGCTTGCCCAGGCGCGCACGCGCGCCGAAGCCGGTGATCTCGAAGGCGCCCTCGACGTGGCCCGCCGGCTCAAGCTCGACTTCGCCGAAGCGCCGGGCGCCGCCGAGGTGGGCAAGCTCGTCCAGCGCTTGGTCGACGACATCGCCGCCATCGAGAAGGCCAACGCCGAAGCCCAGGCCGAGCTGGAGCGCATCCAGCTGGGTGCACGCCGCGCCAAGGAGATCTTCCAGCGCAAGACGGAAGCGCTGGACCTCCTGCGCGAAGGCCGACGCTTTGCCAGCGAGACGAAGGCCAAGCAGGAGCAGGGCTCCGTCACGCGCGCCCGCAAGCTGGCCGAGCAGGCCGACGAGCGCTTCATGGCCTCACGACGTCATCTCGGTCGCTTGCGCCGCATCCTGCCCGCCGAGTCCCCCGAACGCGCCGAGGTCCTGCAGGCCTTGAACCGCCTCGACCACGAGCAGTTCGACCTGCTCTTCGGCATGGCGCGCTTCCTCTACCGCGAGGCTGGCGTCTACACGCAGGCCGAGCGCTTCGCCGCGCGCGCGTCGTACATCGATCCCGTGCACCCCGACCTGATCGAGCTGCGCGACCAGCTCATCGCGGGACGCATCCGCTACCGCATGTCCGACGTCACCAACACCCACGGCACTGTGTCGTCTCGGTAGACGCGATTGGGTGCGCGGGAACGGCTCGTCAGATGCTCGGTCCCGCACCACCATCGGCTCCTCGAGTGAACAGACCACGAGTCGTCGCCGATGGTGGCGCGCTACCGTCGCCCTGACGACCCGATGCGTGGCGGAAGCGGCCCGATTCTGCGGTCGCCCGGTGCCTCCCGCCGACTACGACGCAGCTGCGGTCGCGAAGAACGGGGGGCTGGCGCACCCCGGAGAGGAGCCCGGGAATTCTTCCGCTACTCGCCGCAGAGGACGCCCGCACGGCGAGGCGCATCCCTGCGAGTTGCGGAAGGAATCCCTGGCTCCGTACCGCGTCCGGAAGCCCTCGACCTCGTGCGCGCTTCCCGCCCCCCCTGGGAGGAGCCGGGTGAACTCACAACATCTCGCCCCGGGGGACGACCGCTCTCTCAGAACCTCGGCCGCGGGATGTGGGGAGGCTCACCGGGCTCCGTACACGAGCCACAGAAACCGCGAACCGCAGCCCGCCTCCGCACCCGTCGCGCTACTCCCCCACCTCGACGTCCGACGGTGACGGGACGAAGCCCTGCATCAGGAGGTCGTCGCCGATGCGCTTCCAGGTGACGTCCTCGAGGGCGAGGGCGTCTTCGGAGCGGCGGATGCCGGTGCCGGCGACGGCGAGGACGCCACGGTCGCCGCCGAGGATGCGTGGGCTGACGAAGGCCGAGACCTGGTCGGCGAGGCGCGTGCGCAGCAGGACGCCGTGGACCTGGGCACCGCCTTCGACGAGCAGGCGCTGCACGCCCTCCTCGCGCAAGCGCACGAGCGCGGCGCCGATGTCGAGGTGGTCGAAGGCCGACGGTACGCGCAGCACGCGGCAGCCCATCTCGACCAGGATGCGCTCCTGGGCCGCGTTGGCGTCTTCGCCCGTAACGACCCACACGGGCGCTTCGTTGGCGGTCGAGACGAGGCGCGAGCCGGCTGGCAGACGCAAGGAGCTGTCGAAGACGATGCGGCGGGGCTGCGGACGGCCCTCCGGCGGCCCCCCTTCCAAGCGACAGCGCAAGTCGGGGTCGTCGGACAGCACCGTGTTCACGCCGACGGCGATGGCGTCGGAGCGACCGCGCCACTCATGGGTCAGGCGGCGCGCCTTCACGCCGGAGATGGCGCCCCCACTGCCCACCTCGGCGGCGATGCGCCCGTCCAGCGACATGGCCCACTTCAGGTGCACCCAGGGGCGGCGACGCCCGAAGGCGGCCACGAAGCGATCGAGAAGTCCCTCGGCTTCGGGCGCGAGGTCGGCCACCGGGCCCACCACCTCGATGCCGGCGGCCTCCAGGGCCTCGGCACCGGCACCGCGCTGCTGCGGGTGCGGATCGAGCGCCGCGAACACGACGCGCTTCACGCCCGCGGCAATCAGCGCGTCGGTGCACGGCGGTGTCTTGCCATGGCGCGAGCAGGGCTCGAGCGAGACGTAGGCGGTCGCGCCGCGCGCCGCATCGCCTGCCTTCGAGAGCGCTACGACCTCGGCATGCGGACCGCCGTAGGCCCCATGCCAGCCTTCGCCCACGACCCCGTCCGGGCCGACGAGGACGCAGCCGACCGGCGGGTTGGGCTCCACAGCCCCGAGCCCCATCCGGGCCAGGGCCACCGCTCGCTCCAGGCGAGGGCGATCCTCCTCCGCGAATCCGGCCATCGGTCCTCCCTGCGCGCAGGGTAGCGGCCGTCCCGCCGGGCCGGGAGAGCGTGGTAGAGGGGTACCCATGCACAATCCGGCTCGTCCCCGTCCCGCGGGATCCAGAGCCCTGCAGGGAGCGGCCTGGCTGCTCGCTGGGGCGCTGCTCCTCGCCCCGCCGCTGCCGACCTGGGCCCCAGCCTCCCTGAGCCCGCGGGCGGCCGACGCGGGTCCTGACGGCGAGGCGCCCCCCAAGGGCAAGGCGCTCAAGGACCTGGTCGCCGAGTACCTCGACGCCGAGCCCGCGGCGCGCCGCGCCCTGCGTCGCGACCTGGACGCCCGGCTGCGCCCGCTCGAACCCAAGGAGGCCGAGGGCCTGCGCAAGACCCTGCTAGACCTCGCGCGCAAGCGTGGGCCCAAGCTGCACAAGAGCGGCTCGTCCTGGTTCTACGAAGAGGGACGCGGTCGCTACATCGCCGAAGGCAAGCCGGGGCCCGTGCTGTTCATCGGTCTGCACGGCGGTGGCGCCGGCTCGGGCGATGCCGCCTCGTCGGCCAGCGCCATGGGCGGCGGTGGCTGGTGGTGGATCCACCCCGAGGTGCTGGAGAAGACCGAGCACGGCTGGACCGACTCCGGCACGGATCGCTTCGTGCTCGACCTCGTGCAGGCCGCCAAGCGGACCGCGAAGGTCGACCCCGACCGCATCTACATCACGGGCCACAGCATGGGCGGCTACGGCAGCTGGACGTTGGGCGCCCAGCACGCCGACGTCTGGGCAGGCGCCGCACCCTTCGCAGGCGCCCCCACGGCGTACTACCGCTCCCCCGACGACAAGACCGTGGTCGGCATCCAGGACGGCATCCTGCCCAACCTCTACAACCTGCCGCTCCACGTCTACCAGAGCCTGGACGACGTGCAGGTGACGCCCGAGTCCAACATCTTCGCGAACCAGGCCCTGACCGAGCTGAAGGCGCGGTTCCCGGAGGGGTTCACCTGGAAGTACGTGGAGGTGAACGGACGGGGGCACGCGGCGCCCGCGGAGGGCTACATGCCGGCGCTCGAGTGGCTGGCCAGCCACAAGCGAAACGCCAGGCCGCGTGTCGTGCAGTGGCAGACGTCCTTGCCGTGGAAGCAGCACTTCTACTGGCTGTGGTGGGAGCAGCCCGAGATCGGTGCCTGGTTCGAGGTGCGCGCGGGCGAGGACAACTCGATCGACGTCACGACGATCCAGGGCTCGGGCGACGTGACGGGGTTTTCGCTGTTCGTCGGCGCGCCGCTGGTGGACCTGGAGCGACCGGTCACGGTGCGCGTCGATGGCGAGCAGCGCTTCCAGGGCGTGGTGCCGCGGACATTCAGCACGCTGCTCATGACGCTGCCGCGCGAGGACGACGGCCTGCTGTTCGACGCACGGATCGACCTGGATCCGAGGTAGGTCGTCGGGTACGGAGTGCGCGTAGGTGTCTGATCCGGCGCAGCACCGTGAAGGGTATGGTGTCTTGTTGGAGTGTATCGATCACGATACAGATCCCGTGTGGGCCATGTATGTCACGAGCCGAACTGGCTCGCTGGGTACGTGGGCGACGCGTGGCGAGGGAATGGAGCCAGCGGGCCGCCGCACAGTGGGCCGGGGTGGCCCCGGCGACCTGGAAAGGCTGGGAGAGCCCTCGTGGGGGAAGGCCTGGCTGCCGGGGGCGCTGGCGGCTCCTGAGGCTCCTCGGGTGCGGCGGCCCAATGCTGCGCGCCACCTAGGGGCAAGTTCGATCCGTTGGGAGCGCCCCAGTGATTGACTGGCTCAGAGAGGGGCACATCAGTGTACGCGTCCCGTGAACCCCATGTTTCGGGCCACCATGCGCCTGGCGACCCTCCTGCCCGGAGGTCGTCATGTCAGAGAGCTTGGGCAAGCGGATCCACGGGCTGCGCGGCGCGGCACGTCTGACCGCCATCGGCGAGGTCGTGTCGCAGTGGCGTGCGTCGGGCACCAGCCGCGCGGCCTTCTGTCGTGAGGTGGGCATCGCGCCCGTGACGCTGGGCCGCTGGATCGGCCGGCTCGAGGCGGCGAACGGCGAGCAGGGCACGGGCCCCGTGTTCGTGGAGCTCGATGCACGCCGGCGGCGCGCGGCCGAGCCGTTCGAGATCGTGCTCTCGAGCGGCAGCATCGTGCGCGTGCCGGCGGGCTTTGCCGGCGACGACCTGTCCCGCCTGCTCGACGTCCTGTCCACGACGTGCTGAGCTTCCCGGCATCCGTCCGCATCCACGTGGCCGTGGGCGTGACCGACATGCGCAAGAGCTTCGACGGGCTGTGCGCGGTAGCGCAGAACGTGTTGGAGGAGGATCCGTTCTCCGGCCACGTCTTCGCGTTCTGCAACCGCCGACGCGATCGGCTCAAGCTTCTGCTTTGGGACCGCAACGGGTTCTGGGTGTTCGCCAAGCGTCTGGAGGAGGGCACGTTCGCGTGGCCGGAGAACCAGCCGGAGCGGACAACGCTGCAGGTGACGATGAAGGAGCTGATGTGCGTGCTGGAGGGCATCGACCTTCGCGATGCGCGCATGCGAAAGCGCATGCGACGCGTCCCTGCATGAGGTTTGTTTCCTTCGCGCTGTCGGCGTGTGCGGCGACACTGTGCCCATGGCGCAGGCGATCGAGCTCCCGACGACGCTGGAAGCCGCGCACGCGTTGATTGCCGAGCTCTCCGAGCACGTTGCGGAGCTGCGCGCGGACAACGCCAAGCTGAAGCACGAGCTCGACCAGCACGCCCGGCGGCTGTTCGGCAAGAAGAGCGAGAAGCTGGATGCGGCGCAGCTGGAGCTGGCCTACGCGGCGCTGAACGCGGCCTCGGCTGACGAGACGGATGCGGCCGACGAGATCGAGGTTCCGGCCCACAAGCGCAAGCGCAAGGGCCACGGGCGGACGCGGTTCTCCGAGGACCTGCCGCGCGAGCGCCGGGTCATCGAGCCCGACTCCACGACCTGCGGGTGCTGCGGCCAGGCGATGGCGCAGATCGGGGAAGAGACCTCGGAGCAGCTGGACTACATGCCGGCGACCTGCCGGGTGATCGAGACGGTGCGGCCGAAGTACGCGTGTGGGAGCTGCAAGGACGGCGTCCACGTGGCCTTGGCGCCGCAGGGACCGATCCCCAAGGGCAAGGCCACGGCAGCGACGCTGGCGCACGTGGCGGTGGCCAAGTACGTGGACCATCTTCCGCTCGTGCGCCAGACATCGATCCTGCGGCGGGCGGGCGTCACGTTGAGCAAGCAGACGCTTGGTGGCTGGGTCCGCCAGGTGAGCGACTTGGTGGAGCGCATCGAGCGTGCGCAGTGGGACTCGATCCTGGCCTCGCGCGTGCTACGCGCCGACGAGACGCCGGTGAAGGTGTTGGTGGAGGGGAAGAAGCAGGCCCACCGGGCCTATCTGTGGGCCTACCTGGGCGATCGCGACGAGGTGGCCTTCGACTTCTCCATGGGCAGGAAGGGCGAAGCACCGCTGGCGGCGCTGGCGACCTTCACGCACGGCGTGCTGCTGGCCGATGGCTACGCGGGCTACAACGAGGTGGTGAGCCAGCGGCCCGACGTGTCCCGCGCGGGATGCTGGGCGCATGCCCGGCGCTACTTCTTCGAGGCCAAGAAGACGGCCTCCTCGCGTGCCCTGCCGATCCTGGCGTTGATTCGCCAGCTGTACGCAGTGGAGTCCGAGATTCAGGAGGCGACCACGACGCCACGGCAACGCGCTGGCTTGGCCTCGGTGCTGCGGGCATCGAAGAGCCGAGCGATCCTGGACGAGATCAAGGCCCTGCTCAACCGCGACGTCGCCAGGGTGCTGCCGAAGAGCCCGATCGGCAAGGCCATTGGCTATGCCCTTGGCCAGTGGACCGAGCTCACGCGCTTCGCCGAGAACGGCGAGATCCCCATCGACAACAACGCCACCGAGCGCGCGCTTCGCGCGGTGGCCGTGGGCCGGAACAACTGGACGTTCTGCGGGAGCGAAGCAGGCGGCGCGTGGGCGGCTCGACTCTACGGGCTGCTCGGGACCTGCCGACTGCAAGGGAAGAACCCCTTCGCTTGGCTGAGCGACGTGCTCGGCCGAGTACGCGACCATCCGCCGGGACGCATGGACGAGCTCACGCCGCGGCTCTGGACGCCGGCAACGACCTGACCGCAGCGGGGCTCGCGCGCGGGCCCCAGGCACCTGGGTTCACGGGACGCGTACACATCAGTCGCAGAGGGCGACCGACTGCGCGGGACGCGCAGCTAGCAGGGGGTGCAGGCTCCTGCGCCGTCGAGGAGCGGCTCCAGACTCTCACTCGCGGAGTGGCGAAGCGGGCTGACTCGTGGGACCAGCAATCGTGGGTTGACTCACTCACTACGTGCTGAAGGGGGGTTCGCACCCAGCTTCGCTTCAGCAGCGTCACCCGTCTTCGCACCACGCGCCCGGATCGAAAGCAGGAGATACCCTGCACTGCACCCGATCAGGAGCGCTTGCGCAGGAACGCCCCAGTTGTTTCCGACCCATGGCGCCTTGCCGCCAAAGCACCCGCACGCCTGATCTGGGGCTGCCCGGAGCAGGTAGAGCAGAGCGAACGCGGGCATTGCGAGAGCGACGCAACTCGCAATCGGTACGATGCAACGACCGAAGATCAGCAGAACGCCGGCCAGCATCTCCAGGGCGGCAACGGCAAGCAGAGCTGCCCGCGAGTTTCCAAGCAACTCAGGGAGAAAGCTCTGCATGAATAGTCTGGAGTCGAGGTTCAGGCTCTTCCCGATCCCCGCAGCGAGGAGAACCGCACCGAGCGAAGCGCAAAGTGCGATCTCCGCGGTAGAGCGGCTTTGGCGCGGTTGGCAGCTTGAGGACATGTGATCAGGGTAGGCGCACATGCACGTCATCGCCTGAAGTCACGCGCACGACCTGGTCGGAGACAGGCGTAGGTGTTCCGTCTGACTCGATTTCGACGAGTTGGACCTGATACTGCCCTGCCTCAAGGCCGACGACTTGTAGGGCGCCTCCCGCCTCACTCACGACGGAGTCGATTCTGCGCACGCGCCTTCCGTCTCGACTAACGATTACCTGAAGATGGCGACCTCCGAGATCATCGTCCAGGCTCAACACGAGGGTGCCACTGCGCACCATCACCAATGGCACGTCAGTTTCCCGAGGTTGGATGGTCCGCGAGACGTATCCCCTCGCCCACACGTCTACGACGACGAGGGCCGCAGGATCCACATCTCCCACCGCGACCCCATCCGCAGTTGTCACCGATCGACTCCGGAGGGCGCCGTGGCCGATCCAATTGACGACAGCTCCCTGAATCGGATCGCCCGCCTCATCGACAACGCGAGCGGTGGCTGTCGATTCTGTGCCGGACTGCAGCGGACGCACGATCAGCACATTCTGGACGCCGGCGCTGTCTAGCGAGATGCGCTGAGACCAAGATCTCAGTCCCTGATTAACCGTGACGCTACCGGCGAACGGCACAGGAACGCCGGCAACCCGCGCCGTCGCACCTGAGCCCGGAATCCGGAGCGGAACAGGTGCAAGCAACGGACGGGACGCACCGTGGACCTCGTCTTCCGCCAACGTCAATGTCGTGCCGAGGCCGCCCTCTGGCACTCCGAATTCCACAGTTGCCGCCGGGCGCAGCCGAAGTTCACACAAGCCTCGCTCACCCTTCCCGAGCGGGCGGACGAACTCATGGACCATTGAAACGTCGGACGAGCCAATGACGACGAGCTGCGCGTCAGCCGGAACCAGCACCACCGCAGAGTCACGCCAGCCCGGGGGAATCGTGGCCACAGTTCCCATGATCGGCGCATCTGGATCCATCGCTCTGCGCTCCTGCGCTGGCATGACTCTCGGCTGGGAGAGTGGGAGGGCGCCACCGCATGCGGAACGTCCAGCCCGTGCCACGATGTCGATCTCGAAGTCAATAGGCTGGTCGGATGTCAAAGTGAGCCATCCGGGCTCAGACAGAGGGATGAGGGCGACTCCGTCGTCGCGCTTGCATCCATCAAGAGCGAACAGGGTGTGGACTTCTCCTCCACGCGAAGCTCTAAGCAAGTCGGTTCGAGCCTCGGGAGGCAAGTCAACGAAACCTTCGTCGTTCGCTGGGGCCGTCAGGATCGTGGATTGAAGGACCCCGAGATGTATTCGGCTTACTGCGTACTCTACGGCCCAATGCTCGCCCGGCGCCACGGGGCTTAGCCTGAGGCGTGTAGGTGCTGCCAAATCGACGGCGCCCAGCACACACCTACACTCCGGCTCACTTGGAATGAGGAAGGAGCGACGAGCCACAGGGACTCCGGAGTCGGCCCACGCAACAACGAGTTGCAACTGTCCCGGCGGCCAAGTGCCGAGGTCAATCAACTCAGCACTACTGAGAGACTCGGAGAGGGAAAACGCACCGACTTGGTCGTGAGCCGCCTCCACCAGAGTCAGACGGGAACGTGCAGCAGCAGGGACCCCCGAAGCGTCGAGCAGCACCAGCGCACCTCCAGGCAAGTCCACGGAGACTTCGCCAGGGCTGCGGACAACCGCTGAGACGACGCCGTGCCGCGGGTCGCGAACGAGCAGGTCGACCACTCCGGCAGGTGACTCGCAGTGAGCCAATCCGTCCTCGCCACTACTGCATTCCACGCGAGACAGTGAACCCGTCCCCGACACCCATGATGCCGACACGGTAGCTGCCGCGATGGGGCGACCACCACTGAGGACGCGCACGGAAAGCCCCTGCTCTCTGGCCACGTCGGACGGTGGCGGTTGGGGCGGATCATCCGTGCGGGGAGCCGTACTGCCTGCGCGCTCGCCGGCACCCTCCAACGCAGGGCTGTGCGGCGGCGCGTCGACATCCGAAGGGCTCGCGGACTCCGGCGCATGGTCGTCAGAACCAGCGTTGGGTTGGCGAAGTGCGATGTACAGCAGCCAGGCGAAACACAGGGCCAGTGCGAGAGTCAACAGGGCCCCGCGGCGCATGTTCATCAAGTCCTCCTTCGATCCTGAGGAAGGGTGCCCCACGCGAACGTGTGAGGCACCCTTCAGAGACTCCTGCAAAGTTCGAGAGAATCCGCTACTCGGGATCCATCTCGATCCACTCAGTCGGAACGGCGTTGTCGAGGGCCTCCTTGACTCCCGTTTGGTTCTCGATTCCATCCTCGCAGCACGTACACCAGACCGTGAACTGTGCGCTGACGGAAGCGGCCGGCCCAGGGAACACGGGCACGGGTCCCCACGTGAGTGCGCCGGTGGCGCACGCACACAGTGACAAGTGGCCGCCGGAGACCGTGCCACCGGAAGCCACCACCTGCCCGAGCGCGTTCTTCACAACCACTGAGAACCTGTAGTTGAGTTGGTCCTTGTCCTCGGGCGGGCAAACGGGGCAGGTGTTGCAGACCAGTGAGTACTTGAACTGGACCGATCCGTCCGGATTGATCTTGAACTTTCCGTTGGTAGCGAGGGCGTCTGTCCCAGTTGACGCTGAGCCATTGCCCGTGGGGTACGAGGTAGCCTGCGCGATGCCGACGAACAGCGTCAGCGTCGCAAGGGTCCACAGTACCGCGGAGTGCACTTGCTTCTTCATGGTGGATGTTCCTCATGGTGTTGAGTCCCCCCGCAACGTGCAGCACTTCTCACTCTGCTGGGCATCGCGCTTGGGAGGGGGCCCCGATGACCTGCCCCCGATGAGTGTGCCACCTGGTAACTCACACTGCGGCTCCCAACGCCACGTCGGCCAGTGCCCAGGTTTCGGGCGCAGGCGGTCGGTAGCCGAGCGAGCTGTGCGGCCGGCGATGGTTGTACTGCCACCTCCACCGCTCGATCAATACCTGGGCCTCCTTGAGCGTCTCGAACTGCTCCATGTTCAGCAGCTCGTCGCGTAGCTTCCCGTTGAACGATTCGTTGTAGCCGTTCTCCCAGGGGCTCCCCGGCTCGATGAACAGGGTCTTGGCGCCCAGCCGGGCGATCCACACCCGTACCGCCTCGGCCGTGAATTCGGGGCCGTTGTCGCTGCGGATATGGGCAGGCACGCCGTGCCGGGCCATCAGCTCGGCCAGCACGTCGATCACGTCACTCGAGCGAAGTCGCCGCTCCACGCGGATGGCCAGACATCGCCTCGTGTACTCGTCGATCACGGTCAGCATCCGAAGCTTGCGGCCGTCGTGCGTGCGGTCGGCGACGAAGTCGTAGCTCCACACGTGGTTGGGGTGCTGGGGTCGGAGGCGGATGCAGGAGCCGTCGCCCAGCCAAAGACGGCGGCGCTTGGGCTGCCGGGAAGGCACCTTCAGGCCCTCCTGGCGCCAGATCCGCTCCACCCGCTTGTGGTTCACGCGCCAGCCCTCGTGCCGGAGCAACGCCGTGATGCGTCGGTAGCCGTACCGGCCGAACTGCACGGCCAGCTCGATGATCCGCTCCCGCAGCCGCTTGGCGTACCCGTCCTCCTTGGGCGGGTTCTGCTGCGTGCTGCGCGGCTGGCCCAGCGTGCGGCAGGCGCGGCGTTCGGATACCCCCAGGGCCTGTTGGACCTGCTCGACAGCCGAGCGGCGGCGCTGGGGGCTCAGAAGTTTCCCTCCGCCACCTCGCGCAGGATGGCGATGTCGAGCTCCTTGTCGGCCACCAGCCGCTTGAGCCGGGCGTTCTCCTGCTCCAGCTCCTTCAGGCGCTTGGCCTGGTCGACCTTCAGGCCCCCGTACTCCTTGCGCCACCGGTAGTACGTGTTCTTCGTGATCCCGAGCTTCTTGCACACCGCGTCCACGGCGACCCCCTGGGCCAGCTCGACCTCCGCTTCACGCAGCATCCGGATCACCTGCTCCGGGCTGTACTTCTTGCGAGCCATCGTTCGTCTCCTGATCGGTTGAAAGTACTCGACCAGGTGGCGCACTCAGAGGGGGGCAGGTCACTACACGACGGGGGAACGCCCCCTGCGGCGCGCTTGTCGTACCGCAGGGGGCATCGCACGTAGAGCATCGGGCCCGACGTAGGGGGCAACCCTCCTACGACCCGCGCGCCCGTGCAGTGCGAAGTCCGGCTACTGCAGCACGGCATCCGGAAGGAAGATCTTCGGTTGTGACCACGGATTGAACGTGTAGTTGCCCGGGGTGGAGCCGGCGAAGCTGCCCGCGTCGCTGACATCCACTTGGAGAATGTCAACGCCACCCGTGGCAGGTGCGTTGGGGTTGGGGGTCAAGCCCGAGAACGGATTGCCGCCGATACTGAACTGCTCCCAGGGATCGCTTCCATCGCACGGACGACGCAGGTACAGCGTTCTGACGGTATTGCCGGACGAGTCAACCCACCGGATGAGGATGTACTCGTAGTCCTCACTGACGCCTCCACACGGTTCGTGATACGTCTCCAGTTGGAGCACATCGCTCTTGGCAGGCTGCGTCTGTGTCAGGCTCCACAGCAAGCCGCCACTCAAGAACGCCAGAATTGCGAGCCACTTCATCGGTTGTCTCCTTCATCTCTGTTCCGCTCGGATGTGCAAGTCCACACACGGTCCGATCAACCCAGACTCCTAGTGCGTGGCGGCACGGCCTTCGGGGCAAGATTCTCGATTCGCACGTGACTCCCACGCTCGGACGGAGAGTCCGGGACACGATGCGGCGTACCTGCGAAAGCACTCGCTTCGCCGTGGGCTAGACTGGGCGTATGGCCAAACGTCGAGACATCACGACGGTTGAGATCTTGGGGCACCGAGCGGCCGCCATGCGCACGGCCTTGCGCATCGCAGGGGATCCTGACACTGCGGAAGACGTTGCTCAGGAGGTCGTCGTGGCGCTGCTGCGTCGACCCGATGCTGCCTTGTCCAGTCGCCGCTCGTGGGTGGTGGGCGCCGCCCGTCACTTGAGCTGGCGGGAGCTATCCAGGCGTCGGCGAGGCACGGGCCGGGCGGACTCACCGATCAGTCGGCCTGCGGGTGAGCTCGCCCCGCACGCGGCCATAGACGAGTTTCAGTTGGCCACCGCGTTGCGTCGCCTCCGCGAACCGTATCGATCGACCATCATCAAGCGCTTCATCCACGAACTAGCGCCGAGCAGGATCGCAGAGCAGGAGGGATGCTCAGTCGAAACCGTGTACAGCCGCCTGAAGCGAGGGCTTCAAATTCTGCGAGCGCAACTCGACGGTGCGCGACCAGGTGAAGCCCGTTCGCGCGCGCACCAGGATCGGTCAGCTCGACCATGAGCCCTTCCGCCTCCTGGCATGCAGAGCGCAGCGTGGCCGGGTTGGGCGGGAGCTGACTGTCATCTCCATGGGTTGTCAGAGCACGCATCAAGTGCGTTCGAACTCGTGCTGCGAACGAGGTGCCGCCGCCAGCCAGCATCAGGAGAGCCCAACATGAGTACGGGACGCCGAACGGTGGGAGAGTGGCTGGGCTTGTTCGAGATTGACCTTGCCCACCGTCAGCTCTCCACCTCGACCAAGTCGCTGTACGCCAGCTCTGCGCGCATGGCGACTGAGATGATGGGCATGCCCGCGCAGGGGCTTGCCGCGTGGGACGTGCTCGACTCGCGACATGTTGCGAGCTGGTTCCTTGCGGCGAGATCAAGGGGGTGGTCGCCGAGCACGCAGCGCATTCGGGCCACAGGCCTCCGCGAATTCCTCGGATTCCTGAGGCATCATGGGCAGGAGTTCGCGCCAATCGAGGATCTGCTTGTCGTCCCGGCGCCCTGTCCCGAACCTCCACGTTTCGTAGACGAGGCGATGGCCCTGGCCACCATTGGAGCCACCCGAGCGACGCGGGACAGGGTGCTCCTGCAGTTGCTGTGGGAGTCCGGCGCCCTGGCCGAGGAGGTCGTGTCGCTCTGCTGGTCACATGTAGATGCGCTCCACGGCATGGTCGTGTTCGAGGGGCAACCGCGGGGCGAGCGTCGCATCCGAGTCTCGACGAAGCTCCTTGAGGATCTGATCCGGCTTCGCCCGGCGGGTGCTCCAGCTTCCGCTCCCCTCTTCAGGAGCAGAAGCGGGCGACCGCTTGATCGGCACCGCCTCTATCGCATCGTCGTCGAAGCGGGTCGACGTGCGCGACTGACTTCCGACGTGAGTCCGCGTGAGTTTCGCCACGGGAGGGCTATCCACTGGCTTCGTCAGGGCCTGAGCAGCGGCAAGGTCGCCGACTTGCTGGGCCACCAGAGCCTGAACGCGATGTCGACCTACGAGCGCCTTGCGAGTCTGGACCTCCAGGTGACGGATTCCAGCCGTCCCCGTTGAGATCCACGCCCCGACCGGCTCCACGCTCGGCGTCGACAATGTGGAAGGAGCGCAGCACTCACAGGCGGGCGCCCGTCGGCCTTCTCGCCACCACGGGGGTAGACCGTCGCACTGCCGACCCCAAGCTGCGCGAGCGCGCGCATCATGCTCACCTCAGCTGCACGCCTCGCGCCCCTCCCCTGGGCGAGTGTTCGCTCGCTCCACAACTGGATGCAGCAAGCATGCGTCAGGGGCTTCCTGCGCACAGATTGGGCTAGGGTCAGGCCTCCAGGGCCTTGAGGGCAGCATGTCGAGGTCTCCCCGCTTCTCCTCGTGTTTCGAATGACACCTCCAGATCCGACGTTCTGCACCCCAAGCCGCGAACCCGGCACCTCGGGTCGTCTAGTTCAGGTTCGCCAGCGCCGGACGATCCCCTGCCGAGAAGGCCGTGTACGCGATTGCTCCGCGCACGCGTGGTCTGACTGGCTGTGAACGGGGCTACGGTCTCCGCTACCTTGGAGCCCGGATTGGACCACAGAGCGATGCGTTCAGGCCAGCCGCGAGGGAAGCGATGACATACGGCAGCAAGGAGCATGGCCCCGGACACCGTCCCGTAGGCGTCTGGGTTCGCGTCAGCACGGCCAATCAGGCGGCGGGCGACAGCCCTGAGACCCATGAGCAGCGGGCACTTGGGTATGCCGCGGCCAAGGGCTGGGAGGTAGTCGAGGTCTACCGGCTCGCCGGCGTCAGCGGAAAGAACGTCCGCGATCACTCCGAGTGCCGCCGGATGCTCGAAGACATCAAGAGCGGCAAGATCGAAGCGCTAATCTTCAGCAAGCTTGCGCGCCTCGCGCGCAACACGCGCGACTTGCTGGACTTTGCCGACTACTTCCGTGAACACGAGGCCGACTTGGTCAGCCTCAAGGAGAGCATCGACACGGGATCGCATGCAGGGCGCTTCTTCTACACGATGCTCGCAGCGCTCGCGCAGTTCGAGCGCGAGGAGATCGCAAGCCGCGTCAAGGACGCAGTAGCAACGCGCGCCAAGCTCGGCAAGCCCCTGGGCGGTGCTGCTCCCTACGGATACCGCTACGAAAACGGTCAGCTTGTCGTGGATCCAGAGGAAGGCCCGGTCCGGGCCCTCATGTACGAGCTCTTCGTCAAGGATCCACGGATCCAGAGCGTCGCGCGCACCCTGAACGAGCGCGGACTACGCACGCGAGCGGGCAAGCGGTGGGGCGACACGAGCGTGAGGAGCATGCTTGCCGACCCCATCTCAAAGGGGCTCCGAAGGACCAACCACAGCTATCGCGACAAGGCGACCGGGAGGTCCCTCCCCAAACCCGAGTCCGAGTGGGTCTACATCGAGGTCGAGCCCGTCGTCAGCGACGAGGTCTGGGACCAGGTGAACGCCGTGCTCGACGCCCGCGCCGAGGAGCAGAAGAAGCGGCCTGGCAGGACCTCCAAGCACCTCTTCACGGGGTACGTGGTCTGCGAGTGCGGCGGGAAGATGTACGTACCCAGCAGGGTGAACAGCTACCGCTGCAAGGTCTGCGGGACTTCCGCCCCGGCTGACGACTTGGAGGCCATCTTCATCGCCAAGGTGAAGCAGTGGCTCACGCCCGAGACCATCGCCGCCATCCTGCTCCAAGCCGACCAGATGGTCCAAGACCGGGCAGCCCTCAAGGC
Source organism: Planctomycetota bacterium (assembly GCA_020631815.1). GTDB lineage: Bacteria > Planctomycetota > PLA2 > PLA2 > JAEUHO01 > JACKGW01. The sequence continues at coordinate 146,222 of JACKGW010000008.1, read as the reverse complement.
CAGCCTCAGCGCCCAGGTGGCGGCCGCCCAGGCTGACCTCGACCGCCTCTTCGACCTCCATGCCCAGGGGCAACTGCCCACCCTCGGCTTCCGGGAGCGCTACGAGCCCCTGGACGCCCGCCGCCAGCAGCTCAAGAAGGAGCTCGCGACCGTCGAGGGCGAGCTGAACTGCTTCCAGATGGAGCTCCAGAGCGAGGAGCAGGCCCTCGCCGAGGCCGAGCTGATCCTGGACCGTCTCCAGGACTCGAGCCTGGGGATCAAGCGTCAGGCGCTCGAGATCCTGGTCCGGGAGATCGTCATCGGAAAGGAGGAGGTGGTTCTGCGGCTGAACTACTCCCCCTTTCCCTCCCTAGAAACGCCAACAAGGCACCACACCCTGAGAGGTGCAGGAGGGGTACGGAACTAGCCCTCCTGCCGCGAGGGCGTAGCCCGAGCGCCGAGTCCGCGCGGGAGCGCGGAACGCCTCACCGTGCGCTCCGCCTGGAGCCAGACCCCGCGCCCCGCGTTGCCGCGTCGCGGCGCCGCTGCGCGGGATCAGGCACCCGCCGCCTATGCCCCCACGGCGGGGCGGAGGGACCAAGCACCGGCGACGTCTTCGTGGGCGACGCGGCGGCCGATCAGGCTGTGGGCGTTGATCTCGGTGATCTCGACCACGGCCATCAGGCCCGCAAGGTCCGCGGTGCCGTCGCAGTGCACGAGGCGGTTGCTGCGGTCGCGGCCCGTCACGCGCGTCGGGTCGGTCTTGGAGATGCCCTCCACCAGGATCTCCAAGCGTCGGCCCTTGAGCGCGGCGTTGCGCTGCTTGGCGGTCTCGTCCTGCACGCGGAGCAGCTCGACGTTGCGCTGGCGCTTGACGGGCTCCGGGACGTCGTCGGGCAGCTGGCGCGCCGCGTGGGTCCGCGGTCGCAGGCTGTACTTGAACACGTAGGACTGGAGGAACCCGATCTCGCGCACGAGGTTGCAGGTGGCCTCGAACTCCGCGTCGCTCTCGCCCGAGAAGCCCACGATGAAGTCGCTCGTGATCTCGACGCCGGGGATGTGGCGGCGGGCCCAGCCGACGACTTCGCGGTACTGGTCGACGGTGTACGTGCGCTTCATGCGGCGCAGGACGTCGTCGCTGCCCGACTGCGCGGGGATGTGCAGCCAGGGCATCACCTTCGGGATCTCCCCGAAGCGCGCCATCATGTCCTCGCTCATGTCGAACGGGTTGCTCGTGAGGAAGCGCAGCCGGTCCAGCCCATCGATGGTGCTGGCCTGCGCCAGGAGCTCGGGCAGGAGCGGCGACCCGAGATCGCAGCCGTAGGTGTTGATGTTCTGGCCGAGGAAGGTGACCTCGCGCACACCGTCGTCGACCAGCGCCTGCACCTCGCCGAGCACGTCCTCGACGGTCCGCGACACCTCGCGGCCACGCGTGAACGGCACGATGCAGTAGCTGCAGGCGTGGTTGCAGCCACGCACGATGTTGACGTAGGCGCGGAAGCGGTCCGGACGCACGGTGACGTTGCGGTCTTGGTCGGGCAGGAACAGCGGGTCGGGGCGGAGCGTGGTGCGAACCACGGTGCCGCCGCCGGCGAAGAGGTCGTCGAGATCTTGGACCGCGTTGCGGAAGGTCGTGGTGCCCAGCACGAGGTCCACGTGCGGTGCGCGATCCACGATGGCGTCCTTGACCCGCTGGGCCATGCAGCCCATCACGGCGACCTTGAGGTCGGGACGCTCGCGCTTGAGCTGGCGCGCGCGGCCGAGCAGGCTCCAGACCTTGTCCTCGGCGTGCTCGCGGATCGAGCACGTGTTGACGAGCACGATGTCGGCCTCGTCCATCTGCTCGACACGCGACCAGCCACGCCGCGCCATGTCGCCCAGCACGAGCTCCGCGTCGAGCTCGTTCATCTGGCAGCCGTACGTCTGGTACCAGACGGCCCGCGGGGTGGGAGCGACCTGCGTCTCCATGGCCGCGTCAGGCTACCTCGGTCTTGGTGGCCATGAGATCGCGCAGGGCGGCCACGTCGGCAACGGCGCGACGCTCGTCGGCCATGAGCGTGCGGCTCTCGCGCAGGACCGTGGCAGCCTGCTCGGCTTGCACCAGCGCCTGCCGCGCGGGCACGCCGAAGCCCGAGGCGTCGAAGCTGCGCGCGGCCTCCACGTAGCCGCGGATGACGCCCCCGCGCGGGTACATCCGCTCGTAGAGGGCTTCACGGCCACGCCCCCACGCGCGACGCGACAAGGACTCGCCGAAGAGCCACGCCGAGCGCATGACGATGCGCTCGTGGCTCCACGTGGGGAGCAGCTCCTCCAGGCGGCGCATGGCCAGTCCGAAGAAGCGCCGTACGCGACGCAGACGCTCGGGGTAGTAGCCGCTGACTTCCTCGAAGAGGCGCTGGTAGCGGCGCGGGTCGTGGCGGCGCACGAAGCGACCGACCGAGCGGTGCTCGCGACTGAGGATGCTGACCTCGTGGAAGATGTGGCCGCAGTAGGCGTCCATCAACCCCGAGTCCCCCTCATCGCCGAACACGGCGAAGGCCATCCGCCGCAAGGGGTGCAGGCGCGCGTCGCGCAGATGCTCGAGGCGCGGCAGGTGGAACAACGCGAAGAGGTCGCGCGGCGGGAGCTTGAGCTGCTCGCGCGTCACACCGCGGCGGCTGGCGGCCGCGATCACGCGCTGGTCGTAGAGCGCGTGGATGCCCTGGAAGAGACGCCGCGAGGCCACGAAGGTCTCGATGAAGTCCCAGAGCAAGGCGCCGCGGTCGACCGCGGCGCGGGGGCCCCGACTGGCGACGATGCCGGACGGGGGCACGAAGGTGGGCGGCGGTAGCGAGGGCGCCCCGCCGAGCGGAGCGCCAGCGCCGGCCGCCGGATCGGTCACTCGACCGCCACGGGCTCGTCGGCGGGCGCCTCGGGCCGGTCCACGAACTCCCAGATCACGCGCGGCGCGTTGTCGCCCAGCTGGTTGCGGGCGTCGCGAACGATGCGCGTGTAGCCGCCGGGACGGTCCTTCATGGCGGGAGCGATCGTCTCGACGAGGAACTTGAGGAGCGCGCGGTCCGGCACGTCACGACGCAGCAGGCGCAGCTGGTGGATGTAGGCGGGGCGGTCGCTGCCCTTCAGCTGGTACGCGCGGCGGGCGCGGGTGACGAGCTTCTCGACGAACGGACGCACGGCCTTGGCCTTGGCCTGGGTCGTGATGATGCGGCTGTGCGTGAAGATGCCCCGCGCCAAGTTGCGGCGCATGGCCTCACGGTGCTGCGTATCGGCGGCCAAACGCCGCCCGGCGACGCGGTGACGCATGTCAGTTACCTCCGCGGATCTCGTCCACGTCCATGCCGAGACGCAGGCCCATCTCTTCCAGCTTGCGCGTGATCTCGCGCAGCGACGTCCGCCCGAAGTTGGGCAGGTTCATGAGCTCGTCGTGCGAGCGGGCGACCACTTCGCCGATCGTCTGGATGCCCTCGGCCTCCAGGCAGTTGCTGGCGCGCACCGACAGGTCGAGCGCCGCGATGGGCAGCTCGATCTTGCGCCGGAGGTCGGCGTAGTCGTCGCCGCCGCTCGAGGCGGCCGCCGCCGCGGGAGCACCCGTGGAGGGCGCGACGCTCGGCGTGCTGGGCAGCACGGGGATCGTCGGCAGGATGACGTCCGCGCTCCGCTCCCCCATGAGCTCCTTCCCCACGTCGAAGAGCTGGATGAAGGGGTTCAGGTGCTTGCGGTAGATCTTGCTGGCCTCGACGAGCGCCTGCTCGGGCGTGACGGTGCCATCCGTCCACAGCTCGAGGATGAGGCGGTCGTAGTTGGTCAGCTTGCCGACGCGCGTGCTCTCGGTGCGGTAGCGCACGCGCTGCACGGGCGAGAAGATGCTGTCGATCGGGATGACGCCGATCTCCTGCTCCTCACGGGCGTTCTCTTCGGCCGGGACGTAGCCGCGGCCCTTGCGGACCTCGATCTCGGCGTCGAACACCTGCTCCGACGTGAGGGTGCAGATGAGCAGGTCCTTGTTGACGACCTCGCAGTCCGAGGTGGTCTGGATGTCCGCGCCGGTGACGGGGCCGGGGCCCTTCTTCTCGATGCGGAGGACCTTCGGGTCGTCGTTGTGGAAGCGCACGCGAAGGCGCTTGAACGCCAGGACCATGTCCGTGACGTCTTCCTTGATCCCGTCGATGGACGAGAACTCGTGCTTGACGCCGGCGATCTTGATCGACGTGACGGCGCTGCCCTCGATGGAGGACAAGAGCACACGACGCAGGCCGTTGCCGACCGTGACGCCGTAGCCGCGCTCGAAGGGCTCGGCGGTGAAGCGGGCGTAGGAATCCGTCCGGGTGGCCGAGTCAGCGACCACCTTCGTCGGGAGCTCCAGGTTGCGCCAGCGGATCCGCATGTTCGTGTCTCCTCGCCCTGTTGGCCCGATGCCGTTTCGAGCACGTCGCCCTCAAGCGGGCTTCGTGTGCGGGATCTGCTCCCGCGTGATCCAACGCCCGAAGGCGCGCGTCTGGTTTGCGTGTCCCGCCGTTCGTCGACCGCGTCCGGACGACAGCGCGCTAGCGCCGGATGGACCTGCTGGCAGGACGCGACCTGCCATCCCCTCGATCTCGGCCCGAGGGCCGCCTCCTCGCCCGACTCGTCAGCGGGCCCCCTGAAGGGCCCCGAGGCAACGGCAACCGGCGGGCGAGCGCCGGTTGCAGGCCTCGAGCCGAGCCGTCAGACGCGGCGACGCTTGCGCGGGCGGCAGCCGTTGTGCGGCAACGGCGTGACGTCCTCGATCGCGCGGATCTTCAAGCCGCGCGACTGGAGGCTACGCACGGCGGACTCGCGTCCGGCGCCCGGCCCCTTCAGCTGGACCTCGACCTCGCGCACGCCCATCTTCACGGCCTTCTCCGCCGCACGCTCCGCCGCCTTCTGGGCGGCGAAGGGCGTGCTCTTGCGGGAGCCCTTGAAGCCGATCGTGCCGGCGGAGTCCCAGCAGATCGTCTCGCCGTTCGGCGCAGCGAACGTGACGATCGTGTTGTTGAAGGAGGCGTGCACGTGCACGACCGCCTTCGGGACGTTCTTGCGAACCTTCTTCTTGCCCGCCATGCGTGCTCCCGGGGAGGCGACGCCTCGGCTCTGCCGACGACGCCGCCACGGATTCTTCGTTCGTGGGACGCCCTCGCGGCGGCAGGAGCCGGGCGCGAGGACGAATCACCGAAGGTAGCCCGGGGAGGTCCCCCTGCAACCTTCGGACCGGGTGACACAACCCCCTGCCAGGCAAGGGGTTGCATCCAACCCTAGCGCATCGACTTGACGCTCTTCTTGCCGGCCACCGTCTTCTTGCGGCCCTTGCGCGTGCGGGCGTTCGTCTGGGTCCTCTGGCCCCGGACGGGCAGACCGCGGCGGTGACGCATGCCGCGGTAGCAGGCAATCTCCTTCAGACGGGAGATGTTCTGCTGGACCTGACGACGGAGGTTGCCCTCCACCACCATCTCGCTCTCGACGGTGGCTGCGATACGGGACAGCTCCTCGTCGGTGAGCTCGCGCGCGCGGCGGCGCGGGTCCAGACCCAGCTTCTCGCAGAGACGCAGGGCCGTGACCTTGCCGATCCCGTGCACGTACTGCAGCGAGACGTAGGTGGGCTTGTCGTCGGGGATGTCGACACCGATCAGACGCGGCATGACCTCTCTCCTACCCCTGCACCTGCTTGTGGCGCGGGTTCTTGCAGATGACACGGATTCGGCCGTGGCGCCGGATGATCCGGCACTGTTCACAAATCCGACGGACGCTGGAGCGGACCTTCATGGTCATGCCTCCTGACTTCGAGGACTAGTCACGGTAGACGATGCGCGCCTTCGTAAGGTCGTAGGGGCTCATCTCGACCGTGACCTTGTCCCCCGGAAGAATGCGGATCCAGTGGAGACGCATCTTTCCGGAGATGTGGGCCAGCACCTGATGGCCGTTCTCGAGCTCCACGACAAACGTGGCGTTCGGTCGGGCCTCGACCACCTTGGCTTCCAGGCGCAGGTTGTCTTCGCGGGCCATCAGGCGTCCCGTCCCGGGGTGCCGGCCGCGCAAGAATCGAGGGCCTCGCGGATGCGCGCCTCGACGTCGTCGAGGGTGCCGTCAGCACGGACGGTGCGCAGGAGGCCTTGGGCTTCGTAGTGGGCAATGAGGGGGGCGGTCTCCTCGCGGTAGACCTTCAAGCGATTACGGATCACGTTCTCCTTGTCGTCCTTGCGACCGCGCGCCAACAGGCGGCGCACGATCTCTTCGTCGTCCAGACGCATGTGGACGACACATTGGACGCCAGGGTTCCGAACGCCAGGGTCCCCCCCCCCATCCGTCGCGTCGAGCTCGGCCAAGACCTTGTCGAGGGCCTCGGCCTGGCTGGCGTTGCGCGGGAAGCCGTCGAGCAGGAAGCCCGCCGGAGCCCCAGGCGCCCCCATCCGCTCGCGGACCAGGGCCAAGACCAGCGAGTCGGGAACGAGCTCGCCGCGGTCCATGAAGCCCTGGGCTTCCTTGCCCAGGTCCGTCCCGGCAGCGACCGCGGCACGGAGGAGGTCCCCCGTGCTCACGTGGGCCCAACCGCGGGTGGCGCAGAGGCGCTCCGCCTGGGTTCCCTTGCCCGCTCCGGGCGGTCCGAGCAGCACGACACGCACGACCTAGCGCTCCTTCTTCCCGGCGCGACGCCGGCCTGCGCCGTCGCCGCCCTCGATGAAGCCGCCGTAGTCACGCATGAGCAGCGCGCTGTTCAGCTTGTCGACGAGGTCCAGGGCCACGCTCACCACGATCAGGATCGAGGTGCCGCCCAGGAAGTAGGCCACCGCCGTGGGGATGTCCTTGGAGATGAGGCCCGCCACCTGGTGCGGCACGCTGGCGATGACCGCCAGGAAGGCGGCGCCGGCCAGGGTGATGCGGCTCATCACCTTCTCGAGGAACTCGGCCGTCTTCTTGCCGGGGCGGATGCCGGGGATGAAGGAGCCGTGCTCCTTCATGTTCTTCGACATCTCCGCCGGATTGAACATCAGGCTGTTCCAGAAGAACGAGAAGAAGAAGATCAGCACGATGTCGAGCACCGTGTACGTCCACGTGCCCTGGCTGAAGGCGTTGCGCATGAACGTCCAGCCGATGGCCGAGCCGATGAGGCTGGGGAACGACAGCAGCGCCGACGAGAAGATCACGGGCATGACGCCGGCCTGGTTGACCTTGATCGGGAGGAAGTGGCGCTGGCCACCGTAGACCTTCCGACCGCGGGTCAGCTTGGCGTACTGCACCGGGATCTTGCGCATGCCCTTCGTGATGTAGACCACGGCGATCACGACCGCGATGAACAGGATGAAGAGCACGAAGGGCAGCAGGCCACCCTCGGTGTTGTGCACCATCTGCACGATCGCGTCCGGGACGCGGGCGATGATGCCGGCCATGATCAGGAGCGAGATGCCGTTGCCGACGCCGTACTCGGTGATCTGCTCACCGATCCACATCAGCAGGATCGTGCCGGCCGTGAGGGCCAAGACCGCCAAGATGGCGAGGCCGAAGCCGTCCGGCAGGAGCGGCTGGTGGATGGGCGTGTTGTTGCTCTTGTAGACGTTGGCGACCAGGATGATCGCCTGCACGAGGGCAAGCGGCACCGTGGCCAAGCGCGTCCACTGGTTGATCTTGCGCTGACCGGCGCTGCCTTCCTTGGCGACCGCCTCGAGGCTGGGCACCACCTTGGTCAGCAGGCTGAAGATGATGCTGGCGCTGATGTACGGCATGATGCCGAGGCTGAACAGCGCACAGCTGAAGATGCCGCCGCCGGAGATGATGCCGAAGAGCTGCGCGAAATCGCTGCCCTCGCCACCGCCACCGCCGAGGCTCTTGAGCACGTCGAGGTCGATACCGGGGATGGGGATGTTCCACCCCACCCGGTAGACGAGCAGGAAGCCGAGCGTCACGAGAATGCGACGCCGGATGTCCGGGATCCGGAAGAGGTTCGCGACGTTCTGGAACACGTCCGGCTCCCCGCCTAGCCCTGGGCGCCCGAGCGACCGGCGCCGGGCTTCTTCTGACCCTTCGCAGGCCGGCTCGATGTGCCGTCCTTGCGGATGAACTTGGGACGGTGCTCCGTCTCGGTGGGCAGCAGCGTGATCGAGCCGCCAGCGGCCTCGATCTTCTGCCTGGCTCCCTCGGACACCCCGTGCACGTTCAGCGTGAGCGCAGCGGCGAGGTCACCGTGACCGAGGACCTTGATGAACTCGGCGCGCTTGGGCGCCAAGCCCGCCTTCTTCAGGGCCGCGATGTCGATCTGGGCACCCGCCTCGAACGTGCGGCCGAGCTGGCCGACGTTGACGGCGTGGAACTCCACCTGAAAGCGGCCGTTGTTGAAGCCCTTCTTCGGCAGGCGGCGGTAGATCGGCATCTGGCCGCCTTCGAAGCGCAGGCGGAAGCGCGCGCCCGAGCGCGAGCCGGCGCCCTTGTTGCCGCGGCCCGAAGTGACGCCCCAGCCGGAGCCGGAGCCTCGGCCGACACGGTGCTTCTTCTGGCGCGGGATCTTGATGCGGCGGACGTCGTCGAGATTCATCCGATCTTCACTCCCCGGCGCTCCTCGACCTCGCGGCGCGTGCGCATCGAGAGGAGGCCTTCGAACGTGGCCTTGGCCAGGTTCATCGGGTTCTTGCTACCGAGGGCCTTGGTGAGGACGTCGTGGACGCCCGCGGCCTCGAGCACGGCGCGGACGGCCGCGCCGGCGATGATGCCCGTGCCGGGCGCCGCCGGGATCAGCTTGACGTAGCTGCTCCGGTAGCGCGCGGTGATGGCGTGCGGGATCGTCGTGCCACGCAGCGGCACGCGCACGAGATGCTTGCGGGCGTCGGTCTGGGCCTTCTCGACGCTCGGCGGCACCTCGCGGGCCTTGCCGAACCCAAGGCCCACCGTGCCCCGGCCATCACCCAAGACGACGAGGGCGCTGAAGCCGAAGCGACGGCCGCCCTTCATCACCTTGGCCGACCGGTTGATCTTCACGACGGTGTCGTGCAGGTCCAAGCCCTCGGCGTCTTGATAGTCGATCTCACGGCGCATGCCGGCTCTCCTGGGACGCCCGCGGGAGACCTGCTCCCAGCGGACACCTCGTACCTCGTGACGTTCCTGGCGTGATGCCCTAGAAGCTGATCCCCACCTTGCGGACGGCGTCCGCGAGGGCCTTGACGCGACCGTGGTAGCGGAACGCACCGCGATCGAACCCGACCGCCGCAATGCCCGCTTCCTTGGCCTTCTCGCCGAGCGCAGTCCCCACCGTGGTGGCTGCGGCCACGTTGCCGCCGCGCTCGATCTTGAGCTGCAGCGACGAAGCGCTGACCAGGGTGCGACCCGAGAGGTCGTCCACGATCTGCGCGTAGATGTGCTTGCTGGTGCGGTGCACGCTGAGACGGGGACGCTCGGCATCCCCGCGCACCTTCCGACGGACGCGGAAGGCGCGGTTCTCGCGCTTGCGCGCCATGCGCTTGAGACGGTCCATCGCTTACTTCTCCCCGCCGACGAAGGACTTGCCGGCCTTCAGGGTGATCTGCTCGCCGTAGTAGCGAATGCCCTTGCCCTTGTAGGGCTCGGGCGGGCGCACGCGACGCACGCGGGCGGCGAATTCGCCGACCATCTGCTTGTCGCAGCCGCTGACCATGATCTGCGTGGCACTCGGGCACTCGACCTTGAGGCCGGCGGGAATGGACACGTAGACCGGGTGACTGAAGCCGACCTGCAGCTTCAAGCGCTTGGGGTCGACGGACGCCTGGTACGAGACGCCCACCACCTCGAGGCGGGTCGAGAAGCCGGTGCTGACACCGGTGACCATGCCTTGGGCGAGCGCCCGGTAGAGGCCGTGGAGCGACTTGGAGCGGGCCTCGTCGTCCGGACGCGAGAAGGAAAGCTGGCCGCCGTCGACCTTCGCGGTGATGCCACCGGAAAGCTCGCGGGTCAGCTCGCCCTTGGGGCCCTTCACGGCCACCGTGCGACCGTCGACCTTGACGTCCACGCCCGAGGGAATCGAGATCGGAATGCTGCCGACGCGGGACATGACCTGGTTCTCCTCGTTCCGTCCGCTACCAGATCTCGCAGAGGATCTCGCCGCCGACTCCGGCGCCGCGAGCCTCGCGATCCGACAGCACGCCACGGGACGTGCTCACCACGCTGATGCCCAGGCCGTTCAGGACCCGGGGGATGTCCTGCACCCCGCGGTACACCCGGCGACCGGGGCGCGAGACACGCCCGATCTTGGTGATCACGGAGGCGCCATCACGGTCGTACTTCAGCGCCAGGCGCAGGGCCTTGTGACCCCGGCTGTCCAGCACCTCGGTGACGCCCACGAGGAAACCCTCGCGCTCGAGCACGTTGGCCACCGACCGGTTCAGCTTGGACGCGATCACGTCCACGCTGCTGCGGTTGACCACGAGCCCATTGCGGATGCGCGTGAGCATGTCGGCCACGGTGTCGTTCATCGCCATGACTAACGGCCCTCCTTCTCGGTACGGAAGGGGAAGTTCATCTCTTCGAGAAGCGCGCGGCTCCAGTCATCACGGCCACCCGAGACGGTGAGCGTGATGTTCATGCCCTGCTGCTTCTCCAGCAGCGCGCCCTCGATCTCCGGGAACACCGACTGCTCGGCGATACCCATCGAGTAGTTGCCCCGGCCATCGAGCTTGGACTTGAGACCACGGAAGTCGCGCAGACGAGGCGTGACCACGTTGATCAGTCGGTCCAGGAACTCGTACATGCGGTCGCCGCGCAGCGTGACACGTGCGCCGACGGACATGCCCTGGCGCAAGCGGAACTGCGCGATCGACACGCGAGCCTTGGTGATGACGGCCTTCTGGCCGGTCACCTTCTCGAGGATGCCCGTGGCGTTCTCGAGGAGCTTCTTGTCGTCCTTGGCCGCGCCGACACCGCACGAGAGGGTGATCTTGCGCAGCTCCGGGCACTGGTGGACGTTGTCGATGCCCAGACGCTCCATCAGGCGCGGCCGGATCTCGTTCTTGTACTGATCGCGAAGGCGGGCCATGGCCGCTACTCCTTCTTGCCCGCGCCGCCGAGGGCGGCGCCCGACCGGCGGCCGACACGGGTGCGACGGCCGTCCACGACGCGGACGGCGACGCGCGTGCCGCCCTGGGTCTCGGGGTCGACGGGCATCACGTTGCTCAGGTGCACCGGCGCTTCCTTGCGGATGCGGCCACCGTTGGGGTGCTTCGGCGACTTGCGCAGGTGCTTGAAGACGAAGTTGACGCCCTCGACCACGACGCGCTGCTTCTCGGGGATCATGCGCAGGACGCGACCGCGCTTGCCGCGATCCTCGCCCGACGTCACGACCACCAGGTCGCCCTTGCGAATGCGCTGGGGCATCAGACCACCTCCGAGGCGAGGTTCACGATCTTCGTGAAGCCCTTCTTGCGGAGCTCGCGGGCGACGGCGCCGAAGACGCGCGTGCCCTTGGGGCTCTTGTCGTCGTTGATGAGCACGATGGCGTTGCTGTCGAAGCGGACGTACGTGCCGTCCGAGCGACGGTGGGCATTGCGCGTGCGGACGACGACGCCGCGCACCACGCTGCCGGGCTTGACCGGGCTGCTCGGGATCGCCTTCTTGACGGAGGCGACCACGATGTCCCCGATCTCGGCCGTCGACTTGTTGCCGCGGCCCAGGACCTTGATGGCGTGGCAGCGCTTGGCGCCGCTGTTGTCCGCCACGTCGAGCCAGGTACGAAGCTGGATCATGCGGACTCCGTTCCGGCGTCCGGCGAAGCCGTCAGGCGGGCCGTGCGCAGCACGCGCACGAGACGCCAGCACTTCGTCTTGCTGAGCGGACGCGACATGGCGATCTCGACGTGGTCACCCACGCGGGCCGTGTTCTGCTCGTCGTGGGCCTTGTAGGTGGTCTTCCGACGCACGAACTTGCCGTAGAGCGGGTGCTGGACCAGGCGGTCCTCACGCACGGTGATCGTCTTGTCCATGCGGTCGCTGACGACCACGCCCTGGATGACGCGGCGCGCGCCGCGGCCTTCGGTGCTGGGCTGACTCATCGCGACCCACCCTTCTTGCTGCCGGACTCGGAGGTGCCGGCTGCGGTGCGAACCTGGGTGACGAGATCGGTGTTCACGCCGAGCTCCTGCTCACGGAGGATGGTCCGGATGCGGGCGATCGTGCGACGGTTGCGACGCACGAGGCCGCGATCGACCTTCTCCTCGCTCTGACCGCGGAAGCGGTTCTGGAAGATCTCTTCGCGCAGGCGGACGATCTCGCGCTGGAGATCGCCGGCCTCGCGGCGACGGATGTCACGCGACCTCACGACTGGCTCCTACGGCTCACGAAGCGGCAGCGGACGGGCAGCTTGTGGGCCACCTTGTTCAGCGCACGCTTGGCAACGGCCTCGGACACGCCGCCGCCGATCTCGAACAACATGGTTCCGGGACGCACGACGGCGGCCCAGTAGTCCGGCTCGCCCTTGCCCGTGCCCATCCGCGTCTCCTCGGGGGTCGAGGTCACGGACTTCTGCGGGAAGATGCGGATGTAGACGCGGCCATCGGACGCCGCGCGGACGGCCGCGACGCGGCCGGCCTCGATGACGTTGGCCGGGATCCAGCCAGCCTGCAGACACTGCAGGCCGTAGTCGCCGAAGGCGACCGTGGCTCCGCGCGACGCCGCGCCGGCAATCTTGCCGCGCTGCATCTTGCGCCACTTGACGCGCTTGGGCATCAACATGTCACATCACCTCGTTGCGACGGGTCGGGTCGGCCTTGGCCAACGTGCCCTTGTAGATCCAGCACTTCACGCCGATGACGCCGTAGGGAGTACGGGCCTCGGCCGTGCCGTAGTCGATGTCAGCCTTGAGCGTGCTCAGCGGGATCGAGCCGCTGGACTGCTTCTCGACGCGGGCGATCTCGGCGCCGCCCAGGCGGCCGGCGATGATCAGCTTCACGCCGAGCGCGCCGCGCTCCATCGTGTTCTGGATGGCGCGCTTGAGCGTGCGGCGGTAGGCCGCGCGCTTCATGAGCTGGTCGGCCACGTTCTGGGCCACCAAGGTGGCGTCCAGCTCGGGGCGGGAGACCTCGATGATGTCCAGGCCGACGCGGCGGCCCGTGAGACCCTCGATCTCCTTCTTGAGCTCTTCGGCCTGGGCGCCCTTGCGGCCGATCAACACGCCGGGCTTGGCCGTGTGGACGATCACGCGCAGGGCGTCCGCCTTGCGCTCGATCTCCACACGGGGGATGCCGGCGCCGTAGAAGCGGCGCTTGATGAAGTCACGGATCTGGCGGTCCTCCTTGAGGAGGCGCGCGAAATCCTTCTTCGGGGCGTACCAGCGGGACCGGTAGTCCAGGTACACGCCGGTACGGAAGCCGATGGGGTGCGTCTTTTGTCCCACGTTTCCTCCTAGGCGAGCCGGGTGGCCGGATCGGCCAGGGTGATGGAGATGTGGCTGGTGCGCTTGAGGATCGGGTAGGCCCGACCCATGGCGCGCGGACGCCAGCGGCGGCGGCCGTTGAGCAGGCCAGCGCCGTCGATGCGGGCGTCCACCACGACGAGGGCGTTGAGGTCCACGTCGAGGTCGTTGGAAGCGTTGGCCATGGCGCTGCGAATCACCTTGGTGATCATGGGCGCCGCCCGGCGGGGCTCGAACGCCAGGGCGTCGAGCGCCGCAGCGACGGGCTTGCCGCGCACCAAGTCGATGACGGCTCGTGCCTTGTAGGGGCTGATCCGCGCGTCGCGGTGCGAGGCCCGATAGGCCTTGCTGTACTGGTCTGCGGGGTGCACCTCTGCCTCCCTACTTGCTCTTCACGCCCGAGTGACCACGGAACAGGCGCGTGGGCGCGAACTCGCCCAGCTTGTGCCCGACCATGTCCTCGGTGACGTAGACCTTCACGAAGGTCTTGCCGTTGTGGACCATGAACGTGTGACCGACGAACTCGGGAACGATGTCCGAGCGTCGCGCCCACGTCTTGAGGGACTCCTTGCGGCCGGCGTCCTCGAGACGCAGGACGCGCTCGAGGAGACGCTCGTCGACGTACGGGCCCTTCTTCAGGCTGCGGCTCATCGCGCGCGTCCTCCCTTACTTCCCGACCTGCTTGCCGCGCTTGCGGCCGCGCACGATCATGCGGTTGCTCTGCTTGCGCGGCTTGCGCGTGTTGCCACCCTTGGCGAGCTGGCCCCACGGCGAGCGCGGGTGACGACCACCGGAGCGACGGCCCTCGCCGCCACCCATCGGGTGGGACACCGGGTTCATGGCCGAGCCGCGCACCTTCGGGCGCTTGCCCAGATGGCGATTGCGGCCGGCCTTGCCGATCTTCATCAGGCTGAAGTCGATGTTGCCGACCTGGCCCACGGTGGCGCGGCAGCTGCTGTGCACGCGGCGCATCTCACCGCTGGGCAGCGTGAGGAGGGCGTACGAGCCCTCGCGGGCGCTGAGGACGGCCTGCGTGCCGGCGCTGCGGCACAGCTGGGCGCCGCGGCCGGGGATCAGCTCGATGGAGCTGACCATGAGGCCGACGGGGATGTTGCGCAGCGGCATGTTGTTGCCGGGCTTCGGCTCGGCACCCGGGCCGTTGTGGACCGTGGCACCGACCTCGACCCCGTGGACCGCGAGTACGTAGCGCTTCTCGCCGTCGGCGTAGTGGAGCAGGTGCAGGCGGGCGTTGCGGTTGGGGTCGTACTCGAGCGCCGCGACGCGAGCGGGGACGCCGTCCTTGTCGGAGCGGCGGAAGTCGACGAAGCGGTACAGGCGCTTGTGGCCCCCACCGCGACGGCGCACCGTCATGCGACCGACGTTGTTGCGGCCGCCGGACTTGCGCAACCCCGCCACCAGGCGCTTCTCGGGCGCCTTGCGCGTGATGTCGCTGGTGTCCACGTACGAAAGGCCGCGCTGGCCGTTCGTGATGGGCTTGACCTTGCGAATGGGCATGACGTGCTCCTCGCCGCCGCCAGGAGCACGTGGCTCCATGGCGACGTGCGCGATCAATAGAACTCGATGCTGTCGCCGGCCTTGACCTTGACGACGGCTCGCTTCCAGGGGCTGGTCCGGCCGAAGCTGCGCCCCATGCGCCGGAACTTGCCCAGCTGGCGGGACGTGCGGACATCGGTCACGGAGACGTCGAACAGGCGCTGGATCGCATCTCGGATCTGCACCTTGTTGGCGTTCTCGGCCACGCGGAACGTGTAGGCGTTCTGCTTCTCGGCGAGACGGAGGGTCTTCTCCGTCACGACGGGACGCAGGACGACGTCCTGGGGCATGCGGCCGGAGACGACCGGGGCAGCGTCAGCAGCCCCCGCGTCCTTCTTGGCCTTCTTGGCGGTCGCGTCGCTCACGCGTCACCTCCCTCGGCACCACCGAGACCCAGGCGCGTGCAGAGCGCGTCGAGCGCGCCGTCCAGCAGCACGAGGGAGCGGTGGTAGGCCACGTCGTAGGCGCTGATCTCGGCGGCGGGCAGCGCGCGAACGCGCGGCAGGTTGCGCACGGAGAGCAGCAGGTTCTTGTCGACGACGCCCGGGGCGACCACAAGGGCGCTGCCCTCGGCGCCGAGCGCCTTCAGGGCCTGGTAGGCGCCCTTGGTGCTGGGCGCGGAGAACGAGGCACCGCTCCAGCCCATCACGCTGCCCGCGGCCATCTTGCCGGCCAGGGCCACCTGGAGAGCGCGGCGCTTGGCCTTGCGCGGCATCGACCAGCTGTAATCCCGGGGGTGCGGGCCATGGGCCACGCCGCCACCGCGGAACGAGGGAGCCTTGCGGTCGCCGTGACGCGCGCCGCCCGAGCCCTTCTGGCGCAGGAACTTCTTGCTGGTGCCGTTGACGAAGCGGCGGGTCAGGGTGTTGACGGTGCCCTGACGACGGTTGGCTTCGTACATCTGCACGGCTTCGCGCAGCACGGCCGGACGGAGACGCTCGCCGAAGACGGCGGTGTCCACCGCAGTCTCCCGGACGGCCCCGTTCGTGAAGGTCTTGATCGACGACATGACGCGTGTCGCTCCTCTGCCGCATCAAGCGGCGTGCGGCGTCCCGCAGGACGGGTCACACCTTGATGCGGATGTCCACACCGGCCGGCAGGTTGAGCTTGCTGATGCTGTCCACCGTCTTCGGGCTGTAGTCCGAGATGAAGAGGATCCGCTTGTGCGTGCGGATCTCGAACTGCTCACGGGACTTCTTGTCGATGTGCGGCGAACGCAACACCGTGTAGCGCTCCACGCGCGTCGGAAGCGGCACGGGACCCTGCACGCGCGCGCCCGTGCGCTTGGCAGTGTCCACGAGCTCGAGAGCGCTCTTGTCGAGCGCCTCGTGGTCGTAGGACTCCATGCGGATCTTGATCTTGCTGGGGGTGCTCATCGGCGTGGTCCGTCGTCCGGTCGTCGTGAAGAGCCCTCGTCAGCCTTCGCGTGCGCCTCGGCGCACGGACGGCAAGCGACTGCTCCTCCACGTCGGGTTCGCGCGTCGGCGGTACGTCGCACACGACGACGAACCCACGACACACGGTCATTCCCCGCCCCGGCCTGCGTACGCTCCCGGAAGAACGCACGCCGACCGCCGGCATGAGCGGGTCCGCGAAGACCAGCCCGTCCGGCATCCCGAAGGTCTGCCCCCAACCGAGCCACCTCTGACCGAGGCGACAGGTCGTACCGGGGCACGCGACGGGATCGCGGCGAGGAAGCGGGCGAAGGTACGCCGAACGCCCCCGGGCGACGAGGGGATTGCGACCCCTTTGTGCCCCCACCCGCGGATTCTCCGCCTCCTCGCGGGCCCGGAGCGCCATCGGGCCGCAGGCCCGATGCCGCGAAGGCCCTGAGCGGAGTCGGGAGCCGCAGGCTCCCGACGCAGTCGAACGGGCCGCCCCCCAGCCCCCTCCCTGCCCCGCGCTTCAGTCCTCGAGCGTCAGCCTTCTCCGGTCCTCGGCCGACACCTCGACATAGCCCGCGGGCTCCATGCTGTAGCTGGCCCGGCCTTGGCTCAGGCTGCGGACGGCCGTGCTGTAGCCGAACATCTGGCTCAGGGCCACCTCGCCCCTCAGGACCCGCATCTCGCCGCGGACGTCGTCGCCGGTCAGGAGCGCCCGTCGGCGGACCAGGTCCGAAGAAACCGGGCCCACGAAGTCGGGCGGGGTGGTGACCTCGATGGCCATGACCGGCTCGAGGATCACCAGGCCCCCGGCGTGGGCGGCCTCGCGGAAGGCCTCGCCCCCCGCGGCCTGGAAGGCGATCTCCGTGCTCTGGACCTCGTCGGCCTTGGCGCCCGTGACCCGGATGTCCGCGTCCACCACCGGGAACCCCAGGTCCAGGCCGCCCTCGGCGGCGAAGCGGATGCCCTCGATGGCGGCGGCCGTCAGGAGGGACGACAGCGCCCCGGCGGGCAGGTCGGAGCGGATCTGGACCCCGGAGCCGGCCTCGCCCGGGGCCACGGCGACCTCGACCTCGGCCCACTGGGGCGTACCGGCGATGACCCGCTCGAAGCGGTGGCGAGCCTTGCCGGGGCCCCGGACCGTCTGGCGGTAGGAGACGCGCGGGGCGCCGACGTTGGCCTCGACCCGGAAGTCGCGGACGAGCCGGTTCTTCAGCACCTCGAGGTGCAGCTCGCCCATGCCCGCGATGATGGTCTGGCCGGTCTCGGGATCCTGGCGCACCCGGAAGGTGGGGTCCTCCCGGGCCAGGCGGCTCAGGGCCTCCTCCATCTTGTCCTTGTCGGCGGTGCTCTTCGGCTCGATCGCCATGCTGATGACCGGCTCGGGGAAGTGGATCGACTCGAGCGCGATCGGGTGGTCCTTGTCACAGAGCGTGTCGCCCGTGGCGGTCTCCTTCAGACCGATGAGCGCCACGATCTCGCCGGCCGAAGCCTCCTGCAGCGCCTCCTTCTCGTCCGCGTGCATGCGCAGGACGCGACCCGGTCGCTCGTGGCGCTTGAGGCGCGGGTTGTAGACGCCCTTGCCCGCCTTCAAGGTGCCCGAGTAGATGCGCACGAACGTCAGGTCGCCGTGCGCATCCGTGATGATCTTGAAGGCCAGGGCGCAGAGCGGGCCGTCCGGGTCCGGCTCGCGCTTCTCGACCACGTCGGGTGACTCGGGCCGATGTCCGGAGATGGCGCCCACGTCCAGGGGGCTGGGCAGGTACGCGCAGATCGCGTCCAGGAGCGGCTGCACGCCCGCATTGCGCAGGGCAGCACCGGCCAGCACGGGGAACAGCTTGGCGCCCAGCACCGCCTTGCGCAGGGCCGGAACGAGGACGTCCTCCCCCACGTCGCCGCCTTCGAGGAAGCACTCGGCGACGGCGTCGGAGACGTCGGCCATGCCCTCGACCAGCTCGGCACGGCGCAGCTCCATTTCGTCCTGCAGCTCGGCGGGGACGGGCTGGCGATCGACCACGGTGCCCTGCTCGCCCTCGAAGGTCACGAGCTCGCGCCGGATCAAGTCGACGACGCCCTGGAACTCGTTGCCCCGCCCCACGGGCACCGTCAACGGCACGACGGTGGCACCGAGGCGTTCGCGAATGGACGCCACGGAAGCGTCGAAGTCGGCGCCCGCGCGGTCCATCTTGTTCACGAAGCAGAGCCGCGGTACGCGGTAGTGCTCGGCCTGGTGCCAGACCGTCTCGGACTGGGCTTCCACGCCGTGCACGGCGTCGAACACGACGACGGCGCCGTCCAGGACGCGTAGCGAGCGCTCGACCTCGGCCGTGAAGTCGACGTGCCCCGGCGTGTCGATGAGGTTGAGCACGTGGTCGGTCCACGTGATCGTGGTTGCCGCGGCGGTGATCGTGATCCCCCGCTGCTGCTCCTCTTCCAGGTAGTCCATCTTGGCAGCGCCCTCGTGGACCTCCCCGATGGCGTGCTCCTTGCCGGTGTAGTAGAGGATCCGCTCGCTGACGGTCGTCTTGCCCGCGTCGATATGGGCGCAGATACCGAAGTTGCGAACGCGCTCGAGCGCGGCTGGCGGTTCCATCCGGGCCTCCTGGAGATGCCGAGGATGCTACCGGGGTTGGGCGCTTACATGCCTACGCGCGCGGAGGTGCCAGGCTCGCGTTGGCGCCGCTCGCGGCGCGGAACGCGTGCCTGGCTCGGACGTGCGTCGTTCGCCGACCGACACGCCCCTTCACGAGCGCACGGGCGAAGTCTCCCTGCCGTCGGTCGCCCGCCGGCGGAGCCTGGCACCTCGCGCGCGTCGCGGCGCGGCCGCTCCCCCGCAAGGAGCCAGGCACCGGCGGCTCGCCCGGATCAGGCACCCGCCGCCGCCGCTGCGGCGACGACGCGGGCGAGGCGGGAGAGGCCCTCCTCGACCACGGCCATGGGCGGGCCGTAGGAGAAGCGCAGCCACGAAGCGAGCGGCGAGGGGCCGCTCTGCTGGTGGCCCGGGTCCATGTCGAAGAGCCGACCCGGCACCGTGATCACGCGCTCGTCGAGCGCGGCTTCGAAGAACGCGTCGGCGTCGCGAAGCGGAGCGGGCAAGCCCGAGAGGTCGCAGAACGCGTAAAACGTGCCGCGCGCTGGGGCCACGCGCACGCCCAGGGCTTCGAGCCCGCTGACCAGGCGGTCGCGCTTGGCGCGGAACACCGCACGTACGGCGCGGGCCTCCGCCTCCGCGGCGGCTGGTGCCAGCGCGTCGAGCGACGCACGCTGCAGCGGCGCATTGGCGCCACCGTCCAGGGCCCCACCGATGCGCGACACGACCTCGACGACGTCCGGCGGGCCGACCATCCACGCAAGCCGCCACCCCGGGTGCCGCAGCGCCTTCGTGAGACCGTCGACGATGACGACGGGATCGCGATCCGGGTCCACCACGTACTCGAGGCCGGAGATCGAGCGATCCTCGTCGGGCTCGTCGTAGACGTACGTGCCGTAGAACTCGTCGAGCACGAGCAGCGTGCCGTGACGCCGCGCCGCGGCCACGATGCGCTCGAGCTCCTCGTGCGACCATCGCGCGGCCGTCGGGTTGTTGGGGTGGCTCGCGACGAAGGCGTCGAGGCCGTCCGCAAACGCCCGCTCCAGCACCTCCACGCGAGGCAGGAAGCCCTCCTCCGGCGTTCCCGCAACGTGGACCGGCACGAGGTGCGCTGCGTGACGCGCAAGCCCCTCGGCGATGGCGGGGTAGTCGGGCGAAGCGTGGCCGACGCGCCCGGGACCGAGCGCGGCGAAGAGGCGCGAGATCGCGGCACGTCCCCCACCGGCGATGGCCACATGGGCCGCGCGGTAGGGCGCCCTGCCCGCTCGGAAGCGATGGTTGACGAGCGCGGCCACGGCCTCACGCATGGCGGGAAGACCGGGGACGGGGCCGTACCCCTCCACGGCCTTGTCCAGCGGGACGCTGACGGGGCGCGGGGCGCCACCGGGCAGCGGGTCGAGCTCGGGCTGCCCCTGGCCGAAGTTCACCCAGGAGGGATCACCGGCGGTGAAGCCACGCGCGTAGGCCGCCTGCATTGCGGCCAGCACACCTGTCGCGGGCACGTGCGCGACGATGCGCGGAAGCGCCGACCCACTCACTCGTCGTAGACCACGTTGATGAGCGTGGGGTCCACGGTGAGATCGCGTCCGTAGACGTGGATCGAGACGAGGTCGTCCGGACCCCGGTTGGAGATGCGGTGGACGCCGTCCGGACCGGGACGCGTCATGAGCACGGCGCCCGGTCGATGGTCGGCATCCCGTCCCACGAGGTGAACGGCGCGCACGCCGCCCTCGTCCTCGTCCTCGACCACGTCGAAGCGTTCCTCGTGGGCGACGCCCGACACGACGCCGACGGTGCACCACGCGGTGTGGCCGTGCACGACGCTGGCCTGCCCGGGCCGCCACACCAAGCACAGGGCGGTGAAGCGCCCCTGCGGGTCGGCGTAGAGCAGGTGCCGCCGGTAGCAATCGGCAGCCCCTTGGCACTGGGCGGTCGTGAGGAGGTCCGGGGCCGCCAGGACCTCGGCCAGGGCGTTCATCGCGGCGGGCCCGATGTCGGCCTCGCCGGCCCTGCCCTCGGCCACATCGCCGAGGACGGCCTCCATCGTCTGGACGAAGGCTTGGATCGGAGGACTCACGGAATCGAGCGCGCCCGACCCGGAGCCTCCAGCCATGACTACCAGCTCGCCTTCTTCAGGCCCGGGATCTCACCGCGAAGGGCCATCTCGCGCAGCATCACGCGGCTGAGGCCGAACTTGCGGTAGTTGCCGCGCGGACGTCCCGTGAACTGGCAGCGCAGGCGGATGCGGTTGGGGTTGCTGTCACGCGGCAGGGCGCGCAGCTTGGCGTAGGCGGCGTCCTTCTGCTCCTCGCTGCTCGAGGTGCTCTGGATCACGGCCTTCAGCTCCCGACGGATCGGCGCGTAGCGGGCCACGAGGATCCGGCGGCGTTCGTTCTTCTCGAGCTTGCTCTTCTTGGCCATACGTCAGGGGATCCTTCGAAGGGTGCGGACGGCGTCGCGGGCTGGAAACGTCAGGGACTAGAACGCGAAGTGGGCGAACGCCTTGTTCGCCTCGGCCTGCTTGTGGGCGTTCTCGCGCTTCATCATGGCGCCACCCTCGCGGTTGTAGGCGGCCACCAGCTCATCGGCGAGCGCCATGCGCATGGGGCGGCCCCGACGGCCGCGAGCGGCCTCGAGCACCCAACGGAACGCGAGGGCGCGACCGCGACGCGGACCGACCTCGACGGGAACCTGGTAGTTGGCACCACCGACGCGCTTGCTGCGCACCTCGACCATCGGCTTGACGTTCTCGATGGCTTGGCGCCAGACCTCGATCGAGTCGCGGTCGCGCACGCGCTGACCCACGACCTCGAGGGCGTCGTAGAAGACCTTCTCGGCCGTCGAGCGCTTGCCGTCGCGCATGAGGCACGAGATGAACTTGGCGACGTTGAGGTCGCCGTAGATCGGGTCCGGCTTGAGCAGGGGCTCGAAGCTTGTGAAGTACTTGCCCGCCATGGAAACCCCCGTCGCCTACTTCGCGTTCTTCTTCTGGCCGTACTTGGAGCGCTGCTGCTTGCGCCCGTCCACACCCGAGGCATCCAACGTGCCGCGAATGATGTGGTAGCGGACGCCGGGCAGGTCGCGCACACGACCGCCGCGCACGAGCACGATGCTGTGCTCCTGCAGGTTGTGCCCCTCGCCGGGGATGTACGCCGTGATCTCCTTGCCCGTCGAGAGCCGCACGCGCGCGATCTTGCGCAACGCCGAGTTCGGCTTCTTGGGGGTCTGGGTCTTCACGGAGAGACAGACGCCACGCTTCTGGGGACAGGCCAGAAGCACGGGGCTCTTGCTCTTGCGCTTGACCTTCGTGCGGCCCTTGCGGACCAGCTGGTTGATCGTCGGCATGCGGTTTCCCAAGGCAGGACCGCCGCTGGGGCCCGTGCGATCCACGGAGGCCACGGCGGCGGCAACGGTTCGACCCGGAATCCTCCGGGAAGCCCAGAAAGGTAGCGGGGCGCGCCTACCCCTGCACGTGATTCCCGGGTGTCGGGGAGGCGCACACCCCCGGCAGCCGGACCGCGGGCCCCCACCGCGCGGCTGCACGGCGGGGCCCCGTGGGGTTCGGGTCAGGAAGCCGAGACTTCCTCGTCGCCTCCGGAGGCGGCCGGAAGGTCGTCGTCGAGGCCGCCCAGGAGCTCCTTCAGCTCCTTCAGGGCCTCGAGATCCTCGGGCAGCTCGGCGAAGCCGGCCACGCTCTCCTCGAGCGGGATGTTCTTCTGCACGCGGGTCCGGACGTAGGTCCGGAAGCCCGTGCCCGCCGGGATCAGGTGGCCGAGGATGACGTTCTCCTTGAGGCCCACGAGGTGGTCGACGCGTCCGGCCAGGGCCGCCTGCGTGAGGACCTTCGTCGTCTCCTGGAAGGAGGCCGCGCTGATGAAGGACTCGCTCTGGAGCGAGGCCTTCGTGATGCCCAGGAGCAGCGGCTCGGCGCGGGCCGGCTTGCCGCCCGCCTCGATGACGCGCTGGTTCTTGCGACGGAAGCGGAACTTGTCCACCACCGCGCCGGGCAGGAGGTCGGTGTCACCCGGGTCCTCGATGCGCACCTTGCGGAGCATCTGCGAGATGATGATCTCGTGGTGCTTGTCGTCGATCGTGACGTTCTGCGCCCGGTACACGTTCTGGACCTCGGCCAGCAGGTAGTCCTGCAGGGCCTCGACGCCCGAGATGCGCACGATCTCGTGCGGGACGAGCGGGCCGTCGACCAGCGCCTGACCAGCACGGATGCGGTCGCCGCTGTGCACGCGCAGGTGCTTGCCGTGCGGGACGAGGTGCTCCACGACCTGCCCACCTTCGCTCTTGATGAGGATGGTGCGCTTGCCGCGACGCTTGTCGCCCAGCTCGATGATGCCGTCGATCTCCGCCAGCGTGGCCGGCTCCTTCGGACGACGAGCCTCGTACACCTCGGTCACGCGGGGCAGACCACCCACGATGTCCTGCGTACCGCCGATCTCTCGCGGCGTCTTGGCCAGCAGCTGGCCGGCCGTGACCACACCGCCGGGCTCGACCTCGAGGTGGGCGCGCTCGGGCACGGGGTAGAGGGCGATGGGCGTACCGCTCTTGTCCTCGATGATGATCTGCGGGTGCAGGTCACCCTTGTGCTCCATGATCACGCGGTGGCGCACGCCGGAGGCCTGGTCGACCTCCTCGCGCATGGTCTTGCCGTCGACGATGTCGTCGAAGCGCACCACGCCGTCCACCTCGGCCAGGATCGGCACGTTGAAGGGGTCCCACGAGAACAGGACTTCCTTCTCCTTGACCTTCTGGCCCTCCTTGATGCGCAACGCGGCGCCGAGCGGCACGGCGTAGCGGTCGAGCTCGCGCTCGCGGTCGTCGAGCAGGATGAGCTCACCGCTGCGGTTGATGGCGACGCCGATGGCCTTGCCACCGAGGTCGTCGCGGGACACCACCTTGAGGTTGTGGAAGGCGACGCGACCGCTCTTGGCGGCCTTGATGTCGCTCTCCTCGACGCCCTTCGTGGCCGTTCCACCGATGTGGAACGTACGCATGGTCAGCTGCGTGCCGGGCTCACCGATGGACTGCGCCGCGATGATGCCGACGGCCAAGCCGAGCTCGACCAGGCGACCGCGGCTGAGGTCCATGCCGTAGCACAGCTGGCAGATGCCCTCGCTGGCCTCGCAGGTCAGCGACGAGCGCACGCGCACCTTCTCGTAGCCCATCTGCTCGATGCGATCGGCGATGGACTCGGTAATGACCTCGCCCTCGCGGACGACCACCTCGTCGGTGACGACGTCGATGATCGTGTCGCGGGCCGTGCGGCCGCGAATGGCCTGCGCCAGGCTCACCTCGAGCTTGTCGCCCTTGTAGACGGCGCCCTTGCTGATGCCGTTGAGCGTGCCGCAGTCCTCGCGGCTGATGACGACGTTCTGGGCGACGTCGCTCAGCTTGCGCGTGAGGTAACCGCTGTCCGCCGTCTTCAGCGCCGTGTCGGCCAGACCCTTGCGGGCGCCGTGCGTCGAGCTGAAGTACTCGAGGACGTGGAGGCCCTCGCGGAAGTTCGACTTGATGGGCACCTCGATGATCTTGCCGCTCGGCTTGGCCATCAGACCGCGCATACCGGCCAGCTGGCGGATCTGCTCCACCGAGCCGCGGGCGCCGGAGTCGGCCATCGCGTAGATCGGGTTGAGGTACGGGCGACCGTCACGCTCGTCGGAACGTAGCGCGTCCATCATGACGCGGCCCAGGTCCTCGCGGGCGCGGGTCCACGTGTCGATGATCTTGCTGTAGCGCTCGCCGCGCGTGATCTCACCGCGCTTGAGGTGCCGCTCGATGTCGGACACCTCCTTCTCGGCTTCACGCAGGATCTCGGCCTTCTCGTCCGGCACGCGCATGTCGTCCTTGGCGAAGGACAGACCGGCACGCGTAGCCGACTTGAAGCCGAGGTCCTTGATGTCGTCGAGCAGGCGAAGCGTGGTCGCCTTGCCGAGCAGGCGGTGGCAGTCGTCGATGAGACCGCCGATCTTGCCCTTGTTCAGCGCGTAGTTGTAGAAGGGCATGCCGTAGGGAAGGATGTCGTTGAACAGCACGCGTCCGACCGTGGTCTCGACGATGCGTGCGGCTTCCCACTGGCCCGGGGCCGACGCCACGAGCGCGCCCTCTTCCAGGCGCAGCTTGATCTTGTCGTGGATCCCGATGCGGCCCTCGCTGTAGCCGAGGAACACCTCGTTGGCGTGCGCACACACCGGCACCGTCGTGGCGCTCGTCGGGAAGCCCACGGTCAGGTAGTAGATGCCGAGGACCATGTCCTGCGACGGCGCGATGATCGGCTTGCCGTTCTGGGGCGAGAAGATGTTGTTGGTCGAGAGGACCAACGTGATCGCCTCGAGCTGGGCCTCGTAACTCAGCGGGAGGTGGACGGCCATCTGGTCGCCGTCGAAGTCGGCGTTGAAGCCACCACAGACCAAGGGGTGCAGGCGCAGGGCGTGACCGTCGATGAGGACGGGCTCGAAGGCCTGGATACCCATGCGGTGCAGCGTGGGTGCGCGGTTGAGCAGCACGGGGTGCTCACGCGTGACCTCTTCGAGGATGTCCCAGACTTCCTCGTCCTTGCGCTCGAGCATCTTCTTCGCCGACTTGATCGTGTCGGCGTAGCCGAGCTCCTTCAGGCGGCGGATGATGAACGGCTGGTAGAGCTCCAGCGCGATCTTCTTGGGCATGCCGCACTGGTGCAGCTTGAGGTCCGGGCCCACCACGATCACGGAGCGCGCGCTGTAGTCGACGCGCTTGCCGAGCAGGTTCTCGCGGAACCGGCCCTGCTTGCCCTTGATCATGTCGGTAAGCGACTTGAGCGGACGGTTGCTGCTGCCCAGCACCGAGCGACGGCAGCGGGCGTTGTCGAACAGCGCGTCCACCGACTGCTGCAGCATCCGCTTCTCGTTGCGGATGATGACTTCCGGCGCGTTGAGGTCGAGCAGCTTCTTCAACCGGTTGTTGCGGTTGATGAGACGACGGTAGAGGTCGTTGAGGTCGGACGTGGCGAAGTTGCCGCTGTCGAGCAGCACGAGCGGGCGCAGGTCCGGCGGGATCACGGGGATCACGTCCAGCACCATGTGCTCGGGGCGGTTGCCCGAGTCACGCAAGGCCTCGATGGTGCGCAAGCGCTTGAGGAGGTCCTTCGTGCGCTGCTTGCTGCGCGTGGTCTCGAGCTCGGCGCGGAGCTCCTCGCTGAGCTTCTCCAGGTCGATGTCCCGGAGCATGTCCTTGATGGCCTCGGCGCCCATGCCGGCGCGGAAGCTGTCGCCGTACTTGTCGCGGGCCTCGCGGTACTGCTCCTCGGTGAGCAGCTGACGGTCCTTGAGCGGCGTGTCGCCCTTGTCGACCACCACGTAGTCCTGGAAGTAGACGACCCGCTCGAGGCTGGACGTCTTCATGTCCAAGATCGTGCCGAGGCGCGAGGGCATGGCCTTGAAGAACCAGATGTGCACGACGGGGGCGGCCAAGCTGATGTGGCCCATGCGCTTGCGGCGCACGCGGCTGTGGGTCACCTTGACGCCGCAGCGGTCGCAGATGATGCCCTTGTGCTTGATGCCCTTGTACTTGCCGCAGGCGCACTCCCAGTCCCGCTCGGGTCCGAAGATGCGTTCGCAGAACAAGCCGTCCTTCTCGGACCGGTAGGTGCGGTAGTTGATCGTCTCGGGCTTCTTGACCTCGCCGTACGACCAGGAGCGGATCAGCTCCGGCGTCGCCAGGTTGATCCGCACCGCGGTGTAGTCGTTCACGCGGTTGAACATGCTCTCGATCATGGTGCCCTCGCTCGTCTCGTTTTCCGGTGGCTACCCGTCGCGATCTGACCCACGCGCGGCCGCTAGGCCGCGCGCCCGAAGCAGCGTGCGGCCGCCAGGCCGCGCGCGCTCCTAGAGCTGGCTCTTCTCCAGCTCGATGTTGAGACCCAGGCCGCGGATCTCGTTGCACAGCACCTCGAACGACACCGGCGTGCCGGCCTCGAGGATGTTTTCGCCCTTGACCATGGACTCGTAGATCTTCATGCGGCCGTCCACGTCGTCGGACTTCACCGTGAGCAGCTCCTGGAGGATGTTGGCGGCGCCGTAGGCCTCGAGCGCCCACACCTCCATCTCACCGAAGCGCTGGCCACCGAAGCGCGCCTTGCCGCCCAGCGGCTGCTGCGTGATCAGGCTGTACGGGCCCGTCGCGCGCGCGTGGATCTTCTCGTCGACCAAGTGGTGCAGCTTGAGCATGTACATGTAGCCCACGGTGACCTTCTGGTCGAAGGCGCGGCCCGTGCGGCCGTCGTACAGCGTGACCTTGCCGTCGGTCGGCAGACCCGCCTGCTCGAGCATGCGCTCGATGTCCTCTTCACCCGCGCCGTCGAAGACCGAGGTGTGGATGCGCTGGCCGAGCAGCTTGCTAGCCAAGCCGAGGTGCGTCTCGAGGATCTGGCCGACGTTCATTCGGCTCGGCACGCCGAGCGGGTTCAGGCAGATGTCGACCGACGTGCCGTCCTCGAGGAACGGCATGTCCTCGATGGGCAGCACGCGGCTGATCACGCCCTTGTTGCCGTGACGGCCGGCCATCTTGTCGCCCACGCTCAGGTTGCGACGCGTCGCCAAGTAGACCTTGACGACCTCGAGCACGCCCGTGGGCAGCTCGTCGCCGCGCGAGAGGCGGTTGACTTCCTTGTTCTTGACGGCTTCGGCGTCCTCGATGGCGCGCAGGTGGTTGCGGGCCACCGCGTGGAACGCGTCCTCGGGCTTGAGGCCCGCGCCACGAAGGGCCGTGACCATGCGGTCCTTCAGCTCGCGGAGCTCGGCCACGTTGGCCGCCTCGGCGGGCGCGAAGGGCTTGCGCGTCTTCGGGTCGACCAGCTTGCGGCCCAGCATGTCGTCCATGGCCGAAGCCAGCTGCTCGAGCTCGGTGCGGAACACCTGGTGGAAGCGATCCTCGCTCTCCTTGATACGACGGTGGTTCTCCGAGCGCTCTTCGTCGGAGATGTTCACCTTGCGGGAGAACTTGCGCGTGTCGATGACGATGCCGTCCACGCCCGGGGGCACGGTCAGCGAGTCGTTCTTCACGTCCTCACCGGCGCGACCGAAGATGGCGTGGAGCAGCTTCTCTTCGGGCGAGAGCTCGCTCTTGCTCTTCGGCGCGACCTTGCCCACGAGGATGTCGCCCGGCTCGACGCGCGTGCCGATGCGCACGATGCCCTCTTCGTCCAGGTTGCGTAGGGCGCGCTCCGAGACGTTGGGGATGTCGTTGGTGAACTCCTCGCGGCCCAGCTTGGTCTCGCGGATCTCGATCTCGTACATGTCGATGTGGATCGACGTGTACGCGTCGTCGCGGACCAGGCCCTCGGAGACCAGGATGGCGTCCTCGTAGTTGTAGCCATCCCACGGCATGAACGCGACGAGCGCGTTGCGGCCCAGCGCCAGCTCACCCTTGTAGGTGGCCGCGCCGTCGGCCAGCACCTCGCCGGCCTCGACCTTCTGGCCGAGGTCCACGATGGGACGCTGGTTCTGGCAGGTGCGCTCGTTGAGGCCGACGAACTTGCGCAGCTCGTAGGCGCGCGGGCCGTCCTTCTCACGAACCACGATGTGGCGCGCGTCCACCTCGACGACGGTGCCGGCGGCGTGCGCCTTGACCACCATCGAGGAGTTGCGGGCCACGACGGGCTCCATGCCCGTGCCGACGATCGGCGGGTCCGTCTTGATGAGCGGCACCGCCTGGCGCTGCATGTTGGAGCCCATCAGCGCGCGGTTGGCGTCGTCGTGCTCGAGGAACGGGATCAGCGAGGCCGAGACGCCCACCAGCTGCTTGGGGCTGACGTCCATGTAGTCGACGTCCTTGGCCTTGACGAGCAGGAAGTCGTCGTTGATGCGGCCCAGGATGGTGGCGTGGGCGATGTGGTTGTCGTCGCCCAGCTCGGTGTCGGCGGGCGCGAGGACCTTGTCCAGCTCCTCGTCGGCGCGCAGGTGGACGATCTTGTCCGTGACGACCCCATCCTCGACCTTGTAGTAGGGCGTGATGAGGAAGCCGTAGTCGTCCACGCCGCTGTAGATGGCCAGCGACGAGATCAGACCGATGTTGGTGCCTTCCGGCGTCTCGATCGGGCAGATGCGGCCGTAGTGGCTGATGTGGACGTCACGCACCTCGAAGCCGGCGCGCTTGCGGTTGAGGCCGCCCGGGCCCAGCGCGCTCAAGCCGCGCTCGTGCTTGAGCTGGCTCAGCGGGTTGGTCTGGTCCACGACCTGCGACAGCTCGCCGCGCCCGAAGAAGTAGTCGATGGCCGAGGAGATCGTCTTGGAGTTGATGACGCCACGGGGCGTGATCGACTCGGCGTCCTCGATGTTCATCCGCTCCTGGGCCGTGCGGCGCAGCTTGAGGAAGCCCTTGCGCAGCTCGTCGGCAGCCAGCTCCGCGATCGTGCGGATGCGGCGGTTGCCAAGGTGGTCGATGTCGTCCACCTCGCCCTGGCCGGCGCGCAGCTTGAGCAGGTAGCGGACGGCCTGGACCAGGTCCTCCTTCTGCAGCGTCTGCCGGTCCTCGGGGAAGTCCGTCCCGAACTTGCGGTTGAGACGGAAGCGACCCACACGACCGAGGCGGTAGCGCGCCTCGTCGTAGAACTTTTCGCGGAAGAGCTCCTTGGCCTTCTCGACCTGCGGCGGGTTGCCGGGACGCAGGCGCGCGTAGATCTTGACCAGGGCCTCCTCGTGCGACTCGGTGGTGTCCGCGAGAAGCGTGTTGAGGATGAGCGGGTCATCGAGGTCGGACAGGACCTCGACGGTCTCGAGGCCCGACAGCTTGAGACGCTCGGCGGCGTCCTCGTCGATGGGCTCGAGCGCGTCGACGATGATCTCGCCCGTGTCCTTGTCGACGAGCGGCGCCAGCGCGTGCTTGCCGATGACCTGCTTCTTGAAGTTGCGGTTCGACGTGGCGACCTGCTTGACGTCGTAGAAGAGACGCAGGATGTCGGCGTCGGTGCTGTACTCCTCGCTCATCGCGCGCAGCAGCGCCGTGGCGGGGAACTTGCCCGACTGGTCGATGCGGACCGCCAGCTCGTCCTTCTTGGTGACGTTGAGCTCGATCCAGGAGCCGCGCTCGGGAATGAGCCAGCAGCTGTGCAGCTTGCGCTCGCCGCTGTGCGTCTCGACCGAGAAGTCCACGCCGGGCGAGCGGTGGAGCTGCGTGACGATGACGCGCTCGGTGCCGTTCACCACGAACTCGCCGCCGCCGATCATGATCGGGAGCTCGCCGAGGTAGACGTCCTCCTCGACAGGGCTCTCCTTCTGGAGACGGACGCGGATCTTGAACGGGCGGCCGTAGGTGACCTTGAGCTCGCGGCACTCGTCGGTGGTGTAGCGCGGGCTACCCAGCTCGTAGCCGAGGTACTGCAGCTCCATCGTCCCGTCGTAGGACGGGATCGGGAACACCTCGCGAAGGACGGACTCGAGGCCGACGTCCTCGCGGTACTCGGCGGGCACGTCTTCCTGCAGGAAGTGCTCGTAGGCCTTCGTCTGCAGCTGCACGAGGCTCGGCACGGGGAAGCCGCGCCGACCACCGAACGTGACGACGGGCAGGTCACCGATGCGAACCGGCTCGCCCACCCAGGGAGCGTCCGGGCCGCTGCCGCCCAGGCCGTCGCGGCCCAGCGCCTTGGTGCGGCCGTTGCCACCGGCCTTCCCATTGCCATTGGACTTGCCGTTGCCGTTCCCGTTTGAAGACATGCGCGGCTCCCTTCGCGGGTGCGGAGGCCGCAGCGTGCGCGGGAGGAGGCCGCGGGACGTCGACACGATCCCGCGGCGCGACAACGCCGGCTGGACGTGAAGACTTCGACTTGCGCGGGACTCGAAGAGCCGATCGCGGCAAGCAGACCCGGAATGCGGACGCCCGTCCCTGACACGCGGCGCGACGTCCCCGAGGGGACGCGCCTCCACGCGAGGTATTCGTGAGGATCGAGGCCCGCCCGAGCCACGGCTTCCGTCTGGCGCCCGTCCCGGCCTGCAAGGGTCGGGGCTTTCGAAGCCGAAGGGGCACGCGGACGCCTGTCAGGCCGCCCGCGGGAGGGAAAGGGTAGCGGGGACGCGTGGGCCTGACCCGTCGGGGCAGACCGTCCACCGCCAGGGGGCAGCCCGGGAGCCTCCCGGACGACCCGTCGACACGGTCACCTGGGCGCCCTCAGGCACCTGAAGAGACCGGGAGCGCCTCGGCGGAGCCAGGCCGGCACCCCCACCGATCACACGGTAGGCAGGTGCCGGCCCGATCCTGGAGGCCGAACGGAGCGTGACGGCCCTCGGAGGGGCCGTCAGGCCGAGACTACTTGATTTCGACCTCGGCGCCCGCGTCCTCGAGCTCCTTCTTGATCTTCTCGGCGTCCTCCTTGGAGGCGCCCTCCTTGACCGGCTTCGGAGCGCCGTCGACCAGGTCCTTGGCCTCCTTGAGGCCCAGGCCGGTGATGCTGCGCACCACCTTGATCACGGCGATCTTCTGCTGGCCAGCGCTCTTCAGCACGACGTCGAAGGCGGTCTTCTCTTCCGCCGCCTCGGCGCCAGCGCCACCCGCACCGGGGGCGACCATGGCCACCGCCGCAGGAGCCGCGGCCGACACGCCCCAGCGCTCTTCGAGCGCCTTCACGAGCTTCGCGGCCTTGGCAATGGTGAGGCCATCGAGCTTCTCGAAGATGGCCTGGAGGTCGTCCTCGAGGACGATCGTCTGTTCATCGGACATGGTTCGGACTCCTGGAACGTGATCGGCGACGATCGTCGTGTGCCAAGCCCGTCTCGGCCGCCGCCCGGATAAAGCTGGTTCAAGGCCCCCACCCGCGGGGTGCCCCTGGTCGTGAACGCGCCGTGCGCGGCGAGCTTCGCCGCGCGCAGCACGAGGCCTGCCTCAGGCCTCGGTCGCCTCCTCGCCGCCCCCCTGCTGGTCGACGCGAGCCTGGAGGCACCGCGCGAGTCCGCCGTACACGGCAGACAGGCTGACTGCGATCCCACGCGGAACGCCCATCACCGCGCCGAGCATCATCGCGCGCAGCTGCGGCAGGTCGGGCATGTCCGCCAACGTGCTCGCATCCTCCGCGAGGAGGAGCTCACCGTCAGCGACCGCGCCCTTGACCTTGAGGGGCTTCCACTTGCGGCTCCAGTCCCGGACCACCTTCGCGATCGGGATGGGGCCATCGCCACCGAACGCGATGGCGGTCGGGCCCGACAGCAGCGGGTCCAACACGTCACTGCCCTCGCCGAACCACTTGCGGTTCAGGGCGACCTGGGCCGTCCGGTTGTGGATCACCTGGAGACGTGCCCCGCCGGCCTTCTCGCGAAGGTCGCCGCGGAACGCCATCGTGCTCTCGACGGTCATCGGACCCGTCTCGAGGATGAGCAGGCCGTTCTTCCCCTCGAGCGCTTGCTCGAGCTGGTCGGCCATCATCCGCTTCAACGCCTTGGCCATGATCGGCTCCTCGTCGTGGAGGGCGCTAGCGCCCGTGCCCCGGTCCCGGTTGCGTGGCTTGCTACGCCACGTCCAACGTCACCCCCGGCGTCATCGTGCCGGAGATGGAGACCTTGCGGATGTAGGCGCCCTTGACCGCCGAGGGCTTCAAACCGCGAACGTGCTCCACGAAGTGCAGCACGTTCTCCTGGATCTTCTCGGGGGCGAAGCTGCGCTTGCCCACGGGCACGTGGAGGTTGCCGCCGCTGTCCGCGCGGAACTCCACCTTGCCGGCCTTGAACTCGGCGACGGCCTCACCGATGCGATCGGTCACCGTGCCGGACTTGGGGCTGGGCATCTTGCCCTGCGGGCCGAGCACGCGACCCAGACGACCAGCGATGCGCATCATCGAGGGGTGCGCAATGCAGATGTCGAAGTCGGTCCAGCCGGAGCTGATCTTCTCGGCGAGGTCCTCGCCGCCCACTTCGTCGGCGCCCGCAGCGCGCGCGGCATCAGCCGCCTCGCCCTCGGCGAAGACGACGACGCTGCGCGACTGGCCGATGCCGTGCGGCAGCGCGACGCTGCCACGCACCATCTGGTCGCTCTTCTTGGGGTCGATGCCCAGGCGGATATGCAGCTCGACGGTCTCGTCGAAGCGCGCCTTGGGGAAGTGACCCAGCACCTCGAGTCCGGTGCCGATGTCGTAGCGCTTGAGCTTCTCGTAGCCCGGCGTGGCCAGGGCAGCACGGTAGCGCTTGGTCGTTCGCGTCATCCGCGTCTCCTTCACTCTCCCGTCCCGACACGCGGAGGTCAGGGCGGTGGCCGAGTTCCCCCCCGGAAACCGGGAGGAACGGAGGATGTTGCAGGGAGGGCGCGAACCCACGAACGGAAAACCGGGGGGCGCGAGCGCGCCCCCCGGTCCGGGGTGATCGGTCGGGGTTGGGCCGCCTGGGCGGCCAGCCCCCCATCTCGTGGGGCGGGGCCCTACTTCTTGATGGTGATCGTCACCGTCGAGCCCTTGGCCACCGTGGCGCCCGGCCCGGGGTTCTGGATTTTGACCCGGGTCGGGGGCGGGAAGCTCGGGACCTTGACGACCGAGACCTGCAGGCCCTTGGCCAGGAGGGCCGCCCGGGCCTGGAACTCGGTCTTGCCGATCACGTTGGGCACCTGCACCAGCTGGACGATCGGGCCGCCCGGCCCGCCGGGGCCGATCGGGCCGATGGCGAAGGTCAGGTTGATGGTGGTGTTCTTCGCCACGAGCTGGCCAGCGGGTCGCGACTGGGCCGTCACACGAGCGCCCGGGAAGTTGTGCGGCCCGGAGTAGGCGCCGTTCAGGTGCGCCGCCGACAGGGCCGCGGCGGCCTGGGCCTTCGTCTTCCCGATCAGGTTGGGCACCTGGGTCAGGTTGATCGGCGGCAGGACCACGCCCTGGAAGGTGGCCTTCACGACGCTGTTCTTCGCCACGAGCGTGCCGGCGGCCGGCTGCTGGGACGCGACCTTGGCACCGGGCAGGTTGTGGGCGCCCAGCCACTGGTGCTGGAGATCCGCCGCCGACAGCAACGCCGCGGCCTGGGCCTTGGACTTGCCGTGGAGGTCGGGGACCAAGCGGAACTGGAGACCCGGGCCGGGGGGGCCCACGACGAGCTGGAAGACGACCGTGATCACGGTGCCCTTGGCCACCTGCTGGCCGGCGGGGCGACTCTGCGAAGCGACGCGGGCGCCGGCGATGAGGTGCGGTCCCTGCCACTGGTGGCCGAGCTGCGCGGCGGCCAGCAGCGCGGAGGCCTGCGCCTTCGACTTGCCGATCAGGTTGGGCACAGTGGTGAGGATGGGCGCAAGGCCCTTGCGCTTGTAGCGCACCGTCACGGTGCTGCCCTTGGGCACGATCGTGCCGGCCGGAGGCAGGGTGCTCACGACCTCGGTCAGCGGTCCGATGCCACCGATCTGCAGCAGCAGCGCGCCGAGGCCAACGCCATCCAGGACGTTCTCAGCCTGCTGGACGGAGAGACCCACGACGTTCGGCACGGCCACGGGCGGCGCCTGGATGTCGTAGCGGAAGCGGACACGCGTGCCGCGCGCAATGCGAGTACCCGGAGCGACGTCCTGCTGGATGACGCGCGTGGTGCCCGGCTGCAGCGGACCGACGCGATCGGCATCACCGAGCAGACCGACGGCCGCGAGCGAGGCCAGCGCCTGGCTCTTCGTGCGACCCATGAGGTTGGGCATCGAGGACGTGGCCGGCAGGCGCAACAGCACCTCGGCGTTCGGCGCCACCTGCGCACCGGCGGGCGGGAACTGACGCGCGACGCGGTCCACCGGGGACGCGGGCAACACGACGAACGAGACGCGGGCGCGCAGGCCGCTGGACTGCAGGGCCGCGACCGCGTCGAAGCGCGAGAGACCCTCGACCGGCGGCACGGTCACCGTGGTGGGCGCGGGCGGCGCCTTCGACACGTCGACCGCGATCACGGTGCCGAGCTCGACACTCGTGCCGGCGGGGACGTGCTGGGCGATGACGCGGTTGGGCGCGCCCGAGGCGTCGACGAACACGATGTCGAGGTCGAAGCCGGCATCGGCTGCCGCGGCCTGGGCATCGCCCAGCGCCTTGCCAACCAGGTTGGGAACCTGCGCCGTCAGCGCGGGCGGGACGACATCGCCACCCGGGCGGGCGACGGTCAGGCGCACACGGGCGCCAGGCACGACCTCGCTGTTGCTGCCGGGGTCCTGCGCGACGACCGTCCCGGGGGCGCCGGCGTCGTCGTCGACTTCGCTGACCTCGGCGCGCAGACCCAGCTGCTCGATCGCCGCGCGCGCATCCTCGGCCAGCTGGCCCAGGACGGACGGCACGCGTACGGAACGACGGAGGACGTTCAAGCGCAGGCGGTCGTGTGCGTACAGCGACGCACCGGCCGCCGGCTCCTGGCCGACCACGTTGCCGTTCTCGCCCGCGCCGGTTGCGACGTAGGCGATCTCGAGGAAGTACGTGCCGTCCAGTGCGTCCACGACGTCCTGCTCGGCCAGGCCGACGACGTCGGGCACCACCGTCTGGATCAGACGCTCGGCACCGATGACGAGCACGATGTCGCTCTCGGCGTTGACGGGCGTGCCGGCAGCTGGGGCCTGCTCGAGCACTTCGTCGACACGGTCGGATGCCAACAGGCGGACGCGTGCGGAGAGCCCGGCATCGGCCAGCGTGGTGCCGGCGTCGGCTTCGCTCTTGCCGACAAGGTCGGGCATGGCGGCGTCGTCGGCGAACGCCGCGGGCGTGCCGAGCGCGGCCGCGAACATCGCGGCCACCAAGACGAGGAACGCGGGCAAGCGCGCTCCGGACAAGCGGGTGGACATGATCGACTCCGAGGACCGAGGGCGGTCCGGCGCCGCCAGGGCAACCGCCGGGCCATACGGGATCATGCCGCCCTGGCACCCCCCCGCGCCACCCCGGATCCGGCCCGGATATCCGGGCTTCACGCCGAACGAGTCCTCACGCGGTTTTCGAGGGTGCGGCTGTCCCCGTGCGAGGACGCCGCTGCAGCCGCTCGGAGGCACTACGAGGTGACGTCCGTGAGGATGTCAGCTCGACGTGCGAAACACGCGTTCGGTCGGCGCACGAGAGCGCACTGTTGGCGCGACTGACGGGCGAAGGCGCGCACGCGCGGCGGGTGCCTGATCCCGCGCAGCGGAGGTGCATCGCACCGACGCGGGGCGCGGGGTCTGGCTCCGCCAGACGGTGACCGTACAGCGGAAGGCGCGCGGCCAGCTCCCTGCCAAGGGTGACCGGGCCGGCGGACGCCGCCCTCCGGTGTCAGACCCGACGCCCCGCGTCGCTATCGCTCCGCTGCGCCGGATCAGACACCTCCGCGCGGAGCTACTCGACGTCGATGCCCATCGAGCGGGCCGTGCCCGCGATGATGCGGGAGGCGGCGTCGAGGTCGAAGGCGTTGAGGTCGCGCATCTTCTTCTCGGCGATCTCTTCGACCTGCTTCTTCGTGACCTTGCCGACCTTCGTGGTGTTCGGCGTGCCGCTGCCCTTGGGGATGCCGGCGGCCTTGCGCAGCAGCACGGCGGCGGGCGGGCTCTTCAGCTCGAAGTCGAACGAACGGTCGGTGTAGACCGTCAGCACGACGGGGATGATCAGGCCGCGGTCGGGTGCCGTCGCGTCGTTGAAGCGCTTGACGAACTCGCCGATGTTGACGCCGTGCTGGCCGAGGGCCGGGCCCACCGGCGGCGCAGGGGTCGCCTGGCCCGCGGGGCACTGCAGCTTGATCTTCGCCTTGACTTCCTTGGCCATGGCACGTTCGCCTTTCTACGGCATCCCGGGAGACCCGGAACCCATCCAACAAGCGGTCTAGATGCTCTCGACCTGCCAGTATTCCAGTTCGACCGGTGTCTCGCGGCCGAAGATCGTGACCGTCACGCGGACGATGCCCTTCGCCGGGATCACCTCGTCCACCTTGCCCTCGAAGGACTCGAGCGGACCTTCCTTGATCTTCACGCTGTCGCCGGGCTTGAGCGCGATCTTGAGCTGGGGAGCCCGCTCTTCGTCGCGCTGCATGGAGGCCAGGAGGCGATCCACCTCACCGGCGTCCAGCGGCTCCGGGCTGCCGTGCGGCCCCACGAAGTCGCCCACGCCCGCGGTCTCACGGACCAGGAACCAGACGTCGCGCGGCACCTTGCCCTCGGCGTCTTCCTCCACCTCGAGCAGGACGTACCCGGGGTAGAGCTTCTTCTTGCGGGTGCGCTTCTTGCCGGCCTTGAGCTCGGTCACGACTTCCATGGGCACGAGCACACGGGGCACGACGCTCTCGCGGCCCTCGGTCTTCAGGCGGCGGGTGAGGGCGGTCTGCACCGTCCCTTCGCGTCCGCTCTGCACTCGAACCACGTACCAGCGCTTGGCCATGTGCGTCGTCCCCGTTCCGTTCCGCCGGAGAGCGGCTGGCGCCGCACCTCCGAGCACGTGTTCCCGTCCCGATCTAGTGGAAGATCAGGTGGAAGATCCGCCGCAGCGCCCAGTCGAAGCCGTACAGGCTCAGACCCAGCACCACGGTCACGACCACGACCACGATCGTGGCGCTCTTCACCTCGCGGCGTGACGGCCACGAGACCTTGCGCATCTCGCTCTCGGTGTCGATCAGCGTGTCCACCATGCGCGGCCGGTTGAGCACGAGGTGCACCGCCAGGAGGCCGAGCAGGAAGACCACGATGGCCAACGTCTTCCAGAGGTTCACGTCGCCGAGCAAGGGCAAGCCCTTGACCCAGACGGCGGAGTCCAGCTGGTTGAAGGTGGCGAAGAACTGGATGGCACCGAAGGCGACGAGGATCGCGCAGCAGACGTACGCTGCGATGCGCGCCCAGGCCCCCTGGCCCTTCTTCAGGATCTCGAGCTGCATACCCGGTGACTCCCGGTCCTTCGCGGGGCTCCCCTCGGAGGAGCGCCCCACACC
Organism: Planctomycetota bacterium; assembly: GCA_020631815.1. Lineage (GTDB taxonomy): Bacteria > Planctomycetota > PLA2 > PLA2 > JAEUHO01 > JACKGW01. Next base: position 108,507 of record JACKGW010000008.1, on the reverse strand, counting down.
TTGCGAGGCGTGGCACGGCCGGAGGGACTCGAACCCCCAACCTGCTGATTTGGAATCAGCTGCTCTACCAATTGAGCTACAGCCGTCCGCGGACGAACTTCGCAGCGACCCGCTCGCGCGGGCCGCGTTTCGCAACGACTCGCCGCGAGGCGAGCCGCTGCGCTACTTCTTCTTGCTCTCCTTGTGGAGAGTGTGCTTCTGCAGGCGCGGGCAGTACTTCATCAGCTCCAGCTTGTACGGGTTGCCCTTGATCCGCTTCTGGACGCGGTAGTTCAAGTCTCCCGTCTCGGTGCACTGAAGCCAGACGTACCCACGTGCTTGGGCGGCTTTGGCCATGGCGCGCTCCTTCGGGCCTTCGCGGCCCGCGACGCCGCGTGTCGTGCAAGCGCGGGCGAGCCGGATGGCATCGCCCGCGCCGCGTGATCACGCTGCGCCGGGACGGCCCGCCGAGCGGACCGCCCCGTCACTCGTCGCTCTTACTTGATGACCTTCGAGATGGCGCCGGCACCGACGGTGCGACCACCCTCGCGGATGGCGAAGCGCTGCTTCTCCTCGATCGCAACCGGGGTGATCAGCGTCACCTTCATGGCGATGTTGTCGCCGGGCATGCACATCTCGGCGCCGCCCTGCAGCTCGATCGTGCCGGTCACGTCCGTCGTCCGCATGTAGAACTGCGGGCGGTAGTTGTTGAAGAACGGCGTGTGACGGCCGCCCTCCTCCTTCGAGAGGACGTAGACCTCGGCCTCGAACTCGGTGTGGGGCTGGATGCTGCCGGGCTTGCAAAGCACCATGCCGCGCTCGAGCTGGTCCTTGTCGACACCGCGGAGCAGCAGACCGACGTTGTCGCCCGCCTGACCCTCGTTGAGCGTCTTGTTGAACATCTCGACGCCGGTGCAGGTCGTCTTCATCGAGTGCTCCTGGAGACCGACGATCTCCAGGGCCTCACCGACCTTGACCTGACCACGCTCGATACGGCCGGTGCCGACCGTACCGCGGCCCTTGATCGAGAACACGTCCTCGACGGGCATGAGGAACGGCTTGTCGACGTCGCGCTCGGGGATCGGGATGTAGCTGTCCACGGCCTCGAGCAGCTTGAGGATGGCGCCAGCGCCGACCTCGTCGTCGAACGCGCCGGGGTTCTGCATCGCGCGCAGGGCCGAGCCCATGACGACGGGGATGTCGTCGCCGGGGAAGCCGTACTCGTTGAGCAGCTCGCGCACCTCGAGCTCGACGAGCTCCAGGAGCTCCGGGTCGTCCACGAGGTCGATCTTGTTCAGGAAGACCACGATGGCGGGCACGCCGACCTGACGGGCGAGCAGGATGTGCTCACGCGTCTGGGGCATGGGGCCGTCAGCGGCCGACACGACGAGGATCGCGCCGTCCATCTGCGCCGCGCCCGTGATCATGTTCTTCACGTAGTCGGCGTGGCCGGGGCAGTCGACGTGAGCGTAGTGACGGGTGTCCGTCTCGTACTCGACGTGCGCCGCAGCGATCGTCACCGTCTTGGAGTCATCGCGGACCGTGCCGCCCTTGGCGATGTCGTGATACGACTTTGCCTTCGAGTGGCCCTTGGCCTCGCACACGAAGGTCAAGGCGGCCGTGAGGGTGGTCTTGCCGTGGTCGACGTGGCCGATCGTGCCCACGTTGACGTGCGGCTTGTTGCGCTCGAAAACGTCCTTGGCCATGTGTGGCTTCCTCCGAGGGTCCGTCCGGCCACGCGCTTGGCGTCCACCACCGTGGACCGTCTTGGCGTCGTGGGCTGGAGGGTGACTCCTGCTCGCTGTTGCTGATGATCGTTTCGGGAAAGGTCCAGAGGTTTCGGTTGCCGTTCCCGTCACGCCGACTCCGGCGGTGCCTGACGGCACGCGCAGAAGCCTGACGCGAGTCGGGCCTCGCGAAGCAAGCGACGTCAGGACGTCACCACCTCGCCAGACGGCACGAGTCCACGAGCCCAGCTCGCGAACCCGCGATCCCGAGCTCGGCGTGCCCAGCGCAAGCACGACGTCGGACGGACCCGCCGTCGAACCGCGCCTCGTGGGACACCGGTGCTTGGGACACCGCGTGCGGCGCGCTGCGACACGTCACGTGACATGACGTGGTCGCTGGTGGGCAAGCGCCCTCGGAACGCACGTCCGCACGGGCGACTTTCGTCGCTTCCGCGCGCATGCGCTTCCCGAGGGAGAGCTCGGCCCGCCACGGCCGCTCCCCCTACGTCACGACCGGGGCCGCGCCGTCTGGGGAGCGCAGTACGTTACGGAAGGACGGGCCGGATGCCGACCTCCGCCCGCGAGATTCCGGCACGAATCGCGGGTGCCGCCGGGCGAAGCCTGGGCCATGGCCAGGTCGCCTCGGATCCCGCCGGGGCTCCCGGCTCGCGCCGGGTCGGACGGCGGCCTGGCGTCGACGCCAAGGGGCGACGGAGACAGGGACATCGTCCGGGGGCGGGACATCGTCCGGGGGCGGGACATCGTCCGGGGGTTGGTGGCCGGGGGTCCCTGGTCGGCACCTCGGCCGGAGGCCGTTGGCGTGCATCGCCCCGCCACGGGCGCGGCCGGCTCCCCCCGCAGCCGTGCGGGAGTGGAGCTGGAGGCGGGGATTGAACCCGCGACCTCCTCCTTACCAAGGAGGTGCTCTACCACTGAGCTACTCCAGCTTGTGTGCTACTCCAGCTTGTGTGCTACTCCCGCTTGCGTGCGCGACTCCTGCCTGCGCGCAACGTCGGTCCGCCGTGACGCGCGCGGCTGACCCCCGGTAGGCATGAGCCGTTCCCACGTCCCGCCCCATCTCGAGCGTCCGACCAGCAGACGTCCGGGATGGAGCGGGCGATGGGAATCGAACCCACGTCAGTAGCTTGGAAGGCTACAGCTCTACCATTGAGCTACGCCCGCAAAGGCGACGACCGGGTGACCTGCGCCCCCCGGCCGACGGCGCCGGATCCTACGGGTGCGGGGCGCAGTTGCAATTCCCTGCCCGCCTCGCCGGGCGCGCGTGCTGCCTAGTCGAGCTCCTTGATGAGGAAGTAGCTGCCCACGCTGGCGCCGATGCTCAGGAGCAGGCCCGGCAGGGCGTTGCCACCCGGAGGCGGCGGAAGCCCGGGAGGCCCACCGGCGCATCCGGTGGTCGAGGTCGTGATCGAGCCGACGAGCAACAGGGTGGCCAGGGCGCGAAGCGCTCGTCGGGCCGCGGTCGCGGGCGTGCGGAGACGCGCTCGCGACGGGAGCCCCGCCTCGGTGGACCTGATCCTCTGCATCGTGCATCCCTCCAGCCCCCCACGGGGCCGCCACCGAGATACCCCTCGACGGGACCAAGTGCCACGCTGGAGTCCGGCAGGAGCCGCCGTGCGACCCCGGAATTCGCTGCACCACGCGCCGGGGACCGAGAAGGATGACGCCAACGTGACGGAGGGCCACCGTGCAGGAGTACCAACGCGTCTTCGCGGACTTCCTCTGGAACGCCGGGGCCCTGCGCCTCGGTGACTTCCAGCTGAAGAGCGGTCGTCGCTCGCCGCTGTTCCTCAACACCGGCCTGCTCGACACGGGTACGCGCCTGGCCCGCCTCGGCGAGGCCTACGCGGCCACGCTCCTGGACCGCGTCGGAGCCTCGTCGTTCGACGTCGTGTTCGGGCCTGCCTACAAGGGCATTCCGTTGGCCGTGTCGACCACCATTGCGCTGGCCGCCAAGGGCGTCGACAAGGCTTGCCTCTCGGACCGCAAGGAAGCCAAGACGCACGGTGCGGAAGCCGCCGGTGGTTCGGTGGCGGGGCGACTTCTCGGGCGGCCGCCCGCCGCCGACGCCCGCTTCATCCTGGTCGATGACGTCCTGACCGATGGCGCCACCAAGGTGGAGGCCGTGCGCCTGCTCGGTGAGCTCGCACCCGAGGGCCGGGTCGTGGCCCTGCTCATCGTCTTGGACCGCCAGGAAGTCCGCGCCGACGGGCGCGACGCCGTCGCGTCCTTCCGCGACGACTGCGGCGTGCCGGTCCACCCCGTGCTCGGCCTGACGGACCTCGTCGACCACTTGGCGGAGACCGGCCGCGTCCCCGCCGCCGATCTCGCGCGCTGCAAGACGTACTGGGGGGAGTACGGCACCGCTGCTGCCAAGGAGTGGGCGGCGCGCTGAGGACCGGCTCGCTGCTCCCACGTCGGGTCGCCACGAGGCGCAGGGACGGAAGCCCCGCGCCCACGCGCCCCGACGATGTGGGGACTGCGCCGAAGAGCGTTTCGCCGTAGGCTCGGGCGGGGCCCCGCACGCTACGAAACGAGCGAGATGCGCATGACTGCACGCCCCCGGTCCGGCTCCATCCCGGCGCGCCTCGCCTTCGGTCTGGCCCTCGCCGCCGCGATGCTCGCAGGCCACGACGCGCGAGACGCCCATGCGCACGGCGGCAACATCGTGGCGCCGCCCCCGCCGCCCGAGCCGAAGGAACCGCCGATCCCCGTTCCGCCGCCGGCGCCGATCACGCGCGACGGTCCCATCACCCCACCCTCGACGCCGCCTGGCCCCCCACCCGTCACGCGCGGCGGGCCCATCACGCCTCCCACGAAGCCGCCGCCCACGACGCCGGATCGCACGAAGCCGGGCACCCCGCCCACCCTGCCGCCCACGGGTGGGACCCCGCCGCCGTCACCCCCCACGACGGGCGGGCCCGCGCGGCCGGGAACGGGCGGACCGACGCCGCCGGGACGCGGACCGACCACTCGCAACCCGCGTGGCGCCACCGCGCCGACCGCCGCCGCGCCGTGGTCGCTGTGGTGGACGTTCAACCGCTTGGCGTGGCTGCCCGATCGCGACGCGCTCGCCAAGCGGCGTGCCAGCAACGTGACCCCGCGAGACGACGCACAGGACGAGGCCGCGCAGCGCGACGAGATCCGCCGCCGCACGATCGTCCCGTGGCTCCTGCGCACACTGGCGGATCCGCGGACCGAGCCGGAGATCGCCGCCGCGAGCCTGCTGGCGCTGGCCAAGCTCTCCAACGACGCCCTGGCGTTGGCCACGATCGACCGCTACTTGCGAGACGCGCCCGGCGAGGCGGTCGTCGCCGAGTCGGCCGCGCTTGCGGCCGGTCTGCTACGCCGCAGCGACGCGGGCCGCCAGGCCACGGCGGCGCAGCTGGACGCCGTCCGCGATCGGCTCTTCGAGATCATCGACACCGACCACCGTCGCTGGCGGACCCGGGCCTTTGCCGCCCTGTCCCTCGGCCTGCTCGCCGACCAGCCCGGCGGCGGACCTCCGGGCCACGAGGGTGCACGCACCGCGCGCTCGATCTGGGCGCGCCTGGAGACGCGGCCCACGCATCCCGAGCTCGACATCGCCTTGATCACGGCGCTCGGCATGCAGCCCGCTTCGTGCGTCCCGACGCGTGTGCGCGAGGGGCTGAAGGAGGCGGTGCTCGGACGCCGGGTGGGAGGCCGTCGCTGGGCCGACCGCGAGCGCGCCCATGCCGTGACGGCGCACGCTCGCTTCCGTGCACCGGGCTGGGCAACGTGGTCGCTCCGCGTCGCCATCGCCCCGCGCGTGCCCAGCATGGTCCGGCAGGCCGCCGTAGTGGCATTGGGCGCAGGCGCCGAGCACGTCTCCCCGGAAGACCGCGAGGAGATCGCACGCTCGTTCCCGCGGGTCGTCGACCGGGCAAGCGAGCCGGCCGCGCGCGGCCTGGTGTGGGTGACGGCGGGCCAGCTGATCCGCGCCGAGCGACAAGCCGGCCACGACATGCTCGACAACGACCCGCAGGTCGGGCGCAAGCTGCGCAACGCGGCGGAGAACGCGCAGGCCGACGAGCGCGCCCTGGCCGCCGTGGGCCTCGCGCTCGCCCATGCGGGGAGCGCCGACCAGGCCCCCACCGGCGCGCTGCTGCGCGAGCGCTTCGCCACGGACCCCGGTGGTCCGTGGACGCGGGCCGCCTACGCGGTGGGCCTGCTGCTGCTCGGCGACGAGACGGCCGCGCCTGGCTTGCTGCAGGGGCTGAAGGACTCGGGCACCGACCCGGCGCTGCGCGCCACGTGCGCGCTGGCGCTGGGCGTCCTGGGGCAGGCCGACGAGGCCACGCGCCACGCGCTGGCAACGGCCGTCTTCGACCGCAGCGCACCCGAGGTCGCGGGCGAGGCCGCCCTGGCCCTCTCCATGCTCCCGCGCGGCAGCGAGGGCCCCCTCCTGGCGGGCCGCCTCGACGACCGCGCCAGCGAGCACACGCGCGCACGCATCGCCGTGGCGCTGGGGCGTCTGGGCGACGTCCGCACCGTCGACCAGCTGCTCGGCGTCGCCTCCGGCAAGCGGCACGGCGACGAGACGCGGGCCCTGGCCGTGGCGGCCCTCGGGCTGCTGGCCGACCCGGAAGCGGTTCCGAGCCTGGTCCGCCTCGCACGCGACGCGCCCTACATGGCGCGCACGGACGCCTTGCACGAGGCCCTCGACATCCTCTGAGCGCAGCGCGTCCGGGCGCTCCACGCAGCGCGCCAACTCGCCTTCCTTGACCGCCCCGCCAGCACCCCCTACCTTCCGATCGTGGCGCCGCGCCTCCTCCTCGTTGCCGTCGCCGCAAGCCTTGGCATCGCCCCTGCCGCCTGGGGCGACCCGGGCTCGTCCACGTCGGACGCCGCCGAGGACGTGGCCATCGCCCGCCGCGTCGAGGGCGACCTGGTCCGCCTGCTGGAGCGCGTGGACGCGAGCACCGTGAGCCTGCTCGGTTGCAAGTCGCCCGTGGGCGGCACGGCAAGCGTCCTCGGGGCAGGCAGCGGCGTCTTCGTGCGCTACCGCGGCACCTGGCTGGTCACCAACGGCCACGTGGTCAAGGGCTGTGCCCGCATCGAGGCCATCCTGCCGGGCGGCGCCCGCGAGCGCGTCCGCGTCGTGGCCACGGACAAGACGGCGGACCTCGCCTTGCTCGCCTTCGACGAGGCCCCCGCCACGCTCGTGCCGGTGGGCATCGAGGGCGGGGGCATCCCGCTCCCCGAAGGCACGTGGGTCGTGGCCACCGGCAACCCGTTCCTCTTGGCCGAGGACGGCGCCTCCGCGGCATCGCTCGGCGTGTTCAGCGGCCAGCGCGGTGCGGCGTGCGAAGCCCGGCTCGGCGGCTGCAGCCTGCAGCACGACGCCGAAATCAACCCCGGCAGCTCGGGCGGGCCCCTCTGGAGCGTCGAGGGACGGCTCCTCGGCGTGAACGGCGCCATCGTGACGCGCTCGCGCCTCGAGGGGACGGGCCCGGCCTACAGCGGCGCCAGCTTCAGCGTGCCCACGCCGCGCGTGGCGGCGTTCATCGACCACGTGCTCGGCCGCACGGCGAGCCCCGGCTCGGCGGCCCCCACCACGACCAGCACGGCCAGCACCTCGAACGCACGCGGCGCGGCCGCACGCCTGGGCGCACGCCTCGTCGCGGTGGAGGACGGACGCGGCAACGGCCTGGGCGTGCGCGTGCGCGACATCATGCCCACGTCGCCGCTGCGCCGCGGTCGGAGCCTGGTCAACGGCGACCGCATCATCGAAGTACGGATCGCGGGTTCGCGACGCACGGTCCGAACGCTGGCTGACCTGGAGCGCGCCCTTTCCCAAGCGTCGCCCGGCGCCGAGCTCACGCTGTTGGTCGATCGCGCGGGTGTGCGTGTGGCGTGGCAAGGAGCCACGGACGCGTGAGCTCGCCCGCACGCTCGATGCGCGCCCGCCTGGCTCCCGCTGCCACGTGGCGCGGACGCGCGCGCATGGCGTGCGCGCTGCTCGCGCTCTTGCTGCTGGCGAGCCCCGCCCGCGCCAGCGACGACCTGACGCACGTCCAAGAGGTCTTTCGCGATGCGATCCGTCGTGCGACGCCCGCCACCGTCGTGTGCCGTCCGCGCGGCGTCGCCTCCGAGCGTGCGGGGTTCAGCTCGGGCGTCTTGGTCCACCCTCGTGGTCTCGTCTTGTCGGACGGTGACGCCGGGCTCGTGTGGGTCACCGTCGATGGGCGCGTCACCAAGTCGTGGAGCGACGACGTGGTCGTCCGCCTCGTCGGCCAACGTGGCTCGGCGGCGCGCACCGGCCGCGTGGTGGCGCGCGACCACGATCGCGACACGTCGCTGATCGAGCTGGTGGACGGAGGCACGACACCGCTGCCCTTCGTGCCGATCGGCGTCAGCGCGGACGCGCGCGTCGGCGACTTTGCCCTGGCCTTGGGAACCACGTTCGACGACGAGGGCGTCACGCCGCCGACGCTGACCGCGGGCCTGATCTCGGCGCTGAGCAAGATGCCCGAGGGCGAGGCCGGCGGTCCCTGGCGCTCGATCTTCACCAGCGCGGCGATCAACCAAGGCGTCAACGGAGGCCCGCTGATCGACCTCGCGGGTCGCTTGGTCGGCACCGTCAGCACGTACCTCGACCCGGAGCCGGACGAGCCCCACCCCTACCTCGGCAAGGCCGTGCCCATCGACCTGATCCGCGCGACGTTCGCCGCGCACAGCCAGATGGACGAGATCGTCGCGGCCGTCGAGGAGGCCCCGGCGATCGACAAGGGTCCCGCCGGCGCGCTCGAGTCGACCGTGCACGCCGCGGCGCTTGCCGCGTGGCCCTCGGTCGTGAGCTTGGACGTGAAGCGGCGCGCTCCCGTCCGCGGCGACACGCTGCTCGACGAGTCCGTGGTCACGTTGCCCCGCTGGCGGGGACCGGTCACCGCCTTCGTGGCTGACTCGGAGGGGCACCTCGTCACGAGCCTGCACAACCTGACCAACCTCGCGGACCGCGCACGTCCCACGTGGCGGCCCCCGGAGGGCGCCGACCACGACAGTGGGCTCGCGGACATCGAAGGCGCCACAGTCCACCTTGGCGGCGGCCGCTCGGTGGCGGCACGCTTCCTGGGTCACGACATCAAGCGGGGCGTGGGCGTGTTCGTCGTGGACCAGGACGCCGACCAGCTGCCTCCGCCTCTGCAAGCAGCTCCCGAGGGTGCGCTGGCGCGCGGCCGCTTCGTGCTGGCGCTCGGCAACCCCTACGGTGGCGAACGTCCCGACGCGCCCCTGCTGACGATGGGCGTCCTCGGCAAGCGCCACGCCGACCGCGCGCCCACCGCGTGGCGCGGCCAGTGGCAGACCGACGCCGCCGTGCTCGACACCAATGCCGGTGGCCCGGCCGTGGATCTCGAAGGGCACGTGCTCGGCCTGTTGCACCTCTGGCATCCCGCCCGCCATGGGCGCGGTAGCGGCATCGCCTTCGTCGTGCCCTGGTCCGACGTGCAGCAGGCCGTCGCGGGGGTTCTGGCCGGCACGGCGCCCGTGCCGGGCGTGTTCGGTGTCTGGTTCGCCAACGCCCCGGCCGTTCTCGTCTCCCGGACGCTCGAGGGCGGCGCCGCCGCCAGCGCCGGGGTTCGCGTCGGAGACCGGCTGACCGCGCTCGACGGCCAGGAAGTGACCACCCCGGGGGAGGCCCGCAACGTGCTCCTCCAGCGGTATGCAGGCGAGACGGTCAGGGCCACCGTCCGCCGAGGGGACCAGGTCCTCGAGCTCGACGTGGTCCTCGAGGCCCGTTAGGCGGCCTCGCCTCGGGCGGCCCGCCCGCCCCGTGGACGGCCCGCGACACGCCGCGGGCCCATCGAATCGGGCCTCGGGGCGAATCGCCCTCAAGTCGGGCCGCCTCGCCGGTCGATGGTTTCTCGCCGGGGGGCAACGCGACGAGGGCGACCTCGCCGCCGGGAGAACGCGACCATGCGTGCAGGGATCGGGCCCATGCCCCTTGTTCTGGGGGCTCTTGTTCTGGCCGGCAGCCTTTCGGCGGCGCCGGCGTTCGCGGATGACGCGCCCACGGGCACGCGTTCCGGCAGGACCGTCCGGGTGTCGACGACGCCCGAGAGCTCCGCACCCCGCACGGTGCGCCGCACGAGCACGGCCAGCGCCAACCGCCCGGTGCCCGTCAGCTCGAGCAGCGGCACCTGGGTCCAGACGCGCTGGGTCTCGGCCTCCACGCCCCGCACGACCCGCGTCGTGTGGGTGCGCGTCCCGGCCGAGAAGGACCACCCGGCTCCCCCGCCGGCGCGCCCCGTCGCGACCACGCCGGCTCCGCGCCGGGCGGTCGTCGCCCAGGCGCCCGCGCCGAGGCCGACGCCGGCGCCCGCCGCACGCCCGGTGACGCGCGTGCCCGAGCCGGCCCCGGTACCCGTCGCTCCGCGGTCGCGCGTCCGGTACGTGCCCGTCGGCGGCGGCCCCGCCTGCGGTACCTGACGCTAGGCCGCCGGGCTCCGTTGGAGCCCTTCGTCCCAAGCGTCAGCCAACCGGGGCGCCGTCACGGCGTGCGCCTCGTCACCCGCACCCTGCATCGGATCACTCGCGCGCCCCGGCCCGTCCGGGGCGCCTCCGCGTGAGCTAGTCTGGACAGGTCCTCATCGGGGGGGAAACCCGTGGGTGTCACAGACATGCGTCGCGTCACGTTTTGGCTGCTTCCGGAGCCGGCGCTGGCCGCCGAGCTGGCGGACGTGATGGAAGCCGTTCGCTTCAGCGGCGTCGGTTCGTTCCGGGAAGAGCTGCATCCAGCCTTCGCGGCGCACGTCACCCTGGGCTCGGCCGCCGTACCGGACGACCTCGACGTCGCGCACCTCCTCATCGAGCTGGGGCGTCGCCACGGCCCGCAGCGCCTCGAGGTCGCGGGCACCCTCTCGGCGCCCGACCCGGACGACGAGGACTGGACGCTTTGGCGCAGCCTCGCCCTCGACCTCGTCCCCGATCCGTCGCTCCTCGCACTGACGGCCGGCCTGGCGCATCGCTTGGACGCCGACTTGGTGACGCCCGAGATCCCCCACATCAGCCTGCACTACAGCCGGCTGCCGCGGACCGCCAAGCTGCGACTCCTCGAGCAGCTGGGGCCCCCGGACCTCGTCCATCGCTGGCCCGCCATGGGCTTCGACCGCGTGGGCGTCGTCGAGGAACGCGGTGCCCGCGGGGACGAGCTGCAGCGCCTGGTCGGCTGGATGCCCCAGCACGTCACGCCGCTGCTGGGATCGCCGTCCCAGGTCGCGATCTGAGCGACGCGCTCGCATCAGCGCGGGCCGATGCGGCGAAAGCGCTCCGGGTCGGCCTCGTTCCACTCGCGCGCCCAGGGCGTTGTCTCGGGCGCCTCCAGCAGCTGGCCGCTACCGAGCCAGTCGTAGAGCTCGCCGTAGTGCTTGGTGACGACACCATCGACGCGGCGGCGCACGTGGTGCGGCCGGATCTCCTCGGGCCGCTGCAAGCCTGCGGCGCCGAGCAGCTCGAGGAACGCGTGCACGGTCTCGTGTTGGTACGAGGTGACCCGGGCGGCCTTGTCCGGAACGTCCAAGCCATGGACGAGCGCAGCGTTCTGGGTGGCCACGCCGACCGGGCACTCGTTGCTGTTGCAGCGTCGGGCCTGGATGCAGCCGAGCGCGAACATCATCCCGCGCGCCGAAGCCGCGACGTCCGCGCCGAGCGCACGCAGCCGGAACAGATGGAAGCCGGTGATCGACTTGCCGCTGGCCACGACGCGGATCCGATCGTCCAGTCCCAGCCCGACGAGCAGGTTGCGAACGGCGATCAGCCCCTCGCGGAGCGGCGTCCCCACGCGGTTGCTGAACTCGAGGGGAGCTGCACCCGTTCCGCCTTCGCCCCCATCCACGGCGATGTAGTCGGGCCCGTCGCCATGGCGCACGATGGCCTTGCCGAGCGCGAGCAGCTCGACGGGATCGCCGACGCACAGCTTGATGCCTACGGGCTTTCCATCGGCCGCCTCACGCAAGTCGTCGAGCCACTGCATCAGCTGCAACGGCGTGTGGAAGGCGGTGTGCGCGGGTGGCGACAGCACGTCCTGCCCCATCGGCACGCCGCGGATGGTCGCGATCTCCTGCGTCACCTTGACGGCGGGCAGGATGCCACCGTGCCCGGGCTTGGCGCCCTGGCTCAGCTTGACCTCGATCATCTTGACGTGCGGGTGGCTGGCCCGCTCGCGGAAGGCGCCCAGGTCGAACCCACCGCGCGCGTTGCGACAGCCGAAGTAGCCGGTCCCGATCTGCCAGATCAGATCACCGCCCGGCTCCAGGTGGTACGGGCTCAAGCCCCCCTCACCCGTGTTGTGGGCGAACCCGCCGCGCCGAGCGCCTTCGTTGAGCGCAAGGATCGCGTTGCGCGAGAGCGAGCCGTAGCTCATGGCGCTGACGTGGAGCATGGCGCCGTCGTAGGGGCGCTTGCGACGCCCCCCGAAGCGCACGCGCGGCTCCTCGGCCGGCGGCGGCAAGGCGTCGATGGAGTGTTCGATCCACTCGTAGCCGGGCGCGTAGACGTCGCGCTGGGTGCCGAAGGGCAGGGTGTCCAGCACGCGCTTGCTGCGCTGGTACACGATCGAGCGCTGCTCGCGGTTGATGGGCGTGCCGTCGGTGTTGGACTCGACGAAGTACTGCTGGATCTCCGGCCGGATCATCTCGAACAGGTAGCGAAAGCGACCGATGAGGGGCCAGTTGCGACGCACGGCTTGCCGACGCTGCAGCGTGTCTTGCAGGCCCAGCGCGATCAACGGCCCCACGATCCAGAGTGCGTGCAGGGCGCCGCGCCAGCGGATGGCGAGACCGCCGATCAGGAGCAAGGCCACGACGCTTCCGAGGTAGAACCAGCGGCGGAACATGGCCCCGAGCCTACCCGCGCGCGCCGCGGAGCGGTCATGCGGCGGCCCCGGGGGCGCGCCGCCGTCCCGCTGCATTCACGTAGGATTCCCTGACCCACGATGCGACCTACGGACCTGCCCGAACCCGGCGCGATCGTCGATGACTTCCTGCTCGTCGAGCGCCTCGGTCAGGGCGCGTTCGCCGACGTGTGGCTGGCGCGACAAGCGAGCTTGCAGCGCATGGTGGCGCTCAAGATCAGCGCCGACGAGGGCCACGAGCCTGCCACGCTCGCCCAGCTCGATCACCCCCACGTCGTACGCGTGTTCGACCAGCGCGCCGTCGCCGGGCGCGACTGGCGGCTCCTCTACATGGAGGTCGTACCGGGCGGCACGCTCGACGACGTGATCGCCCGCGTGCGGGCCCACGCCCCGGGCGACCGTGACGGCGGCTTGCTCCTCGGCGCGATCGACGAGGCCCTCGCCCGTCGCAACGAGCGTCCGCCCGCCGACAGCCTGGTCCGCCGTGAGCTGGCGGCCCTTGACTGGCCACGCACGGTCGCGCGGCTCGGCGCCGAGCTCGCCGACGCGCTCCACCACGCGCACGGTGAGGGTGTCCTGCACCGCGACGTGAAGCCGGCCAACGTCTTGCTTGCGGCCAACGGCGTGCCGAAGCTCGCCGACTTCAACATCGCCTACGCGGAGACCGTGGCCGACGCACCACCCGAGGAGACGCTCGGTGGCAGCGTCGCGTACATGGCGCCGGAGCAGGTCCGCGCGCTCAGCCCGTTCCACGACGACGAAGCCGCGCAGATGGACGGACGCGCCGACCTCTACGCACTCGGGGTGCTCCTGGTGGAGCTGCTGACCGGAGAGCTGCCGTGGCCGGAACGCACACCGCCGCGCGACGGCGACTGGCGTCCGTTCGTGGAGCAGCTGCTCGACGACCGCCGTCAGGCGGCACGCCCCACGCTGCCAGCAGGCACGCCACCTTCGCTCGTGCGGGCCATCAGCGCGGCGCTCGCCTACGAGCCGCGCGATCGCCCGGCCGACGGCGCGACGTTGGCGCGTCGCCTGCGCTTGGCGCTTCATCCCGAGGTGGAGCGCTTGGTGGAGCAAGCGGATCGTGGATGGCCGGGCCTGGTCCGCCGCAACCCCACGACCGCGCTCCTCGCAGCCATCGCGCTGCCGAGCGTCGTGCTGGGCACGCTGAACGTCCTCTACAACCTGCGCGCCGTCATCGAGAAGGACCCGGCCTGGGGGTCGTTCCAGCAACAGGTGGGCCTCGTCAACGCCGTGGCCTACGCATTCGGCCTGGGCCTGCTGGCGTGGCTGGCGCGACCGTTCGCGCGCGCCGTGCGCGCTGACATCGCCGGCCAGGCCGTGGCGCCCGGCGACGTGGCCACGGCGCTTGACCTCCCGCGCCGCGCCGCCTGCGTCGTCCTGCCGCTGTGGGTGTTGGGCGGTTTGGCGTTCCCCGTCTGGCGCAGCCTCGAGGGCGGCGACGTGAGCGGCGCCGCGTGGAGCCACTTCGTCGTCAGCAACACGCTGTTCGGCGTGCTCGCCGCGACGGGGGCGTTCTTCAACGCAGCCACCGTGATCGTCGTGGGCGCCCTCGCGCCCGTGCTCGCTCCCCCACGCCCCGTGCCGTGGCCCGACGCAGCGGCCAAGCGCCTGCAACGCCGCGCGCAGGTCTGCTTCGGGGCCAGCGTGGCCGTGCCGTTCGTCTCGGTCGTGGCGAACACGTTCATGCCGCACGACGAGCAGGCGGTCTACCTCGTCCTCGGTCTGCTGGGCGTGGTCGCCTTCGGCCTGGCCTGGCTGCTGCACGACCTCGTGCGCCGGACCCTCGAGGCGCTGCGCCGCGCCACGGCCGACGAGGCCGGCGGAGGCCGCTGAGGCGCGGCGTCTGCGAAAGGCACCAGCCCCGACGAGGAGGGGGATGGTGGCGGGAGACGGATTCGAACCGCCGAAGGCTAAGCCAGCAGATTTACAGTCTGCCGACGGAGGCCAGTTTCAGGGGCCACTCCGAGCCGACTCTGCCGCTGGCTCTGCCGCAGCGCCCGGAAGTTAGCCCATCCATAGGTGTCCCGACGGACCCGCTGGCCCTGGCCGACGCCCTGCTCCGGCAGGCCGGGGGGGCGGCGGATCCGGGACCCTTGATCGCGGCTGCGAGGGCACTACTGGCTGGTCTCCGGCTGCTGCAACGCAACACCGCTGACTTGACCCGACGCCGTGAGGCATGATCCGGGCCGCTCCCGCCTCTCAGGCGCTACCGCTGCCCCGTCACACCGACCTCGGTTCCATCCTCGAACCGGGCCCAAGTCACCTCGATCCGCGTCTCGCGCTCGACGTCGGAAGCCTTGAGCTCCCGGAGCCAGAAGTCGTCGTACTCCTTCTCCTCGACCCAGATCGGCACGTCCTCGTCGCCGTAGAGTCCGACGCCCTTGGCACGCCCATCGTCCGACCACTTCACCTCGTGGCTCCACCCCTTGAGGGTCCTGAGCCCGACGCGGAAGCGCATGGCGACGACGGGCGCCGAGGTGTTCTCCAGACGCCATCGGGTCCGCAGCACGAGCCAGCCACCGTCGCGCACTTGCACCACATCCATGCGCCCGTTCGGCCGGCGTCCTTGCACGGCCTTCATGCGCGCCCGGAAGTCACTCTGCTTGACTCGGAGCGAGAGACGCGGGACGCCGATCTGGCTCTCAAGGATCGCCGCGAGGACGTTCAACTGGTCACGGGCGTTGCGCGCCGCCGCCGCGGCCTCGTTCCAACTGACGGCGGGACCTGACGCGAGCTGTCCCTCCACCTGGAGCAGGCGCTTGCGGCTGTCGACGAGCGCGTCTCGTGCCTGCTGCACGAACTGGAACTGCCCCTGCACCTTCATCAGGTCGGCCTGTGCGGCCTCCAGGGCCTCCATGTGCTCGGGGAGGTCCGCCAGCACCTCCCGGGCTTGCGCGACCTTCCCGCGGGCCTCCACGAGCTTGGAGCGGGCAGCCTCGGTGGACTGCATCCGGTCCGCGCAGAGGGCGAGGCTGCCGAGAGCGGTAGCGAGGCTCTCGTCGATGTCCTTGATGTGGCCGAGGCGCTCGCCGGCCTGCGACATGTGCTCACGCGCCGCAGCCAGCGTCGCCTGAGCGTCGGCGGTCGCCTTCTCCATCGGGTCCTCGCCGGCCAGTGCGGCGCCGGCCGCGAGGCCAGCAGCCAACAGCGCCAGTGCGGCTGCTCGTGCGTGCATCTGATTCCCCCTCTGCCGCGTCGCGGCTGCCGGGCCCGAACACGCGGCGCCTGGCCCGCCCACAGGCTACAGGCTGCGGCCTCCTCATCGACCGAGCAGCCTTGGGACGCGGTCCGTGGGTGCCCACAGATCCCCTCCACGCCAGGTCCCGCAACGCTCGCCACACGCACACCTGGGACGGGACAAAGTCCCAAGACACCTGTCCGTGTCGCCAGCGCCCGCCAAGACACGCCAGCGGTCATCCTCGAACGCATGAGCGAGACACTCCACACCCCGACTGAGGTCGCCCAGTTGCTGCGTGTCGCACGGGGCACCGTCTACCGGTGGATTCGCGAGGGACGCCTACCCGTCCGGCGGACGCCCGGCGGCTACCCCCGGATTCATCCTGACGACGTGGCTGCGCTACGCCCTGCGAAGGGCGAAGGACGATGATCGCGCTTCCTCCGAAGGGACGCCGGACGGCCTGGCGGATCGGCGAGCTCGCCGACTCGCACGGCTTGGCGGCGAGCACCATCCGCGACCTGATCCGGTCGGGCCGCCTCCCCGCGTACCGAGTCGGCCGAGCACTCCTCGTGAAGGCGGACGACTGGGAACGCTACTTGGCCCGCCACCGCGTGGGCGGTCGGGAGTAGGCCATGTCGCAGGCTGACGGTGACTTCCGCATCCGGATCGGCTTCTTCCGGAACCTCAAGACCCGCCGACTGCGCTCCGAGCTCGGTGCGGAGGGTGTGCTGGCGCTCGTGACGCTCTGGGCCTACACGGCAGAGAACCACGCGACCGGGAAGCTGGGCAAGGCAGACGCCTCCGAGATCGAGGCCATGGCCGAGTGGGCCGGAGAGCGCGGGGCCTTCTACGCAGCCCTCACGTCGATGCGCCTGATTGACGTTTCCAAGGCCGGCATTGTCGGCATCCATGACTGGAGCGAGCACCAGCAGTGGATCGTCAACCGCCCTGTCCGGCAGCGAGCCTCACGCATCGCCAATAAACGCCGCTGGGACCGGGAGTTACAGCGGCTCCGAGACGGATCCGAAGCGGAGTCCGGGCCGGATCCGCGGCGGACTCCGGATCTTGAGGAGTCGGACTCCGACTCCGCGGATTCCGGACTCCTCCCTTCCTCTCCCTCCCCTTCCCTGCCCTCCCTGTCCGAAGAAGACCCCCCTACCCCCCTTCGGGGGGACGAGCCGACGCCGAGGCCCAAGCGAGGGAAGGCTGAACCGACTCCGCAGGAGCGAGCCGCTCTCGACCTCGCGGACCCTACGTGCCAACGTGATGTGAGACACCGACCCCATCGAGTTTAGTGAGGGCGGTAAGGTGATCTCCATGGCGAACGAGAAGCAGCAAGCCCCCCGGCCCGAAGGCCCGGAGCGTAGCGAAGGGCCTTCGGGCCGGGGCCGGCGTCCGGACCCCGAGGTCCTGGCCAAGGGCCGACGTCGGCAGTTCAGCGCCGAGTACAAGCTGAGGATCGTCGAGGAAGCGGACCGCTGCGGCGGCGAGTCGGGCGCGGTCAGCGCGCTGCTGCGCCGCGAGGGGCTGTACTCCTCCCACCTGGCCGAGTGGCGGGAGGCGCGACGGCGTGGGGCCCTGGGCGCGCTCAAGAAGCCGCGCGGGCCGCAGGGCAAGCGGCGCGATCCCGTGGTGAAGGAGAACGAGCAGCTGAAGCGGGACAACGCCCGGTTGCGTCGCGAGCTTGCGCAGGCGCTGACGATCCTCGAGATCCAAAAAAAAGCCTCCGAGATCCTGGGGATCCCGCTGAAGGACCTCGAGAACGACGACGGCGCATGATCGCCGCCGCCGAAGAGCTCGCCGAGACGACGGGCGTCGAGCCGGCCTGCCGGGCGCTCGGTGTGCCGCGCTCGTCGCTGTACCGCTTGCGGCGACCGCCGCCGGTGCGATCCATCCAGCCCGCTCGCCAGCAGCCGCGGGCCCTCTCCGCCTTGGAGAAGCGGCGCGTCCTTGCCCACCTGCATGAGGAACGGTTCGTGGACCAGGCCCCCGCCGCGATCTACGCCACGTTGCTCGAAGAAGGAACGTACTTGTGCTCGATTCGCACGATGTACCGGATTCTCGGGGAGCAGGAGGAGGTGCGAGAACGCCGTGCGCAGCAGCGCCATCCACGGCGAGAGCCGCCGCGCTTGGTAGCCACCGCACCGAACCAGATCTGGACGTGGGACATCACGAAGCTCGCCGGACCCCGCAAGTGGACGACCTTCCCGCTGTACGTGATCCTCGACATGTTCAGCCGGTACGTGGTGGCGTGGATGGTGGCCGAGCGGGAGACGGCAGCGCTGGCGGGACGCTTGGTGCGCGAAGCCTGTGCGAAGGAGGGCATCGCGAAGGAGCAGCTGACGCTGCACCAGGACCGGGGTGCTCCGATGACCGCCAAGACCTTCTCGCAGCTGCTCGTGGATCTCGATGTGCTCGCCAGCTACAGCCGACCGCGCGTCTCCGACGACAACCCCTACTCCGAGAGCCACTTCAAGACCGTGAAGTACGCGCCCGCCTACCCGGGCTGGTTCGAGGACGTACAGGCCGCTCGCGACTACTTCGGAGCCTTCTTCCGGCGCTACAACGCCGAGCACCGGCACTGCGGCCTCGGCCTGATGACGCCCGAGGCCGTGCACACCGGACGCGCCCATGCCCTGCAGGAGCAGCGCCGGCGCGTCCTGGCGAACGCCTACGTACGGCACCCCGAACGCTTCGTGCGCGGCGCGCCCACGCCGCCGCCGATCCCGGCCGAGGTGTGGATCAACCGACCTGAGCACAGCCTCGAGATGGAGGCTGCTGCTCAGTAAACCCCGTTTCAAGGTGTCTCATTTCCGTTGACACGCTCCGGGAGACGCTCGGCTGCTCGAAGAACGTGGCTCGCCAGCAGGTGACCGCTCTTCGCAAAGCCGGCTGGGGCCTGGAGGAGATTCGTGCTCGCTTCGCGCTTGCAGAGCCGGGCGGCAATCCCTGGGAGTGGACCAAGGCCGTCCACCAAGCCGGCCGTCTGACGGCCCCCTGGGATCGCGTCGTCAAGACCTGGAACGAGAACGGTCAGGGGTGCCCTGCGCTCCCGATCACCGACAAGCCGAGCGCGGAACGCTACGCGGCAGCGGGCCGCGTGTGGGCGCTGATCGTCCAGAGGACAGAGACGGACGACGACGACCTCTGCCTTGCCTGCTTCGCAGCTGCGGTCCGCCGATTCGCCGCCGACGACTGGAACGTCAACAACAACCAGGGCTTCGACGCCTTCGCCAAGAACCCCGACCGATGGCTCGACGAGTGGACGGCGCCAGAGGTGTTCAGCCCGACGACCTACGACCCGAGCAAGCTGCCCGAGGACCACGAGCACCACAACCTGTGGAGGTCGTCGTGAAGCCTGTGCTGGATCGCGCCACCGCGGCCGAGATCGAGCGCATGGCCAGTGAGTACGCCGAGCTCGAAGGCCACGTGGTCCGCATCGAGATCGGCTTGGTCAAGTACGCCTGGCTCTATCCCGGTGACGCCGCCCGAGTGGCTCGCACCTTCCCCGACCTGGGCCAGCCCGAAGACTTCCGACGCACCGCCTTCGGGAGGATGTGGAAGGCCCTCATCGAAGCGGCGAACGCCGGACAGGCCGTAGCAGACCCGGGCCTGATCTGCCGCATGGCGAGGGTCCAGCCGGCCGACGTGCTGGCCGTGCTCGACGCCGCGTGGATGCCGTCGCCGATGGAGTTCGGCTGGTGGCTACGCGCTCTGCGCGCCGCCCGAGTCGCCCGCGAAGAGGCTCTGATCGCCCGAGCCGTCGCATCTGGATCGGAGACGTGGGAAGAGGGAGGCGCACGCCTACAGGCTCTTCGTGAGGGGCTCGTCGGCGCCGGGGGTGGGTCCGGTGGCGTCGGTGGAGACGCCGCGGTTGACTCGTACCTGGCCAGCCTCCGCACCAAACAGGATCAGGCTGGCACGGTGCGCTGGGAGTTCCCGGAGTGGGACAACTCGGGATCCGTCCTGCGGCCCGGCGACTACGCGATCTTGGCTGCCTCCCCAGGGACGGGGAAGACCACGCTGGCGCTGCGCATCGCGTACCGCGCCTCGATCGCGAGCGGCCGGCCGGTGCTCTTCTACCTACTCGAAGACACGACCGAGAACGTGGCGGGCAAGCTCGTCCACATGGAGTCCAGCATCCCGCAGAGGGTCGGCGGCACGTACGACGACGCCGAGCTCGCGGCCATGGAGGAGGGCGCCCGCTACGTCAAGGCGCACTCCAAGATCATCTGGCACGACAGCGCCCCTCGAAACGCCCAGGCTTTCTGCTCGCGGGTTCTCGATGACGTGAAGCGAGAGGCACCGGCCCTCGTCGTCGTCGACTACCTCGGCTGCCTCGACGGTCGCGGCAAGACCGAGTACGAACGGGCGACGGACGCAACCAAGGCGTTGTCTGCGCTGGCCGTGGATGCCCGCGTTCCGTTCTTGGTCCTCCACCAACTGCGCCGCCACAGTCAGGACGACAAGAAGCTCCGCCGCCCCCGCATGACCGACCTGCGGAGCACGGGTCAGATCGAGCAGGACGCGACGCACATCGTCCTCGGCTTCGACCCTTGCAAGACAGGGGAGAGCACGGACCGCCAGGCCGTGTGGTGGTTCCTGGCGAAGGCGCGCCGCGGGCAGGCGGGCCAGCTCGTCCGCTGCCGCCTCGACGGAGCGCGCTCCCAGATGAGCCGGGTCATGCCGGAGCGTGGGGTGACGCCGTGAGGCCGCTCTCCGAGCTGCTGGTCGACGTGCTCGCCGAGACCGGGTCGCTGCCGGTCGTCGATCTGGACCGCAACGCCTGGGCCGACCGCCTCGACACGGTCCGCCCGAACTGCGAGCTCGCCACCGGCATCCCGTCGCGCCGCGGGCCTCCCTGGTGCCCCGCGTGCCGCTCCCCCACCTGTCCGGCCCTCCACGCGCCACCCCGCCGCCAGGGCCTTGCTGGCGCATCTACGCAGCCCCAGGAGACGACCCGATGACCACCCCCGACCCCGCTCTCAATGGGGCTGCCCACGCGCCCAAGCCCGCCACTCGGTCTGCCGTCGAGCGGATGCTGCTGGAGGGGCAGGGCACACCCGCCATCGCGAAGGCGCTCGCCATCTCGCGGCGCTCCGTGCGTGGCCATGCCGTCGCCATCCGGAAGCGGTGGGCGACCGAGGAGCTTGAGGGCCTGGACGGGCGCCGGGCCGAGGTCGTTCGGCACCTCCGACGCCTGGCCTTCGCGCTGGAGGCCGAGAGCAACCTGGCGGGAGCCGCCCGCACCTGGGCCCACGTCGGGAAGCTGCTCGGGATGGGTGTCGGGCCGGCCGTTGCCGTTGACGCCCGGAGCATCGCCGTGGCGCCCGACCCCGAGACGGTCCGCAGGCTCCTCGGCCGGGACTCTCAGCGGCGACTCGCGGACGAACTCGACGAGGAGGATGCCAAGTGACTCCTCGCGGTGTGTATCTCTCGCGTGATACACTCCCCGCCATGAGGAACGACAAGCTCATCAGTCTGCGGCTCCCCACGGACCTCCTGGCCGCGCTCGACAAGCGGGCTGAGTCCGAGGGGCTCCCCCGTGGCGAGGTAGTCCGCCGCGCCATCGCAGACGGACTCGGGGCGAGCGACCACGCGAAGGCGCTCAAGCGTCTGGAGCGCGAGGTCGCACGGCTGAGGTCGGCTGTCGAAGGGAGGAAGGCGTGAGGCTCTACCGCCATCGCAAGAACGGCAAGCCGGTCGGGGTGTGGTGGTGCGACTTCGCCGTCGAAGGGCGCCGCGTCCGTACTTCCACGAAGGCGAAGGACCGGAGGACTGCCGAGCTCGTCGCGGCGCGCCTGCTGCGGGAGGCAGAAGCCCACGGGCCGGACGGGAGCCCCCATGCGGCCACCCGTACAGCCGACCCGCTCGCGCTCGTTGCGGACCACGTCCAAGCCATGCGCGTGGGCGGCACCCGCGGTATGGCTAGGGCCCGCTCGGTCCGCCACGTCGAGATGACCGAGGCTCGACTCCGTCGCTGCTTCCAGGGCGTCACGCGGCTTGCGGAGATGGACGCTGAGCGCGTCGAGGCGGTCATGGCCTTGCTGGTCGCCGAGGGCAAGGCGGCCTCCACCGTGCGCGGCTACCGCGCCGCCCTGAGCGGATTCTTCGCCCGGCTCGTGCGGCTCGGGAAGTGGCCCAGCAACCCCGTACGGGCCACCGAGGCGCCTGCTGCGGGCGAGCCGACCTTCCAGCGCCGGGCGCTGAGCATGGAGGAACTCGGCAAGCTCTTGGCCTCCACTGAGACGAGGGGGCGCTACGCGCTCCAGGGGCTTGAGCGCGCCACGGCGTACGCACTCGCCGGCTTGGCTGGGCTCAGGCGGGGCGAGATCGGTGCGCTCACGTGGGCCGACGTGGACCTCGACGCCTCGACGCTGACCGTGCGTGCCTCGGTGTCGAAGAGCGGCCGGGAGGACGTCCTGCCGCTCCACGCGACCGCGGCTGACCTGCTGGTGCGCCTGCACGACGCGCTGGGGCCCAGGGCGCGGCCTGTGGTGCTCCGCCGCGTCCCCGGCACCGCCACGCTCTACGAGGACCTCAAGGCTGCGGAGATCGAAGCCAAGACCGACGCCGGCCGCGTGGACTTCCACGCGCTACGCACGAGCTTCGTGACGAACTTGGCCCGCGCCGATGTGACGCTCGCGCAGGCACAGAAGCTGGCCCGTCACTCGACGCCGGCACTGACCGCGAACCACTACACGAAGCTGACTCTCGTGGACGGCGCAGAGGCCGTGTCACGCCTCGCTCTGCCGGAGTCTGCCGTGGATTCTGCCGCGCACCACGCAACTCAGGCCCACTCGGCGCTCCAAGACGCCCCCGAGGGTGGGAGCGTGGAAGACCCCTCCGAGGACGCCCAGGCCCCGGAATCCGGGGCGGAAGAGGGATGGTGGCGGGAGACGGATTCGAACCGCCGAAGGCTAAGCCAGCAGATTTACAGTCTGCCCTCGTTGACCACTTGAGTATCCCGCCGTGTCGCCGATCAGGCCCGGAGGTGATACCGCCGAGCCCGCTGGGGGTCACGTTTTGGGAGCCGCGGCCAAGGCCCAAGGCCTCCCTGGCAGGGGGCCACGGGGCGCGCTGTGGCGCCTGCGCCATGCGACACGCTCGCAGCGACGGCCAAGGTGGACCACGAGCACGAATGAGCCGGCGGTCGGGGTCGAACCGACGACCTGCGGTTTACAAAACCGCTGCTCTACCGCTGAGCTACGCCGGCAAGCGCGAGGACCGTAGGCAGGCCCGTACCCCGCGTCAAGACGGGGTGCCCGCTTCGGAGGGATCGTTGGTCGTGCCCGCCAAGAGGGCCTCGACGCGTGCGCGATGGGCGTCCATCGCGGCCCGCACCTCGTCCAGGTGGGCGCCGCCGAAGCGACGGCGAACGTGGCGTGCAAGCTCGAGCGCGACGACGGCCTCTGCGACGATGGCCAAGCGGCTCACGGCGCATACGTCGCTGCGCTCCACACGCGCAGGCGCCTCCTCGCCTGTTCGCAGGTCGACGCTGGGCAACGCATGGCGCAGCGTGGCCAGCGGCTTCATGGCCGCGCGCACGACGATGGGCTGGCCGTTGCTGGTGCCGCCCTCCACGCCGCCCGCACCGTTGCCCTGGCGAGCCGGCAACGGCCCCTGGGGAGACGGCACGATCGGGTCGTGTACGGCGCTGCCGCGCAGGGACGCGGCGCGGAAGCCCAGGCCGATGTCCATGCCCCGCACGGCCGGAATGCCCATCAGCGCCGCGCCCAGGCACGCCGACAGCTTGCTCTCGGGGCGCTCGTGGCCACCGAGACCCGCAGGCACGCCCGTGGCGACGACTTCGACGATGCCGCCGAGCGTGTCGCCGTCGCGTCCCGCGGCATCGATCGCTGCACGCGCCTCGTCTTGCGCAGGCGCGGGCCCCAGGGCGTGCAGGTCGGACGTGTCGCGCGTGGCGCGCGCGGCCTCGAGGTCCGCTCCCGGCGATCCCGCGACGTCCACGCCGCCGATGGCCACGACGTGACCCAGGACGTGGATGCCGAGCACTTCGAGGAAGGCCGCCGCGAGCGCCCCCGCGGCCACGCGGACCGCCGTCTCGCGGGCGCTGGCGCGCTCGATGACATCCCGCACGTCGACGAGCCCCCGGTTGAGCGCGCCGGCCAGGTCGGCATGGCCCGGGCGTGGCGCATGGACCGGCGGCAGGTCGGCGTAGCGGGTGTCGCGGTTGGCGACCGACAAGGCGATCGGGTTGCCCGTAGCGACACCGTTTCGCACCCCCGCGAGCAGCTCGACGGCATCCCGCTCGGTACGCTGGCGCGCACTGTTGCCACGCCCCCGCTGGCGGGCGGCCAGCCGCGCGTCCACGTAGGCAGCATCCGCGGGCGAGCCCGTGGGCAAGCCCACGAGGATCGCCACGAGGCTGCGTCCATGGCTCTCGCCAGCCGTCTCCAGGAGCAGCTCCATCGGCGGCACTGTACGATGCTGTCGCCCCTCCGACCCGGAGAGGATCGTCCCCATGTCCAACCACGTCCCTGGCTCCGCACCTCGCCCTCGCTCCGCGCGTGGGGAAGGAGGCCTCGGCGCCCGGCTCGAAGCCACGCTCAAGGAGCGCGCCCCCCAGCCCAAGGGCAAGGGCTTGGTGATGCTCGTGCTGGCCCTGGCCGTCGTGATCGCCGTCATCGTCGACATGCGCCGCCGCTCCGACCAGCGCGAGGCCGCTGCGCGGGAACGCGCCGAGAGCGGCGCAGCGGACGGTGCCACGCCGCCCGCATCCGCGGACGGCGAAGCGGGTACCGGTACCCCCCAGCCCACTCCGGAGCCGGGTGCTGCACCGGGCCCGACGGAGGTCGTTCCGATCGACACGGGCATGGCGCACCTGCCGCCGCCGCCCGACGAGCTGCCCGACTCCATGGAGTGGGTGCTGCGCTTGACCGCGTTCCTGCGCACGCCGGACGCCACGACGGAGGGCACGTTGGTCAAGGCCTTGGATGCCGCCCCGTCCGCCGCGCGACAGACGGCCCGGCTCTACTTGGTGGAACGCGTCGAGGCGAGCCTGCGCGAGGGCCGCGACCGCACCGGGCCCTACCTCGGCTTCCTCGCCCGGCTCGCCGACCAGCCGGATGCGGCGCCCTTGCCGGACCGCTTGCGCGAGCGCATGGCGGCCCAAGCGGGCCTGCTGATCGACAGCCCGGACGCTGCCGAGGGCGCAATCCTCTTGATCGGCGCGCTTCCGGAGGGCGAGCGTCCGACGAAGGCCTTGCTTCGCGTGCTCGCCGACACGACCCGGCCGCTGGGCGTACGCGTGCTTGCGGCCGTCGCGTTGCCGCGGCCCTTGCCCGACGAAGCACGCGCCGTGGCCACGGACGTCGCCACGCCGGCCTTGCTCGTCAACGCGCTCCGCTGATAGGCGCGCCAGTCGCGAGTCCGTGCATCACAAGGCCGCCAAGCATGCCAGGACGATGGCGCCGGATTCCATGGCTTGGTCCCGGCACCGGGTCGGCAGGGCGAAGGTAGCGTGCCCCCATCGGCGACGACTCGTGGTCTGCGTCGGCCTACCCTGGCAGGCCGCGCAAGAGGCAGCGCCTCGAGGAGCCGATGGGGGTGCGGGACCGAGCATCTGCCGAGCCGCCCGTCGGCAGCTCGGCACGTAGGCGCACTGCTACTTGATGTACTTGAACTCGCCGCCGCCAGCCTTGGCGAGGTGGAGCATCAGGGGATCGGGTTCACCGCCTACGACGACCGCGTGAACGACCGTGCGCTGCAGGTCGAGGCGGCCGAGCTTGTCCTCGACGACCTCGAACGGCGTGTTGTCCACGTTGTTGCGCCCGTCGCTCACCACGACGAGCGTCACGGGCATGCGGAACGGCTCGCCCGCTGCTTCCTTCGCGGCGACGCGCTGTCGCACGAGGGCCAGGCCTGCGTGGAGGGGCGTGAAGACGTCGGTCTTGCGCCCGGGTGCGACGCCTCGCAGGAAGTAGGCGATCTCGCCCTTGATGTCGGGGGTGGCCAAGACCAGCTCCGGCTTGAAGAGCTTCATCTCTTCCGCGAAGAACAGCACGGCGACATGGACGTCGCTGCCGAGTCGCTCGATGGCCTGGACCAGCTCCGTGCGCACGCGCTGCAGGCCTCCCGCCCCCACGGACCCGGACACGTCGATCACGAACACGATGTCCTTCGCCGCGAGACGCAGGCCGAAGAACGACGGGACGAGACCGCGCGTCACGTGCGGAGGCGGTCGCTCGGCCGGGGGCTCACCGTCGCCTTCGACGGTGTGGTGGGCGCCGCTGCGCACGCGCGCCGCCTCTGCCTTTTCCCAGCGCGCGTACCAGCGAGACCACAGCGCTGCGTCGTAGCCCAAGGCCTGACCGCTGATGGCTTCGAGGGCCTCGGCGGCCGCGGCCGCCACGCGTGGCTGCTCGTCGCCGAGCCGCTCGATCAGAAGCGGCATCGCGTCGTGACGGCGACGATCGCCCAACAGCAGAAGGAGGCGCGCACGGAACGTCGGGTCTTCGTCTTCCTCGAGCAGGCGCGCCACCACGTCGAGCAGGGTCCGACGTCCGCCCAGCACTTCGAGGTAGGCCGTCTCGCGCACCGCCGGGTCGCGATCGCCGAAGGCCGCGAGGATCACCGGCACCCAGGACGCCGTCGAGCCGAGCCGCGCCAGGGAGCGCACCATCAGCTGGCGCGTCTCGAGGTCCGGCTCGTCGTCGAACGCCTTGCGCAAGAGCACCGTCGCGCGGCGCTTCTGCGCCTCGTCCAGGTGGGCCCGCATGTACCCGACCTCGCCCACGGCACGCCGTCGCTCGGTCAGGTCCTCGGCCTTCAGCCCACGCTTGAGCTCGCCGAGGAGCTGGTCGCCCAGGTCCGACGCGCTCGCCCGACCCGCACCGAAGCAGACGCCCAGCACCAGCACCAAGGCGAAGCCGAGGCCGAGGCGGACGCGGAGGGCCGGGTGCGGGGCGGGGACAAGCACGACCCCATTGTGAACGATCGTCGGAGGCGGGCGGCGCAGGGATTCACCGTCCGGGGCCTGCGGCCCCAGGTGACGACGGTCAGCGGGGCTCTTGCTGGACGAGTCGGCCTGCTGCGGCGCGCAGCTGGGTCTTCAGCTGGTTGGAGACCGAGGTGTCGTCCTGCCAGGAGCGGACCCAGGCGAGTGCCTTCGAGCCGCCGATGCCGGCCAGCGCCCGCACGATCGCAAACCGCTGCGCCTCGTCGGCGCGGGCGTACAGCCCGGCGATGGCGTCGACCTTGGGCTGGGCCTTGCTGCCGATGCGGCCGAGGGCCTCGATCGCCGCGTTGGCGACTCGCGGCGTCCCCCGCTCCGCATGCAGCACGATGGCGTCCATCGACTCCACGGCCCCGAGCTCGCCCAGGGTGCGGAGCGTCGTCACGCGCGTGTTCTCGGGATCCTCGGTGAGGCCTGCCCGGTCGAGCAGGTCGCGAATGCGCTCTCGCTCCTTCAGCGTGGCGATCTCGCGAGGCAGCTGCGCGATGGCGTCGAGCGCCATGCGGCCCGTCGTGCCGCCGGACGTGGCGTGTGCCAAGAGCCGGTCGAGCGCGTCCTCGCCGCCGGCGCGCGCCAGCGCCTTCAGGACCTCGAGACGGACGGCGTCGGGCTGCCCATCGCGATCGAGCTCGAGCAACGACGGTACGAGCGCGGCGGAACCGTCGCGCACCAGCGACGCCAGGAGCCGCTTGGTGACCTCGGGCGAGCTCGCCGAGGCCAGTGCCTCCTTGGCGAGCTCGATCGACTCGGGCGTGTTGGCGACCACGTAGTGACGCAAGATGCCGGGCTGGAAGTCGCCGGTGTCGCCCAGCCGCTCGATGTAGCGAACCAGTGCCCGAGTGGCCTCGGTGCCACCGCGCTGGGCCATCACCTGCAGCAGGTACACGTCGGTGCGCCAGTCACCGGCGAGCCGCGGCTCGAGGGCGAGCACGATCGTGTCGGGGTCGCCGCCGCGGAACGTCGCCAGCGCCTGGATCGTGGCGTAGCGCAGGTCCGGCGGCGTGGCCTTGTCGTCGAGGAACACGAGGAAGCTCTCGACGGCCGAGGGGTCCCCGAGCATCTCGAGCGCCTGCCCGATCTCGTTGCGGCGCGGGCCCGTGCGGAACCACTCGAACAGGCGCGCCTTCAGCTCCGGATCGAGCGGCTCGCTGCCCATGGCGGCCAGGACCTGACGCACCTCGGCCCAGTCGGGCTCGGCCATGGCCAGCAGGAAGGCCAGGTGCTGCTTGCGCTGCGCAGGGTCCGAGAGGTCGATGCCCGTCGGCGTACGTGCGCCCGAGGGCAGACCCCCACCTGCGTTCGTGGGGCCGCCCGAGCCGCGACCGTCCAGACCCACGTCCCGGCCGGCAAGCGTGCCCCCCAGGCTCCCCTCGTCGCCCCCGCCGGCGGGGCCGTCGGCTTGCTCGAACTCCACGTCGCGCGGCGGCGAGGAGGTCCCGCCCAAGAAGCGCGAAAGGAGGACGCCGGCGCCGAGGGCCAGCGCGCAGAGGATGAGGAACGCGGGACGAGACATGGAGGGATCCGGACGAGGCGGGGGGCGCCTTGGACGACAGCCGGGCCGCCGGCCCTCGCCCCCCGGGAACGGGCCTTCCTTCTATCGGCCGGATGAGCCCGCGGCCACGCGCGCCCCCCGGGCCTCGGCCGCGGAGGCCACCAAGCCCCCGAAAAGCCCGCGCGTCAGGGGGTCCGTGGGGGTCCGCTCGGGGTGCCACTGGACCCCGATGCAGAACGGCAGCGCCGGCTGCTCGACGGCCTCGATCACCCCGTCCGGTGAGCGCCCGCTCACCACGAACCCCTCGGCGACCCGGCCCAGGGCCTGGTGGTGGTACGAGTTCACCCGCACGCGACGGGCGCCGCAGAGCCGGCCGAGCCACGTGTTGGCCGAGACGTCGACGCTGTGCGCCAGCGCGTCCTGCTGGAGGGTGTCCTGGTCGTGGCGCAGGGACGCCTCGACCTGCGACGGGATGTCCTGGATCAGGCTCCCCCCCATCGCCACGTTGAGCACCTGGACGCCTCGGCAGATGGCCAGCAGCGGCATCTGGCGGGCGAGCACGGCGCGCGCGAGAACAAGCTCGAAGGCGTCGCGGCCTACGTCGACCTGACCGAGCTTGGGATGCGGCTCCTCGTCGTAGTGCACCGGATCCACATCGAGGCCGCCCGACAACACGACACCGTCGACGTGGTCCAGGTAGCCCTCCACGGTCTCGGGCTCGACGTTGGGGAACATCATGGGCAAGCCGCCCGCGGCGAGGATCGCGTCCACGTAGCCGTGCACGATGGCGAAGCGCGGCACGCCTCGCATGCCGGGCAGCACCAGGGTGGAACAGCTCACTCCGATCACGGGTCGGGACACGTCGCGCTACCTCCTCGAGCCGACGCCCGTGGGACTGCTGCCCGGCGGGCGTATCGACGCATCGTACGCACGGCTGCACGGAGGCCCGAGAAAGCGGGGACGACACCCGTGGACGGCCGTTCGAGGCCGCGGATCGCCGAGGTTCCGAGATCGCGGATTCCTGCGATCATGCGCCGCCGTGAGCATCATCTCCGCCCGCTGCCCGACCCGCATCGACCTCGCCGGAGGCACGCTCGACATCTGGCCGATCCACCTCCTGCTGGAGGAGCCGGCCGTCACGGTCAACGTCGCCCTGGACCTGCCAGTCGACGTCGAGGTC
This sequence comes from Planctomycetota bacterium, assembly GCA_020631815.1. Lineage (GTDB taxonomy): Bacteria > Planctomycetota > PLA2 > PLA2 > JAEUHO01 > JACKGW01. The sequence continues at coordinate 79,058 of JACKGW010000008.1, read as the reverse complement.
GAGCTCCGACCGAGCACACCGCGCATCGTGTTGGCCAGCGCGGACCAGGGCCTGCGGGCGGAGTACGCGGACCGCGCGGCATTGCGTGCGGAGCTTGCGGGTGGCAACCCGCGCCTGCCCTTGCTCGGCATGGCCCTGGAGGCGAGCGAGATCGAAGGCGGCGCACGCGTCGAGGTGCGCGCCACCAGCCCCAAGGGCGCCGGGCTCGGCGGCTCCTCGGCGCTCATGGTCGCCTTGCTCGGTGCGCTCGCGCACGCGGCCGGCCAAGACCACCGCGCACGCAGCCTGCTGCAGCTGGCGCAAGACGTCGAGACGCGCTTGCTGCGCACGCCCACGGGCTACCAGGACTACGCGCCACCCTTCTACGGCGGCTGCCTCGCGCTGGAGGGCCGCCCGGGTGGGGTGGTCGTGGAGCACCTGCACGACGTCGACCTCGACGTGCTCGGGGCGCGCCTCCGGCTGGTCTACACGGGCGAGCCGCACCACTCCGGCATCACGAACTGGGGCATCGTGCGGGCCTTCTTGGAGGGGCGCGAGCACGCGGTGCGCTCCCTGCAGGCGATCGCCGCCAATGCCCGGGTCCTGCGCGAGGCGCTGCGCCGCGGTGATCTGGACGCCGCGCTGGAGGCCTCCGTCGAGGACGGCCAGCTGCGCAAGAAGATGGCTCCGCGCATCTCCACGCCCACGCTCAAGGCCATCGACGCCGCCGCACGCCGCGCCGGTGCCTTGGGGTCGAAGATCCTCGGGGCCGGCGGAGGCGGATGCCTGCTGGTGGTGCTGGGGCCCGCGACCGACGCTGCCAAGGTGGACGCGGCCCTGGCCTCCGGTCCCGGGCGCATCCTGCCGCTCAAGCTCACGGCCGAGGGTCTCACGCTGGAGCGCCGCGGGTAGGGGGCGGCCACGGGGGGGCGGCCCTGTGGCGGACGTTTCAGGACGCGGGCCCGCGGCGTATCTTCGCCCCCATGCCCAAGCCGCTGACGCCCCTCGAATCGGCGACCCTCGCGACCATCGCCGCGACGCAGTCCGAGTCCGATGGTTGGCTCGACTTGACGCGCGTCTGCAGCCGCACAGGCCGCCACCTGGTCGACGTGCGCCAGGCCGTCGCTCGCCTCGTCCGCTACGGACTCGTCGCCATCGACGAGGAAGCGCCGCGCACCGAGCGCTGGCTCCGCTTCCACCTGCCCACGCACGCCCCCGAAACGCGGTAGGCGAGCTCGACTAGGGTCACGCTCCAGAAGTCCGGCGACATGAACCACGCTGCACGGCCGTGACTCCCAAGCTTGTGTGCTTGGGGCGACCGACGCCGACCGGCGGGCTGGATGGGGAGCGGAAGGCCGATGAGGAGGCCGACTCGTATCGGTTACTCGAGGCTGACGAAGCGGCCTGATCGCCCCCAGCCCAGCCCGCAGCACCCGGAGATGCAAAGGGACTTCTGCCCCGCCACACTAGGGAGTGAGCTCGGCACGCCGCGCTGGACGGACCGGCGCCACAAGCCGCATGGGCAGCCAGCGGCCTTCCTGCCACGGCGCCACGAGATCGTCGTAGTGCGCCGAGGCCGGATGGCCGCTCTGGCCCGGCATCGTGATCATCCGCCCACCGGGCTCGGCCAGGTCCACGACGTGGCGGTAGGACGGCCCCACGCGCTGGGGCCCCGGACGTGACTGGTCGTACTGACCGGAACAGGGTGTGAACGGTCCGCCCGCCGCCGGCCAGGGGCCGCGGTCGAAGAACCGCGAGCGCGGTGCCTCGCGTCCGAGCGGATGCACGAGCGTCAGCGTGTGCCACGTCCCCCACGTCACGTCGGGCGTCCAGCCTCGCGCATGCAGCTCGCGGTCGACCTCGTCCAGCGCCCGTGCGAGCAAGCCGGCCCGCGCCTCGGGCGGGGCCCACGCGCTGTGCGGATCTTCGAGCGCGCGATGCAGGGCGGTGTCGACGAGGTTGACCTGCGACATCCATCCCGCGAGCAGCTCGCTTCCCAGGCGCGCGCCGAAGATCTGCCGCACGAGATGATGGGCCAGGAGATGCGCGAGCACGGCGCCCCGCGCCGCGGGATGCTCGCGACCGTCCCAGGTGAGGAGGCGGTCGACGAGCGGGGCCAGGTGCGGCCGCTGCCGCCGCACCTCGTCGACGTGCGGCACCAGCAGGCTCGCGCGCCAACGCAGGAACGAGCGGTTCACGACGTCCAGCTGGGCCGCAGCGACATCCTCGGCAGCGACCCGTTCCAGCGGCTCCAGGCGCTCGCGCAGACGCCGCGCGCGATGGTCGGGCTCGTACAGATGCGACAGATGGTGGGGATACGGCGGGCCCACGATCGGGTCGTTGGCGGTCACGAACACCGCGTCGGGGGCGATGCGCGCAGCGGGCACCTCGTCGCGCGGCACGAACCCACGCCAGTCCGAGGCGCGCGTCGTCCCGTCGAGCGGCAGGCCCGGGACGTGACCCTCCGCGCGCAGCGGCACGCGCCCCACCATGCGGTAGGCCGCGTCACCTGCCGTGTCGGCGATCACGAGGTTCTGCGCCGGTGAGCCGAACCCCTCGAACGCGGTCAGCGCGTCGTCCACCGTCTTCGCGTGGAGCAGACCGACAAAGGCATCGAGCTCGGCTGCGGGCTCGTGCAGCACCAAGCGCAAGCTGCAGGGCGCGCCCGCGTAGCGCGGAAAGGCATCGGTCAGGAGGGGACCGCGGTGCGTGCGTCGCACGCGCACCACGCGCGGGCCCACGCCCCGGCGCTCGATGACCAGCGAGGTGCTCGGAAGGGGCTGCCACGCGCCGTCGAGGCGGTAGCGCTCGCCGGCCGTGTCCACCTGCTCGCGCCAGAGATCCCCGTCGTCGAGCATGGCGTTGGTGAGGCCCCACGCCACGTGCCGCGTGCGACCGATCACGATGCCCGGCAGGCCCACGAGCGAGGCACCCACGGCGCCGACCTCGGGCGTCGCGAGCGAAGCGAGGTGCCACACCCCGGGAATCGACAGCTCGAGGTGCGGGTCGCTGCCCACGAGCGGGCTCCCGCTCGTGCTGCGGGCGGCTCCCACGAGCACCGCGTTGCTGCCCACGGCGGCCGTCGGCCCGGGGAGGAACCCCTCCAGGGCGCCGCCGAGGTCCACGAGCGCGCGAAGCAGCGTGGCCGTGTCCGGGCCCGGGTCGCGAGGCATCAGCTGCCGCCAGTGCTCGGGCGCGTCCTCCAGACGCTTGGCGATGGCGGCGAACACGGGGGTGCTGCGCCACGCGAAGCCCAGGCCCAGCGCCATGCCCTTGGCCACGAGCAGGCTGTCCACGGCCGTCCAGCGGCCCGGGCGCCGACGTAGCAAGCGGTGCTCGAGACTGCGGCCGCGCGGTGCGCCGGGGGACCAGGCGGCGTTCACGCCCTCGGCAAAGGCCTCCAGAAGGGCGCGCGTGGCGGGCGCATGCATGGGCAGCGACGCGGTGGCCGCGGCCTCGAGCCCCAGGACGCGGAACATCAGGTCCACGTCGGAGAGCACGTGCGCGCCGCCCCAGACGGCGAGCGGGCCCTGGTCCGTCGGACGATCGCCGAACCACGAGGCGAGTCGCCCCGCGAGCGCCGTGCGCAAGAGGTCCATCTGGAACGGGCGGTCAAGACCCTGGACGAAGCCCTGGGCCCGCACCAGGTCGGACTCGCACGTGGCCTCGATGTGCGGGACGGCGTGTTCGTCAAACGCGATGCGTACGGCGCCGCCCAGCCCCGGCAGGCGATGCGTGCCCCGCAACGGGCGCGCGGCCCGGCGACCGGCCGCACGCAGGGCCGTCAGGACGATGCGATCACGCGCCGCCCGCCAGGGGCGTCGCCATGCGTGGCTCACTCGTTGTGCCACGTCCTGCCGATCGCGGGCCACGCAGCGAGACGCTCGCGGAAGTCCTCCTTGATGCGTCGCATCGCCGCTTCGTCGCGGCCCTCGAACACGAGGACGAGCTCGGGCAAGTTGCTGGAGGGGCGCACCAGACCAAACCCGTCGTCGAAGGTGACGCGTGCGCCGTTGGTGGTGTCGACGCGATCCCCCCACACCTGCTGGAATGCCGCCACGACCTCGTCCATGACGCGGTACTTCACGGCATCTGCACAGTCGACGTGGATCTCCGGGCTCGTGACGTACTGCGGGGCCTCGGCCAGGATGTCGCGCAGCGGACGCCCCTCGCCAGCCACGTACTCGGCCAGCTTGAGCCCGGCGAAGATGCCGTCGTCGTAGCCGTGGAAGCCGTCGCGCAGGAACAGGTGGCCGCTGCGCTCGCCGGCGATCGGCGCCTCGAGCTCGCGCATCTTGGCCTTGATCCAGGAGTGGCCCGTCTTCCACATCACAGGCGTTCCGCCGTGGGCGCGGATGTCGTCGAACAAGGCCTGGGTGCACTTCACGTCGAACACGACGGGCGCACCGGGGTGGCGCGCGAGGATGGGACGCGCGAGCAGCATGAGCACGCGGTCGGCATTCACGAAGGCGCCCGTGTGGTCCTGCACGCCCAGGCGGTCCCCGTCGCCGTCGAAGGAGAGCCCGAGATCGGCGCCGGAGGCCTCGACCGCTTCGGCCACGGCTTGGCGGGCCGCGACTTCGCTGGGGTTGGGGAAGTGGTTGGGGAACGTGGGGTCGGGCTCGCAGAACAGCGGGACCACGTCGAAGCCGGCGCGCTCGAACGCCTCCACGCAGAACGCCGCCGCGGTGCCGTTGCCCGGATCGAGAACGACCTTGAGGCGCCGCCTGGGCGCCACGCGCTTGACGAGGTCGTCGAGGTACGCCGCGCGCAGGTCGACGTGCTGCAGCGTGCCCTGGCCGGTTGCGAAGTGCCCGCTCTCGGCGATCGCCTGCAGGCGCTCGATGTCGGGGCGCAGCATGGTCTGGACGTAGTCGAGCGACATCTTCAGGCCGCTCCACCCTTGCGGGTTGTGGCTCGCCGTGATCATGACGCCGGCCGGGCAGTCCAGGTGCAGCGTCGCGAAGTAGAGCGTCGGCGACAACCCGAGGCCGATGTCGGTGACGTCCACGCCCGTGGTCACGAGGCCCTCGAGGAAGCAAGCGGCCAATCGCGGGCTGTACGTCCTGAGGTCATGGGCCACGACAACGCGCTGGCGCTCGCGCTCCTTCATCAGCGTGCCGAAGGCCTTGCCCAGCGTGCGCATGCCCTCGTCGGACAGCTCGTCCGCCGCGTCCGGGAAGATCTCCGGCACGCGCCCCCGCAGGTCGTACTCGCGGAACATCGTCGGCGCGAGGCGCAGCGGGGCGGGGGACGTGGCGTCGGACATGGTCGTCTCCGAGGGTGGTCGCCGTTCGGGCGGCGTCAGACTTCGCTCGTGGAGGCTCCGAGCCCTGCTTGGACGAGCGTGTGCAGGTGAAGCAGGCCCACGGGACGCCGCGCGGCGTCGACGACGGGCAGCAGGCCCACCGGCCGCGGCTTGTGGCCCTCCATCGTGCGCAGTGCGTCGAGCGCGAACGTATCCGGATCCACGGTGACGGGGTCCTTCGTCATGAGGCTTGCGACGGGCGTCGCCAGCAAGCCGCCCACGACGCCATCGGAGACCTGGATGGTGCGGCGCACGTCCCCGTCGGTGACGAGGCCCACGAGCTGTCCGTCTTGGTCCACGACGTTCACGCCACCGAGCGTGCTGCGCGTGATGACCTCCAGGGTCTCCCCGAACGTGGCGTCCTCGCGCACGATGGGGTTGGTCGCTTCGCCCCGCAGCAGGTCGCGCACCCGCAGGGTCAGCTTGGCGCCGATCGCCCCGCTCGGATGGAACAGGCGGTAGTCGCTGGCGCCGAACCCGCGCTTCTCCATGAGCGCGACGGTGAGCGCGTCGCCCAACGCCAGCGTGACCGCCGCACTGGCCGTAGGCACCAAGCGCGTGGGGTCGGCTTCCTCGAGCTCGCCCCAACAGAGCGCGATGTCGGCCGCGCGAGCCAGGGGCGAGCCCGCGGGCCCCGTCAGGGCCAGCAGGCGCGCGCCGAGCGAACGGATCGTGGGAATCAGCTCCATGACCTCGCGCGTCGAGCCTGAGTTGCTGATGGCGATCACGATGTCGCGAGCCGTCACGATGCCGACATCGCCGTGGAAGCCCTCGGCCGGGTGCAGGAACGTGGCCGGCGTCCCCGTGGACACGAGCGTGCTCGCGATCTTGCGGCCGATCTGGCCGGACTTGCCCATGCCGCAGACGACGACGCGCCCGGTGCAGCCGAGCAGGGCGTCGACGGCTGCGTCGAAGGCGGGAGCGACATCGGCCCAGCGCGCGAGGAGGTGCGCGAGTGCATCGCGCTCGCGGCACACGACGTCCTTGCCGATCTCGTGCGCGGGGCGGGTCATGGATGCGGAGGATACCCGTGGCACGTCGTGCCCCACCCCCGCTTCCCGTGACGGCGTCGCGGTGCCCGACGAGGCCTCTCCGTGGCCCCTCGATCCCGGTCCTCCACGCGTGGTCTGAAGGACGCGACAGCGCGGCCGGCACTCGCGCTGGCGGGATGGCTTGGCGCCCTTGGCCTGGCTCGGTTCGACCTGGCCACCGCCGGGCTCGCCCCCGTGCTCGTGCTCGCGGCCTGGAGCCGCCGCCTGCGCATGCTGGGGCTGGCGGGGCTGCTCGGCCTGCTGACGGGCGGAGCGGGCCCGACAAGCGTCCGCGCGGGGCCCCTCCCCGATGGGCTGTACGCGAGCCGCGTGCGCTGCGTGCGCGCGGACCTCGTGGTGCGCGGCTTCCAGCTCGTGCGGCTCGAGGTGGAGCAGCGCGGACACGCCACCGCAGGACCGCCCGGAACGTTGGATGCACGTCTGCTGGTCGTGGGGCGTGTCCCCGCTGGCCTGGCGCGCGGCGACGTGCTCGAGGTCGTGGAGCGTGTCGAGGACGGCCGCACGCAGCTCGCCCATCCCCGCGCGTGGCGACGCGTCGAACGGGGCAGTGTCCCGTGGAGCGTGGTCCAGCGCGCGCGTGCAGCTGCGGCGCGGCGCTTGGATGCCTCGCTGTCGCCGCATGGCGCGGCGTGGGCCCGCGCGCTGGTGCTCGGCGACCGCGGCCTGCTCCCGCGTGACGAGGTGAGGAGCTTCCGCGCCACGGGTCAGGCCCACCTGCTGGCGGTCTCGGGGCTCCATGTCGGGCTGTTGGTCGTGCTCGTCGTGTTGGTGGTACGCGTCCTCCGTGCGGGACCGCGCATCCAAGCGGTGGTGGCGGGCACGTGCGTTGCGCTGCATGCGCCGCTGGCGGGCGCACCGTCGTCCGCGCTTCGTGCCGGAGCCGCTGCGCTGCTGGTGCTCTTCGCGCGTTCGCGCGGCCGCGGCGCCGCTGCGGCATCGGTGTTGGTGGCGGCGGGACTTGCCTTGTTGGCGCTCGACGCCACGCGAGCGGGTGACCTCGGCACCTGGCTCTCGTTCCTGGCGGTGGCCGGGATCCTCGCGCTGCGCGCGCCCCTGCGGCTCGCCCTCGTTCCCCCACCGCCTCTCGTCCTGGCGGGGTACCTCGCACCGAGGAAGGCCCCGGTGCGTAGCGCCCTGGCCGTGTCGCTCGCTGCGTGGCTGGCTACGGCCCCCTTGGTCGCCACGGCGTTCGGACGGCTGGCTCCAGCCGGGCCCTTCCTCGCCGTGCTCCTCGTGCCGCTGGTCGGTGTCTTGCTCGGCAGCTGCCTGTTGGTGCTGGTGCTCGCGGGGGTTCCCCTGCTGGGCCCCGCGTGCGCGGAGCTGGCCGAGGTCGCGGCGTGGTCGCTCGCCGCCCTCGTCGGTTGCGCAGAGCGCGCGGGTGCCGGCGCCGTGGCGGCCGCGACCAACGCGCCTCGCCTGCTGGGCCATGCGTTGGCCTTGCTCGTCCTGGCACGGCAACGCGATCCCGCGGGCGCGCGCCGCGCGCTCGTCGTCGTCCTCGTGGCCGCTGCGTGTTTCGCGGCACCCGAGGGGAGCACGCGCACGACGGACGAGGCCAGCCCCTATGATCGGGAGCGCGTGCCCACCGCCGTGCTTGCGAACCTGACGACCCTCGCGGCGCCGTCCGTTCCCCTGCTCGCCGGGGTCGGTGTCGGCGGCGCGATCCTCGGGGTGCTCGCCGTTCGCCGCCTGCACTGGCTGAGCGCCGGAGGGGCGACGTTGGCGTTCCTGCTCGCGCTCGGGGCCACGGGCCTGCTCGGCGGCGCCGGCCTGGCGGCGCTGTTCGCCCCGTTCCTCGTGGCGACGCTGCTGGGACGGCTACCGGGGTGGCCGCACGCCGGCGCCCGAGATGCTCGGCAGGTCTTGGCGAACGGGTTGCCTGCCGGCATCGGGCTCCTCGTGATGGCGCTGGGGCCCGTGCAGGCGGGGCTGGCCATGTTCCTCGGTGGCCTCGCGTGTCTGGGCGGCGACACGTGCGCCACGGAAATCGGCGTGCGCTACGGCGGTACGCCGCGTCATGTGCTCACGGGACGCCGCTTGCGCGCCGGGGAGAGTGGTGGCGTGACCGCCGCCGGTCTCACGGCGGCGCTCTTCGGCAGCACGCTGGCTCCGGCGGCGTTCCTCCTCACGCACGGCGGCTCCGAGCTGCGCACGGCCGGCTGGGCCGCGGCCGCGGGCGTGGCCGGGAGCCTCGTCGACAGCGTGCTGGGTGCCGTGCTGCAGTTCCGTGGACGGCGTGCAGGAAGCGAGACCTTGGTCGAGGGGCGCCTCGGGGAGGACGCCGACCTCGAGCCCGTTCGCGGCGTACGCTGGCTCGACAACGACGGTGTCAACCTCGTCAGCGGTCTCGTCGCTGCGCTGCTCGCAGCGGCCGTAGCACGCTGAGCGCCGACCTTCAGGAGGGGAACAGGGTGCCTTGACCCTGCCGCCCGGGTCGGCGCCAGGCGACCGTCGAGAACGGCACGGCTTGCTCCGCGAAGCCCAAGCGCCGCACCGTCGTGCGGAACAGCGCGGCCACGCCTTCGGCGAACGGCCCCTCGCCGCGGAAGCGCACGTGGTGGCGCGCGTCGTTGCGCTCGCCGCCGCGTGCATCGCGTACGCGGCTCATGACCTTGGCCTTGCGATCCGGGACGTGCCGCTCGAGCCACGCTTCGAAGAGATCCGCCACGCCGTGGGGCAGTCGCAGGAACACGTAGGAGGCGGTCTGCGCTCCGGCCCTGCGTGCGGCCTCGAGGATGGAGGGCAGCTCGTGGTCGGTGAGGCCCGGGATGACCGGAGCCACCATGACGTGGGTGGGGACGCCAGCGGCCGCCAGCGTGGCGATCGCGTCCAGGCGACCGGCCGGGCTCGAGGCGCGCGGCTCGAGCGCACGCGCCAGCGTCGCATCGAGCGTGGTGACGGAGACGGCCACCCGTGCGCCTGTCGTAGCCGGTTCGTCGCGCGTCATCGAGGCCAGCGCCGCGAAGAGGTCGGCGTCGCGGGTGATCAACCGGTTCTTGGTGATGGCCCCCACCGGGTTGCCGGCTTCGAGCAGCACCTCGAGGCACGCACGTGTGATCCCCAGCCGTCGCTCGACGGGCTGCCACGCGTCCGTGACCCCGCTGAATACGATCGGCTCGGGCTCGTAGCGGGGACTGGCCAGCTCCTCGCGCAGCAAGCGCGCCAGGTTGGACTTCACCGCGAGCTTGGTCTCGAAGTCCAGGCCCGCCGACCAGCCGAGGAACTCGTGGTAGGGCCGCGCGTAGCAATAGGAACAGCCGTGTTCGCAACCGCGGTACGGGTTGAGCGAAGCGCGGAACGGGATGTCGGGGCTCTCGTTCCACGAGATCGCGCTGCGCGTGGCATCTTCGACCAGCGTCGTCACCACGCAGCTGCCATCGTCCCCCTGCGCTGCGGCGGCCTCGCGTCCTTCGTCGTCCACATCGACCCAGCGCGCCTCGAACCGACCCGGCGGCGCATCCGCCGCCCCCCGGCCCCGCGGCACCTGCCCACTCCCCGGCTCCACCTGCACACGCCTGGGGGGCACTCGTGAGCTCATCCCCGCATTGTCGGTGTGCCCTCCGACGTCTGCGGCGTGGCGCTTCACGATGGAGTAGGTGCCGTGGCTGGAGGTGCAGCACGCTGCGGGCTCGAACCCGGTGTCGCGGTAGGGACTCCGGTTGCCCGGAGCCCCCCGCACAGATCCCGGCGTGCGGCACTACCGCACCGGGCTCCTGCCTTGAGTGGTAACGCACAAGCGTTCGTACGGGTAGGGGTGCGCTGTTCGGGGTACGGGAGGAAGCGCTTTGCGAGGGTGTCCATGCGTTCCCAGGTCACGTAGCCCCTTTGGCTGCGGCGACGTAGCCGGAGCCGCCATCGGCGGATCAGGTCGTCGCGCAGGGCCCAGAGGGTCGCCAGGTTGCCCGGTACGGCGTGGTACTGCTCGTAGCCCCTCCACGAGGCCATCAGCCAGGCACCCACGTCCCGGATCGGGTCGTGCGTGCGGCGTCGGAGCTCGTCGTGGATCTTGCGGGCGTACGCCCGGAGCCGCGAGCGTGTGGTGCGGCGCAGGACATGGAACCAGCCCTCTCGCGTCCTCGCGCAGATGTGGGTGAACCCCAGGAAGTCGAAACTCTCCGGCTTCCCTTGGCCGTGTCGTTGCCGGTTCGTCGCGGCGAACCGCCCGAACTCGATCATCCGCGTCTTGTCGGTGTTCAGCTCCAGGCCGAACTGGCGAAAGCGTTCCACCAGCGCTTCCCGAAACCGTTCGCCGTCCGCCGCGTACTGGAAGCCCATCACGATGTCGTCCGCGTACCGCACGATGATCACGTCACCCTGCGCGTGCCGCTGTCGCCATTGATGCGCCCACAGATCGAACACGTAGTGGAGATAGATGTTCGCCAGCAGGGGGCTGATGCTGCCACCCTGCGGAGAGCCCTTCTCCGCTTGAACCCACTCGCCATCCTCCATCACGCCCGCTGCCAGCCACTTCTTGACATGGCGTAGGACGCGCTCGTCCGCGATGCGGTGCTCGAGGAACTTCACCAGCCAGCCGTGGTCGATGGCATCGAAGAACCCACGGATGTCGGCATCGAGCACCCAGTTCACCTTCCGCCGCGTGATGCCCACCGTCACCGCGTCCAGCGCGTCGTGCTGCTTGCGGCCCGGTCGGAACCCGTACGAGAATCCCAGGAAATCCACCTCGTACACCGCCCCTACCACCGCCGCCGCCGAGCGTTGGACGATCTTGTCCTCCAACACGGGCTTGCCGATCGGGCGCTGACGCCCGTCCGCTTTCGGGATGTAGGTGCGTTCCACGGGGCGGGCCCGGTACCCCCCTCGCTGGAGGCGTCCGGCGAGGTCCTGGAGGTTGGCCTCCAGCTCCTTCCCGTAGTCCTCCCACGTCACCCGATCGACGCCCGGTGCGCTCTTGCGGTTGAGGCTGAAGTAGGCCTCCCGAAGTCGGTCGGTGTCGTAGACGTGATGCCAGAGGGTCGTGAACCGTTGCGTCTTGTCCCGTTCTGCTGCTTGTCGTATCCGGTCCAGCGCCTGTTGCAGGGAGGCCCGTCGCTGCGTCCGGTCCCTGGTACGCCTGGGCGGATTCCTCTTGGCCGACCCCCTTCCCTCCCCCCGCTCCGCAGGTCGCGGCGCACCGCCACCCTTGTTCGCAGGGTTCCCCGGTACTACGGGGTCGTCCGACTTCCCACGCCCGTTCATCGCCGCAGTACCCCTCTCGGGTTCACGGCGCGGACCGGGTCACCATCTCGACCCGGTCGGGCGTGGGATCTCCCGCATCCCGTGTGAAGAGCTTCCGTACATGCTCGGGTTCTCAGACCGCGCGGGGTCGGAGCGGTCCTGGCCATGACGGCCCGCCCCGTGTTGCCTTCCGCTCTCCGTACGGCGTGGGCACCCTCGAACTTCATTCCCATTTCGCGGCTCGACGTCCGGCCTGCACGTACCCCTGTCAACGCTTCACCCCCACCCTCGCGGGTCGAGGCGCATGACTCGGGGCCGGCGTGGGTGGCTAGCCCTTCGCCGTAGGACTCTTGCATTCCTTGCTCCTCACCGGTTCAACGGCGCTTTCACGGAGCCAGGGATTTCTTCCGCGAATCGCTGGCCACCGTCCCGCATGCGCACGCTCACCGCGGCGATTCGCGGAAGAATTCCCGGGCTCCCCCCCCGGGGTACGACCGGCGCACGGTGGATCGGGATCCTTGTCGTTCGTGTACCGAGCCAGGTGAGACCTTCACTTCACGCTGTGACGCCGCCGACGATCAGGCCATCTTCCGGAGCGTGAAGGGAAGGTCTCACCCGGCACGTCCTTGGGGTGCGCAGCACCCCACCACGATCGCGGTTGTCTCGCTTGTCGGTGCCAGCGACCTTCGCCGCCCAATCCGAGGCCTACCCGACACACATCGGCTCGTCGGGGCGACGGTAGCGCGCCACCATCGGCGACGACTCGTGGTCTGTTCACTCGAGGAGCCGATGGTGGTGCGCGACCGAGCATCCGGCGAGCCGCCTGCTCGCACGCCAACAACCACCCGCAGGAAATGGTGCCCGCTCTAGGACTTGAACCTAGGACCCACGGATTAAGAATCCGTTGCTCTGACCAACTGAGCTAAGCGGGCGTATCGACATCGCCGCCGAAGGCGGGTCGGAAGTATGGGTCGCGCGCGCACGGATCGGAAGAAGAACGTCCAGCGCCGCGCGCGCGTCGATCGACTCGGTGGCAGCGCTGCTCAGCGCGGAGGCGGGAACCCGCCCGGTGAATCGGGAGCTGGACTGCCGCCCCCGTCCGGCGGCGGGAAGCCACTGCCGTCGCCACCAGGAGGTGGGAAGCCACCGTCGCCGCTGCCGCCAGGCGGCGGGAACCCGCCATCGCCACTGCCGCCGGGAGGCGGGAAGCCACCGTCGCCGCCGGGCGGTGGGAAGCCACCGTCGCCACCAGGGGGCGGGAAGCCACCATCGCCCCCGCCCGGGGGCGGGAAGCCATCCCCGCTGCCGCCAGGCGGCGGGAAGCCACCGTCGCCGCTGCCGCCAGGCGGCGGAAATCCACCACCGTCGCCGCCAGGCGGCGGGAATCCACTGTCGTTGCCACCGGGAGGACGGGCGCCACCGGGCACCGTCCCGCCCTGGGCGTCCGGCGCGAGGGTGGCACACCCGGGGTGGACGACACGACCACCGGGTCCGGCACCGGCTCCCGGACCCTCGCTGCCGCCCTGGGGGCAGAGCAGCTCGGACGGGGGGCGATCGGGCAGCGTGCTCGGCTGGCCGGCCACCTCGGGACAGCCCGCGTCGATCCACGCTGCGAGGCGGTCGGTGTCGGCATCGGAGAGCGGCGGCACGCCCACGGGCATGCGGCGGACGGGCATGTCCACCTGCTGCGAGCCCACGCACGCGATCAGGTCCTCGCCGCGCATGGCGCGGACGAGGTTGCTCTCCGCACTGTGCCAAGGCACGAGCAGCCGGACGCTGCGCATCCCGGCCTCGGTCTCGTGCTCGAACACGAAGTCCACGAACGTGGTGTAGTCCTTCTGCCAGAAGTTGCCGTGCGGCGCCGTCTTGGCCGACTTGCCGAGGCCTTCGAGCAGCGCCTGCACCTCGGCGTAGCCGAGGTCGGTTGACGGTGCCGGACCGGGCCCGGGGGCGGGCGCCGGCGCATCGCCGTCGGGCGCTTCCGCTGCAGGCGGCAACACCTCGCCGGTCTGCGGGTCCACCGGGCAGCCGATCTCGAACGGGATGTCCGCGAAGTCCAGCGCCAGGCCCCAGAGACCGCGACGCTTCTGGTAGACGCGGATGAAGCGCCCCTTGTCGCTGACCATCTCGCCGTCGTCGGTGCGCGACTCCTGGTAGATGCGCCCCATCGCGATGACGTAGCTGCCCTCTTGCTGCACCGTCTCCGGCTCGAAGTCGTAGCGCACCTCGCGCAGCTGGAAGTCGGTGACCTCCCCGTTGCACAGGTTGCGGAAGTAGCGCGACCAACGCTCCGTCACGGCGTCGCGGCCCACGGTGCCGCCCTTGTCGTCCCCGATACGAAAGAGCGTCGGGCGAAGGCCTTCGGGCCAGCCCCAAGCCGCCATCTGCACCGGGTCCTTGCGGCGCATCGCCTCGGCCAAGTGGCACTCGAGGACCTCGATGTCCTTGGGCGGATGGCGGAACCGCAGGCGGATCTTGGAGGCATCGTGCCCCCACGCCGTGCGGACGTGGTTGACCACGTCGACGATCTCGTCGTTGGAGAGCAGCGGACCCCACGCGGGCATCTGGGTGCTGGGCACGCCGGTGATCACGCGCGACAGCAAGCGGAAGGGGTTCTCGGCGACGGCGAGGTTCTTGGTGTTGCGAAGCTCGGCGACGCGCAGCGTCTGCGGGTCGTCCGCGTCGCGCTGGCCACGGCCGTCTTCGCCGTGGCAGCGGGCACACGTATCCACGTAGATGCGCTCGCCGCCGCCAGCCGGCGCCTGTGCGCTGACGGCCGCCGCCACGCGCGAGGCCAATCGTGGGTTGATGACGTAGAAGAGCGTCCACGCCCCCACCGCGAGCAACAGCACCCACGCCCACGTGGGAATCGGCTGCGGCGTCTCCGCCTGCCGGGGCTCGAAGTCGACCTCCGTGTTGCCCGCGTAGGCGTTGATGATCAGCTCGACCTGGCCACCGATGGTCTGGTTGGGCTCGAGGCCCGAGACCGTGACCGCCACGCCGTTGCGAACCTGGAACGGGATCTTGCGCACGGTCGGCGGTGCGAGCCCGTTGCTGGCCTCGACCCGCAGCGTGTGCTCGCCGTCGGCGAGGTGGATGGTGCTGAAGTAGAAGCGCAGCGGGGGTTCGGCGACCTGGAACGGCTCGTCCTGGTCGTCGAGGTAGATCTTGATCGGTTCCTTCGCGGACTCGCTCATGGCCTCCGCTCCTGGCTGGCCCGGCCGGCGGGGGCAACGACGTGGATCTGCCGGGGCTCGGTCAGGATCGACCGCTTGATGTGGTCGGGCTCGTCCTCACCGGGTCGGATCGTGTAGAGGACCGCGCGCACGATCGTCCATGCGACGAACAGGCCCGTCACGCCGAGCACGGCCCACGTGAACGGCTCGATGGGCCCCTGGAGATGCGCCAGGGGGAAGGCGTCGAGTCGCGCGCTCATCGCTTGACCCCCTGCATGGACAGCAGGTACTCGACGAGCGCGACGGCCTTGGGCGTGGCGTACAGCTTGGGACCGCCGGTGAGACCGTCGATGCGGCCCACCTCTTCGTAGTCCTTCGCGTCGGCGGGCAGCTCGTCGACGTAGAGGAAGCGGTAGGCCGGCATGACGCTGTCGGGCGACACGGCACGCGGGTCGTGCAGGTGCCAGTGGTGCCAAGCGGTGCCCGGGAGTCGCGCGCCGACGCCCGTGAGGTCCGGGCCCGTGCGCTGGGTGCCCATCATGGCCGGGTCTTCGTGGTCGTAGTGCGCGCTGCCCGTCGCCTCGGAGGCGAAGCGGCGGTCGGCCGCGAGCACGGGCACGATGCGACGGCCGTCGATCTCCAGCGCCAGGTGCTCGTCACCGCGCACCTGCTGCGTGTGGCACGCGCCGCAGTTGAGCTGGCGGAACACGGCGCGGCCCTTCTCCACGAGCGGATGCTCGGGCGCGGGCGGCGCCTGTGCCTCGCGCTGGCGCTCGATCTCCGCCGGCACGACGGCACAGAGGATCACGAGCAGCAGGTACATGCCCGCCGGGAGGAGCAGGATCATCTTGTGGCTCTGGTGGATGTTGAACGCCATGGCTCAGGCCTCCCCCTGGCCAAGGCCGGATGCACCTTGGTGACCGAACGCCATGGAGAACGCTCCCGGTCGCATGCGCCAGAGCGCGACGGCGAAGCAGATGTGGCTCGCGAACATGAGCACGCCGCCCACCGCACGCCACACGAGGTAGGGCGACATCAGGCGCACGCTCTCCATGAACGACTTGCCCTGCACCCAGGCGGCGCCCTGCTGCTCACCGCCGATGCACATCGACAGCACGTAGATGAGGATGCCCGCCAGCGCGAGCCAGAAGTGCACGCCCACGAGCGCAACGGGCGGCTCGCGGCCCGTGAGCCGCGGCAGCAGGCCGTAGATGGCGCCCCACGCCAGGAAGCTGACGAAGGCGTACATCGCGAAGTGTGCGTGACCCACGGTGTAGTGCGTCAGGTGCAGCGTCTCCTGCACCCACGGCAGGCTCTCCGCGCTGCCCTGGAGCGACGCCACGCCGTAGGCGATGACGCCGACCACGATGAAGGGCAGCGAGTAGCTGTGCGCGATGGCCAGGCGCTCTCCCTTCATGGTGAGCAGGAAGTTGCCCGTGCTGGCCCAGACCGGAACGATCATGGCCACGCTGAACACCACGCTGGTCGTCTCGAGCCACTGCGGGATGGCCGTGTGGACGTAGTGGTGCGTGCCGATGACCGTGTAGAAGACGATGTGCGTGAAGAAGCCGAGCACGCCGAGGGCGTAGCTGTAGATCGGCTTGTTCAGCAGCTTGGGCAGCACGTAGTAGGTCAGGCCCACCGCGAGCGGCGTGAAGAACATGCCTACGGCGTTGTGGATGTAGTAGCCGTCGATGACGCGGTCGGCCACGCCGCTGGTCCAGCGCGGCTGGTAGCCCATCACGACGACCACGGCGATCCAGACCAGGGCCGAGAGGATGAACCAGCCCGAGATGTAGACGCCCTTCACCTGCCTTCGCGCGAGGAGGCGATAGACCAAGACCGCGAGCAACAGGACCGCGATGGCGATGGGCACCATGGCCGGCCAGACGAACATGCGGTACTCGCGGCCCGCGTTGACGTGACCCGAGAGGAGCAGCAGCACCCCGCCGGCCACACCCGCGTTCCAGAGCGCCAAGGCCAGGTTGCCCGCACCCAGCTCCCAGCGCTGCAGGGGCTGGTGCATGGGCAGCCACGCCGACTTGGCCACCACGTAGAGGCCCATGCCGACGAGCGCGAGGCCGGCCCAGCCGAACAGCACGATCATGGTGTGCGCGGGACGCACGCGGCCGAACGTGAGGGCGCTCGAGTCCGTGAGCAGCTCGGGGTCGACCAGCTTGAAGGCGACGAGCAGGCCGAAGGCGCTGCCCAGCAGCAGCCAGAAGCATGCGCTCATCAGGTAGCGCGAGACGAGCTTGGCGAAGCGCGGGTCGTTGCCGGCGGCGGCCACGAAGATCGGGATGCCGACGGGGATCTTGGTGTTGGCCCCACCGCCCAGGCGCCAGCCCAGCCAGCAGGCGAAGGCGAGGACGCCGATGAGCACGGTGGCGCCCGGCGCGAGCCCGAAGATCGCAAGCGGGCCAGGCGCATTGACCCCAAGCGCACTGACCCCAAGCGCAATGACGGTGGAGGCGATCACGGCCGGGGCTACTCCTCGTCGACGCCGGGGCGAGCGCGAGCCCCTCCCCGAGGCAGGTCCCGGGCGCCGTGCCCACGCCCCCCCGGTCGCGACACGGCTCCCGCCTGCGCGAGGGTAGCGCGGCGGATTGTTCGCGCCATGCCTTGTCTAGCGGGCTGCCGCGGCGCAGCCCCCCGGCCAGGCCCGGCCGGTCACGGGCGGGTCGCCGCGGTCATGACCGGGCGATCACGACCCCGGCCGTGGCGTGTCCTGCGCGGCCGGCTTGGCGTCGCCGTCGCCGGGGCGCTTCGACTCCTTGTCGGCCCGACGCTTGGCCTTGATGGCCTCCGTCTCGGCCGCGGCCGCCTCGCAGGACGCCGGGTCGGCGAACAGACAGCCGTACACGGGCTCCGCCGGGGGCACGGGCAGCGTGCCTTCCCCGTTCACGAGAACCTCGAGCGCCTCGGCGAGGTACTGCTGCTTGACCTCTTCGTCGTAGTACGAGTCGTCCACGGGGCCGCGCCAGCGCAGGCGCCCCTGGTGGTCGATGATGGCGACCTGCACCGCACGGTCGAGGCCCAGCCGCTGCGTGACCTCCTGACGCGGGTCCCTGAGGACGGGGTAGAAGGCGCCGAGCTTGGCCATGACCTTGATGATCACCTTGGGCGGGTCATCCGGTTCGCCGTCGATGGCCAGCCAGCCCACACCGTTCGTCCGCTCGTTGTAGCGGGCGTAGAGCGACTTCATCCTGTGCTCGATCTCCTCGACACAGGGGCACTTGAGGCTCCACGTGTAGAGGACGGTAAAGCGCTCGCCGAAGTAGCGGTCGATGCGATAGCGCTTGCCCTCGTCGTCGAGCCCCAAGAGCTCGTGACTGCCGTCGAGTCGGTCGCCGAGCGCCAAGGCCTCGACGCGATCCACTCCGAGGGGATCCGCCCCCAGCTGGCGCGCCACGGCGTATGCGCAGAGGGCCAAGACGGCGACCGCGATCCAGAGATCCGGACGCGCCAGCCAGCGGGCCGGGCCGGAGGACGCTGCCCGGGACGAGGATCCATGGACTCCAACGACGTCGCTCATGGCCCCAGCCTACAGACCCGCAGAGCGCCGTCGCCGCAGGACCGATCGGCGTCCGGGCGGCGGCTCCGCGACCCGATGGGTAGGATCCGCCGCGTGACGAGCCCCGTCCTTCCCGCCGAGCTCGAGGCCTTGCTGGCGATCGAGGCGTGGCCCGCGGGCCTCGACGCCGCGGTCGCGGCCGCGGAGGGCTGGACCGACGCCGAGGACGTTCGCCTGGCGTGCCGCCGCAACCGCGTGCGTGACCTGCTCGGTGGCGACGAGCGCGCGCAGCGGGACCTGGCCCGCGCGCTCGAGAGCGTGGCCACCCAGCGCTCTGCGCGCAGCCTCGCGGCCGCCCGGCGCGCCGCAGCCCGCGTGCTGGACCACCTGCAGCTGGACCCCCACGCGGTGCGCCTCGCCGTCACGGGTGGGCTGCGACGCATGGCCCCCCGCATCGAGCGCGTCGAGCTGCTCGCCACGTCGGACGAACCGACGGCGCTCGGCAACGCCCTGCGCGAGGCCCGCTTCGTCGCATCGAGCCGCATCGAGGGCGACACCGTCCACGCGCGGCTGGTCGACGGCACGGCGGTGACGCTTCGCGTGCTGCCCGAGGACGCAGCGCGCTTCGTCGTGGCGCACGTCGAGTCCACGGGCCCGGCCGCGTTCGTCGACGGGTTGAGGGAGCGGGCGCGCCTGCAGGGCCTTGCTTGGAACGCAGCGCTCGGCGGCCTCCCCACCCACGTGCCGCTCGAGACCGAGGCCGACCTGTTTGCGGCGCTGGACCTCGCACCCGTGCCGCCCGAGCGACGCGCGGCCGTCGCGCGCGGCGAGCCCATCGGGCTGCTTGTCGAGGCCGCGGACGTTCGCGGCCTCGCCGCGCTCCACGCGGCGCACGGCGCGGGACGCTTCCCGCTCGTGACGCTGGCCGACACGGCCGCGGCCCAGGGCTTCGCCTGGCTGCTCGTTGCGGACCACGTGCGCGGGGCCGACCCGCGGGCCGGCCGCGAGATGCTGGCAGCGCAGCGTGAGGAGGCGATGGCGTGGCGCCGCCGTCGCAGCGATGTCGACGACGAGCAGGACGCCCCGGCGCTGCCGGACGTCCTGCTGGGCGCGCGGATCCCGCTGGAGCACGTGACCGCGCTGCCGGAAGCGGACCTCGTGATCGGAGTCCCCACCGCGAGCGACTGGCCGGCCGCCGCGTGCGACGCGCTGGCCACAGGGCAGCTCGACGTGCTCGCGCCGCCGCCGCGGACGGCGGCAGGTGCGGATGACCTCCGCGCCTGGGGCGCGGTGATCGACGCCGCGCGTGACGCGGGTGCCGCCGTCGCCTTTGGCGGCGAGGGCACGAGCGCCGCGCCCCCCTTCGGCGTCGGCGCCCTGCTCGTCCAGGCGAGCGTCCCGGTGCTCCTGGATGCCGACGAGACGATGCCCGGGGAGCTCGACCAGCTGCTCGCCGCACTCGGCCAAGCGCGGCGCGAAGCCGTGCCGGCGCCTCTCGTGCTCAATGCATGGAGTGCCGCGCGCCTGCGCACCTGGGTAGCCACACGACGGGAGCGGACGACGTGAGCGCGAAGAAGAAGTCCGCACGCTCCACGCGCCCCGCCACGAAGAAGGCTCGGAAGAAGAGCGCGACGAAGAAGGCGGCCAAGCGCCGCAAGGCCTCGGCACCGCGCCGCCCGAGCCCTGTGGCGCGCGCCCGGGCCGTCGAGGTCCTGGCTCGCCTGGGACGACGCTACCCCGACGCCGACTGCGCGCTGGACCACGCCGATGCCTTCCAGCTGCTGGCCGCCACGATCCTGAGCGCGCAGTGCACCGACGCGCGCGTGAACCTGGTCACGCCCGAGCTCTTCGCGCGCTGGCCCACGCCGGCTGCGTTGGCGCGTGCGCCACAAGAGGAGGTGGAGCAGGTCATCCACAGCACGGGCTTCTTCCGCAACAAGGCGAAGAACCTGATCGCCATGGCGTCGCGACTCGAGCAGGTCTACGGCGGCGACGTGCCACGCGGCATGGACGACCTCCTGACGTTGCCCGGCGTCGCGCGCAAGACGGCCAACGTGGTTCGCGGCGTCGTCTTCGGGCTGGCCGACGGCGTGGTCGTGGACACGCACGTCAAGCGCATCGCGGGCTTGCTCGGCTGGACGAAGTCCGCGGACCCCGTGCGCATCGAAGCGGACCTCATGGCCCTGCTGCCACCGGAGTCCTGGATCGAGGCCAGCCACCGCTTGATCCTGCTGGGCCGCGAGATCTGCATCGCCCGCCGCCCGCGCTGCGACGCCTGCCCTCTGGCCGATCTCTGCCCATCGGCCCGGCCTGCGGCGGGATAGGGGCGCCGCGGCCCGACGGCTCCCGTAGAGTGGTTCGACCCCACGAGGAGGCCCGATGTACGAGCTCGAGTCCCGCCAGCACACCACCGTCGCCGCACAGCGCGGCGTGTTCCTGCAGCGCACCTACTCCACGCTGCTGGGTGCCGTGCTCGGTCTGTGCCTCACGCTGAGCGTGTTCTTCCAGCTGGGGTGGGCGGAGCCCATGGCGCGCGCCATGATGGGCGGACGCGGCACGTGGCTGCTGGTGCTCGGGGCCTTCATGGTCGTCGGATGGTTCGGGTCGCGCGTCGCCATGACGGCGAAGAGCATGGGCGCGCAGTACGCCGCCCTCTTCGCCTACGTCCTGGCCGAGGCGCTCATCCTCACGCCGATCCTCTACGTCGCGCACACGTTCTACCCCGGCATCATCACGCAGGCGGCCGGGCTGACGATCGCCGGCTTCACGGGCCTCACGGCCATCGTGTTCTTCACCAAGAAGGACTTCTCGTTCCTCGGCGGCGTCGTGCGCTGGGGCTTCTTGGTGGCCCTGTTGTTGATCGTCGCCTCGCTCGTGTTCGGCGGCTTCACGCTGGGGCTCTGGTTCAGCGGCGCGATGGTGTTGCTGGCCGGCGCCTCTGTGCTCTACGACACCTCGACGATCCTGCGTCACTTCCCCGACGACCGGTACGTGGGCGCGGCCCTCTCGCTCTTCGCGAGCGTCGCCGTCATGTTCTTCTACGTCTTGCGCCTGCTCATGTCCTTGCGCGACTGAGGAACGAAGCCCGCATCACGAGTACGGAGTCGGGTGAGATTCCAACTTCGGGCCGCCAGGGGCCTCCGCATGGGTAAGCTCGTTGCGGCCCGAGGTTGGAATCTCACCCGACTCCGTACCCCGATTCACCGCGGCGGCCAGGCGCCCGTCAGCCAGCGGCTGGTCGCGCCGTCGAGGTCGCGGCCGAGCGCAACGTTGAACGCGCCGGGCCCGCTCTGGGGGCGTAGGTTCCACGTGCGTCCATCGCCCGCCTTCTCCGACGGCGTCGGCTCGCCGTCGCCAGCGCGCTCGAGGTAGCGGTCGGTCCCCCCCAGATCCAGGAACAGGCCGATCTGGCCAATGTGGAACGCGAAGGGCGCCGTGCGGTGCGGCGTGGCGTACGTGGGGCGCTCGTCCACGTCCCCCAGCAGCTTGCCCTTCGCGTTCACGACGTAGGTGTCGTCCCCACCCTCGTCGAGGAAGAAGGCGTTGCTGCGGACTTCGGCCACGCCCAGCGAGATCTTGGCGGCCTCGTAGTGGTCGTTGCCCGTGCCGCGATCGATCAGGAAGGCGTTCACCACGTCCCAGCCGAAGCCCAAGCCCGCCCCACTGGTCTCGAGAAGCTTGTGGACGTCGTTGCCGCCCTCATCGACCAACGCGCCGATCGCGAAGTGGGCGCCTGAGCCCTGCGTGAAGTACACGCTCTCGAAGCGATCGTCGCCACCGCCGTCCCAGAGCACGCCGGTGCCGTACCAGTAGCCCAAGCCCTGGCTGAAGTTGCCGGCCTCGTAGACGTCGTCGCCATCGACGTCGAGCAGCGCGCCGAGACCGCCGGCCCAGGAGTGGCCGTCGCTGCCGTCCCCCCGACGTCCGCTCCCCACGCCTTGCGCGTTGCTCACCGCGATCTTGCCGTCGCTGTGGTAGTCACCGCGGCCGGCGATCTCGACGCGCGGCTCGCTCCGGTAGTGGTCGTTGCCCTGGCGGTCGGCGAGCACGCCGACGCCGCCGGGGCCGCCGAAGCCCTGACCGTCGCCCTCGACGAGGTGGTAGCTGTCGTCGCCCGCGGCATCGAGCAGGAGCCCCGAGCCGAAGAACGCTGCGCCCTGGGCCATCGACTTCGCGTCGTACGCCGTGGCGCCTTCTTCGGCCACGAAGGCGCCCATGCCGAACAGGGCAGCACCGAGCCCCCAGCGCTCCACGCGCGCCGTCGTGCCCTCGCGCGCCTTCGCCGCATACACGGCACCGCAGCCCAGCACGCCAGAGCCCAGCCCTCCGTGCGGCACGCGCCCGCCCACACTCCCATCGAGGTCGCCGTGCTCGACGAGCAGCGCGACGGAAAGGGGACGCTCCGCCGTCGTCGTGCCCAGCGGCACGTTGGTGGCGCCGCTCTGCACCCCCACCTGCACGTAGCAGAAGGGCGGGGCCTCGGCGCTCACCTCTGCGTCGGTGCCGCTGCGCAGCCAGATGTCGCCCCAGGGTGTGCTCTCGCGCACGTCGAACGCAGCGATCTCGTCCGTCACGGCCGCGGCCAGTGCGCGTCGCGCGTCGTGCAGCGCCTGCATCGCCTTCACGGCTCCGTAGTGCAGGGAGTACTCGTCGACCGCACCCGCGACGTCGTCCAACACGGCGTCGTAGCCCAGGCCGTCCGGCGTCTCTTCCGACAGCCCGCCCAGCGTGGCGAAGACGGCTCGGCGCGTCTCCGGGTCGACGTGTCGGAGGCCCAGGTCGATCCAGCGCCGCGCATCACAGAGATCGAGCAGCAGGCGGGCCAGCGGCACGCGCAACGCTTCGGGCACCGCCGCCAGGCGACCGCTCAAGGCGGCCCGCGGCTGGTCCGCACCGTCCGCGTACGCCCCGCCGAACGCCATCGGGCGGACGAGAGGCGCACCGGCGCGCTCGCGCACGAGCGCCACAGCGGCGACGAGCGGGTCGACGTCGGCCACCTCGGCATCGAGGTTGGCGGAGTACCCACGGAAACCGCCGATGCGTCGCTCGGTCCCCAGCAGCACGGCCAGGCGGAACAGCGCTTCGCGGCGGTCCTTCGCGTCGGGCGCGGCGCGGAGCGCATCGAGCGAGAGCCCGTCCTCGACGGCGTTGCCCAGCGTGCGCACGAACTCGTAGGTGTCTTGCGGTCGGGCCAGGAGGTCGGAGAAGAACGGCAAGACGTAGGGCGTGGTGGCCGGATGCGGATACCGCTGCCAATGCGCTCGTGGCGCATACCCGAGCTGGTCGGCGCGGACGCCGAGATCGGCGAGAGCGACCAGGAAGGCGTCTTCGTCCGCGGGCGGCTCCTCGGCCGGGACCTGGCCGCCGTACAGGACCAGGGCCCCGAGCAGCAGCGCGCCGCACGCGCTCCCTCTCGCCAGCTGCCGTGCCTTCATGACCGCCTCCCCGCGCATTCTCTCGGGCGTCACGCCGGGCAGCCCGAAGATGCGGCCCCATGTCCGCGTACGCCACCGTCACCACCGAGGATGTCGAGGCCCTGGCCCGCATCGTGGGCCAGGACGGGGTGGTCACGCAAGAGGACGAGGCACGGCTCCTCGTCTACGGCCGCGACGAGACGGCCGATTGGCAGTACCGCCCCGAGGTCGTCGTCTTGCCGCGCACGACAGCGCACGTCGCCGCGATCATGGCGCACGCCACGGCGCGTCGGCTGCCCGTCACGCCGCGCGGCGCGGGCACCGGGCTGTCCGGCGGCGCCCTTCCCGTCTTCGGCGGCATCGTGCTCGGGCTCGAGCGCATGGCGCAGATCCTGGAGATCGACGTCGCCAACCGCATGGCGCGTGTGCAGCCTGGCGTCATCAACCAGGTCCTGCAGGAGGCCGTCGGCAAGCACGGCCTCTACTACGCGCCGGACCCGGCCTCGTGGGGCAGCTGCCAGATCGGCGGCAACCTCGCCGAGAACGCCGGCGGCCCACACGCCGTCAAGTACGGCGTCACCAAGGACTGGGTGCTGGCGCTCGAGGCCGTGTTGCCGTCGGGCGAGGTGATGCGCACGGGCGGCAAGCTGCGCAAGGACGTCGCGGGCTACAACCTCACGCAGCTGCTCGTCGGCAGCGAGGGCACGCTCGCGATCATCACCGAAGCCACGCTTCGCTTGATCCCGCGACCGACCGCGCGGCGCACGTTGGTCGCGCCGTTCGCCGACCTCGACACGGCGGCCCGGGCCATGGTCGCGGTCTACGGGTCGAAGGTGATGCCGTCGACGCTCGAGGTCGTCGAGCGGGCGGCGCTCGACGCCGCTGCCGAGCACCTCGGCCGCCCCGTCCCCCACCAGGACGCCGAGGGCTGGCTGCTGCTCGAGGTCGATGGCTACGACGAGGCCACCGTCGAACGCGAGCTGACGCGCGCCGGCGAGGTCCTGTTGGAAGCGGACGCCCTCGACGTGCTCGTCGCGAACACACCGGCCAAGGAGCGCGAGCTGTGGGCGGTGCGCCGCTGCCTGGGCGAGGCCGTCAAGAAGCAGGCGGCCTACATCGAGTGCGACACGGCCGTGCCGCCCGACCAGGTGCCGGCGCTCTTTCGCGGCGTGCGCGAGATTGCGGCGCGCCACGGTGTCCGGCAGATCTCCTACGGGCACGCGGGCGACGGCAACATCCACGTCAACGTGCTGACCGACCACTCCGACCCTGCAGAGCGCGAGCGCCGCCTGGGCCCCGCCGTCGACGAGATCTTCGATCTCGCGGTGTCGCTGGGTGGAACGATCACGGGCGAGCACGGCGTGGGTTGCGTCCAGAGCCGCTACTTGGCCAAGTGCCGCGACGCGGCCGCCATCGGCGTGATGCGCTCCATCAAGCAGGCGTTCGATCCCCTCGCCATCCTCAACCCGGGCAAGGTGTTGCCGGGCGACGTGCCGGCCCCCGTCGGCAGCACGCGTCGAGGCGCACGCACGTGATTCCCGAGCTGCCTGGCGTCTACGTCGACCACTTGGTGCGCCCGCGCGGTGTCGGCGATCTCGCTCATCCTGAAGCGGCCGGCGAGATCGGCAGCATGGTCGGTGGCCTGGGCGTGCGCTTCACGTTGTCCTACGCGAGCGACGGCGGTGAAGGATCCCTGGTTGCCGACGTCCGCGGGCGTCCGTTCGGCTCACCCGCGTTGGTGGCGCCCATCTCCTGGCTTTGCACGCAGGTCGAGGGCGGCACGTGGGAAGACGCCGGGCGCTTCGGACCCGACGAGGTCGTCGCGGGCCTCAAGGAGGGACATGCCGACGCCTGGCTCCCCGAGGCCGTCGTGCGCGCCAGCGAGTTTGCCGCGCGTGCGCTGCGTCGGGCGCTGGGCATCGGACAGCGCGGTCCCGCCGACTGTCGTGGACCGGGCATCCTCGTGTGCCGCTGCATCGGGGTCGGGGATCGCACGATCCGCGATGCCATTCGTGACGGCGCGCAGGATCCGGAGTCGATCGGCGATGCAACGGGCGCCTGTACGGGTTGCCGGTCGTGCCGGCCGGACGTGCTCGCGGTCATCGATGAAGAGCTGCGCCCGTGGCCCGAAGCGCCGGGCCCCGATCGGCACCCGATCGAGCGGATCACGCTCGTGCACGGTCGACGGGTGCTGCGCGCGCTGGGGCTGCCCCTGCTGGACGCCCGCTTCGAGGGCGACACCGTGCACGTGACGTTCGGCGCGCCCGAGCCTGGCGCCACCGTGCGCATCCCCGGAGCCGTCGCCCTCGTTCGCCACACGCTGCGCGAGACGGTCTGCGACGACATCCGCGTGGCGCCCGCAGAGGCCTGATTCCAGGGCTTTCGGCTCGCAAAGCCGGTCGTGGAGCCGCCGCGCCTCACGACGGAGCGCGTTCCGGCCGATCCGTCACCCTCGTAGGGACGTCCGGACGGGTCTCCAGTGGGAGGGAGGGCCCGTCGGGACGGACGGGGGCCCTCCCTGGTGAGGGCCCCTGTCCCCCTCGGCCTAGGGCAGGGAGAGGCGATGCGGACCGTCACGCGGACGATCTTCACGATTGATGAGGCCAACCAGATGCTGCCGCTCGTTTCGAGCGTCGTGCGCGACCTGGTCTCCGAGTTCCGGATCTTGCGGGCCGCGGGGCGCGAGCGTCGGGCGCTGGAAGTCGAACGAAGCGATCACGCCGGCTGCGACCCCCGCATCGAGCAGCTGCGCGACGACGTCGCCGACCTGTCTTCGCGCATCGAGGGCTACCTCCAGGAGCTGGCGGACCTGGGCGTCGAGGTCCGCGACCTCGAGCTGGGCCTCGTGGACTTCCCGACGCTCATCGACGGCGAGCCCGCCTACCTCTCGTGGCGCCAGGGCGAAGAGCGCGTCTGCTGGTGGCATCCGGCCGACCGCGGCTTCAGCGACCGCACGCCCGTCCCGGTACCGGGCGGCCGCTCGCCTCTCAGCGCCTGATCTCGCGCGCACGAGGTGCGCGCCCGCCTCCGTATGCTGTGCGCATGACGACGATCTTCACGCGCATCGTGAACGGCGAGATCCCGGCGGACAAGGTCCTCGAGGACGACGATCATCTCGCGTTCCTCGACATCGTGCCCGTCCAGCCGGGTCACGTGTTGTGCATCCCCAAGCACGAGGTCGGCTACCTCTTCGACATGGCGCCCGAGGCACAGGCCAAGCTGTGGGACTTCGTGCGCCGTGTCGAAGCCGGCGTCCGTGAAGCCACCGGGTGCAAGCGGGTGGTCATGATGGTCGTGGGCTGGGAAGTCCCCCATGTGCACGTGCACCTGATCCCGACGAACCAGGTCAGCGACTTCCCCGTGCCGCCCAAGCTCTCCATCCCCGCACCCGAACGCGCCGCCATGGCCGCGAAGATCCGCGAGGTGCTCGGAGGTGTCTGATCCGGCGCAGCGGTAGCGAAGCGACGCGGGGCGCCGGGTCTGACACCGCAGAGCGTCGTTCGCCAGCCTATTCGCCCTTGGCAGGGAGCTGGCCCTACGCCTTCCCCGCTTGGGACGCTGCCAGGCGGAGCCAGACCCGGCGCCTCGCGTTGCCGCTGCGCGGCGCCGCAGCGCCGGATCAGGCACGCACCTCCGCGCGCTACGGCCGTCCCAGGAAGTGCATGAGCTCTTGGCGGGTCTTGTTGTCGCTGCGGAAGCGACCGAGCATGCACGACGTGATGGTGGCGCTGTTCTGCTTGCTCACGCCGCGCATCATCATGCAGAGGTGCTGCGCCTCGATGACCACCCCCACGCCACGGGGCTTGAGCGCACTCTGGATCGCCTCGGCGATCTGGGTGGTCAGGCGCTCCTGCACCTGGAGCCTGCGGGCGAACACGTCGACCACGCGGGCCAGCTTGGACAGCCCGACGATGTGCTTGTCCGGCAGGTAGGCCACGTGGGCCCGGCCGAAGAAGGGCAGCATGTGGTGCTCGCAGAGGCTGTAGAGCTCGATGTCCTTGACGAGCACGATCTCGTCGGTGTCGCTCTCGAACAGGGCGGCGCGGAGCACCTGGTCCGCGTCCTGCCGGTAGCCCTCGGTGAGGGTCGTCAGGCTCTTGGCCACCCGCAGGGGCGTCCGCACCAGGCCCTCCCGGGAGGGGTCCTCCCCCATCCCGGTCAGGAGGCCGCGGACGTGGTCCAGCATCTCGGGCGGCGGGTCGTTCGGTGCGGTCGGCTCCATGGCATCGACCCTACCCGGCCGCGCTCCGGCCCAGGACGCTTCGCACGGGTCGCGGCCAACGCTTTGTCCGAGTAGGCTTCTGCGCGGGGCGGGCCGCGGCGGCACGGGGTCTCTACAGCGAGGGAGTCTGGTCGCCATGGCATGGACCCGAGCGAACGCACGCTCCACGTCAGGAGACCGTGCGTCGGCGGTGCTGGGTGCAACCGGGGCCGACCTCCCGACCAAGCCCGGCGACCTGAAGGTCGGAAGTCACCTTGGCCGGTACCGGATCGACGGGCCCGTGGGTCGCGGTGGCATGGGTGTCGTCTACCGCGCCTTCGACGCGGCGACCAACCGCCACGTCGCGCTCAAGCTCCTCGCCGACGGTCTGCCCGAGGCGCTACGCGAGCGCTTCCTGAAGGAGTGCGAGGCCGAAGCGCGCATCCGCCACGAGCACGTGATGCCCGTGTACGACCAGGGCTGGGCCACGGACACGCGCCCGTACTTCACGATGGAGCTGCTGTACGAGCCCGTCACGCTGGATCAGGTCATCGACCTCGCGCGGCGCGGCAAGCTCGGCTCCACGTGGCCGCGCATCCGCCGCTGGGCCCACCTGCCTGCGCTCGTGGAGGACGTGCTGCTCCCCGTGATCGAGGGCATTGCCGTCGCCAACGTGGACGAGCGCATCCAGCACCGCGATCTCAAGCCCGAGAACGTGCTCATCGACCTGCGCACACGACGCGCCTACGTGATCGACTTCGGCATCTGTCGTTCGCTGGACGAACCCGACCCCGAAGCCGGGAAGGTCATCGGCACGCCGCGCTTCCTGTCGCCCGAACAGGCCTACGGGCGGACGGATCCCCGTACGGACGTATGGGGCCTTGGAGCCCTGCTCCGCTACGCGATCACGGGCGAGCCGCCGCTCGAGGCCAGCGCCCCCTACCAGCGCCGTGAGGTGGCCGCGCGCGTCGAGGCGCTGAACGAGGCCGAGGCCAAGGCCAAGGCGGCGGGCGAGACGGCCAAAGCGCAGGGCTACGCCCAGCGGCGCGCGCAGCTCGAGGCACCCGACCTGCGCACGATGGACGACTTGATCCGGGACGCCCGTGAGGGTCGCTACGCGCCGCTGCCGGCCAACGTGAGCCCGGCGTATCTGGCCATCGTCCGCAAGGCGATGGCCGCGGACCCCGAGCGCCGCTACGGGAACGCCCGCGCGCTGGCGCAGGACCTCCGAGCCTGGCTCGAAGGCGGGCGCGTGGCCGCGCATCGCGAGATGGGCGGTCGAGGAGCCGCACTCGACACGGCCGTGCGCTGGGCCCGGCGCCATCGCGCGACCGTGGCGGGTGCGGTGGGCGGCCTGGTCGCCGGACTCATCGCCGGCTTCGCGGCCGGGCGGCAACCGCCCGCGGCGCTGGACTACCGCGTTGCCGACGCCAAGGCGCAGCTCGCCGAGCTCACCACCGCCGCCACGGCGCCTCTTCCCGCCCCGGCTCCGGCGTTCGCGCACACGCTGCGCAGCCTGCTCGCAGACGACCTGGCCTTGCGCGTCGAGCGCGTGGGCTCGGCGGAGGATCCGGACGCGAAGGCGCTTGCCACGGCGCTCGATCCCGTCGCCGTGCGCCTGCTTGGTCTTCCCCCGGCACCGCCTCGCGATCTCGTGACGGGCGAGGCGCCCACTCTCGAGGCGCTGCCCGACGGACGCCTGCCGCTCGCTGCGGGCTGGTGGGCCCTGCGCTCGCCGCCCCTGCTCGACGCCCCCATGCGCCTCGACGGCGACGTGGAGCTGGCCTTCCCCGAGCTTCCGCAACGCCTCGCCGAGCGCATGCACTGGGTGCTCGTGGACGGCAGCCCCGTGCTGATGGCGGAGCGCCCGATCACCTACGGCCGCTACGAGGAGTGGATCTCCTACGCCTTCCAGCCGGGAGAACGCGAGAGCCACCTGCCGTCCACGGGCTTCGAGCGCGAGCCGGGCAGCGCCACCAACTGGATCGCGAAGGCCGACCTGCGCGACGAGCCCGTCGTGGGCATCCGCCCCGAGGACGCCATCTCGTATGCCGCGTGGCGCAGCGAGGTCGACGGCCTCACGCTCGACCTGCCAACCGCGGCCGAGTGGGAAGCCATGGCCGGCCGCGGGCTCCTCGCGGTGCCGGGAAGCGACCTCGCGATTCCCGGTGTGGGTGCCACCCCCGACGGCTCCCGCGTGGAGCGCGCTTCCCGCGGACCGCGCGCCGCACGGAGCACGTCCTTGGTCGGGCCGTACGGCCACGAGGGCCATCTGGGCGGCGAGCGGGAGCTGGTCCGCAGCGGGGAGGCCTTGGTGCTCAAGGGCGGACGAACGGCCTTGCTCGACGAAGCCCTCGCACGCTCCACCGCGCTCGTCACCGCGGCCGATGGACGCGCGGGCTTCGTCTTCCGCCTGGTGCACCGCGCCACGCCGCCGGCCGACGGCGAGTAGAGCTACCGGCCGGTCAGCTCGCGCTCGAGCGCGGCGCGCTTGCGCTCCAGGAGATGGGGTGCTTCGTCGGTGACGAAGGACCGCCACGCGTCCGGCCCGGCCGCCAGGGTCTCGCGCACGCGGTCGTGGACTTCGACGTCCACCGGATGGCGCTCCACGAGCGCGTCGCGTCCTTCGCGCACGAGGCGGGCCGCGATGTCGGCAGCGATGGTGAGCACGAAGCCCTGCGTGGATACGGCGCGTGCGGTCTCCGGCGGGAGGCTGCCGCCCTCGAGCAGGCGCGGCCAGAGGAGCTCGGCCAGGGCCTCGGTCGACGCCTGCCACGTGGCGGAGCCGGGTGCCTCTCCCGCCTCGAGCGACCGCAGGAGGCGGGCCATGAGCTGCCGCTCCCCGCGGTCCACGCCCTGCGCAGGCCCACCTTCACCGTCGCTCCAGCCGTCGTCGCGGGGCGCGGCGGGCGTCGTGGCGTCCTCCCCGCAGCCGCCGAGGGCGAGCAGCGCCAGGAGGGCGAGGGCCAGGAGGCTCGGAGTCCGTCGGGGCAGCACGGCGCCGATGCTACGGCGGCCTGCACCGGGCAACAGGCCCACGCACAATCCACTTGCATCTTGCAACTACTTACGACAGACGCCCTGGGTCGGCTTGGAGCCCCTGCACTCGCCCCGGTATCTTCCGCGCGCCCATCAAGGAGACGACCCATGGCGACCGGCACCGAGATGCACGTGGTGATGGAGGCCAAGGGGAAGGCCAAGGGGCGCACGCCCAAGGGCCTCGGCGACGACGACCTGAAGGCGCTCTTCCGCGCCATGCTGTTCACGCGGCTCTTCGACCAGCGCGGCATGAACCTCCAGCGCCAGGGCCGCATCGGCTTCTTCGTTCCCAGCATGGGTCAGGAAGCCAGCCAGATCGGCACCGGCTACGCGATGGGCAACAAGGACGTGCTGTACCCGTCCTACCGCACGCACAGCTTGGCGCTGCTCAAGGGCGTGCCGCTGAAGGTGCTGTACGACCAGCTGTGGGGCAACGCGACCGACCTCGTCAAGGGTCGCCAGATGCCCAACCACTTCGCGATCCCCTCGATCAACTGGGTCAGCATCAGCTCGCCCATCGGGACGCAGATCAGCCAGGCCGCCGGCGCGGCGCGCGCCGCGCAGATCCGCGGCGACAAGGATGTCGCCGTGTGGGCGTGGTTCGGTGACGGCGGCACGTCGAGCAACGACTTCCACGCCGGCCTCAACTTCGCGGGCGTCTGGAAGGCGCCCTGCATCTTCATGTGCGAGAACAACCACTGGGCGATCTCGGTGCCCGAGGAGATGCAGACGGCCTCCGTGTCGTTCGCCGACAAGGCCGTGGCCTACGGCATGCGCGGCGTGCGCGTGGACGGCAACGACGTGCTCGCCGTGTACGAGGCGGCGCGTGAAGCGCGCGATCGCGCGATCAAGGGCGAGGGCCCCACGCTCATCGAGACGGTCACCTTCCGCATGGGCCCGCACAGCTCGTCGGACGACCCCAAGCGCTACCAGCCGCCGGAGCTGTTCGAGGCCTGGCAGAAGCGCGACCCGATCGACCGCTACCGCGAGTGGCTCGAGGCCAAGGACCTCTGGTCCAAGGACGAGGAAGAGGCCCTGGCCGCCGAGCTCCAGAAGGAGATCGCGACGGCCGTCGAGGCCGCCGAGTCCACGCCGGCGCCCGACGTGGAGACGGTCTTCGACGACGTCTACGCCGAGCTGCCCAAGATGCTCATCGAGCAGCGCGAGGCGTTGCGCGCCCAGATCAAGGCATCGGGCGCCATCGAGGACGGCGGCGGGGCGTTCCCCCTCTAGTCCACGGGTTGCTTCCTTCTCTTCCACGCCGGGCGGCGCGCCGGTGCGGGAGTTCCTGACGCGCGCGCCACGGGCGGAGCTTCCCCATGCCGCAGATGACGATGCTCCAGGCGATCAACGACGCGATGCACGTCGCCATGGAGCGCGACCCCGACGTCGTGATGCTTGGCGAGGACATCGGCAAGAAGGGCGGCGTCTTCGGCGCCACCGACGGCCTCTACGACAAGTTCGGCGCACTGCGCGTGATGGACACTCCGCTGTCGGAGTGCGGCATCATCGGCACGGCGGTCGGCATGGCGCTGTACGGCCTCAAGCCCGTCCCCGAGATCCAGTTCCTCGACTTCATCTACCCCGCCTTCGACCAGATCGTGTCGGAGATGGCCAAGATGCGCTACCGCTCGGGCGGCCAGTTCACGTGCCCGATGGTGGTGCGCTCGCCCTCGGGCGGCGGCATCCGCGGCGGCCACTACCACTCGCAGTCCAGCGAGGCGTACTTCGCCCACACGCCCGGCTTGCGCGTGGTGATGCCGAGCACGCCCGCGGACGCCAAGGGCATGCTGCTGGCCTCGATCTTCAACGAGGACCCGGTGATCTTCCTCGAGCCCAAGGCGCTCTACCGCCACGGCAAGCAGGAGGTCCAAGAGGGCTGGTACACGACCTCGCTCGACGAGGCGCGCCGCGTGCGCGAGGGCGACGACGTGACCGTCGTCACCTGGGGCGCCATGGTGCCGATCGTCGAGGATGCCGCCGGCACGGCGGCCGAGAACGGCGTCGCCTGCGACGTGATCGACCTGCGCTCGATCCTTCCGTGGGACTACGACACCGTGCTCGACAGCGTCCGCAAGACGGGTCGCCTCGTCGTGGTGCAGGAAGCGCCGCGCACGTGCGGCTTCGCGTCCGAGGTGGCGGCCACGGTCGCCGAGAAGGCCATCGACTCGCTCGAGGCCCCCATCGCACGGGTGACCGGCTTCGACACGCCGTTCCCGTACGCGCTGGAGCACGTCTACAAGCCCGACAAGAAGCGCGTGCTGGGCGCGATCGAGTTCACCGCCCGCTGGGCGTAGAGGGAGCAGCCCGATGGCCTACGAGTTCAAGCTGCCGGACATCGGCGAAGGCCTCACCGAGGGCGAGGTCGTCAAGTGGTTGGTGAAGGTCGGCGACAAGGTCGTCGACGACCAGCCCATGGTCGAGGTGATGACGGACAAGGCGACGGTGGAGATCACCGCGCCGACGGCCGGGACCATCGCCGAGATCCGCGCCGAGGAAGGCCAGACGATCCCCGTGGGATCGATCATGGTCGTCATCGACGACGGCAAGGGTGGCGCAGCCGCGCCGGCGGCGGCTCCGAAGGCCGAGGCTCCGGCCGCTGCACCCGCCCCGGCTGCCGCTGCCGCACCGGCGGCGGCTCCTGCCGCGCCAGCCGCCCCCGCCGCACCGGCGGTGGCCGCTGCGCCGCGTCGCGAGCGCACCCTGGCAGCCCCCGCCACGCGCAAGCTCGCGCGTGAGCGAGGCGTCGACCTGGACATCGTCCCCGGCACGGGTCCGAACGGCCGCGTGACGCGCGAGGATGTCGAGGCCTTCGCCGCCGGCGGCGGTGCCGCGGCTCCGGCTGCGGCGGCTGCCGCTGCCCCGGCGGCGCCCGGCTACGTGCCGCGGCCCAAGGTGGAGCTGCCCGACGTCGGCGCGGCCAAGGCCGACGAAGTCGTCCCGCTGCGCGGCCTGCGCGGCAAGATCGCCGAGCAGATGGTGCGGTCGAAGACGATGTCGCCGCACTTCACGTTCGCCGACGAAGTCGACATGACCAACCTGGCCGAGCTGCGCAAGCAGGCCAAGGGCCGCGCCGAAGCGGACGGCATCAAGCTGACCTTCCTGCCCTTCATCATGAAGGCGCTGGTCTCGTGCTTCCGCAAGTGGCCGCAGGTCAACGCGCTCGTCGACGACCAGAACAAGGCCTACGTCATTCGCGGCGACATCAACATCGGTATCGCCACCGACACCGACGACGGCCTCACGGTCCCGGTCGTCAAGCACGTCGACCGCCTGAGCCTGCTGCAGGTCGCCTCCGAGCTGCAGCGCGTGACCGAGGCCGCGCGCGCCAAGAAGATCGGCGTCGAGGACCTGAAGGGCAGCACCTTCACGATCACCAGCGCCGGCTCGATCGGCGGCATCCTCGCCACCCCCATCCTCAACTACCCCGAGGTGGGCATCCTGGGCGTCTACAAGATCGCGGACCGCCCGGTCGTTCGCGACGGCCAGATCGTCATCCGCAAGATGGCCAACCTCTCGATCACGCTGGACCACCGCATCGTGGACGGCGCCACCGCGGCGCACTTCATGAACGAGCTGATCCGCCTGCTCGAGAACCCGGGCCTGATGCTGGTCGAAGGGGTGTAGCCCGTTGGCCGCTCGCAAGGCCTCCGCCAAGGCTCCGGCCGCCAAGCGCCGCGCTGCCGCGCCCGACCCGTACGCGGTCGGGCCGCTCGGCCTCTTCCAGCTCGTGGACGAGGACGGCAAGGCCGTGGCGCAGGTGCCGGAGCTGCCCGAAGGGCTGCCCGAGCGCTTCCTGGAGGCCATGCTGTTCCAGCGCGCGCTCGACCAGCGCATGCTCAACCTCCAGCGCCAGGGCCGCATCGGCTTCTACGGCACGGCGAAGGGCCAGGAAGGCGCGACGCTTGGCAGCGGCGCAGCCTTCGCGCCGGAGGACTGGCTGTTCCCCGCCCTTCGCGAGGGCGCGGTGGCGCTCTGGCGCGGCATGGCGCTCGAGCACTACATCGCGCAGTGCTTCGGCAACGGGGCCGACCCCACGCACGGCCGCCAGATGCCCTGCCACTACAGCGACCGCGGCGCCCGCTACGTGTCGCTCAGCTCCCCCATCGCGACGCAGGTCAGCCAGGCCGTGGGCGCGGCGCGCGCCATGCAGGTGCGCGGCGAGGGCCAGCACGTCGCCGGCGCGTGGATGGGCGACGGTGCCACCAGCGAGAACGACTTCCACGCGGCGCTCAACTTCGCGGGCGTGTGGAAGGCGCCGGTCGTGTTCGTCTGCCAGAACAACCAGTGGGCCATCTCGGTTCCGCTGTCCATGCAGACGGCCAGCGAGACGTTGGCGGTCAAGGCCGAGGCCTATGGCATGCCGGGCGTGCGCGTGGACGGCAACGACGTGCTGGCCTGCTACGTGGCCGTTGCGGCCGCCGTCGAGCGCGCGCGGCGCGGCGAAGGGCCGACGTTCGTCGAGTGCCTCACGTACCGCCTGGGCGGCCACAGCTCGTCCGACGACCCCACCAAGTACCGCGACGAGAGCGAGGCCGCGATCTGGGAGAAGCGCGACCCGCTGCTCCGCCACCGT
Organism: Planctomycetota bacterium; assembly: GCA_020631815.1. GTDB lineage: Bacteria > Planctomycetota > PLA2 > PLA2 > JAEUHO01 > JACKGW01. The sequence goes on along the minus strand of JACKGW010000008.1, from coordinate 43,624 downwards.
GCCTGGCTCACGGCCGAGGGCCGCTGGGACGACGCGCGCGAGGAGGCGTTCCTCGCCGAGTCGGGCAAGCGCATCACGGACGCGATCGCCACGGTCGAGGCTGCCGAGCCGGTCGACCGCGCGACGCTCTTCACCGACGTGTGGGCCACGATGCCCGCCTTGCTGGCCGACCAGCAGCGTCGCTTGGACGAAGACCTGCCGGTCTGACCGGCAGCGAGGAGACGGCGATGGCCGAAGATTCCTTCCAGCTGGTCGTGATCGGCAGTGGGCCGGGCGGCTACGTCGCCGCGATCCGTGCCGCGCAGTGCGGGCTCAAGACCGCGATCATCGAAGAGGACAAGATCGGTGGCGTCTGCCTCAACGTCGGCTGCATCCCGTCCAAGAGCCTCATCTACGCAAGCGGCCTCGTGGACAAGATCCGCCACGCCGACACGATGGGCCTCACCGTGGGCGACGTCTCCGTCGACGGCAAGAAGCTCCAGGAGTGGAAGAGCGCCATCGTCAACCGCCTGACGACGGGCGTGGGCTTCCTGCTCTCGAAGAACGGCGTCACCACCATCCACGGCCACGCCGAGTTCGCCTCGCCGAACAGCCTCGAGGTCACGGATGCCGAAGGGGCCAAGCGCACGGTGCGCTTCGAGAAGTGCATCGTGGCCACGGGCGCTCGCGCCGCCACGCTCCCCTTCCTGCCCATCGGCGGGAACGTCATGACCTACCGCGAGGCCCTGGACATCGACCGGGTGCCCAAGAGCTTCACCGTCATCGGCGGCGGCGTGATCGGCCTCGAGCTGGGCACCGTGTTCCAGCGCCTCGGCGCCCACCTCACCGTGATCGAGCTGACCGACTCGCTCCTCCCGGGCGTCGACCCCGAGTGCGTCAAGGTCGTCGAGCGCTCCATCCAGAAGGCCGGCGGCAAGATCCACAAGCAGACCGGTGCCACCGGCATCGAGACCAAGAAGGACGGCACGCTGATCGTCAAGGCGAAGGACGGCAAGGGCAAGGAGCTCGCCATCGAGAGCGAGATCGTGCTCGTGGCCATCGGCTTCAAGCCCAACAGCGATCGCGTCAACGCCGCGAAGGCCGGTCTCGCCATCGACAAGACGGGCCACTTCACCGTGAACGCCAGCCGCCAGACCAACGTGCCCCACATCTACGCCATCGGCGACGTGGCCGGCCTGCCCTGGCTTGCCCACAAGGCCTCCAAGGAGGGCATCGTCGCGGCCGAGCACGCAGCGGGTGAGAAGTCGATCTACGACGTGCGGGCCATGCCGGCCGCCGTCTTCACGTACCCCGAGGTCGGCACCGTCGGCCTGCAGGAGCACGAGGCCGCCGCCCAGGGCCGCAAGGTCAAGGTGGGCAAGTTCCCCTTCACCGCGCTCGGCCGCGCGCTGTCCGTCGGCGCCAGCGAGGGCTTCGTGAAGATGATCGCCGACCCCGAGACCGACGAGCTGCTCGGCCTCGCGGCCGTGGGCTACCAGGCCAGCGACCTCGTGGCCGAGGCCGCCCTGGCCATCGAGATGGGCGCCACCACCGAGGACGTCGCCCTCACCGTGCACGCCCACCCGACGTGGCCCGAGTCCCTCATGGAAGCCGCCGAGGCTGTCCACAAGAAGGCCATCCACATCCTCAACACGTAGGCCACGGGTGCCTGATCCGGCGCTGCACCGTGAGGGGTGCAGGGGTGGTAGGGACTAGCACCCCTGCCGCGAGGGCAGAGCCCGAGCGCACACTCCGCGCCGGAGCGCGGAACTCATTCCTGGTGGCGCGCCATCCGCGTGAGACGTGCTTGCAAGGCCCTTCAGCGCCCTCCAAGATGACGACGCGCGACGCCGGGTCTGGCTCCGTGGAAGCGCTTGCCCAGCCCGGTTGCGCAAGCTTCCTCGCCCCTACGGAGGCGAGCCCATGGCTGCGCCCCTCCTCCTCGAACCACGTAACGGCCTCGCCAATCGCCTGCGCGTCCTCGATGCGGGCATCGCGCTCGCGCGCGCCCAGGGCCGCGAGATCGCGCTGGACTGGCTGCTGCACGACGAGTTGGGCGCACCCTTCGAGACGCTGCTCGAACGCCCCCCTGAGATCGTGCGCGTCACGACGTGGCGCTCGGACAGCCGCTTCGATCGAATGCGGCGTCGCTTGCGTCACGCGCGCTGGCGGCTGAAGGGCGCGATCCGCATCGGCCATGAGGACATCCAGCCCTGGCTGGTGGACGAGGCCGACCCGCTCCACGAGCTGCCTGCGTCCCGCCACGTCATCGTGAAGACGTGGATCCGCTTCTTTGCGGACGAGCCGGGCTTCGGCTGGCTCCGCCCCGCGCCAAGTGTCGCAGCGCGGGTCGCCGACGCGCAGGCGCACGTGGGACCGGGCCCTCTCGTCGGCGTGCACATCCGACGCGGCGACCACGCGCTGGCCATCCAGCGCACGCCCACCGAGGCGTTCTTCGCGCGCATGGACCAGGTGATCGAGGCGAGGTCCGATGCTCGCTTCCTGCTCGCCACCGACGCTGCGGACGTCGAAGACGCGGCACGCCAGCACTTCGGCTCGGAACGCATCGTCGTGCTACCCAAGCGCGCACGAGACCGCATCTCGGTCGAAGCCGTGCAGGACGCGCTCGTCGACCTGCTCGCGCTCGCGACCTGCTCCTCGATCCTGGGCACGTACGCCAGCACCTTCGGCAAGACGGCCGCCGAGCTCGGCGCCGTGCCCTACGAGGTCGTTGCTACCGGCGCCCGCTGGACGCCTGGCGACGGGCCCATGCGCGATCCGCCGACTACTTCCTGGCTTGCCGCCCGCGGCCACCCCGGCGGCCGCTACGACGGCGTCCGCCGCTGACGCGCCGCACCCCAGGGTCGCGGTTCGAGCGCATCCGATAGGGCCGTGTGCTCCCTCGGCAGCCGCGGGCTTCCGGGTGCCTGTCTACTCCCGTCATGGCGTTCGAAGCACTACGACGACTCCCGATGCGCCGGCCGATACAGTGGGTTCGTCACCGGCGTTCGGTTCGCGCCTCACGTACTGTCCCATCACGAACGGCAGTACACGGGCGGCGTTTGGCTGGGCGCGAACTTGGAACGTGCCGCCGGGCAGGTCCTCCAAGACGAACGAGCCGTCCGGCCCCGTGTCGGACCACGACACACGTGTCCAGTGCGTGCCGACAAGTTGCTCGGGAAGCGGCCCCTGATCGGACGCCTGCCACACAGCCTCGACTCGCGCCCGAGCGATCCGGTGTCCTTCCTCGTCCTCCACGATGCCCGAGATGGTGCGACCGGGATGCAACACGAGGTCGGTGATAGCTGGGGGAGTTGTCGGCGTCACACGAATGACCTGCGTCCCCATGCCTCGGCGGTGCACGCGCACGAGCTCGTGAGGCGGTGGGCGCACCTTGCGCCAAGCGAGGCGTGCCTCGCCGTCGATGTTGGTCACATGCCGCCCTCCCGGGATGTCAAGTCGGTCCACCTGGGCCCCCGCCACGGCATGTCCGCTTGCGTCCAGAACGTGCAGCGTCACGCCCGGGCCTTGGGCGGACGGCATCACGATGTCAGGCAGGATCAGCGTGTCGCGAGTCGCCGGATCGATGCGCACCGTGGACTCGACCTCGTCGTACGCGGCATCGCGCGGGCCGTCGATGCGAGCCCGGAGGACGATATCGAAGGGCCTGTCATGGATGACAGGCACGGACGGGAGCAGGAAGCCCCCGTCATCATCGCTAAGCCCCCACCACACATGGGACTGCGCGGCTGCGTCGGCATCCGCGGCCCAGAGACGGTCAAGCTCGTCGGGTACGACCGCTCGCACGTACACGTCCCGCAGCGGAATTCCCATCTCGTCCAAGACGCGCCCCCGGGCAGCGACCCCGGGCACGAGATAGAGCGTCATTTCCTCCTCGGAGCCGTCAACGGCGTCGTAGCCAAGTTGCTCCGAAGCAGCGCACGCGTACCCGTCCTGGCACGCCAGCACCTGCCCCAGCCACTCATGCGACTCGCTAGGTGACAGACTGCCTGCCTGCTCCTGGTAGCTGGCGGCCGGCAGGTGCTCCAAGCGAACGCGACCCTCGCGGTCCGCCATGGCTAGCGCAATGGCCTCCCACGTCCACGGGCTTGCAGGCGGCTGGCCGAGCCTCGACTCCACGGTTCGGAGCCGACTTCCCCAGAGTGCGACGTGCGCGCTGGGAACGGGCCGCTGGGTCGAGGCGTCCAGCACGAGAACGGACAGGGACCAGCCGGGATGCAGGACGACATCCACGTGTTTCGACGCGCCCGGCTCCACGACGAGTCGCTCGGTCGAGAACATCGCGAAGCCAGCGGCCTGCACCCGGAGGTAGCTGGCCCGCTCACGACGCCCGCTCTCAGGCTCGGCGTCCACCTCCTCGAAGGCGAAGCGTCCATCTTCGTCCGTCGCGCACTCCCGCTGGCCATGGACACCCACGACGTGCGTGGTCTGCAGCGTGACAAGCGCCCCCTCGACGGCGCGACCACTAGGGCCCGTCACCCGTCCCGCAAGGTGAGCCGTGCGCACGAGAATGGTCGTGCGGAGACCTCCGTCCGCACGAGTCTCGATGGCGCTCGAGGAGAATCCTGGCTTGGAGATCAGAAGCCTCAGCCAGCCCCCGTCGGAGGGCGACACTGCGTACAGGCCCCGCTCGTCCGTGAGGACGGGTGACGCCGTAGCTGGCTCGCGGGTGACTGTCGGATCCGACAGCGGAGTGGCCGATGCTGCCAAGACACGAACGGCGGCTCCAGCCAGAGGCGCACCCTCTACACTGACGACTCGCCCCCGGACAGCCACGTCGGCCGAGCGGGTGCCAAGCTCTGAGGGCTGTTCCGGGCTCGCAGCTGCCGGCTCCGCTCCTGCACCTCGAAGCACAGGCCCCGTGGTTGTCTCCGCAGCCCGAATTGGCGCTCCGCCTGCGAGGTGCTCGCCGGGATCGGGCGGCCGCGGCCACACCAGCGCGGTGGCGATGGCGAGGCACACCGCGATAGCGAGATACCTGTAGCGGCTTCGTGAACCGTTGCTGGCGCCTGCCGAAGTCACGCCCGCTCGTTCACGCGTGGTGGCGGGAGGCGAAGCCTACCCACATGCGACGCCCCTCAGTCCACCTCGAGGATGTAGGTGGCCTTGAGGTTGGGCAGGAGGCCGTTCTCGTTGAGGCCGCCGCAGAACATGACGTTGCCGTTGTCGAGCAGCGTGGCGGTGTGGCTGGCCATGCCCGTGGGGAAGCGCACGTCGGTGGTGAACGTCCGGCTGCCCGTGGGGCCGCCTTCGATCACGATGTCGCACGTGCCGTCGAAGAAGTCGTTCTGGAAGTCGATGCCGCCGGCAACGAAGAAGCGGTCGGGTGCGATCAGGGTGCCCGTGGCGTAGGAGCGCGGGCGCCAGAGGTTGCTGCCCGTGTTCTGGAGGAAGGGCGTTCCCGCGAGCGCGTAGACCACGCGACCCCCGAGGTCACCGCCCGCGAGGATGGCCGCGCCGCTGGCGAAGTTGGCCGCCACCGGCCCGAAGCGCTGGCCCTCTTGGGCGGGAACGTTGGTCGCCGTGAAAGTGCCCGCGTTGATGTCGAGCAGCTCGCCATAGAGCGCGACGCTGCCCCCGAGCACGAGGAAGCGGTTGGGGCCGAAGGGCACCATGGCGTGCGTGGCGCGCCGCGCGGCCATCTGGCCCGAGAACACGCTCCACTCACCGGTGGCCGGGTTCCAGACCTCGGCGTCGTCCAAGTCCAGGCGGCTCGAGTTGGTGCCGCCGGACACGAGCACCCGACCGTCCTCGAGGACGACGATGGCGTGGTCGTAGCGGCCGGTGTTGAGGCGACCGGATGGCTGGAACGAGAGGAACGCCGGGTCGAAGATCTCGGTCTCGTCCGTGACGGCGAACACGCCGGGCGCCGTTTCGTAGCGACCGCCGCAGATCAGGACGCGACCGTCGGGCAACAGCACCTGCGCGTGCGCGGCGCGCCCCCGACCGAGCACGGAACCGAGCGTGAAGAAGCGGTCCTGGGTGGGATCGAACACCTCGGCCACGTCGGTGACGGCGGAGTTCTGGGTGAAGCCACCCGTGACCAGGACGCGGCCGTCCTGCAGGAGCGTGGCGCGATGGCTCTGACGGCCGACGGACAAGCCGCCGAGTGCGGCGCGCAAGTCCGCGGCCTGCGGGATGCCGATGGGTGCGTCCGGCGCGGAGCGGAACGGGATGGTCGCCGCCGTTCCAAGGCGTTGGCCGCTCGTGCTGGCGATGTCGGCCGAGACCGTGATGACGTGGTCCGTCGCGCCCGGGAAGAGCTCGCTCGGGGTCCAACGCAGCTCGCTGCCGTCACCGCTGGGGATGTGGCTGGCGGTACCCGCAATGACGCCGACGCCGGTGGCCGTGACCACGATCGACGTGGACGTCACCGAGCTCGGCTGGACGCCCTCGGTCATGCGCACCGTGATGACCTGGTCGCGCGCCACGTTGACGCTGTGGGCCGCCGGCGTGCTGGTGAGGACGCGGAAGCTCGCGGGAAGCGGACCGGCGCCGCCTCCACCACCCCCACCGCAACCGGCAAGCAACAGTGCGAGCCCGGCCAACAGGGCGGGCACGACGCGCGGGCGGAGAGGGCGAGCGTGGGAGGTCAGCAAGCGAACCGGAGGTGAAGTCTAGCCCAGGGGCCCTGTTCCCAGCACACCCCCTGTTCGACCGCCCCGGACCTCCGTCCTTTCACGGCCCGCGCCGCGGGGGGTTGTGCGCGATGCAGCGCGGGGGAGACTCCGCCATGGCCCCGCCCGCTCGCCGCCGTCTCGCGACCCAGATCGTGGTCGCCACGCTGCTCGTCGCGGCGGCGGACGTGCTGCTCTTCCGCCAGGGCATCGGGGCCAACATGGCCCTGTTCGTGGGGCTCTTGGGCCTTGGCGTGGTCGCTGCGGGCAGCGGGCACGGCCGCTCGGCGGCGAGCCGCTGGACCCTCGCCTGGGTGCTGGTCCTGGCCGCGAGCCTGGCCCTGGAGCCCACCCGTCTGGGGGGTCTGCTGACGGCCCTGGCCCTCGCCCTCTTGGCGATCGTCCGCCGCCACGGCGTGGCGCCGGACCTGGGAGCCTGGCTCCAGCGGCTGGTCTCGTTCGTCCGCCGGCTCCCGCTGCAGGCCCCGCGTGACCTCAGGCAGGTCCTGCGCTGGGGCGACACCGCCACGGCCCGAGGCCCCTTCGCCGCCGGGCTGCGCCGCTGGGGCCCGGCCTTGGGCCTGGGGGCCGTGTTCCTGGCGTTGTTCACGGTGGCCAACCCCGTCTTGGCCTCGTGGCTCGCCGCGCTCGCCTCCAAGCTGGGCCGCGTCTCCGAGCTGCTCGACCCGCTGCGCGCGCTCTTCTGGATCCTATTCGGCGCCGTGACGTGGGGCCTGCTGCGCACGCGCGCCGGCTTGCCTCGCACGCGTCGCCGCCGACTGCCTGCCAGCGAGGCGCCCGTGTCCGAGCCCACGCTCCTGCGCGGCCTCCTCGTGGGCAACGTGCTCTTCGCGCTGCAGAACGTGCTGGACGTGCGGCACCTCATGCTGGGCGTGCCGCTGCCGGCTGACGTCACGCCAGCGGCGTACGCACGCGAGGGGGCGTGGCCCTTGATGGTGGCGACGGTCTTGGCGGCGGGCTTCGTGCTCGCTGCGTTCCGCGACGGCGGCACGCCGCCGGGCCGCCGCGCGCGCCGTGGCGTGCTCCTGTTCCTCGCGCAGAACGTCGCCCTGACCGCGTTCGCGATCACGCGGCTCGTCCACTATGTGGACGCGTACTCGCTCACGCGCTGGCGGGTGGCCGCCTTCGTGTGGATGCTGCTGGTCGGGATCGGCCTCGTGCTGGTCGCCGTGCGCGTCTTCGCGGGTCGATCGACGCGCTGGCTGGTCGGTGCGAACGCCGTGGCGACGTTGGCGCTGCTCACCGTGGTCTCGGCGCTGCCCGTGGACGAGACGATCGCCCGCTGGAACGTCTCGACGTGCCGCGAAGTGCGTGGCGAGGGCCTGGCGCTCGACACCCGCTACCTGGAGGACCTCGGCGAAGCGGCGGCCCCGGCCTGGGCCCGACTGGCCCGCGAAGCCGGGGACGACGAGCTACGGACCGCGGCCCTGGCCAAGTGCGCGTACTGGGCGGAGCGCCTCTCGTGGGACGTCAGGTCGTGGCGAAGGTGGACGCTCTACCGCCACCAATGGCACGAAGCCGCCGTGGCCGCGGGCAAGCCGGTGGGGCGCTGAGCGCGTCGCGGGGCGAAGCCGCCGTACGTCAGGAGCCGGCGCGCTTGGCGCGCTTCTCCTTGCGCTTGGCGTCCTTCTCCTTGGCGGTGAGCTTGGGCTTGTTGCTCTTGCCCTTGTTGATCTGACCCTTGGCCATCGGACGGACCTCCGTGCGTGAAGGTCCCCAGTCAACCCCCGCCGACGGGCAATTGCACGCCTTTGCGGGTCCGGCGTCGATTCGCATCCCCCTTCGCACTTCCCAGGGTGCGAGGAGGGACACGCATGCACCCGACGCGAGGCTGTTACGCTGGCCTGACGATGGATGACAGGGAGCTGATCGCCCTGGTGAAGCGGGCGGCGGCGGGCGACCGCCAGGCCACCGACGAGCTCGTGCGCACCTACATGGAGCGCGTCCGGGACCACGTCAGCCGCCGCGTCGGCCAGCGCCTCAGGCGGCGCATCGAGACGGAGGACATCCTCCAGTCGAGCCTCGCGCTGGCCGTGCGCGACCTCGAAGGCCGCGACCTCGAGTTCGAGGGCGAGCGCCCCTTCGTGGCGTGGCTGCTGAAGATCACCGAGCGCAAGATCCAGATGGCGGCTCGCCACCACGGTGCGGGCAAGCGCGCGGTGGACCGCCAGGTGCCGCTCGAGGAGCCCGGTGGCCACTTCGCCGGCGCCACCTCCCCCAGCCAGGTGGCCGCACGCAACGAGCGCGCCGAGCGCATCCAGTCGGCGCTTGCCGACCTGGACCCCTCGGACCGCCTGCTCATCGAGATGCGGGTCGTGGACGGGATCACCTTCCGCGAGATCGCCGACCGCCTCGGTGCAGCGACCGAGGATGCGGTCCGCCAGCGCTACGTGCGGCTCCTCGCCCGCGTGGGCCCGGGTCTGAAGGACGCCTTGAGCGACTGAGCAACGCGCGGATGCACCGCGGTCCTCGGGGACGTTGGTAGGGGTAGACGGTCCTCGGAGCCCGCATGCCTCGCCGCCGCACAGCCCCTCGCGTCCTGGCCATGGCAGCGACGCTCGTGCTCGTCTCGTCGGGCGCGTCCGCACGACCCGAGGCCAGCCACGGCCCCTGGCGTGCCGAGCCCCACGAGTTTCTGCACTACCGGGTCGAGCTGGAGCGCTACGGCTCGGAGAGCAACCCCGACGAGGGTGTGCCCGACCCGCTGCGCAGCACGCTCGGCTTCTTCGGCTACGAGCTGCAGCTCGGCGAGCGCCCCATGCGCCCGCTCTGGGACGAGGAGTCGATCCTCCTCCCCTACGTGTTCTGGGCCCCGCGCCAAGCGCTGGTGCCCGGCGGTACGCGCAAGGTCGTCGAGACGCTGACACCGTATGGACGCCAGCACGGCGGCGTTGCCGCGCGGGGCAAGATCACGGGACGAAAGGACGACGACGGACTGGTGCGGCTGCGCGGCATGGTCGCCTTCGACGTGCGCCCCTTCAGCATGGACGAGTCCGTGCCCGACGATCGACGCGGCGGCGGCCTCCTCACGTGGACGTCCACGTTCGACGTGGAGGCCGGTCAGCTGCGCGAGGCCAGCTTCGACCTCTCGGTGGACCGGGCCCTGGGTGCGACCCGGCCGAACGGGAGCAGCGTCCCCTTCGGCTCGCGCCTGCTGATGCAGGGGCAGGTGCGCTTCGTGCGACGCTACGCCCACCGCTACCAGGGCTTCGAAGCGGACGTCAGCCGCGCGATCGATCGTGGGCTCGAAGCCCTGCGCAGCCGTCGCGACCCGAACGGCAGCTGGGCCTCCCGAAGTCCCTGGCCGCTGGGCCAGACCGCGCTGGCCGTCCTCGCCTCGACCAAGGGGGGGACGGGTCGCACGCCGGACATCGAACCGAGCATCGCGTGGCTGCTGAAGCAGGAAGCGAAGACCACGTACGAAGCGGGACTGCTCTTGGCATGCCTCGAGTCGTTGGCGGCTCCGATCGCCGAGCTGGGCCGGGGTGAGCGTCGCGCCGATGCCGAGCATGGCGAACGCGCCGTCGCCCCCGAGGAGCTGGCCGTCGCCGAACGCACCGTCCGATTCCTGCTCGAGACGGGGCTCGGGCCCCAGGAGGAACGGCGTGGCCCGCCCGGCCGCCAGCCGCCTTCCCGCCGCGCGGTGACGGGACGCGACGAGCCGCTGCGTTGGGGCTATCCCGGTCGACACATGCGTGCGCTGGGGCGCCCCCCGAGGGAGCCCGCCGGCAAGCCGCCGGGACCCGACGCGTCGGGCTACTGGGACAACAGCAACTCGCAGCTCGCCGTCCTGGGCCTGCACGCCGGTCAGCTGCTGGGGGTCAAGGTGCCGGCGACCGTGTGGCGCCGCGTGATCGCCCACTTCCTCCAGGAGCAACGAGCTGCTGGCCCCGTCCAGCGCGGCTTCGTGCTGAAGGACGCGCGCGACGACACGCCGCGCTACGGGACGGGCTCACGCTACGCGCAGTCCATCCAGGCGCGCGGCTGGGGCTACTCGTGGCTCGGCGACGACCATGAGCGACCGTACACGAGCACCTACGGCAGCATGACCTGCGCCGGCATCTCCAGCTTGGCCATCGCCGACGGGGCGCTGGCCCGCACACGAAGCGCCAGCTACGGCGGCGCCGATCGCCAGCAGGTGCTCGACGCGATTCGCGATGGCTTCGCGTCGTTGGACGAGCACTGGGCCGCGTGGGGCAACCCCAACCAGGGGCGCTACTTCCATCTCTACTACCTGTACGGCCTCGAGCGCGCGTCGATGCTCACGGGCATCCGCTGGATCGGCGACCACGACTGGTACTGGGAGGGCGCCATCCACCTGCTGCTCATGCAGAACGACAACGGCACCTGGGAAGAGAGCATCTTGGACACTGCGATGGCCGTGTTGTTCCTGAAGCGCGGAACGCAGGCGGTGATCACCCCGCGTTGAGCGCGGTTGAGGGGCGGAGGGCCGGGTGGTGCCTGGCTCCTTGCTGCGACGCGGCACAGCCGCGACGCGCGCGAGGTGCCAGGCTCCCCCGGCGGCCTGGCGACGCGCCAGCGGCCCCTCTCGTGCGGGTGCGGGAGCACCGTCCTGTCGGCGGACGCTGTCCGGCGGAGCCTGGCACGCGGTCTTCGTCGCTGAGCTCCGCAGCCGCGAGCCCGGCACCTCCGTGCAGATCAGGCACCCAAACGCTTGGACCAGGCGCGCGCTTCGCGGCGCACGTTGGATGGCGCAGGACCGCCGACGATGCGCCGGCGCGCGACGGCCCGGTCCGGGTCCAGCACCCGGCGAACGGTGGCATCGAGAGCCGGATGGGCCGCGGCGTAGTCGGCGTCCGTGAGTGCCTCGAGCCCCACGCCGCGGCGCTCGGCCTCACGCACGAGCTGGCCCACGGCCTGGTAGGCCTCGCGGAAGGGCACGCCGCGGACGACCAGGAAGTCGGCCATCTCCGTGGCCAGCATGTAGCCGGAGGGATCCACGACGGCGGCGCGCATGCGGTCCACGTCGAACGTGACGTTGGACAACATGGCCTCGGCCACTTCGATCATCTGGAGCACGGCGTCCTCGGCCTCGAACACGGCCGGCTTGTCTTCCTGCAGGTCCTTCGCGTAGCCCAGCGGCAGCGCGCGCTGGATCTCCAGGAGTCGCGCAAGTGCGCCGCTCACCACGGCGGCCTTCGCGCGCAGCAGCTCGGCCCCGTCGGGGTTGCGCTTCTGCGGCATGATCGAGCTGCCCGTGCTCACGCTGTCGTCCAGGCGCGCGAAGCCGAACTCGCGACTGGTCCAGAGCACGAGGTCCGCGCCCAGGCGCGACAGCGTGGTGGCCGCCGAGGCCAGGTGCGCGAGCACCAAGACGGCATCGCGGCGCGACGAGACGGCCTCGATGCTGTTGCGGGCGGGCTTGGACAACCCCAGCTCGGCCGCGGTGGCCGCGCGGTCCAGCGGGAACGTGGTGCCGGCACCCGCACCCGCCCCCAGCGGCGACTCGGGCCGCACGGCATCCAGCGCGAGCCGATCGGGGTCGAGCATCTCGACCCAGGCCAGCAGGACGTGGCCCAGCGTGACGGGCTGCGCGCGCTGCAGGTGCGTGTAGTAGGGCACGAGGTCCGAGGCATGCGCTGCCGCGCGTGCGGCCAGAAGGGCCTCGAGCCCGCGCAGGGCATCGGCCACGCGCCGCCCCAGCCCTACCAGGTAGAGCCGCAGGTCGGTGGCCACCTGGTCGTTGCGGCTGCGCCCGACGTGCAAGCGCTTGCCGTCCGGTCCGATCAGCTCGGTGAGGCGGCGCTCGACGGCCATGTGCACGTCTTCGTCATCCGGGAGCGCGACGAACGTGCCGCTGTCGAGCTCGGCCGCGACCTGGTCGAGCCCCTTCAAGATCTTCTTCACCGCGCCGGCTGCGAGGATGCCCTGCGCACCCAGCATGCGGGCGTGGGCCTTGGAGCCGGCGATGTCCTCACGCCAGAGGCGCCGGTCCACGTCGAAGCTCTTGTTGATGCGATCCAGCGCCGGATGCACCTGGCCCTTGATGTGGCCGCGCAGGATGCCGGCCTTGCCCGCGTCCTTCTTGCGCCCGCTCACGGCTCGTCTCCCAACCACGCGCGGATCAGCGCGCCGTAGGCCTTCACGGCGGCGTCGACCTGCTCGGCCGCGACGCTCTCGTCGGGCGCATGGCTCTGCACGCTGGTCCCCGGACCCATCACCACACCCGGGTGGTGGCGTACATGGAACAGGTCGGACACGCCGCCAAAGGCGCGTACGCGCCCCGTCGGGCTGGCGGCCCGGGCGAGGCGCACGATGCGTGCGTCCTCGGGCGTGAGCACGGGCTGGAAGCGGTCGCTCTTCACCACCACGCGGCAGGGTACGGCGGCCTTCAGTGCGCGGGCCATCGCCGCGTTGTCGAAGGCGGGCGTGGGCCGTCCGTCCAGCTCAATGGCGCACGAGCCCGGAAGCACGTTGGGTCGCGTGCCCCCCTGGATCACCGTGGGTTCGAGCGTGGCGGGGCCCAGCAACGCGTCGCGCTCGCCGAGGTCGATCGACTCGAGTGCCGTCAGGACGTGCGCGGCCTTGCGGATGGCGTTGTCGCCTTCCCAGGGACGCGAGGCATGGGCCTGGCGACCGTCCACCTCCAACCGCGCGCGGAACAAGCCGCGTTGGCCCCGGCAGACGTCCAGCTCGGTGGGCTCCCCCACCGCGCTCGCGTCAAACGGCGGCAGCTCCTCGCGGCAGGCCTCGATCCCCTCGCCGCCCGTCTCCTCGTCGCAAACGAACGCGACGATCACGCGACCGGCGGCCTGGGCCAAGTCGGCGCGTGCAGCGGCCACGGCCATCGAAGCCACGCTCGACTTCGCGTCGTTGGCTCCGCGTCCGTGGATGCGCCCGTCCTCGAGCGCCCCGTCCCACGGGTCGCGCGTCCAGCCCGGACCCACGGGCACGACGTCGATGTGCGTCAGGAGCAGGAGCCCACGGCCCTCGGGCGCGGGACGGTCGCCCACCCGCTCGGCAAGCACGTTGCGCCCCGACGTCCACGTGCGCATGCCGGCCTGCTCGAGCCAGCTGGCCAGGTAGTCACGGCAGGCGTGCTCCTCGCCCGAGACGGACGGGATGCGCACCAGCGCCTGCAGCAGGTCGACGGCCTCGCTCACGTCGACGTCCCGTCCTTGTCGATCAGCGTCCCCGAGCCCTGGTCCGTGAAGAGCTCCAGCAGCAACGCACTCTCCTGCAGGCCGCTCATGATGACGGCCTGCTCGACGCCCTCGCGTACGGCGCGGAGCAACGTCGTGACCTTGGGCACCATGCCGCCCGAGATCGTGCCGTCCTCGATCATCGCCTGCACCTCGTCGGCGGTGGCGCGCGGGAGCAGCGTGGAGGGGTCCTTCGGGTCACGCAGGATCCCGGGCACGTTGGTGAGCGAGATCAGCTTGTTCGCGCCCATCTTGGCAGCGATCGCGCCCGCCACGGTGTCGGCGTTGACGTTGAGCACGCGGCCTTCGTCGTCGCCGGCCAAGCTGCTCATGACGGGCACGTAGCCGTGGTTCACGAGCAGGTGCAACAGGTCCACGTCCACCTCGGTGACGTCACCGACGAAGCCGTAGTCCACCAGGGTCGTCTCGCCGGTGGTGACGTCGCGCACCTCGGTCGGCGGGCGCTGACGCGCCTGCAGGATGTCGCCGTCGACACCCGAGAGACCGACCGAGCTGACGCCCGCCGCGCGCAACGCCGAAAGAATGTCCACGTTGATGGAGCCGGCGAAGATCATCTTGGCGATCTTCAGCGTCTCCTCGTCGGTCACGCGTCGGCCCTGGACCATGCGGGCCTCGAGACCCAGGCGCTCCGCCATCTGCGTGGCCTGGGGCCCGCCGCCATGGATGACGACGATGCGGATGTTGACGTGGGTGAGGAGGCTGATGTCCTCGGCCAGGCTGCGCAGCGCCTCGGGCTGCGCGGCGATCTCGCCGCCCATCTTGACGACGATCGTCTGGCGACGGTAGCGGCGGAGATAGGGCAGCGCCTCGCGAAGCAGGCGGACGTCCCTCATGGCTCGACTCCCATCGCATGGCAGAGCGTGGCCTTCTGCACGTGGAGGCGGTTCTCCGCTTGGTCCAGCACGCGGCTCTGCGGTCCGTCCAGCACCTCGTCCGCCACGACGACGCCGCGCCGCACCGGCAAGCAATGCAGGAAGATCGCCTCGTCGGTGGCGGCCATGGCCTTGCCGTCGACCGTCCACTCCGGATGCGCGCGCACCGCGGCCGTCGCGGCCTCCGGCTGGCCGTAGAGCGAGCGGGTGCCCCAGGCCTTGGCGTAGACGACCCGCGCGCCATGCAGCGCCTCGGCGCGATCGTGGGTGACGGACACGGTCCCACCGCGGGCCTCGGCCAGCGCACGCGCGGACGCCAGGGTCCCCGGTTCGAGATCGAAGCCCTCCGGATGCGCGACGACCACGTCGTGGCCGGCATGCGCGAACCCGAGCAAGGCGGCATGGGGTACGGCCAGCGGCAACGGCTTCACGTGCGGCGCCCAGTGCACCACCACCTTCACCCGCTCGCCGCCCAGCTCGCGGCGGACGGTCAGTGCGTCCGCCAAGCCCTGGTGCGGGTGGTCCATGGCCGACTCGAGGTTGAGCACCGGCACGGTGCTCGCGGCCGCGATGGAGCGGATGACGGCGTCACGCGCGTCCTCGTCGGCATCGGTCAGCGAAGCGAACGCACGAACGCCCACGGCGTCGAGCATGCGCGAGAGCACCCCGAAGCCCTCCTTCACGTGCTCGGCGTGCGCGCCGTCCATGACGACGCCCGAGCGATGCTCGAGGCTCCAGAGCCCGCCCCCGACCTGCAGGTACACGGCGTGCGCACCCAGGTCGAACGAAGCCACCTCGAACGCCGTACGTGTGCGCAGCGAGGCGTTGAAGAACACCATGCCGAAGCGGCGGCCGGCGAGCAGCGGCTCACGGCCGCGCGGCCCGCGCAGCCGCTCGGCGGCGTCCAGCAGGGACTCGAAGGTGGCCGGGGACAGCTCGGCGAGGGAAAGCAGGTGGCGGGGCGACAGCGACCCGCTCACGACGCCTCCAACACGCTGGCCAGCGCCGGCACGAGGAGCAGCGCCTCCTTCTCGGTGAGCGTGAGCGGCGGCAAGAGCCGCATCTGCTTCGGGTCCCCGCTGGTGCCCGTGAGGATGTGGTGCTCCTCGAGCAGGTGGCGCACGACGGGCGCCGAGGGGCGATCCAGGTCCACGCCGATCAAGAGACCGGCGCCGCGTGTGCCCACGACGCCCGGCACGCGCTCGAGCTCGCGACGCAGCACGCGGCCGACCCGCTCCGCGTTGGCCGGCAGCTTCTCCTCCGTGAGGATGCGCGCGGTCGCCGCGATCGCGGCGGCGGCCAAGGGGCCACCGCCGAACGTGGTGCCCTGCTCGCCCTTCGTGATGTGCGCCGCGAGGTCCTCGCGGACGAACGTGACGCCGACGGGGAAGCCACCGGCCACGCCCTTGGCGCCGGTGATCAGGTCCGGCGTGACGCCGACCTGCTCGCCGAAGAAGAAGGTGCCCGTGCGGCCGAAGCCGGTCTGCACCTCGTCGAAGATCACGAGGGCGCCCACCGCGTCCGCGCGACGGCGCAGCGCCTGGAACCACGAGGCCGGCGCCACCTGGATGCCCCCCATCGAGGGGATGGGCTCCAGGATCACGCCTGCGACGTCCTCGTCGAGCGCCGCCAGCAGCGCCGCCTCGTCCCCGTAGGGCACGTAGCGATGCTCCGTGGGAATCGGGTAGGCCGGGTCGCGGTACGTCGGCAAGCCGGTGGCGCCCAGCGAGCCCAGCGTGCGCCCGTGGAAACCCTCCTGCATGCTCACGATCACGCGCCGCTTGGTGTGCTTGCGCGCGATCTTGATGGCGGTCTCGTTGGCCTCCGTGCCCGTGCTGCAGAGGAACACGCGCGCGAGTCCGGGCGGGGCGAGGGCCGCCAAGCGCTCCACGGCCAGGGCCCGCACGTCGACGTACAGCACGTTGCTGTAGAAGACCAGCCGCTCGGCCTGCGCCTGGATGGCCGCGACGAGGCGCGGGTGGCAGTGGCCGGGAAGCGCCACGCAGTGCCCGCCGTAGAGGTCGAGGTACCGCGTGCCGGCGACGTCCTCGACCCACGAGCCCTTGCCGCGAGCGAGCACGATGGGCCACTTGGCGTAGGTCGCGACCTGCCAGTGGTCTTCGACGTCCCGCGCGGTGGCTGCATCCGTCGGCAAGTCGCCCAAGGCGTCGCGCAGGCGCTGGTCGGCGTCGGTCACAGGCCGGCTCCGGGCCGAAGGAGCCCCGTGGTCTCCTCCAAGCCGCACATGAGGTTGGCGTTCTGCACGGCGGTGCCCGCCATGCCCTTGCCCAGGTTGTCGATGACGACGTTGACCACGGCCGTGCCCTCGCGCACCACCAGCGAGACGTCGGCGAACGACGTCCCCGCCACGGCGCGCACCTCCACGTCACCCGGGACCGGCCGGACCAACGGCGAGGTGGCGTACTGCGTGGCAAACGCCGCGCGCACCGTCTCTTCGTCGGCGTCCCCCACCGGTGCGAACGCGGTGACGTGGATGCCGCGTGCGATGGGCGCCGAGCACGGCACGAAGTCGATGCGGGTGCCGCCGAGCGTCTGCTCGATCTCGGCGACGTGCTGGTGGCGCAGCGGCTTGTACGCCTTGAAGTTGGAGAAGCGCTCCGGATGGTGCGTACCGGCCGACGGCTTGGCCCCCGATCCGCTGGAGCCCGTGACGCTGACGACGTGCGGGCGCCCCTCGAGGAGACCGCCCGCGACCAACGGCAGGAGCGAGAGCAGGACGGCGGTGGCGTGGCAACCGGGGTTGCTGACCAGGCGCGCTTCGCGGATCGACTCGCGATCGCCGGCCTCGGGCAGCCCGTAGACGGCCTCGGCCAAGCGCTCCGGATGCGGGTGCTCCATCGCGTACCACCGCGGGTAGAGCGTGGCGTCCTTCAACCGGAAGTCGCCGGAGAGGTCGATGGCCTTCAGATGCGCGTGACGGTCGAGCAGGCCCGGCAGCTCGGCGGCGGCCACGCCATGCGGCCGCGCCGAGAACACGAGGTCGGCGTCGGCGACGAGGCCGTCGAAGCCTTCCGGGCCCTCCTTGGTGAACGCGAGGTCCGTGAGGCCGCGCAGGTGCGGAAGATGGTCCACGACGGGACCGTCCTCGCTGCGGCTCGTGAGCGCCGTCACCTCGATCTCGGGGTGTCCGAGGAGGTACCGCAGCAGCTCCATGCCGCCGTAGCCGGTGCCGCCCAGGATGACGGCGCGGATCGTCACGCCGAGAGCGCCTTCACGTCGGCAATGCCCTGGGCCACGGTCGCCGCCGAGCGCTCCAAGGCGGCCTTCTCGTCCGCGGAGAGCTCGAGCTCGACGATCTTGTGGACGCCCGAGGCGCCGAGCTGGACCGGCACGCCGATGTAGACGCCGTCCAAGCCGTAGGCGCCGCCCGTCCACGCGCTGGCGGGAACGAGGCGACGCGTGTCACCGAGGATGGCCTCGACCATGAGGGCAGCGCTGGCGCCGGGCGCGTAGAACGCGCTGCCCGTGCCGAGCAGCTTGACGATCTCCGCGCCGCCGTTGCGCGTGCGGTCGGAGAGCGACGCGATGCGATCCGCGGGCATCAGCTCGGTGATCGGGACGCCGTTGACCGTGCTGAAGCGGGGCAGCGGCACCATGCTGTCGCCGTGGCCGCCCAGCACCATGGCGCGCACGTCCTTGGCCGACGCGCCGAGCTCCATCGCGATGAACGTGGCGAAGCGGGCCGAGTCCAGGACGCCGGCCATGCCGACGACGCGCGACGGCTCGAAGCCGGTGGCCTGCTGCACGACCCAGGTCATCACGTCGAGGGGGTTGGTCACCGTGACCACGACGCTGTCAGGCGCGTAGCGACGGATCGCCTCGCCCGAGGCGCGGGCGATGTCGGCGTTCTTCTTGAGCAGGTCCATGCGGTCCATGCCCGGCTTGCGCGGGAAGCCCGCCGTGACCACCACGACCTCGGCGCCGGCGATGACGTCGACCTCGTGGGAACCCGTGACGCGCGCGTCGAACCCGAAGACCGGACCGACCTGGGTCATGTCCAGGGCCTTGCCGGCCGGCACGCCCTCGACGATGTCGTAGACGGCCACGTCGGCCGCATCGCGACTGGCCAGCTGGTAGGCGCAGGTCGCCCCCACGTTGCCGCCACCGATGATCGCCACCTTGCGCATGCTCGCTCCTTCGCTGCCCGTCCGCGGGGCGCCTGCCCGGCGCTACGGGGGCCGGGAGGATAGCAACGGCACCCCGTCCCCCTGACAACACGGGGCAGCGCCCCTACTGCGGTTCCAGACGGTCTTCACCGACCCGGCGGGACGGGGCGCCGGGGCGGTCCGACGAGGGGGTCGCCTACCGCCCGGAGCGTGGGGCGGCGCCGCGGAACAGCTGGTTCCAGCGGGCCTCGTCGGCGTTGTAGCGCTGCAGTGCGTTGCGGAACGTGACCAGGGCCTCCTGCAGGGCGGCCTCGGCCGTGGCGTCGCCCTCGTCGCGACGGGCCACGAGCACCTCGAGGCGCGCCGCCGAGCGGTTCAGCTCGCGCATGGCCAGCAGGTAGCTGTGCGAGGCCTGGCGCAGGTTGTCGTAGGCGATCTGGTCCGCCTCGGGCTCGTTCAGGAGCTTCCAGGGATGGGCCCGGATGTCCTCGCTGGCATCGAACAGGTTGTGGGCCGTGTCCACGAGCGCGGCGAGCAGCTCGTCGGACTTGAGACCGGCGTTGTCCAGGATCTCGCGCGCACGCGGTCCGAGGCCCTCGAGCTCGCCGGCGAAACGCTCGAGGCGTCCGCCCGTGGCGACCATCGAGTCGAGGAACTGGGAGACCTTGGGGCCGCTCTCGCCGACGAGCGACTCGATGCTCTTGGCGGCGCCGTCCACGGAGCCAAGCGCGCTCTCGGCCTTCTCCAGGACGCGGCCGAGGTCCTCACGGACCGAGGCCAGGACCTCGCGACCGTCGGCCGTCAGCGCGGCCGCGCCGCGGCCCGCCTCTTCGAACTGCGCGAGCACGTTGCCCAGCCGTTCGTCGATGCGCGCCACGGCGGCCCGGACGTCGCGCACGGTGCCGACGGCCTCTTCGCTGAGGCCCGCCGTGTCCAAGGCGTCCACCTTCTCGGTGAGGCTCTGGAGCAGGCTCCGTGCCTCGCCGAGCACGCCGACGCCTTCCGTGGCCAGCCTGTCGATGCCGATGGCGGCCCGACGGATCTCGGTGAGTGCACCGTCGAGCTGCGCCGTCACGCTGTCGAGCCCGGCGCCCTCGACGGCCAAGATCGGGCTGGTCTGGGTGGACTCCGGCGACAGGTTCTCCTCGGCCGTCCCGGGCACGAGGTGCAGGCTGCGCACCCCGGCGATGTTCGTCTCGATGAGCCCCTTGGTGCCGACGGGCACGCGCAGGCCAGGGTCCGTGCGGATCACGGCGCGCACGTACACCTCACGCAGCTCCTTGTCGCCCACGGGATCGCCCGCGGCGAGGCCCAGGCGCAGGCGGTCGGCATCGGTCAGCTGCTCGCCGCGACGCACTTCCTCGGCAAGCTCCACCTTCTCCACGTGGCCGATGGGCGTGCCGTTCATGGAGACGGGATCGCCCGGCCGCGGCGCGGCGCGGCCCTGGGCGAAGCGCAGGTTCCAGCGCGCATAGCTGCCCCACGGCTTGTACTCGCCGCCGGCGAAGAACAGCAGGCCCAGCAAGATGGCCAACGCCACGAGGACCAGGATGCCGACCTTCAGCTCCGCCTTCTTCGTGTACATGACCCCTCCCCGCTACAGCCGGAACAGCATGAGGTAGTTGAGGATGCCGTCCGCGATGAGGATGGCGACGATGGCCGTGACGACCGAGCTGGTCGTCGCACGACCGACACCTTCGGCGCCGCCCCGGGCCCGGAAGCCCTTGTAGCAACCGACCAAGCCCACGAGCAGACCGAACACGATCGACTTCACGAAGCCGTCGCGGATGTTCTCGGTCGTGAGCTGCATCCAGACCTGTTCCCAGTACGTGTTCGCACCGATCTCGAGCACGCCTCCCGCCACGAGGCGACCGCCGTAGATGCCGATCACGTCCCCCACCAGGGTGACGCACGGCACCATCAGGGTGACGGCGAGGATGCGTGGCGCGGCGACGAGCCGCGCCGGCTTGAGTGCCATGGTCTCGAGGGCGGTGATCTCCTCGCTGACGACCATGGAGGCGATCTCGGCCGTGTACGCGGCGCCGATGTAGCCCGTCATGATGATGGCCGTCAGCAAGGGCCCGAGCTCGAGCACCATGCCGATGCCCATCAGCCGGCCGACGTACTCCTTGAACCCGAGCGAGATCAGGATCCGGCCGCCGATGAGGGCCAGGATCATGCCCACGAAGAGGTTCACGAGGATGACCACGGGCAGGGACCGCGGGCCGCTGCGCACGGCCTGGGTCCGGAACACCCGGGCCGCGATGGGCGTGCGGCGCCAGGCCTCCTTCAGCCCGTGGGCCGCGCTCTCGCGGAGCAGCAGGCCGGTGCCGCCGATGAAGCTGACGAGTCCGAGCGTGGCTCCGCCCAGGGATTCCAACGCGTGCGCGACCGGGCCCCGACGGTGCATCGTGGCAGGGTCGCCGCCCGGAGCGCCTGATTCAAGGGGCGGACGGGGCGGCGGCGCCGCTGTTCCGCCCCGCAGGCGGGCCGTTCGGCCGCCGCGGGCGCTCGTGGGCGCTCAGGCGACGGGCAGCCGGGGCGTGGGCGACTCGTAGAGGCGGTAGCGCTTGCGCACCTCGCCGCCGAGCTGGAGGATCGGGCCCAGCATCTTCTCGTTGTCCTCCAGCACCCAGCCGCACTCCGAGTAGGGCATCTGGTGCTGTCGGGACGTCGCGAGCACGTGGGCGATCATGGCCTCGGTGATGGCGCCGCCGCGCGCCTCCGGCACGACGCCCAGCAGGATGCAGCGCGTCGTCAGCGGCCGCTTCAACCCGCGCAGCACGTGCCACCACAGCGTGGGGAACAGACGGCCGTTGCGCGGGCCCTGCGCCAGGATGACGTTGAGGTCCTTCAAGAAGATGGAGAACCCGACGGGCTCGTCACCGCGCATGGCGATCGACGACATGTTGGCGTCGAGCAGCATCTTGAGATCGTCGGCGGCATGCTCGAACTCGGCGTCCGTCGCCGGCACGAAGCCCCAGTTGCGCTCCCAGCAGCGGTTGTAGAGGTCCTTCAGGACCTTGCGCTCCTCGTCGAAGCGCTTGAGATCGATGCGCCGGAGGACGGTCGAGCCGCGCTCCATCCGTCGCTGGATCACGCGCGCCCAGCGCTCGGGGATCGGCTCGTACGCCGAGACGTGCAGCGCCAGGAGGTCCTTGGCCTTCACGAGCCCGACGCCCCGGATCAGCTCGTCGTAGTCCGGACGGTTCCACGGCATCAGCAGCGTCGGGTGCTCGTCGTAGCCCTCCACCAGCACGCCGCAGGTGTCGTTCGTGCTGTAGCTGACCGGGCCGCGCAGCGGTCCCAGGCCACGATCGGCGATCCAGGCATCGGCGGCGCGCAGCAACGCCGCGGCCACCTCGGGGTCGGACTCGAGGTCGAAGAACCCGAAGAAGCCGACCCGGTCCTCGTGGAACTCGTTGTGCCGCGGGTTCTCGATGGCCGCCACGCGCCCGACCACCCGCGAGCCCCGTCGCGCCAGGAAGTGCTGGGCGCTTCCGTACTGGAAGAACGGGTTGGCCTTGCGGTCCATGAGCTTGGCTTCGCCCATGCGCAGCGGAGGAACCCACCCCGCCTCGTGCCGGTTGAGCCGGTAGGGCAGGTCGATGAAGGCCCGCCGGTCCTTGCGTCCGACCTCCGGCTCGACACGGAGCGGCGCGGAGCTCACGGGCGCTCGCCGGAGACGCTGACCGCGGTGCAGCGAGACGCCCACAGCGCGAATCGATGACCCGTCATTCGGTGACGGACTCCCGTCGCAGGACGGGGAACCGCGCGGCGACGTGGCGGAACGCCTCGAGGATGCGGTCGAGGTCGTCCTCGCTGTGCGTGGCCATGTACGACGTGCGCAGGAGGCTCTGCCCCGGAGGCGCCGCGGGCGGCAGCACGGCGTTCACGAACACCCCCTGCTCGAAGAGCAGGCGGTTGGCTTCCATCGTGGTGGTCTCGTCGCCGGTCACGACGCTGAGGATGGGGCTGCCGCCGGCGACGACCTCGAGCCCCAGGCTCTCCAGGCCGACCTTCATGCGCTCCACGTGCCGCCAGAGGCGCTCGCGGCGCTCGGGCTCGGCGTGGATGATGTCCAGGCAGGCCAAGACCGTGGCGACGCTCGAAGGCGTCATGCTGGCGCTGAAGATGATCGAGCGCGACGTGTGCTTGAGGGTGTCGATGACCTTGCGCGGGCCGGCGATGAAGCCGCCGAGGCAGGCGAAGGACTTGCTGAACGTGCCGACGATGATGTCCACGTCGCCGAGCACGCCGAAGTGCTCGCACGTACCGCGGCCGCCCTCGCCCAGCACGCCAAGCCCATGCGCATCGTCGACGACGGTGCGGGCGTCGTAGCGCTTGGCCAGCTCGACGATCTCGGGCAGCGGGGCCAAGTCGCCGAGCATGGAGAACACGCCGTCCGTGATGATCAAGCGGCCGCCGTCGTCCGGTACCCGGGTGCTGCCCAGCAGGCGCTCGAGATCGAGCACGTCGTTGTGGCGGTACTTGTAGAGCTTGGCGAACGACAGGCGACAGCCATCGATGATGGAGGCGTGGTTGTCGCGGTCGCCGAAGATGACGTCTTCACGGCCACACAGGGCGCCGAGCAAGCCGACGTTGGTCTGGAAGCCCGTGCCCGAGGTGATGCACGCCTCCATCTTCAGGAAGTCGGCGAGGCGCTCCTCCATCTCCTCGTGGATGCGCAGGGTCCCGTTGAGAAAGCGCGAGCCGGTGCACCCCGTGCCGAAGTCGCGCACGGCCCGCTGGGCCGCCTCGACGACGCGAGGGTCGTGGGTGAGGCCGAGGTAGTTGTTCGAGCCGGCCATGACCATGCGGCGCCCGTCGATCACGACGTTCGTCCCGCCCGCCGACTCCTGGATGGCGCGGAAGTACGGGTACAGGCCCGCGCTGCGGAGGTCGTCGGCCCGGTGGTACCGGTAGGCCTTCTCGAAGAGGTCCAACGCTGTCACGTCCTCGCGGGAATGTGGCCGCGTCCCGGGCCGGGGAGGGGCATCGGCGGCCGGGCCGCCCCTGCGCCCCGGCCGCGACAGCCTACGCGGAACGTCCCCCGGCGGCGCGCCCCGACACCGCGCCCGGGCCGGGGTGTCGCATATCCTCCCCCCCCATGCGGGCGTTGGTCACGGGCGGGCACGGGTTCATCGGCCGGCACTTGGTGCGGCGCCTGCGGGAGCGCGGGGACGAGGTCCGCATCCTCTACCGTCGGGCCGGGCTGCCCGAGTCGCTCGCCGCCTGGGACGTGGAGGTGGCCCGCGGCGATCTCCGGGACTCCGCGAGCATCGCGGCGGCAGTGCGCGACATCGACGCCGTCTTCCATCTGGGAGGGCTGACGCGGGCGCGGACGCGCGCGGAGATGTTCGACGTGAACGCCGGCGGCACGGCGCGTCTGCTGGCCGCGGCGCGCGACGGCGGCCGCGTCGACCGCTTCGTGTACTGCTCCAGCACCGCAGCGCGAGGGCCTTCGCCCTGCCCGACGCCCGTTCCCGACGCCGACCTGCCGCCCGCCCTGTCGTGGTACGGCGCGAGCAAGGCCCACGCCGAGGGGCTGATCGCGCGTCACGCCGGGCCACTGCCCTGGGTCACCGTGCGCCCCACCGCCGTGTACGGACCGGGCGACCGCGACTTCCTCACGCTGTTCCGCGCCGTGGAGCGGGGCCTGGCGCTGCTGCCTGGCGGGCGCGGATCGGTCTACAGCCTCGTGCACGCCGACGACGTCGTGGAGGCGCTGCTGGCCGTTACGGACACGCCGCAGGCGCGAGGCCGCACGTACACGGTCGCGCATCCCGAGCTGCTGACCATGGAGGCCATCATCGAGGCGGCCGAGGCCGCCGTGGGACGCCGCGCGCGCCGGCTTCCCGTACCTGCCTCGGTCCTGCGACTGGTCGGCTCCGTGGCCGACCTGGGCACGCAGCTGACGGGTCGCGCATCCCTGCTGGGCTCGCAGCGCGTGGTGGAGGTAGCCGCGCGGCACTGGGTCTGCTCGGCAGACGCGCTCGCAGCCGACACGGCGTGGCGTCCGGTTCACGACGTCCGGAGCGGATTTGCGCAGACCGTGGAGGCGTACCGCCGCGAGGGTCAGCTCGCGGCGCGCCAGCCCGGGCTGCCGTCCCGTCGTTGACGTTCCTCCGGCCCCAGCGCACCCTCAGGGTGCCGATGACCCCTCGCTCCTCCCCCCGGGCCCGACTCTGGCCCTGCGCGGTCCTCGCTGCGACCACCACGCTGGCGGTGGGCTGCAGCTCGGGCTCGTGCCCGCGGCCGGTGGACCCGGCCCGGGACGTGTACGCCCTGTCGCCGGGCGTCCGGAGCCGAGCGCTTGCGCTGGATGCGGCGAGCCCGGTGGGCGCGCGCGGCGAGAGGATCGCCGCGTGGATCGAGCGCCTCGACGACGAGGACCTCACCGTGCGCATGCAGGCGTACGCCCGGCTGCGCGAAGCCACGGGCCACGACACGGGCTACCGCCCCTTCCTGGAGCGCGGAGAGCGCGCGCGCCATGTGGACGCCTGGTGGGCGTGGTGGCGCGGCGAGACGACGCAGCCGATCGTGGCGGGCGAGGTCGCCGCACCCCCGGAGCCCACGGCGCCGACGGTCGACACGGACCCGCCGACGGGCCCGTCCGTCGAGGTCGACGCGCCGGACCTCGAGCTGCCCGCGAGCGACGTGCCGATGACCGACGAGGAGGGCGCGTGACGGACACGACGGGACGTCAGGGCGACCACGCCGCGTGCGCGCCGGACCGGCTGGAGGGGACGCTCCCCTCCCACCCCAAGTACCTCCCGCTCGTCCGCGCGATCACGGTCGAAGCGGCCGAGCTCGCGGGCATCGAGACGGAGACCGCACGCCACCTGATGCTGGCCATCACGGAGGCGTGGAGCAACGTGATCCGGCACGCCTACCACAACGCCGAGGACCAGCGGATCGACTTCCGCTTCGAGGCGTCGCCTGGCGAGCTCCTGATCGAGATCGAGGACCACGCCACCTGGGTGGACCCGAGCCGCATCGCTTCCCGCCCCCTCGACCAGATCCGCCCTGGCGGATTGGGGGTCCATCTGATCCAATCGACCATGGACGACGTGGCGTACACGCGCAACGAGCACGGTGGGACGACCCTCCGGCTGGTGAAGCGAGTCGCCCCCGCCGAGGATCCCACGTCATGAAGATCACGCACGAGACCGAAGGCACGGCCGCGATCTTCACGGTGTGCGGTCAAGTCGACATGCACACCTCGCCCGAGCTGCGCGGCAGCCTGCGCAAGGCGCTCGAGGGTCGGGCCACGCCGCTCGTGGTGGACCTGGGCCAGGTGTCGTTCATCGACTCCAGCGGCTTGGCGACGCTCATCGAGGCCCTGCAGGCCGTCGGCCGCTACGGCGGCAAGCTGCGCCTCTGCGGCCTGGCCCCCGACGTGCGCAAGCTCTTCGACCTCGCCCGCCTCAGCACCATCTTTGATCTTCGCGACAACCGCGACGCCGCCCTTAAGTAGGTTGGGCGACGGCAGGGGTGCGTAGGGGCTGCTCGCCGGATGCTCGGTCCCGCACCACCATCGGCTCCTCGAGTGAACAGACCACGAGTCGTCGCCGATGGTGGCGCGCTACCGTCGCCCCGACGAGCCGGATTGTGCAGCCAGACCCCTGTCGCCCGTCGGCGGACGCCGCTGATAGCGCGTGAGGAGAAGACTGCGAATGTGCTGGGGTGCTGCGCACCCCAGGGGACGAGCCGGGTGAGATCTTCCCTTCACGCTCGGACGGATCACCCCATGGCCGTGCGCAGCGCCGCGTGAAGTGGAGATCTCACCGGGCTCGGTACGCGAGCCACGGGGGTCCCGAGCAACGACCGCGCGGGGTCTGATCCCGTGATGCGGTGGCGCGAAGCGTCGCCGCGGGCACGGGGTCTGACCCCAAGCGAGGGGCGCACTACGGTGTCAGACCCCGCGCCAGTGTCGCTTCGCTCCCAGGCACGGGTTCAGACACCTCCGCGCGCTAGGGCGAGAGGCCACGCAGCCACGAAGTGAGGGCCAGGGCCGCGGTGGCGGCGAGGGCGAGGGCGGCGAGGAACTTGAGGGCCCGCCACCAGGGCGGGCGCGAGGGACGACGGCCCGGGGCGCCTGAGGCCATCACGCACGGGCTCGCAGCACGGAAGACCGACCGGGGTCGGAGATCAGTTGCCGCCCTCGGTCACGAGAGGCTGCCCGAGGCGCTCGCGCACGGCCGACTCGTTGTCCTTCCACCACTTGCGCATGGCGCGCTGGATGTTCTTGCGCTCGCGGAGTGCGAGGCCACTCGCGAAGTCGAAGCGCTGCTCCGTGATCTTCTCCACGGCGTCGCCCGCGGCCGCCTGGACCAGCTCGTCCTTGTCGAGCAGGGCCTCGATCAGCGCCGGCACGGCATCGGCCGCGCGGATCATGCCCAGCGCGCCCGCAGCGCCTGCGCGCGGAAACTCGTCGTCGTGCGTCGTGAGAACCTGGATCAGGGGGCTCGTGGCCCGGATGTCCTTCAGCCGACCGAGCTCGCTCGTGGCGGTGAAGACGAGGTCCGGGTCCTTGTCGGAGAGCGCCTGGATCCACTTGGCCAAGTCCGCTTCGTGCGCGACGTCCACCTCGGGGTCGCCGGCGCCCGCGGCGGGCTCGTCGGCCGGGGCAGGCGTGGGCGCCTCCACCGGAGCCGGGGGCCGCTCCGTCACGCGACGCAGCCCCTCTTCCAGGGCATCGGCCTGACGCTGGATGGCGTCGTGCCACTGCGTGAGCAACGTCACCTGGTTCTCGACACCGTCCTGACGCTTGCCGATGGCCACGATGCGCTCGTCGAGCACGACGTCGGACCCGGCGCTCCGCTTGTCGAGCGCCTGGATCTCTTCGCGCAAGCTGGTGCTGACCATGCCGACGCGCGGTTCCACCTCGTCACGGACGAACGCGGAGCCGAACGCCTCGAAGCGCTTCTCCAGGAGGTCCACGACGCGGCCCTCGCTGGCCTTCGTCGCATCTGCGATGCGGGCTTGCGTGACGGCCGGGACGGCCGTGGGCTCGGTGGGCACCTTGTCGCGACCGAGCCATGCCACGAGCAGGAACGTGGTGGCGGCCGCGGCATACAGCGCGAGGAGCGAGGTCCACCACGAACGGGCCGAGCCCATGCGCGTGGCGCGCTCCAAGGCGCAGGCAACGTGCTGGCTGCGGCCACCCGCGGTGATGGCGCGGCCGGCGTCGAAGTCGGCATCCGGAATCGACTCGTTGCAGACGCTGCAGAAGCGGATGTCCATGGGGGCCTGCCTTCCAGGGTGCAAGGCGCCGCCGGGACGGCGGAACGACGGGGCGAGGCTCATCAAACCTCCTTCGCAAGGATACGGGCGGGCGGGGCTGATCGGACGACCGAGCCCCGGACCCGGGCCGGCCATCCCTTGGCAACGTCCGTGCCGCGCGTTGGCAGCGAAAAGAAGGCCGGGTCCCGTGCAGACCGTCTCCCGGGGGGGCGCAGCGTGGCCCGTCCGCCCGCCGGTGCGCCCCACGGGCACACGCACCGACGGCGGGGACCACGCCCAAGGCCCGCGCGGAGGCCTCCGGGGCCGGGTGCGCTACTCGGCGTCCTTCTTGGGTTGACCCAAGCGGGCGCGCACTTCGTCCTCGTGCATGCGCCACCACTGCTGGATGACGCCGCGCATGCGTCGGCGTTCGGCGACGCGCGCCGTCGGGTCGAGCTCTTGCTCGATGCCCGTGATGTCGCGTAGCGAACGAAAGGCCTGCTGGCCTACCCGGTTCTCCGAGTCGACCAGGGCGTCGAGCAGACCCACGACGCCGTCCGCTGCCTCGAGCGCTCCAAGCGTCGCGGCGGCGGCTTGGCGAGCGAACACCGCCTTGTGGTTGGCGAGGATCTCCAAGAGGCGTGGCACTGCCGCGAAGATCTTGTGCTTGCGCACCAGCTCCATGGCTCGGAACACCACCCCCACGTCCTGCCCGTAGAGATCGTTCAAGGCCTGGGCGATCTCCGCCTGCGTCGCGACGGGGTCCGGCTCGTCCTCAGGCGGCAAGGTGGGCGCGTCCGAGGATCCGCGGTCCGAAGATCCGCCGCTCGGGGCCGCGCCGCCCTCTCGCACGATCTCGCGGATCACCTCGGGCGGACGCGCTTCCACGGCGGCGACGCGCTCGGTCAGGGCATCGAGCGCGCTGATCAGCGTGGTGAGGCGGATGCGTTGCTCTTCGATCCGGCCGCGGAGCGGACCAAGCGCCTCCTGGTCGAGGCCCTTGCCCCCACTGCCGCCCGCCAGACGCGCGTCCTCGACGATGGACTCGGCCACGGCCACGCTGCGCCCGATCTCCTCTTGCAGGCGCTCGATGGTCCGCAAGCGCTCCTCGAAGTCCTTCAGGACGGGCTGCGCCTCGCTACGAAACACATCGCGGGCGCGGGTGAGGAGCGCTTGGTCGAGCGGGTCCGAGGCGCTGGCCGACGGTGCGTTGACCTGCGGCGCCGACGGGCGATCGAGCAGGGCGAGCGTGCCCGTGATCGCGCCGCCAAGTGCCAGGACGATCACGATGATGCGACCCATGAGGGAATCTCCGCGTAGCCCGCCCCCAGGATCGGGGAAACGCGTGCTGTTTGGCCAGCGTCTGGATCCACCGAGGCCCGGTCGAGTGCCCCGTCCCCTACGCGGGCCCCGGCCGCTTGGCGTTCTCGACGCGGTTGCGCATGGTCCGCCCGACCTTGAACTTGACGACGCGCTTGGCGGGCACGTCGACCTTGACCAGCGTGCGGGGGTTCTGGGCGCGGCGCGCCGAACGCGCCTTGACCTCGAACACGCCGAACTCGCGGAACTCCAAGCGGTTGCCGCGGGCCAGCTCGTCGATGATGTCGTCGAGGAACATCTGGATGACGTCCTTGACCACGACCTTGGTCTGGGACGTGCGCTCCGCGATGCGCGTCACGAGCTCCTTCTTGGTCACGGTACGAGGGGGCTTGACACCCTCCCCGCCCGCAGGGCGTCGCGGCTCCACGCCGCCCGAGCCCGCGCCCGTCGGGCGCTCGTCGCCCGGGGAGCTCGGGTGCGGCAGGTCCTGGGGAGGAAGCGAGGCGGGCGTCATGCGGCCGGAGACTCCGCGGCAGGACCCGGCAGACAGGAGGCCCGCCCCGGCGCACCGCGCCGCGGCGGACGACACCCGTCGCCGTAGTTCCTTGAGGCAGGCCACGTTAGGAGCGCCCGCGGGCCGTGTCAAAGGGCGTGGGAGCAGGCCACGGCGAACGCACGGGCACGGCTGGCGTCCCCGTGCGGACCGGGACATGCTTGCCCGCCCCGACGGCCCGAGGAGTAGCCATGGCACGGACGTCCGTCCCCGACGCGTTGGCGATGCGGCGCCTGAAGTATGGCGAGGCCCCGGACGCCGAGCGCGAGGCCGTGGCCCAGACGCTGATCGCGGCAGACCGTTTGGCCGAGGCGTGGCTGCTCTACGAGCGCCGGCCGGGCGCGCCCCTGGTGGGCACCCTGCGCAAGGAAGCGCTGCGTCGAGGGCAGACGTTCCTGCTGCTCGCCATGCGCCGCGCGGGCAATGACATCGCCGACGACGAGCTGCGCGAAGCTGCGCGTGCCGCCGAGGCCGCGGGCCGGTTCCTCGACGCCCGCCACGCGTGGGTGGCGCTCGGCGCCGACGACGAGCTGCGGCGTATCGCGGACCAGCTGCCGCCGCGCCTTCGCCCCGCTGCCGAAGAGCCCCCGAGCGAGTAAGAGACCTGCGCCTACTCGGATTCCTTGCGTAGGCGCTCCAAGAGGTCCTCGCGGCGTGTCACCACGCGCGCGCGTGCGGGATCGTCCTCGGGGAGCCCTGCTTCGCGCAGCAGACGCTCGGCCCGCTCCAAGCGCTCGAGGCCCTCTTCGTAGCGGCCGAAGTGCCAGCCACCGAGGTAGCCGCCCTCGACCAAGGCATCGATGCTGTCGGGGTCGAGGATGAGGGCTGCTTCGAACCGACGTCGCGCGTCCAGGTAGTCGCCGCGCGAGAGCGCCTCACGACCTTCCTCGACGATCTGGTCAACGCGACGGCTCACGGTCTCGCGCTCACGCTCGATCAGCTTGCGCAGGGTGGCCTTCTGCGCACGCGGCGCCTTCTCCCAGGCACGCTCCAAGTACGGCAGGCCCTCGCTGAACCGTCCGGCGGCATCCAAGGCCAGGCCCGCACGCTGCAAGTAGCGGACGTCGTCGGGAGCCAGTGCGGCAGCGAAGACGTACGGCTCCAGGGACTTGTCGGGGTCCGCGGTGGTCGCGTAGACCTGCCCGAGCGCGTGGAACATCTCCGCCTGCTCGAGGGCGGCGGGTGACCCTGCCGTGGCCTTCAGCTTCTCGGGGTCCTTGAGCGAGGTGTCCAGCTGCGCCGCACGCTCCAGCCACGGACGGGCCGCGGGCGGCTTGCCGTCGGCCAGCAAGGCCAGTCCCAGCCCCGCCCAGCTGGCGCTTCGACGGTAGCCGATCGGATGCTGCGTCGCCTGGCGCGCGGCCCCGAGCGCCTGCTGCACGTGCTGCCGCGCATCCCAGTTCAGCTGGCCGCGCGCTTCGTCGTGCGCGGGCAGGCGCGCTGCCAGGCCGCGCAGCCGAGCGGCCTCACGGCGATGGAACGTGGACAGGCCTTCCAAGGCCAACACGTCATCGGGGTTGCGCGCCAGCCTGCGCTCCAGACGCGTGGGCTCGTCGTGGAAGCTGCCGGAGACGTCGCGTGCCAAGACGACCAGAGCCAGGGCCGCGAGTGCGACGCTCCCCCATGCGATCGCCCGGGGCCGCGCCACGGCGCGCGTGGCTCGCGCCACGACGAACGCCGCAGCGGCGACGAGGGCCGGCAGCAGTCCGTACGCAGCGCGCACTTCGAGGCCCGCGGCGAGCGGGAGCAACAGCGCGTGGCCGAGTCCGAGGAGCAGGATGGCGCCGAGGAGCTGGTCGCTCCTCCCGCTGCGACGCGTCACGAGGCGCGCCACGAGGACGAGAGCCGTTCCGACGACCAGGGCCACGAGGATCCACGCGCCCACATCGAGCCCGAAGCGGCCCGCCAAGACCGCCTCGACGCGTGCGTCGTCGACGAGGTTGACCGGCAGCACGAAGCGCAGAAGGGTGCGGCCGATCCCCAGCAGCGAGATCACGAGGGCGTCCGCGGGCCGCGCGGCTGGGAGGCCCGCCGGGGCGGCGGCGGGCTGCAAGCCCACGATGAGGGCCACCGCGACCGGCACGGCGAACAAGAGCGTCGCCAGGCGACCTGCCGTGCGCGGACGGGACGCGCCTACCGGAGGCCCCCAGGCCAGCAGCACCAAGGGCCAAGCCAGGGCGGTGCGATGTGCGAACGGCGCGAGCAGGGCCAGCAGCAGCGCGGGCCCCCACCACACCCAGCCCTCACGCGCGGTGCGCTGCCAGCAGAGTGTCGCCGCAAGCGCGAAGACCAGGGCCACGAGCTGGCCACGCTCGGCGATCGCCGTCACGGCCGGAGCCGCGAGCGGATGCAGTGCAAACAGCCCCGCACCGAATGCCGCGACGTCGATGCGGCCCCACTGGCCACGAATCACGAAGAACAGCAGCGCGACCGCCAGCAGGTGCCACGCGATGCTGCCCAGGTGGTGGATGCGCGGCGTCGCTTCGCCGTCGCCATCCAGCTCCCGCTCGAGGGCGAGCGACAAGCGCGCGAGCGGCCGCTCGGGGCGGCCCAAGGGCGTCGCTTGGGGTCGACCGTCGGCGAGGATCTCGCGCGCACCCTCGAGACCCGCGAGGACGGCAGGGTCGTCGCGGACCCAGCCGCGGTCATCCTCGATCCACGCGGCCGAGGCGGCACGTGAGGCGGCCAGGATGGCCAGCAGGAGCAGAAGGGGCAGCAACCACGGCGGGGTGCTCGGACGGGCGGTGGCTGCGTCGCCGGGCATCAAGCAGGCTCCGGTCGCCCCCCCCACGGGGGCTTCACGGCACGAACGGGCCGCACCCGCCAGAGGTTCCCGGCATCCCGCCCCAGGTGCGAGGGATTCGTTGACTCCCTCGCCGCGCACGGTGGCTCCGGGGGGAAACGCGCTGGCTTGGGGCCGCCGTGGCTCGCGTACCGAGCCCCGTTCAGCGGCCACGCGCGGAGGTGTCTGAAGCCGTGCCTCGGCGCGAAGCGACGGGGGCACGGTGTCAGACACCGTAGTGCGGCCGTCGCTTGGGGTCAGACCCCGCGCGCTGGTTGCTCGAGACCCCCGTGGCTCGCGTACCGAGCCCGGTGAGATCTCCACTTCACGCGGCGCCGCGCACCGCCATGAGGTCATCCGCCCGGGCGTGAAGGGAAGATCTCACCCGGCTCGTCCCCGCACCCCGAGTGCAAGGTCCACGGAGTCCGCTGCCAGCGACCCTCGCCGACCGGATCAGGGGTCTCCCCCTCGCCATCGGGTCGCCAGGGCGAAGGTAGCGCGCCACCATCGGCGACGCCGCGTGGTCTGTTCACGTCAGGAGCCGATGGTGGTGCGGGACCGAGCAACTGGCGAGCCGCCCCACCGACGGGACGACTCGCGTGCGACTCGCCCCTTAGCGCTTGCGGGGAGGGGGGGTGTAGCGATAGGGCTTGAGGTCCATGTCGAGCAAGCTCTTCATGAACGGCTGGAACTCGTCGTCCAGGTCTTCCCAGTCTTCTTCGCCCGTGATGTCGAAGGCCTGCTTGAAGTAGGGCGACACGCTGTTGTCACCCTTCGGCCGCTGCATCATCAGGTCCACGAACTTGAGGAACTTGGGCCAGTACTTGCCGTTCTGGTACGTGTTCAGGAAGTACACGAAGCCCCAGGACTGCTGGTAGTACATCGACATCCCGAAGTTGGTGTCGAGCCCCCACTCGGTAACCGCGTACTGCTGCGGCTCGCTGTACGAGCGGCAGGACGTCATGAACTCGAGCGGGAAGAACTTGTACTCCTTGCCACCGGCCTCGAGCATCTTGTTCATGCCCTGGGCCTCGCCCAGGCGCGTCACGTTGATGCCGATGAACTCGAGCTCGTACTTGTCGTTCATCTTGACCGAGCCGAGCCACTCCGCGATGCCCTCGCCGAGGAAGTCCTGGCTGAACGGCGGCTTGCGCCAGTTGTTCTTCTGACGCGAGAAGAAGTGCTCGAGCTGGTGCACGCCCTCGTGGACCGTCTTGCCGATCTCGAAGACGCGGTCGGCCGTGCCCTCGCCCTCGTCGTAGAGCATGACCATCTCGGACTCGCCCGAGAAGTAGCCAGCCGCGAAGTGGGGAATGAGCTCCTTCTTGACCTTCTGGTGGAACTCGTCCCACGAAGCACGGTTGTCGAAGACCCACATCACCATGGGGCAGCCGTCGCCGAAGGAGCGGACGCCGATCGGGTAGTCGGGGCGACCGCCGTACTCGTCCATGAGGGGCTTGAGCTCGAGAGCCTCGCCGAACACCTTCATCCACTGCCCGTAGAGCTGCTGGACCATGTGGCCCTTCTCGGCCACGAGGCGCTCGTACTGGGCGCGCTTGGCCGCGAGCTCTTCGCGGCGCGCCTTGCGCTCGGAGGCGTCCTCGATGGACAGCAGGTCGTACTCGCTCAGACGATCGTTCGAGCTGTAGCAGATGAGCCACGGGCTCGCCCAGTGACCGACGAAGTTGTACTCCTTGAAGAACTCCTGGTTGGCCAGGTTGCCGCGGATCGCGATGCCTGCGCGGAACTCGCGGTCCGTCTCCAGGCGATGCATGTACTCACGCATCTCCTTGAGCGCGGACTGCGCCAGCTGCCAGTCTTCCTCTTCTTCCGAGGTGAACCAGCGCTTGTCCTTGGCGGCCTTGACGCCGCGCATGAACTCGAGGTCGGAGCGCGCGATGTCGTTGTAGGTCGACTCGTCGTCGCCGGTGAGGACGAACTCGCGGTGCCCGAGGAAGCGATGGGCCTTGGGGTCGGCGCGACCGTCGATCGTGGCGACGTAGGCACGGTAGACGACACCGAGGGCGTTCTGTGCGGCCTGGTCGGCACCCAGGGCCTCCAGCTTGTCCACGACGGCCAGCCACTGCTTCTTCGTGGTCGGCGGGTTCGTGCCGTACTCACCCATGACCTCGGCGGCCGTGTAGGTCGGCGGCGCCACGGTCGGCGCGGCGTTGCCGCCACCGGATCCCGTGCCGTTGCCCGTACCGGAGCCGCCGCCCGAAGCGTTCGTGCCGCCCGAGCCGCCGCTGCCGCTCGACGCACTGGTGCCGTTGGCGCCGTCCGTCTTCTTGTCGCCGCCGCTGCCGAACAGCACGAGGCCGAGGACGCCGAGCACGACCGCACCGAGGATGGAGCCCACGACGACGGGGTTGACGCCGCCCTTCTTCTCCCCACGCGAACCACGCGCTGCACGCTCTTCGCGAGCCGGAGCCGCCTCGCGGCTCGAGCGACCGCTGCGGGACGGGCGCGCGGCCTTGGGGCTCTTGGCGCCGCCGTCACGATCCACGGGGACGTACTGACGACCGCCGCGGCCGGGCGACTTGCCGGCGGGGCCGCGGGGCGCGCGACCTGCCGGGGCGCGCGTCGCCGAAGCGGCGGGGGCCGCACCCGCGGCGGCCTTGCGCGCCGTGCCCGGCTTGCGGCTGCTCGCGGAGCCGGCCATGGCGGCCTCACCTCCGCCTGCGACACGTCCGCCGGCAACAAGGACGGCACCGCAGGCGCCGCAGGAGAAGGACTGCCCGGGCTGGAAGCCCGACACGTCGAACTGGGCACCGCACTTGGTGCAAGCCTGGAGCTGCATGGGATCTCCCGCAGCGGGTCCGTGCAGGAGGCCCGCGCTCTCGAAGGGGTTCCTTATAGCACGTGCCAGGGGCGCCCCGCGTTGGCGCCAAGGGCCCCGAAAAGGCCCCAGGGCCCTGAAACGAGGTCCTGGGGGGGGCGGCGCTCGCGGCGGCCTACCAGTCCTTCCACGGGACGCCGAAGGTCTCTTCGTTCTCGGTGAACCAGGTCTTGGCTTCCTCGCGGGTCTTGAAGGTCTGCCCGGTGAGCCGCTTCAGCGCGGCCACGACCTGGGGATGCATCCCGGTCCACTGCTTGTAGCGCCGCTCCCACCACTCGACCGGCGGGGTGGCCGGGTTGTGCGGGTCGTTGCTCTCGGGCGCGTCGAGCTCCTTGGCCATCGCAAGCGCATGGCGCTTGTCGCCCCGGACGCCCATGTACCAGCAGATGTCGGCCAGGGCGGGCCCATAGGCCTCCTGGGGGTTGCCGAGCATCCAGCGCCACTCGCGGTCCACGTCGTCGTACTGGCGCTTGTCCAGGTCGAGCTCGAGACGCGCGAGGGCCTTGAGGATGCTCGTCCGGACCGCGTAGCGCCGGCGGTTGGCCTTCTCGCTCCAGCCCTTCTTCCAGAGGTCCTTCACATCGTCGGCCGTGGCGCGCCAGGCGAGGAGGTCGGCGGCGCGCTGCGCCACGCGCGAGTTGTCGTGGGCCATCAGCTTGAGCAGCGGCTTGACGAAGCTCGGGTGCGTCACGCCCTCGATGGCTTCGAACGCGGGGTAGATGTCGTCGGGGTCCTTGCGGCGGGAGGCCTTCGAGAGCCCGTCTGCCAGGGGCTTGGCCTCCTTGTCGTCGAGCACCTTCAGCTCGACGACCTCGTCGCGCGGGTCCTTCTTCTCCTCCGCCTCGTAGTCGTCCTCGTCCTCGTCCGGGGCGTCCAGCCCACGCTCCTCGGGGGGCGCGGCCGGGTCGGGGTCGTCCGCGAAGGCCCCGTGGCGCGCGGAGGCGAGCAGGAGGGCCAGCACCGCGAGGAGCACGGAGAGGCCCTTCGCCCCTGCGGGGCGGCGGCGGGTCGGGGCGTCGTCCATGGGGTCCTCCTCGACGGGCATGAGCCCCCATGATCCACGAAGGGGCCTCCGGATGCCCGCGGTCGCGACGCCGATTGGCCCACCCGCTCCGGGCCCCGTATCCTCCGCGCCCCCCGCGGCCGGTCCCGCACCGCGCCACGGTGGAGCGGAGGGACCTCATGCCGCGCTCGGCGCTCTTCGACGTCGCAAGCCTGGATCTCGACCACGTGGTGGCCGACATCGAGGCCATCCGCGAACACAACCCCCAGCGCTACGAGTTCGAGCAGCTCTCGTGGATCTGCCACATGGACGTCGAAGCCGGCGACGTGGCCGGCGTCCTCGAGATTCCGGAAGACGTGTGGTGGGGCCGCGGCCACTGCCCCGGACGACCCCTGATGCCGGGCGTCTTGATGCTCGAGTGCGCGGCCCAGCTGTGTTCGTGGTTCGTGCATCAGGTCTACGACAGCAGCCAGAAGGCCGGCCGCATCTTCGGCTTCGGCGGCATCGACGACGTGAAGTACCGCGGCATCATCCTGCCGCCCGCCCGGCTCGTCGTGATCGGCAAGCGCGTCGAGGTCCGCCCGCGGCGCGCCGTGTTCGACACGCAGGGCTACCTCGCCGACGACCTCTCGCGCATGGTCTTCGAAGCCCGCATCACCGGCATGTGGGTCTAGGTGCGGTAGCACCTAGTGTCGTCCGACGTGCGGCCCGCCAGATGCTCGGTCCCGCACCACCATCGGCTCCTCGAGTGAACAGACCACGAGTCGTCGCCGATGGTGGCGCGCTACCGTCGCCCTGGCGACCCGACCGCGTGCGAAAGCCAAGCCAGGCCTGGTAGGGACGCGAGCCACGTGGGTCGCGACCTACCGTGCACTCGAGATGCACGGTCACGAGCTACAGAGACCGCGATCTGCCGTGCACTCGAAATCCACGGTCACGAGCTACAGGGACCGCGATCTACCGCGGGCTCGAAAGACACGGGGGACGAGCCGGGTGAGATCTTCCCTTCACGCTCGGGCGGATCACCTCGTGCCCTTGCTCGGCGCCGCGTGAAGTGGAGATCTCACCGGGCTCGGTACACGAGCCACACGGATCGCGATCTACCGTGCACGCGAAATCCACGGTCACGAGCTGCAGCGATCGCGAACTACCGCGGGCTCGAACGACACGGGGGACGAGCCGGGTGAGATCTTCCCTTCACGCTCGGGCGGATCACCTCATGCCCTTGCTCGGCGCCGCGTGAAGTGGAGATCTCACCGGGCTCGGTACACGAGCTACTGGCGTCTCGAGCAACGGCCGCGCGGGGTCTGATCCCGTGATGCGGTGGCGCGAAGCGTCGCCGCGGGCACGGGGTCTGACCCCAGGCGGGGGACGCACTGCGGTGTCATCTCTAAGCGGGGCGTGTCGTCAAGTCCCAGTGCGGGTCGTTTCATTCGTACCTGTCTTTTCGGTTCGTCCTCCTTCGGAGCCCGGGGGGATGGGCCGGCAGCGTTTCCATTCATCTCTACGGGCTCGTGTGTCCCATGGCGGCCGATCCGGCGGCAGCGTCCCAATCAGACCCTCGGGTTGAGTCGGGGACGACGTCCCCGGCCGTTGCCGTAGGCACCATGACTCCTCGGGCTTGCTGCCGATCCGAACCGGCCCACCCCCTCGTTCTCGCAGGCGTGTCGCGTGATGGGTTTGGTGGCTGTTGACGGTGGCGTCAGGCGGCGGGTTGGTAGCGCCCGAAGGGGCGTCGGATGTCGAAGTCCTTGCCGTGATGGAAGAGCAGCCAGATGGACTCGGCGAGCTTGCGTGCGCCGGCGATCAAGCCCTTCTTCTTGCTTCCCAGGTGACGCTGGTGGGTGCGTATCCAGGCGGCGACGGCCGAGCCCGGCCCCTCCTTGACGCGTAGGGAGGCGGCCGCGGCCTGGACGAGCGCCCACCGCAGGTGGGCACTTCCCTCGAGGCTGATCTGCCCGTGCCGTGGATCCCCGCCGGTTCCGCGTCGCGTCGGCACCAAGCCCGCGTAGCGGCCCAGGGCCTTGGCGTGGCCAAAGCGCGACAGCTCGCCCAGCTCGCCGACGACGACGGCGGCCAAGAGCGGGCCGAAGCCCGGGAGCTGGCGCCGGATCTCCTCGACCTCGGGCAACTCCTTGGCGATCTGGGCCAAGCGAGCGTTCCAGTGCTCGATCTGGCGGCTGAGGCGAGCCATTTCCTCGAGTCCTTCCAGGACGATCTCGCGGACGACGCCCGGAAGCTGCACGGCTTGCTCGCGCACGCAATCCCAGCTGCGGGCGGCCGAGAGCTGGGTGCGAGGCAGTGCCATGCCGGCTTGGCGGAAGTGCGCGTGGATGGCTTGGGCCAGGCGTGTACGGCGCTGCACGAGCGAGGTGCGATGGCGGCCGACGGTGCGCAGTTCGCGGTAGACGCCCACGGAGACCCGGACCTCCGGAAGCCGTCCCTCGTAGGTGAGGTAGGCCAGCCACCAGGCGTCGTTTTCATCGCTCTTGTCGCGGCTGTTGGCGATCGCGTCGACCTTGCGGGCGTGGGCCACGTGGACACGGCTCGGATCGCCCAGGCGATCCACGAGCAGGTCGTAGACCCAGAGCGAGCAGGAGCTGGCCTCGAAGGCGATGTGCGCCTTCTTGCGGCCGACGACGGTGCGGAGCAGATCGAGCAGATGCCCCGGCGTGCCGCCGGTGCGGCCCTGGGCGGCCAGGCGCCCCCGACGATCCAGCAGGCACCAGACGATCAGGTTCTTGTGGACATCCAAGCCCAGGGCGTGGGCATTGACTTTGGCGACGGGTTCGGCAGGCTTGCTCAAGGGTCCTCCTCGTTGTTGAGCGTCAGTACTCAACTGGGACTCTGAGCCCGTTGGGGGACATCCCCCGCGAGGAGGCCCCGCTTAACACCATCAGACCCCGTGCCAGTGTCGCTTCGCTCCCAGGCACAGGTTCAGACACCCCCGCGCGTGGCCGCTCGACGCGGTTCCGCGCTCCCGCGCGGACTTGGCGCTCGGGCTCACGCCCTCGCGGCAGAGGGGCTATTCCGTACCCCCTCTGCACTCCTCACGGTCCCCTCTGCACTCCTCACGGGGTTCAGACACCTCCGCGCGTGGCCGCTGGACGTGGTTTGCACGCTCCCAACTCGCGGACGGCGCCTCGCGCGCGGTCGGGTCTGGATGGGATGCCGGGTGCCGATGAGGAGGACGCCGCGTGGTTGGCCACGCAAGGACGACGAAGCGGTGCTCCGGCGCCCAGCCCAGGCCCGAACGCCTACGCCTCCACCTGGTCGTCCCACCAACCATCGGCGTGGCGGCGGGCTTGTTCGACGTAGCCGGCGGCGTGGTGCTTGGCGGCTTCGCGGCGTTCGGTGGCGTCGAGCGTCTTGACGACGCGGGCGGGCGAGCCCACGGCCACGCTCCACGGCGGAATGACCATGTTCTCCAGCACGACCGCGCCCGCGCCGACGATGGCGCCCTCGCCGATCTTCGACCCGCCGAGGCAGATCGCGCCCATGCCGATGAGGGCGTGATCCCCCACCTGCACGCCGTGCACGATGGCCGAGTGGCCGATCGTGACATCGCTGCCGATGCTGTTGGGGCAGTCGGGATCCACGTGGATGACGGCGTTGTCTTGCACGTTCGTGCGGTCGCCGATGGTGATCGGCGCGTCGTCCCCCCGAATGCGGACGCCGTACCAGATGTTGACGTCGATCCCGAGGCGCACGCGCGCGGTCACGGTCGCGGAGTCGGCGATGAACGCCGCCCCGACACGGTGGAGACGCGCCGGGGCCAGGGTCGCGGGCTTCGGGTGCGTCACGGCGCCTCCTCTAGACCTTGCCGCTGACGAGGAGCAGCGGCAGCAGGCTGGTTGCGTTGAACGTGGCGTGCAACGTGGTCACGGCGAGCAGCGAGTTCGTCCGTTCGAACACCCATGCCAAGACCAACGCCAAGACGAAGAGCGGCACCGTGGCCGCCAAGTTCATGTGGACCGCCGCGAAGAGGGCGGACGACACGAGCGCGCTCAACAGGACGGCGCCCCGCGTGCCGCCGAAGAAGCGGCGGCCGAGCGGATACAGCGTTCCGCGGAAGAACGCCTCTTCCCAGAACGGCGCGATGAGGATGCCCAGCACGGCCATGAACCACGGGTCGAGCGGGTCGGTCGGCTTGGCCACGCGCACCACGGGCTCCTGCGCCGTCGTGCCCACCCCCATCTCGCGGAGCAGCAGCGCCCAGACGAGCGCGATCGGGATGACCAAGGCCGAGGCCAGGGCGAAGCCCTTCAAGCCCTCGTAGATCGCACGCCAGCGCCCGAGACGGGGCGCGGCCTCGACCACGATCTGGCCCTGGATCTTGCGCTGGCCTTCGAACACCTCGGCGCCGTCACCGAACACCTGCTCGACGCGTCCCTCGTCCAGCGTCTTGGCCGAGCGCCGTGCGCGGCTGCGCAGCCAGATCACGGCCACGCCGAGCGTCGCCCCGGGGATCGCCGTGGCCCAGAACAACGACGCGGTGGACTTCGGGTCCATCCCCATGAGCTGCAACGTGGAGGCCGTCACCTGCGCGAGCAGGACGAAGCCGATCACGAGCCCCAGCAGCACCGGCCACGAGCCGGGGACGAGCGGACCCGCGCCCGGCTCGAGCCGCGCGACACCCGCCGCCATGCGCTTCTCGCGAGCGAGCGCCATGCGGATCAACCAGATGCCGCCCAAGATGGCGGGCACGACCTTGCCCAGCACGCTGGCCCAGAAGGCCTCGGGGTTGTCGCTGACCGCCTTCTCCAGCTCGGCCGTCGTAAGCCCCGGCGCACCCGCCACCTCGACGTCCTGCGCGGGCGCACCGGCCGCGGGCGGATCCTCCTCGGGCGCCGCCATCACCTGCGGCACCACGCTCAGGAAGCCGAGCAGCGCGACGAGCGCCCCGACGAAGAAGCGCTCTGCGCGCGTGCGCATCAGGCGCTGCCCTTCGGCGGGCCGCCCAGCAGGCCGCCCGTGGGGCTGGAGGCCGAGGCGCCGCCCTTGGGCATGCGCCCGGCGAGGAACGCCTGGCGCCCGGCCTTGCAGGCATCGCGCATCGCGGCGGCCATGCGCACCGGGTCGTTCGCCTTGGCGATGCCGGTGTTGAGCAGCACGCCGTCGCAGCCGAGCTCCATGGCCACCGCCACGTCCGAGGCCGTGCCGACGCCGGCGTCGACGATGACGGGGACGTCCAGCGTCTCCACGATGCGCCCGATGCTCCACGGGTTGAGGATGCCCATGCCCGAGCCGATGGCGCTCCCGAGCGGCATCACCGCGGCGGCACCTGCGTCGGCCAGCTTGCGCGCCACCACGAGGTCGTCGTTGGTGTAGACGAGCACGGTGAAGCCCTCGGCCACGAGCGTCTTGAGGGCCTTCAGCGTCTCCTCGGTGTCGGGGAGCAGCGTCTCCGGATCGGCCAGCACCTCGAGCTTGACGAGCTCGGCGATCTCCAGCTCACGCGCCAAGCGCAGCGTGCGCACGGCCTCGTCGGCGCTGAAGCAGCCGGCCGTGTTGGGCAACAGCGTGAAGCGATCGACGAGGGCGTCGAGCAGGTTGGGGCCGTCCTTGCGCGCGAGGTCCACGCGGCGCAGGGCCACCGTGACGCACTGCGTCCCGCTGGCGGCCAGCGCATCCATCGTCTGCTCGAGGGACGCGTACTTGCCGGTCCCCACGAACAGGCGGCTGGTGAACTGACGCCCGCCGATCACCAGGGGGGTGTCGTCGGGATCCAAGAGGCTCATGCGGTTCATCCTCCGCCGACGAACGTGACGACCTCGACCCGGTCGCCCGCCCGTACGGGGTGCTCGGCCTGGTCGGCTCGCGGGACCACGTTCCCGTTCACCTCCACGGCCACGCGTCGATCGGCCAGACCCAGGGCGCCCAGCAGGTGCACGACCGTGGGCTCTGCCGCCGCCTCGAAGGCGAAGGGCTGTCCGTTCACGGTCACGTCCAGCCGCGCGGCGGCAGACGGGGTCGGGGCGGGATCGGCGCTCATGGCCGACCACGGTAGCGCCGGATGGGCGGCGGGCCCCCTGGGGGTGCCGCCGCGCGCACCGTCAGGAGGACGGTGGCGCCTCGCCTCCGATGACGCGCTTCTCCCACTTGTAGAGGTCGGCGACCTCCGCGAGCGTCGAGCCCTCGTCGAGGATCTCTGCACGCAGCCGGTTCTCCGCCTCGAGGCAGTACATCGCGCGGTTGGCGATCTCGAGCGCCTTGGCCCGCGGCAGGAAGAGCGCGCCGTCGTCGTCGATGACGACCCAGTCGCCCGGTCGCACGTCGAGGCCGTCCAGCCTCAGCGCCACGTCCATCTCGCCGAAGCCCTTGGGCTCACCGGCATGACTGGAGATGGTGCGGGACCACACGGGCAGGCCGATCTTGGCGATGTCCATCGTGTCGCGGATCGCGCCCCACACGAGCACGCCGGCCAGGCCCTGGTTCTTCGCGGAGTGCGTGGCGAGCTCGCCCCAGACCGCCGGAGCGACCCCGCCCGCATCGATCACGAGCACGTCGCCGGGCTTGCAGCGATCGATGGCTTCGACGGGCTTGGCCCAGTCGCCGGGCATGGTGCGGACCGTCACCGCGGGCCCGGCCACGCGCACGCCGGGCTGCATGCTGCGCAGCGGCCCCAAACACGGCGCGCGATGCATCGCGTCGCTGACGTTGGGCGTCGAGACCTGGCGCAACAAGTCGGCCAGCCCCGCCTCGTCGCGCGCGCGGTCGGCCATCTCGGTTTCGCCAGGCTTGCCGCTGGCCATGGCCTCGAGGATCTCGCGGGCCGCCGCCGTCGCGTCGCGGGCCTTGGTGATGGCGCCCCCCACGATCAGCACGTCCGCACCTGCCGCCACGGCCTCCGGAGCCGTCTTGGCCGTGAGGCCGCCCGCGACGGTCAACGGGATCCGCACCGCGGCCCGCACCGCGCGGAGCGTGGTGAACGGGTCGAGCCCGCGGACCTGGTCGTCGATCGGGCAGTGCACGTTGACCGCGTCGGCGCCGGCCTCTTCGGCGAACCGGGCGCGAGCCACGGGGTCGGGGCAGCCGAGCAGATCGACGAGGATGCGGATGCCCTGGTTGCGGCCCG
>JACKGW010000007.1 GCA_020631815.1 Planctomycetota bacterium | reverse complement strand
CTGACCCGTGGTACCGGGCAGCGGCGTCG
Source organism: Planctomycetota bacterium (assembly GCA_020631815.1). Lineage (GTDB taxonomy): Bacteria > Planctomycetota > PLA2 > PLA2 > JAEUHO01 > JACKGW01. The sequence goes on along the minus strand of JACKGW010000007.1, from coordinate 210,228 downwards.
GATCGCCGGCATGCGCTGCGATGTGCGGAGCGCCGAGTGTGCTCGCCACGACGATCTCGACCCACGAGTAGCGGGGCGCGCGAGTGCCAGCGGCCGGCGCTTGATCGGTGACGCGGCCGAGCTCGGTGGCCGTCCCGCCGCCGTGACGCACGCGAACACGGAAGCTCTCGTTGTTGAGGATGGTGCTGGCTTCGGCGCGCGTGCGGCCGACGACGTTCGGCACGAGCACACCGGCTTCCAGCGACGGGCGGGCGACGACCAGGCGCACGGTGCTGCCCGGAGCCGCCATGGCGCCGGCGGCCGGGTCTTGGCTGATCACCTGGCCCTCGGGCAGGTCGGAGGTGACCTCGAGCTCGATCTGGTAGTAGAGCCCGGCCCCACGCACCGCCGACTCGGCTGCATCGCGCGTGCGCGCGACCACGTCCGGCACCTTGACGGCGCCATCGCCCGCGGGCGGCTCGACGGGGCGTACGGGCGCCGGGGTTGGACCCGGTGCAGGCGTCGTCTGCGGCGCCTTCGTCGGGCGGGCCACGACGAGCATGACGGTGGCGCCTTCCGGCAACATCGTGCCGGCCGCGGGGTCTTGGCTGATCACCTGGTCGGCGGGCAGGTCATCGGTCGTCTCGTTCTCGACCGCCGCAACGAGACCCGCGCGTCGCAACAGGGCTTCGGCCGCCTGCAGCGAGCTGGCCACGACGTCCGGCACCTCGCGATCGGCGACAGGAGCCGGCGGCGTGGGCTCCGTGGGCGTCGGCACCGCCGGCGTGTCACCACTCGGCGGCGTGTCACCACTCGGCGGCGTGTCACCGCTCGGGGGGGTGTCGCCACTGGGCGGCTTCTCCCGCAGCCTCGCGACCGTGAGATAGACCTGCGAGGCGGGCGCCACGAAGGTGCCCGGATCGGGCATCTGGCGCAGCACCGTGTTCTGGTAGTTGGGGTTGTCGCGCGCTTCGAAGTCGACGATGGCGAAGAGCCCGAGCTCTTCGAGCTTCTTCTCGGCCTCGTCGATCTTCATGGTGAGGACCTTGGGGACCTCGACCTTCTCGTCATCACCCGGCGCAGGCATGCCCGGAGCAACACCCGGCGCCCCGGCCATGCGTCCGTCGCCATCGCCCTCGCCAGGAGCGGGCAGCGTCCCGTTGCCCGTCGTGTGACGCGGCGCGGGCAGCGGCGGCAGCTCGGTGGACGGCTCGTCGCCTGTCGGAGTCGGCTCGTCCGTGGACACGTCCGGTTGCGGAGCGTCGACGGTTGGCGCGCCCATGGACGTCGTGGCGTCGGGCTGCGGCGTGTCGACGTCCGCGGGCACGTCGGCCGAAGGCAGCGGGGCGTCGATATCCGGCGCGTCGGTGTCGCCGCCAGGCGTGGAGGGATCGGGGAAGGTCTCGGGCACGGGGTCGGCGTCGGCCAACAGCGGGTTGGCGTCGATCACGCGACCCACGAACACTTCCACCACGGTGCCGCGCGCCACGTGCTGGCCCGCAGCCGGCGCCTGGCGACGCACGCGCCCGGCGGCGCGCTCGTCGTCGACGATCTCGTACTGCTCGAGCACCTGAAGGTCGGCCGCCTCGAGTACGTCGAGGGCATCGTCCCCCACCTTCCCGGTGAGGTCCGGCACGACGACGAGATCACCGCGCGCCACGCCGACGACCACGGTGACGCGACCGTCGGTGGCGAGGGACTCGCCGGGGGCGGGGCTCGTACGCAGCACGCGGCCGATCGCATCGTCGCGATCGACCTCCTCCTCGATCACGCGCACGGCCGTGTTGGCGGCCTCGAGGTCCGCGAGCGCACGGGCCTGCTGCAGGCCGACGAGGTTGGGGACCCGCTGCCCGCCGCCGAAGAGGCGCGGTCCGAGCACGAGGCCCAGGCCGCCGAGCGCCGCGATGACCACGGCCGCCACCAAGAGCTTGCCGGCGGGCTTGGCGCCGCGCACCGCGGGCGCCGTGGCGGCGAGCTGGACCTCGCGGCCCAGCGCGATGCCGGCCTCGGGACCGTCGATGGCCCGCACGCGGACCTGGGGGCGACCGCTGCCGTCCGCAGTCACGCGGACGGGGACGTGGAGTCGCTCGACGCCACCGGGGACCTCGTACCAGCCGCCAGGGCCCCGCCCCTCCAGGTCCAGGACCTCCAGGGGAGCATCCGCCTCGACTTCGATCGTGCGGGCCACGTCAGCGCGTTCGAAGGCGAGCTCGAGGACGAAGTAGGCGTCCTTCGCTCCCGCCACGCTCTGCGGCAGGCTGATGTGCATCGTGCGGCCCCCGGGATCACGGATCCGGCGCGCCCCCGCGCCCGGCTCTCGGACGGATCCTACCGCAAGGGCTTGCGTCCCCCGTGGTCGCGCTGATCTCCGGGCCTTCCGGATCAGCGAGGCGTCAGCTCGGCCCAGGCGCGGCCCTCGGCCCCGGGATCGGGCTCCAGACCCAGCCACGCGGCGATCGTGGCGCCTACGTCCTCCAGCCGCCGCGGCGGCTTCACGCTGCGCCGGACCAGCCCCGGTCCCCGGAGCAGGGCCACCGCACCCAGGTCCTCGCGAGGGCTCGAAGGCTCGAGCAGGCGCCCGTCGGCTTCGGGCTTCTCGCGGCGCGCCCGGTCGGTGACGACGACGACGGCCGTGGTCGCGGCCAGCTCGGGATCGCTCTCGATGGCCGCCAGCAGCCCGGCCACACCACGGTCGACCTCCCCCAGCACCCGCTCCTGACGCGCGGCGGAGACGGACCCGACCTCGGCGTCGGCCAGTCGCACGACGAGCAAGCGCGGTCGATGTACGGCCAGCAGCGTGCGCGCCATGCGCAGTGCGCGGGTGTCGTCGGGCGCAGCGCCCTTCACGTAGAGCGCTCGTCGGTCGAGCTCGTCGAACAGCGCGGCTTCCACGCGCAGGAACGCCGCATCACCGAGTCGCACGCCCGGTGGCAGCACGGGCGCGATGCGCGCCAGGTGCATCTCGCGTAGGCCCTGCAGCAGCTCGAAGGCCCGCCCCTCCAGCGGCAGCGGCCGACCCATGGCTTCGAGGTACGGCGCGAGGGCTTCGCCGAACGCGCCCGCGCCGTAGGCGAAGCGACCCGCGGGCGGGCGGCCGGGTTGCCGGGGTCGTCGCACCGTGGCAGGGCCGAGCGTGTCGCGTCCTGGCGTGGACACGAACCAGCCCTCGGCGCGATCGACGATCGTCGGCACGGCCGCGCGGAGCACGCCGTCGTCGACGACGCCCGCGCTGCGCACCGAGAGCATCCGCACGAGCGCCTCGTCCAGGCTGCGCGCGCCGGAGAGGACGCGATCGACGCGCACGACGTCACGCTGCTCGCTCCACGCGGACAAGGCCGGCATGCGCTCGCGGTGCGCGAGGTCGTCGGGGCGCACGCCGCCACCGACCACGATCAGCACGACGTGCTCGGGCGCCCGGGGCCGCGGGCCCGCGCCGCGCGGCAGGGCCGGCGCCGCTGCCAGAAGCAGAACGAGGACGGCTGCGAGGGATCGGCGGAGCCGGCTCATCGGCACGCGTACTCCGCGTTCGTGACCAAGGCGAGAACGACCAGCTCGACGCCCCCATCGGGGTCCAGCAACACACGGCCGTAGGCCTGGAGCTCCTCGGGGGCCGGTCGTCGGCCCAGGTGCAACAAGAAGCGGTCGGTCAGCCAGCGCGGCGCGTCCTGGATGTCGACGAGCAACGGCAGCCCGACCTGGCCGGAGTCGAGCAGCACCTTGGCGAGCACCGTATGTGGGGCGATGGCACCGGGCAGTCGGTCGGTGGCGCGCACGAGCGCCACGAGCTCGCGATCGGTCGGCCGCCGACCGAGCAGGTCGACGAAGAGCGAGCGCAGCAGCCGCAAGCGCCCCTTGGGTCGTCGCGTCCCGCCCTGCTCGCGGGCGCGCTCCGTGACGAGGCGCACGAGCAGCGCACGCCAGGCGGCGGCCCCCTCCGTCACGGCCAAGCGCGCTTCGAGTGCATGCCGCGCGGCCATGTCCTCGCCAACCGCTCGACCCAGGTAGCGCCGGATGGCGAGGTCGGCCAGCGTGTCCGAGGCGAGCAGCGCGTCGATCGCGCTGCCCACGCTGTCGACGCGACCGAGGCTCGGCACGTCTTGCGGTCCTTCGCCGGCCAGCACGCGTGCATACGCGGCGGCGATGTCCCTGCCGTTCTCGTCGGGTTCCAGTCGACCGTCCGTGGCCGTCGACGTCAGCACGGCGCCCAGCAGCTCGGGTCCCGTCCCCGGGTCGGAGAGCAGGCGCCGCGCCGCCGGGTCGGCCAGCAGCACGCGCTCGATGTCGACGGGCGAGAGACCTTCGCTGGGCACGCGCAAGGCCAGGTCACGTGCCTCCGCACCCGCCGGCCGGTCGTCGTCGACGAGCCCGAAGGCCACGGTCGCGTCCTCCACCACGCAGCGCCCATGCTCGGCGCGGCCGAGCAGGTCGGCGGCCAGCGTGTCGGCGTTGCGTCGCCCGTCGGCCCAGGCCTCCTCGGGCCGCGGCGGGCGTCCCAGGAGATCGAGGTAGAGCCGGCGCACGCGGACGAGCATCTCGGGCTCGAGACGCTCGAGGCCGCTCCCGCGCGTGGAGCTGCTCGCGGGGCGGCCCCCGCCCTCCAGGACCTCGATGGTGACGTCGCGTGGCGCGCTCCAGACGTGCCCATCGCCAACGCGCAGCCGCACCACGTACGTGCCGGGCGAGTCGGGCGTGATCGAGAGCGCGCCGGCCCGACGGTCGGCCAACGACACTTGCGAGTCCGGTGGGCGCGCGACGAGCTCCCAGACGTACGAGAGGCAGCTGCGGTCGACACAGTCCCGGTCGAAGCTGTCGCGTCCATCCACCTTGACGGTGTCGCCGGGGCTGGCGCGCAGCGTGTCCTCCTCGAACCACACCTCGGGCGGCAAGTTGTCGAGCGTGGCGCCAGAGACGAAGTCCAACAGCATGTCGTGGCGTTCGTCGTCCGCGCGGCAGAAGGAGCCGCCCGCATGCTCGTCGCCGCCATCAGCAGGTGAGAGGACCTTCAGCAGGAAGGGACTGCGCCACGGCGCTTGGCGGTCGACGAAGGGCCGCACCGCCACGAAGTCGGCCGCGCGATCGACACGGCCATCCGCGGCGAGCGGCGGCAACCGAAACCGTCCGCCGCCCTCCCGGTGGCACGATGCACACGAGGCCTCGACGAACGGCGCTACGCGCTTCATGTAGAAGGCGAGGTCGGGAGCCGGCGGGAGCGGCAGCTCGGCAGGCAGGTCACCGGCGTCGGTTCGCGCGAGACCCCCGACGAGTGCCGCGACGGCAATCAGCAGCAGGGCGGTCCGCTCACGCATCCGCGGCCGGGCCGGGCTGCGTGCGACCGGGGCCCCGCAACACGTCGAGCACGACCCACGCCGCCATGAAGGTCGTGGCGACGCCGAACAGGGCACCGCCCGCCATGACGAGCCAATGCCAGGGGCCGCCCTGCCAGCGCGTGAGCAGCCAGCCCCCGACGTCCAGCAAGGGCGCGACGAACGCGGCGCCGATCGCCAGGTGCCGCAACGCCCGAGGAGCGCGCGAGAAGGCCATGGCGAGCGACAACGCGAGCGCCGCCACGGCGAACGCGAACAAGTGGTTGTGGGCCGACGTCAGCAGCTGCGGCCACGGCATCCCCTCGCCCCGGCGGGCGTGGGGCAGCACGTCCTCGTACGTCGCAAGCGCGAAGGGAGCGCTGCCCCCGTCTTCGTGGCACTGCGCGCAGAGCAGCGGATCGGTCAGGATCTGGCGCACGGGCTCGAAGCCCGACTCCGCTGCGCCGGACTCGACCCACGCCAACACCACGTCGCGTCGCTCACGGCGCGTTGCGTCGTCGTCCCCCAGGAAGGGGTACATCGCGTGCGGATCGTCCTCGGGCAGTGCCGGGTCGAGAGCCTCGTGGAGGTGCGAGCTGTCCGCACGGCCGTGGTAGCGCTCCAGCACGCGCTGGGGCGTCGGCAGCTTGCCGCCACCGGCGTGCACCCACAGCTGGGCCTGTGCCACCACGGAGAAGGCGAGGAAGAGGACGGCAAACCCGGCGACGGCGAGGCGCGCGCCGCCGGGCAGGTCCACGAGTCGCAGATCGGATCGCATCCCGAGACGGTACCCCGAGGTCGCAAGCCTCGGGCGTCCGCCGCGCGGAAGCTACTTCTTGCGACCGCCCGCGACGCGCTTGGCCGCCTTCTTCGCCGAGGCCTTCTTGGCACTCTTCTTCGCGGCGGGCTTGCGGGCCGCCGCCTTCTTCGCGACGCCCTTCTTGGCGGCGCTCTTCTTGGCCGCGCTCTTCTTGGCGGCCGGCTTGGCGACGACCTTGCGACGCCGCGGGCCGCGGGCCAGCGCTTCGACCATGGTCGCGCCGAGGTCCGCCGGGCTCTCGGCGACGAGGATGCCGGCGTCGCGCATGGCGGCCATCTTCTCGGCCGCCGTGCCCTTGCCGCCGGCAATGATCGCGCCGGCGTGGCCCATGCGCTTGCCCGGAGGCGCCGTGCGCCCGGCGACGAAGCCGACGACGGGCTTGGTGACGTGGTCGCGGACGAAGGCGGCAGCCTCCTCTTCCGCGGTCCCACCGATCTCGCCGATCATGAGGATCGCGTCGGTTGCCGGATCCTCCTGGAACAGCTTGAGCGCATCGATGTGCGTGGTGCCGATGACGGGATCTCCGCCGATGCCGATGCACGTGCTCTGGCCGAGACGGCGCGAGGACAGCTGCCACACCGCTTCGTACGTGAGCGTGCCCGAGCGCGAGACCACGCCGATGCCACCAGGGCGGTGGATGAAGCCCGGCATGATGCCGACCTTGGCCTTCTCGCGCGGGCTGATGATGCCGGGGCAGTTGGGTCCGATCATGCGCGCACCCGCCGCGGTGACGGCGCGCTTCATGCGCGCCTCGTCGAGCGCCGGGATGCCCTCGGTGATGCAGACGATCAGCTCGATGCCGGCCTCGGCGGCCTCCTGGACGGCGTCGGCGGCGAAGGGCGCCGGCACGAAGATCATCGTGGTGTTGGCGCGCGTCTTGGCCACGGCGGCGGAGACGGTGTCGAAGACGGGGATGCCCGACACGTCGGTCCCACCGCGACCGGGCGTCACGCCACCGACGATCTTGGTGCCGTAGTCACGGCAGGCCAGCGTGTGCAGCTTGCCGTACTCGCCCGTGATGCCCTGGGTGATGACGCGCGTGGACTTGTCGACGAGGATGCTCACGACACCGCCTTTACGATCTTGCGGGCTGCATCGCCCATGTCCTTGGCCGCCGTGATCTCCAAGCCGCTGTCGGCCAGGATCTTGCGCCCCTCTTCCATGTTCGAGCCGTGGAGGCGCACCACCAGCGGCACCTGCAGGCCGAGGGCGCGCGTGGCCTCGACGACGCCCTGCGCGACGATGTCGCAGCGCATGATGCCGCCGAAGATGTTCACGAGGATGCCCTTCACGTTGGGGTCCTCGAGGATGATCGAGAACGCGGTCTTCACCTGCTCGGCGCTGGCGCTACCGCCCACGTCGAGGAAGTTGGCCGGCTCGCCGCCTTCGAGCTTGATGATGTCCATGGTGGCCATCGCCAAGCCGGCGCCGTTCACCAAGCAGCCGATGTTGCCGTCGAGCTTGACGTAGGAGAGACCGGCCGCGCGAGCCTTGAGCTCGGTGGGGTCCTCTTCGCTCTCGTCGCGCAGGGCCTGCAGGTCCTTGTGACGGAAGAGCGCGTTGTCGTCGAGCGTCATCTTGCCGTCGAGGCAGACGACGCGACCGTCCGTGGTGGTGACCAGCGGGTTGACCTCGACGAGCGAGGCGTCGTCGCGCTGGAAGACCTGGGCCAAGCCCTTGAGCACGCTCGTGAAGCCGCGCACGAGATCGGCGGGCACACCCAGCTGGTACACGAGGCGACGCGCCTGGAAGTCGTAGAGCCCGGCGACCGGATCGATGACTTCGCGCAGGATCGCGTGGGGCCGCGTGGCCGCGACCTCCTCGATGTCCATGCCGCCTTCGGCCGACACCATGAGGACGGGAGCCTCCGCGCGCCGATCGAGCAGCACGGCGGCGTAGTACTCCTTGAGGATCGGCAGGCCCTCTTCCACGAGCACCTGGCGAACGACGGTGCCCTCGGGCGCGTTCTGCGGCGTGACGAGGGGCTTGCCCAGGAGCGCCTTCGCGACACCCTCGGCCTCCTCGGCGCTGCGCACGAGCTTGACGCCGCCCGCCTTGCCGCGACCACCCGCGTGGATCTGGGCCTTCACGACGGCCAGGGGAGAGCCCAGCTTCTTGAAGGCCTTGCCGACCTGCTTGGGCTTCTTGGCCACGATGCCTCGCGGGACTGCGAGGCCCGCGGCGGCGAAGCGCCCCTTGGCCTGGAACTCGTGCAGCTTCACGGCGCCCTCCGTCGTGCGGCGGGCAACAGGGACTGCCGCGGCCGCTGGCCCGGGAGGCTAACGCCCCCGCCCCACCACCCCTGTCAATTGCCAGACGGACGAACGTGAAGCCGAGGCAGGCCCCCAAGGGATGCGCTTGACGGCCTGACGCAGTCGCTGCGTCGGGAGCTCCCGACCCGCGGCCACGTAGGCCGCGACGGGTGCCGGGGTGACCGGTCCGCTGGCCTCAGACCCGGGCATCAACCGCGGCAGAAATGAGGTTCCTCCGCCACGCATCGGGTCGTCAGGGCGACGGTAGCGCGCCAGCATCGGCGACGACTCGTGGTCTGTTCACTCGAGGAGCCGATGCTGGTGCGGGACCGAGCATCTGGCGAGCCGTTCCCACGCACCCCATCAATTGCCCGTAACGGCAGCAGGCGGGGGCATGACGCCGCGGGTAGCGCGCTTGAGGAAGAGGAGGGCGAAGCACGTGTCGAGGACGTCGTAGGGCTCGTGGGTGGACTTGGTCTCCCAGAACATCGTGTCCATCGCCTCGGTCCTCATCTTCTTGTCGGGCACTTGGCTGGACGTGCGCTGGATGCGCTTCAAGAGCTGCTCGGCGCCCTCTTGGTACCAGAGGCGCTTGCCCACCAGCTGCTTGCCGAGCATGTCCATCGTGCGCTCGAGCGCGTACAGGTAGTACGTGTGGTAGCCGGTGCCGCTGTTGCGGTTGTCGAAGCTGGACCAGTTGCGGTCGAGCCAGGCCAGCCCGTCCCACACCGCCTTCTCCATCTGCGCAGCGAGCGGGCTCGTACCGAAGGTGCGCTTGGTCTTCCTGTGGTTGGCCAGCACCTCTTGGCACATCAGCAGGTTCGCGATGCCGCAGGCCGTCATCGAACCGGTGGCCTTGCCCTCGGAGCGGTCGGGGCTGCCCTTGATGTACATGAAGCCACGCGCCTTGTCCTTGGGCGCCGCGTAGCCACCACGCGCGAGACCGGGGTCGTGGCGCTCGTGGTCCGGACCCGTCTCTTCCTGGTGCGACAGCGTGAACTCCGCAATGTCGAGCCAGATCTGCGGATCCACGTCGACACCGAAGCGGTGGGCGTTGTAGAGCGCCAGCGCGGCCAGCTGCGTGCTGGAGAGGTCTTGGTTGGCGTGCGGCGGGACGTTGACCGACCGCGTCTTGCCAGCCACGCTGCGGCCGCGTCCGCCCCCGCCACCGCCCAGCTGGATGCGCGGCATGTTGTAGCGCCAGCCGAGTCGGTCGGCGGGCGGTGAGTCCTTGTCGGGTGAACCGCGTCGATCGACGAGTCCCTCGACCAGCTCGACGAGCCACTCTTGGTCGTCCTTGTCGCGGATGCGCAGCTTCTTGCGGCTGGTGCCCGTGTGCTTCTTCTGGTCGTACTTCGCGGTGAGCGCCAAGATCATCGCGGAGATCTCGTACGAGCTGCCGGCTTCCGTATGGGTCCACGTGAACGGGTCGAACTCACCCTGCATGTCCCACTCCTGGGTGATGCGGTGGCGCACCTTCAGCCAGGTGAAGCCGCGCTCGATCACGCCGTGCGACGGCTCGACGTCGCACTTGAGCAGGGTGTAGAGCGCGAGGGCCGTGGGACCCGCGGGGTGCGGGTAGCCGGGGCCGGTACCGCCCCCGTAGAGCGTCTTGGACTGGATGAAGCCGTAGTGGGCTCCCTGGGCCTCGTCGCGCGCTCCGGGGATCTCGAAGATCTTTCCGCGCGCCAGCAGCCAGTTCGTTCCCTTCTCGATGGCCTCGTTGACCTTCTCGATGAACGGCACGTCCTTCTCGCCGAGGTCCGGGGGCGGCTCGTCGTCGCCCTCCTTGCCGTCCTCGTCGGCATCGTCGTCATCGGGGCCGGCGAGCGCGGGGCTGGCGCCCGGCGCCCCGAGGCCCGCGGGCAGGCCCGCGGCCAGCAGGACCAGCACGAGCAGCCCCGCGAGGGGCAGCACGAGCGATCGCCAAGTCGAACGGGCGTCGTCCATCGGGGACCTCCTGGAGCCGGCCCCCCACTGTACGGCCTCCACGGCGCGTCGCGGACGGTCGTGCGGACCCGCGCGGGCAGCGGGCTCGCGGGCCGTCAGGCAAGCAAGGCCCGGGCCAGTCCGGGCAGGCTCTGGTCGTAGCGGTAGCCCAGATGGCGATGGCCGTCGTCGAACTCGACGTGCTGGTGGCAGATGCCGAGGTCGGACAGCCGCGCCGAGAAGATGCGCGCGCCGTGGTGCAGGTGGTACTCGTCGCGCGTCCCGCACTCCACGTACAGATGCCGCAGCGATCCGAGCGCCGCCGCCGAGACGCCGACGCGTCGCACGGGATCGTGCGCCAGCCAACGCGCCCAGACGTCCTCACGTCGCTCGCCCGTGCGCTCGTCGAACGGCAGGTCGACGCCCGCGTCTTCGCGCGGGCTGTAGAACGCCGCCAGGGCGACGACCTCCAGCGCAGGGAAGAGACGACCCGGGAAGGTCGGCGCGTCGCGACACGTCGCGCGGAATCGCTCGAGGCCGCCCGCGGCCGCCAGCGCGTCCACGGCCTTGGGCAACATCGGGCCGTAGCAGGACTCGAAGTAGAGGTCGCCCGAGTGGCAGGCCGCACCGGCAAACGTGTCGGCGTGGTCCATGGCGAAGCGCAACGCACCGAAGCCGCCGCTCGACTTGCCGAACACCCCGCGATGCTCGCGACCGGGCAGCACACGGAAGGCCTGCTCCGCCCACGGCACGAGCTCGTCGACGACGTGGCGCGCCCACGGGCCGACCGCCGCCGAGTCGATGTACTGGTTGCCGCCGAGGGCTGTCATGCCGTCCACGAAGACGATCACGGCCGGCGGCATCTCGCCGGCGGCCACGAGGCGATCCAAGCGCTCGGGCAACGTGCCTTGGTACCAGTCGTAGGCGAGGAACGACGCACCCGTGCCCGTGAAGCCGGCCAGTCCGAACAGCACCGGGTAGCGCGCGCTGCCCTCGGGGTCGTAGCCCGGCGGCAGCCAGACGGGGACGTCGCGCTCGCACGGATCCCCGAGGGGGTTGCCGGCCAGCAGTCGGCTCGTGACGCGATGGCGCTCGACGCGGCCGTGCGCCTCGCTCACGACGCGGACCAGACCCAACGACGCGAGCGCGGGTCCCACGCCAGCTCACCGCGGATCTGCAGGACCTCGCCGCGCTGCACGACCTTGTCACCGTGTCCGCGACGACTGCGTCCCTGCGCCACGATGCGGGCCCGGACGGGACGCGCAGGATCCTCGGTCTTCACCATGCGCAAGCGCAGCACGCGACGCGCGCTGACCATGAGGCCGGGGCCAAGCTGCACGCGCGGCGCCGTGATGGCGTGCTCGGTCCCGGGCTGGCCCATGTAGGTGAGCGTGATGAGCTCGTCGTTGCCCACGATGCGGTCCTCACGCCGCACCGTGACCTCGCGCATGAAGCCCGAGATCGTGTTGACGGTCAGCGTGCTCGCGAAGAACTCCTTGCTCACGACCACGTCGACGACGTCGCCGAGGATCCACTGCCCGTTGTCGGGCGTCCCGAGCCACGCGTGGATGGGCGCGAGGTCTTGCGCGCTGAGCGCCACCACGCCGCCCCCACGACGACTCGGCGGCCGCGAGGGCGCGGCCGCCGGGGCGGGCTGTGCCGCTGGCCGGGGCGCCGCGTAGGGGTCGGGCAGCGAGGGGTCGATCTTGTAGGGCGCCAGGCGCAGGCGGTAGGGCCCGGGATCGGTCAGGGGCGCGAGCCCCAGGCGCTGCGAGGGCAGGGGCCCGGTGCACGCGGCGAGAAGCAGCGCAGTCGCACAGAGACCCAGGCGTCGCATGGCATCGCCTCCTTCGGGGGCGGCCGCGGCGTGCGGCCCCCCTCTGTCTATCGGTCGGCGGGGGGACGGACTCCCCGCTCGAGGTGGTGCTTCACCCAGCGGCCCAGCACGTCGACCTCGACGTTGACGCGCTCCCCCACGGCCTTGGTCCCGAGCCCGGTGACCGCCACGGTGTGCGGGATCAGGTACACGCGGAAGCGCCCCGGCAGGCCCTCGGGCTCCCCGTCGGGCGCCCGCGCCACTTCGCCCACCGTCAGGCTGACGCCGTCCAGCGTCACCGAGCCCTTGGGCAGCAGCCCGTCGAGCAGGTCCTCCGGCACGGCGATCTCGAGCACCAGGTCCTCGCCGTGGGCTTCACGCGACACGAGCACGCCCGTGCCGTCGACATGCCCCTGCACCCAATGCCCCCCGAGCGGGTCCCCCAGGCGGAGCGCCGGCTCCAGGTGCACGAGATCGCCCGGCAGGCGGTCGCCCAGCGCCGTCTTGCGCAGCGTCTCGGGGATCACGTCGAAGGCGAGGCGGTCCGCATCCACCTCCACGGCCGTCAGGCACACGCCGTCCACCGCGACGCTGTCGCCGATCGCCGTGCGCGGCAGCGGGGCCTCCGGCTCCAGGACGAGGCGTACGAGGCCACCGTCCACGCCCTGGCGATCGACGGCTTGGAGCCGCCCGCGATGCGTCACGATTCCGGTGAACATGCGCCCTCCTTGTCGCCCCGCGGCTCGAGCAGATCGGGCCGCCGCGCGCGCGTGCGCGCCAGCCGCTGCTCGCGCCGCCACGCGGCGATGGCCCCATGGTCGCCGCCCAAGAGCACCGGCGGCACCTCGTGCCCACGCCACGACGCGGGACGCGTGTAATGCGGGTGGTCGAGCAGCCGCTCGGGCCCCGAGAAGCTGTCCTCGGTCGCACTGTCCTCGTGCCCCAGGACGCCCGGGACCAGCCGGGCCACGGCGTCGAGGATGACGAGTGCCGCGGCCTCCCCGCCGGACAGCACGAAGTCCCCGATGCTGACCTCCTCGGGCTGCAGGACCTCGATGGCCCGCTCGTCGATGCCCTCGTAGCGTCCGGCGAGCAGCACGAAGCCGTCCGGCGCGGTCGCCAGCTCCTCGGCGAAGCGCTGGTCGAAGCGGCGGCCCTGGGGCGTCAACAGCAGCGTGCGCACCGCGGGCCCATGGCGGCCACGGGCCTGCTCCACGGCCTGGACGACGGGCTCGGCCATGAGCACCATGCCGGGCCCCCCGCCGAAGGGGCGGTCGTCCACGACGCGGTGGCGGCCCTCGCCAAGCTCGCGGAGGTCGACGAAATCGACGGTCACCAGCCCGCCCACGACAGCCCGACCGACCACGCTGGACGTGAGCCAAGGGGCGAACAGACCGGGGAAGAGGGTCACGACCGTGGCATGCATGGCGGGCGCCGGGTCGGCCGGCCGGCCCTCGAGGGCCGGAAAAGGCATGACGGCCGAGGGCCTGGGCGTACCATCCGGGGCTTCCCCCTGCAAAGGCCGTCCGGCCGCGGGGGAACCTTCCCGTGGTCCTGGTCTCGAGGCGTCTTGGTCTCGAAGCCGGCGCCCGCGTGAGCTTGGGAGATCCGCCATGTCGTCCCGCATCCGTTCCTTCGAGGCGCCCTGGACCCGCCAGGATCTCCCCCCGCTCGCCATTGGTGACTCCGTGGACGTCGCGGTCCGTATCACCGAGGGCGAGAAGCAGCGCATCCAGACGTTCTCGGGCACCGTGATCAAGATGCGCGGTGCGGGCCTCGGCCGCACGTTCACCGTGCGTCGCATCGTGGCTGGCGAGGGCGTCGAGCGCATCTTCCCGATGCACAGCCCCGTGGTCGAAGGCGTGCAGATCAACCGCCGCGGCCGCGTTCGTCGCGCGAAGCTGTACTACCTCCGCGATCGCGTGGGCAAGCGCACCAAGCTGCGCGAGGTCCTGGGTCGTCGCGGCCAGATCGAGCAGGCCCCCGCTCGCGCCGTGCCCGAGCCCGTCGAGGCCTCCTAGCACCGCACGTCGGGCCGCCGCGCGGCCGCGCCCCGTGAGCCCCGCGTCCTGTACGTGACCGCTGCGTCTCGCGCGGCGTGGTGCGGGGGTGTGCTTCCGCCGCCGCCCGCGTCCCAGGTCCGTGCCCCACGATCGCCGTGACCACGATCGCGATGAGCACGATCGGAGCGAGAGCGGTCCGGGGCGCAGGCACCCTGCGCGCGGGGGCCATGAGCGAGGCGGCCATGCCCGCGAGGACCATGCCTTGGGGCGGCGTGGGGAGCGGCGCGCGGCGCGCTTCCTCGCGCGGCGGGGGTTCCGCATGGCGGCGCGCCGCCTGCGCCTCCCGCCCGGCGAGATCGACCTGCTCGCCGTCGACGGCGACACGGTGGTCGTCGTGGAGGTGAAGAGCGGCCGGGACACGCCCTTCGCCGAGCTCGCGGCCCGCCTGGGCCCCGCCCAGCGCCGCCGCTTGGCGCGCGTCGCGGCGTGGCTCGAGCGACGGCCCGACCTGAGGCGCCGCGCGGTGCGCGTGGACCTCGTGCTCGTCTGCTTCGGCCGCTGGCCGCGATCGTCCGTGGAGCACCGCCGGGACGAGATCCGGGCCGCGGAAGACGGCTTCCACGGGAACGCAGGCTCCATTCGGTAGGCCTGGGCGCCGACCCGTGGTATCGACGGCGGCCCCCGGGGGGGGGTGCCCCCCACGGAGCCGGCAGCCTCACCATGGCGAACGCGCCTCTACGCCTGGCCGATCACATGGACGCCTCGCGCGTCGTCGACCTCGCCGCCACGACCAAGGTCGCGGCGCTCGAGGAGCTCGTAAACGCCGCAGCGACCTCGCCCGACGTCGAGGATGCCGAGGCGCTGCTCGGCGCGGTGCGCGATCGCGAGAACCTGCTGAGCACCGGCATCGGGCTCGGCATCGCCATCCCGCACGCGCGGATCGCCGGCGTGCGCTCGTTCGTCGTCGCCGTCGGCCGCCACGCCGGAGGCCTGCCCTTCGACAGCATCGACAACAAGCCCGTGCACATCGTCGTGCTCATCGCCGGCCCGCAAGATGCCAAGAAGCCCTACCTCGAGCTGCTCGCCCAGATCAGCAAGCGCCTCAAGCTCGAGGACGTGCGGCAGCGCATCCTGACCGCGCCGTCGGCCCAGGAGGTCGTCGACCTCCTCACGCAGACCGCCTGACGCGGGTTCGCTGGGGCCCGTCGCCGTCAGCGCGGCGTGGGTCGGCCGAACACGGGGCGCTCGAGCGGAACGCGACGCGCCCCCGCATCGACCGGCACGAACCACGCCGTGGCGCCGGCGACGGGCGCATGGCGGCGTCCGTCGATGGTTGCCGCGTCCACCAACGACAAGCTGCGGTTGCCGTCCATCGCGTCGCCGGCTTCGGGCGGCGGCGCGAACGCGACCCAGCCCGCTTCCATGCGACTTCCTTCGAGGAGGTTGGCCGCCAAGAGCGCAAGTCCCTCGTGCGTGGCCACGGCATCGATGAGGTACCGGTCGTCCCGCGGGCCACTCAGGTACTTGGGGGCGTGCTCCAGGGCGAACGCATCGCCTGCGGGCTGCACGCCCGGGAGACCCGCCATCTGGCGCGAGACGCTCGGGTCGTGCTGCAGCACCATGACGGCCACGGGCCGTCCCCCGCGATCGGGCATGCGCAGCAGGCACAGGTGGCGCCCGCGCACGAACAAGCGGGAGTCGGCGTCCAGCACGCCGTGGTGCGCCTGGTCGCTGTAGATGTGCGTGGAGTCCAGGCGCAGGCGGGTGACGGGGCCCGTCGCGAGCAGCGGTGGGATCACGACGAAGATCCCGTGCGGTCCGTCGGGCGTCGCGGCGAAGGCCCCCACCGACACGCTGGCGTCGCGTCCCGGACGGTGCTGCACCAGCGCCGGCGAGCGATCCCGACGTTGGCCCGTCGTCGTGTCGTACCAGACGAGATGAACCGGGCCCCGCTCGCCGTCGCGCTCGAGCGCGAACAGGTTGCCGAGCGAGGCGTCCCAGGCGAAGCGGTCCACCCACGTCGAGCGCAGGTCGTCCACCCAGGGCGGGGTGACCGCGATCTCCTGGCGGAGCGCGCCATCGAAGGCGTCGAGCACCAGCACGCCGTCGGGTCCGTCGAAGCCGACCGCCAAGGCGCTCGCCGTCACGACGAGGTGCCGCACGCGCCCTGGCACCTCGGCGCTCCAGACCTCGCGCTTCGCGTCGAGATCGACCGCGACGACGCGGTCCATGTGCAGTCGGTAGGTGATCGCCACGTAGGCGAGCGCGCCTCGCACGACCACGTGCGAGACGATGCCGCGGGCCTTGCCGTCACGCCACAGCGGGGTGCGACGTGCGGGCGACGGCTGCAGGCGATCGAGTCCCGAGCGACACGGGAGCACCGCACTGCCGTCCTCGCGCACGTAGAGCTTGTCGTACGGCAGCAGCACACCTTGATCCGTCGGCCGGCTGCCCGCACGGAAGCGGTCCAGCACGATGCGACCGTGGCGGCGCACCTCGGCGGCGACCACGGCGCCCGGTTGCGTCCTTCCCACGGCGCCCATGAAGTGGTCGACGCCCTCGAGGCGCTCGCCACCCCACGCAGCCAGCACGTCGCCCGCCGCCACGCCACTGAGGTCGGCGGGCTGCCGTGCCACGACGTGCCCGATCAGCACGCCCCCCTCGGAAGGACCGCGGGCCAGCTCGCGCAGCGTCCCGCCAAACCAGCCGAGGTCGTCGCCTCCGAGCAACGCGGCCGGGCCCCGCCCGGGCTCGGCGATGCCCACCTCCAGGCCGCGCACGTACGGGACGGCATCGCGCCACAGGTGCGCTCCGGGCCCCTCGAGGCCGAGCCAGCGCACGCCGCGCACGGAGTCGGCGTGTGACACGTGCCGTGCGTCCAAGACGCGCACCACGGGCTCGTCGGGGTCCGCGGGGCCGCGGCCGGGCCAGCAAGCGTGCTCCGCCAACGCGCGTCGCAAGATGGTGGTCCGGTCGCGACCGCGCGCCGTCGCGCTCGCAGGCTCTTCGCCCTCGAGCAGGTCGAGGAGATCGCGCGCCTCGCGCACCTGCGAGGCATCGAGCCACAGGTCGGCCTCGAGCAGTGCACGACGGACGGGCGCGCTCGGCAGGCCCTCGCCCGTCAGCGCGACCTCGGGCCCGGGATCGAGTCGCAAGTCGGCCAGCGCCGCGGCGGCCCCCACCGCATCACCGGCCTCCAACGCGAGACGGACGCAGCGGGCCCGCGCACGCGTGGCCGCCGGCGTGCCGGGGAAGCGGCGCGCCACCAAGCGCAAGGCGCGGATGTCCGGTGCCGCGGCCAGCGCGGCTTCCGCACGCTGTTCGCGCGCTTCCACGAGGTCACGGCGGTCCAAGGACGCTTCGACGAGCAGCAGCCGCCGGGTGACGTCGGCGATGGGCTGCGTGGGCGCGACGAGCTCCGCCTCGAGCGCAGCTACCGCCTCCGGCCCCGCGCCGTGTGCCGCAAGGAGGGGAGCCGTCGCCAGGCGCCATGTACCTCGCGCGGACGGCGGCAAGGCCTCGACGAGCGAGGCCAGCGCGCGCGCCGACTCCGCACCGCCGAGCGTGGCCAGCAAGCCCGGCAGGCACGACTCGACCAGCTCGTGCGCGGCCGGCCCGCGCTCGGGCGCGAGATACGGACGCGCAAGCGCCAGGGCCTGTTGGACGTCGCCCGCCGCGACAGCCAGGCGCAGGGCTTCCGCCGAGGCGACGACCTCGGACCGCGCGCGCTCCACCTGCTCGGCAGGCGCGATCACGGCTACCCGGTCCTGCCCCACGACGAGCCAGCGGTCGTCGGCCAGCGGGAGCAGGTGCCCGCTCGCCGGTGCCCCTGGCCCCTCGGCCGTCCGTAGCACGTGCGTGGCGGCTTCGGGGTCCTCGCCCAGGTCCCAGCCCATCGACTGCCAGCCGCCGTCGCGCCACGTGGCGATGCCCTGCGCGTCGACGTACGGACGGGCCAGCAGGTCCAGGCCGCGGCTCGACGTCCAGCCGCCGATGTCGAGCTCGGACGCAACGAGTGCACCGTCGCGCGGGTCCACGCCCACGCGCCCTTCGCCGACGAGCCGGAGCAGCGGCGCGCCGTCGCGCCCGGGCACGACACCGATCAGATGCCGCACGGCATCGGCGAGCCACTGCGTGTCCTCGCCCGCCAGCTCCGTCGACCAACGCAGCCGCCCACTGCCCCGCTCGAGGGCGACCAAGCGCGGGCTGTCGTGCGCGGCGACGATCCACGCATCGCCCCAAGCCCAGGGCGCGTTCGTCATGCCGAAGCCGCGCCGCGCCGCCAGCCCGTCCGCCGCACCCCCCCGCGCGTAGGGCTGGAGGGCGCGCACCCAGCGCGTGCGCCCACGCTCCGGGTCCAGGGCGGCGACGAAGCCTGCATGGGTGACGAAGCACAGCTCGTTGCCGGCGAGCGCGGGCGGCGAGCCGAAGGGCAGGACGTTGCGGTGGGCTTGGCGGAAGCGCCCCCAGTTGGCGCGATCGGGTGCGCGCCCGCTCACACCGGCCGCCAACGGCGTCCGCCAGAGCAAGGCGCCATCGTCGCGACGCAAGCACACCGCGTGCACCACGGCGCCTGCTTCGAGCTTGCCGAAGCAGGCGTAGACGCGATCCCCCACGACCAGGGGCGGGCTCTGGCAACCCACGTCCGGATCGCCGAGCAGCATGTCGGTCTCGGTCAGTGCGCCACTGCGCCAGCGCAGCTCGCCGCTCGCCTTGTCCAGCGCCACGAGGTGCGTGCGGGGGTACTCGACGATGTTGTCCTCGCCCCAGACGGTGCCCTGCACTTCGTAGCTGCCCGTGGAGGGCGGATCGCCCAGTACGACCAAGAGCAGGTCACCTGCGGGAACGACGGCGTGCACGGGCCGATCGGCAGGAGCATGGCGCACGGCGGGGTCGTGAGTGCGCGAGAGCGGGATCTCGCGCGGCGGGAAACGCCACAGCTCGAGCCCGCTGCGCGCGTCCAGCGCCCGGACCGTGCGCGCCGCATGCACGTAGACGACATCCCCGTCGACGAGCGCGCCGGAGCGCACCTCGGTGCCCTCGTCGACGCGGGGCACCCGCACCCACGACGGATCGCTCACGTCCACCGACCACAGCACCGCAAGCGGGCCCGGGTCGAGCGGCCCTCGCGGGCCGTCGGGTGCCTGGGGTGTCGGCCGGGCCGCCTCTCGCGAGACCAAGGCATCGAGCAGCGCGGGGAGTGCGTCGGCGTCCTGCTCGTCGTCGCCCAAGCGCACGCGCAACCGCAGCAGGCCGCCGGCGTCTTCCATGTGCGCCAGGACGTCGGCCAGACGCAACAGGACGGCATGGCGGCGCGCCGCTGGCGCGCGCGGTCCGTGCACGTCGAGCCACATGCGCAGCCCGGTCACGGCGCCGGCGAGGTCACCCGCTTCGACGGCAGACTCGGCCATCACCAACAGGGCGGCATCCCCCGCGCGCGTCATCGGGTCGCGCACGGCCACGTCGGCGGCGGCGGAGGCGCCCTCGCCGAGCCAAGCGCGCTGCATGCGCTGCGCCGCGGCCGCCTCGAAGGGCTCGACCAGCGCGTCACGCTGGTCGCCCAGCTTGGCCGCGGCCAGGGCCACGATCCGCCGAGCGGGCCACGCCAAGGTCGTGTCCTCACCGACGGGCAGGAACGTCTCCAGCCCGCGCAACGCCACGAGGGCATCGGGGGCCGTCTCCAGGCACGCCTGCAGGTCGTGGCGCGCCGCGGTCACCTCGCCCGCGTCGAGCGACGCGGCGGCGCGCGCCAGCAGGCGCGTCGCCTCGCCCGCAGGGTCGGTGCGCAGCACCGGGCCGTCGTCGCCCTCGGCGGCCGCCGCCGGGGGCACGAGCCCGTGGGCACCCATCCACGGCAGGAGAACCAGGGCCACGAGAAGCACGGGACGGAGCCGGGAACGGGTCACGGGCCTGCTCATTCCAGCACGGAACCGAAGGCGCTCCGAGGGCGGATCCTGCTAGCGATCCGCTCCAGAAGTCAGGTGACATGTACCAAGCCGCACAACCGTGACTCCCCGTCCTGTGTCCTTGAGGCGATCGACACCGATCGGCGGGCTGGATGGGGAGCGGAAGGCCGATGAGGAGGCCGACTCGTATTCGTTACTCGAGGCTGACGAAGCGGCCTGATCGCCCCCAGCCCAGCCCGCAGCACCCAGCCCGGATGTTCCATGAACACAGGTTGAATCGCGCGGTCCTCGCTAGCCCTCGCGCCCGATCTCCTCGCCGTCGCTCGTCGGAGATGGGTTCAGCATCGACTCCTCGCGACGGCTTCCACCTCGGGCGCGATGTCGGCGCGAGGACACGCCGTCGCTTGGACGTGCCCCACCAGATGGCCGCAAGTCGTTGTCGGGAGGTCCCCTGTGCACATCCCGCCGCGCGCTTCATGAAACATCCGGGCTAGAGATGCAAGGGGACTTCTGCACCACCACACTAGCGAGCGGCGCGCCAGGCATTCCACGCCGCGCGACGAAGTGCGGCGTCGTCGAGGCGGTCCAGCTGCGGCAGCAGGCGCTCGGTGCGGTCGAGACCCGGGTAGGCCGCCGGGTTCTTGTCGATGTGACGAAGCATGAGCTGCAAGGCGTCGTGGTAGCCCCCGCGATGCACTTCGGGGTCCGGCTCCACGACGGGCAGGAGCGCCGTCATCTCCGCAACGGCCAGGGCCGGGTCGCGCGCATCCACGACGGCGGCCAGCTGGGCTTGGCACTCGAGGTGACGCTCGACGTCATGGAAGCTGCCGCCCGCCTTGGCCAGGAGGCGCAAGGTGGCGGGCAGGCCCTGGAGGACGGGCAGATGCGTGCGCAGGTCGGTGACGTGACCGGCCTCGTGCGCGCGCAGCGTGAACCACGAGGACCACAGGTCGGGGCCGCGCTGCCTCGCTACGCGTGCCACGAGGCGTTCGGTCACGCCGGCCGGGTCGGTCAGGGCCAAGCGGCCCTCGCCGCCCGGCGCGGGTGGCGGGTCGTGGGCGAACACGAGCGTTGCCGGGTCACGGGCCAGCACGCGACGCCACGCTGCCTCGGACGTGCGCGCCGAGTCGGCATCGAACCAGAGGGCATCGGGAAGGCACGCCCCGCCCAGCTCGCCTCCCTCCGCCACGACCGCGGTGCCCAGCCCGCGGTCGATGCCGATGGCCACGTCGTGGTGGTGGAGGAACCCGGTCGTGCGCAAGGGCGCCTTCTCCGCGAGGTAGACGAGCGAGAGCAGCACGGCTTCCACGGGCCCGCTCGAGCGTTGGCCGAGCACGAGGTAGCGACCGTAGGCTCGGAAGTGGCGCACGAGGGGGCTCGCGGCACGAACACCGTGGTCGACCCACGCGCCCAAGAGGGGAACGCTGCTCACGCCAACGCGCACGTCCACGAGCTGCGCCGCTTCGGCCGGGAGGAGATGCCGGCGCGCCAAGCCGGGGACCTGCGCAAGCACGGCGTCGAGATCCGGAGGCGACTCGTCGCGCGCCGCGTCCGCGTACCCCGCACGCAAGAGCTCGGCGAAAGCGCGCTCGAAGCCGACGTGGCCCTCGAGCCGGCGACGTAGCTCGGACGCCGCCTCCCCGGTCGCATCCTCCAACACCAGCAACGCGTCGCGGTGGGCGCCCAGGCTGAGCAGCGAACGCGCGAGCAGCACACGCGCGGGCTCGGACGCTGCGCGATCCGGGGCCGCCGCGACCGCACGCGACAGGGCACGCCAGCAGGGACCCACGAGGTTCTCACGCGCCTCGCGCACGTCGGGCGGCAGCGCGGCTTGGAGCAGCGCGACCCCCTCGCGGTAGCGGCCGCTGGCAAACAGGGCACGGCGTAGGTCCTGCTCGGTGGGAACCGGCAGGGCTCCAGCCGCGAGGGCGCTACGAAGGTGGCGCTCCGCGAGCCCGGCATCGTGGCGGACGTCGAGCGCGACGGCGCCGGCCAGCGCCTCCCAGGCCGGGTTCGACGTGGCTTGCACGGCCAGGGCGGCCTCCGCCACGCGATCGCGGTCCGGGCCCGGCGCCAACGTGCGCCATGTGTCCTGCAGATCGCGCGCGATCGTCTCGGAGCCGGGCGCCGCCGCGAGCGCCTCCAGGAGGTCGTCGGCGGCCTGGACGGGACGCCCGACGCGCCGCTCCATGAGCCCCGCCTCGTGGGCGCCTCGCGCGTCCCAGGGCGCCAGCTCACGCACGGTGCGAAGCCGGGCGCGTGCCACGTCCAGCGCCCCCAGCTCGCCGTGCAGCGCCGCGGAGAGCAGGAAGCCATCGATCCGCACCAAGAGCCAGGGCGAGCGCGTCGCACGCTCCGCGGCGTCACGGGAGCCCTCGAGGTCGCCGAGCCCCGCGAGGACGTGCGAGCGGACCAGGTCCGCCCAGCCGTCGGGGCCGGAACCCCGTCCCAGGTACGTGAGGGCCTCCCGCGGCGTCTCGGCGGCGAAGGCCAAGAGCGTCGTCCGCAGGCCTCCGGGAGCCATGGCGGCGACGGCCCGCTGGGCGCGAGCCCGGGCGCCCACGTCGCGCCAAAGGGCGACCAGGAGCCAGCAGCGCTCCGGGTCGGCAGGATCCAGCGGCGCGTCCGGCTCGAGCAGACGCAGCGCCCCCATGCGGTCGTGGGCGCGGGCCCGCTCGCGGACGGCCCTCAGCCGCACCAGGTCGCGCGACTCGGGGCCAGATGCCACCGCCCGCGTGGCCGCTGCACCGCGGCCCACCGGCGCATGGCAGGCGCCGGCCAGCGCGCCGAGGAGCAGCACGGGGCCCAGGATCAGGGCCTGGGCGCGAAATCCGAGAAGGAGCCCTTGCGTTTGCACGTAGTCAGGTTAGCCTCTTGATCGTGAGCACGACACAAGCCATTCTCCTCGCCCCGCCCCGTTCCCGAAGCCGCGCCTCCTCATCGTTCGCCCGGGCGCCGGGATCCGCGTTCAGCCCGAGACCCCTCCCGCTGCGCGGGCCCGGCGCCCAGGCAACTCCCTCTCGTCCTTCGCGCCGGCGAGCCTCGGCTGCGGCGGACGTCGAGGCGGAGTCCGAGGGCGTCGGCTTCGTCGACCTGCTGATGACCGGGGCCATGCTGCTCGTGCTCCTCGCGGCGGTCCTGGCGTGAGTCACCTGCTGACCCACCTGCTCACCCACGTGCTGACCCACGTGCTGACCCACCGTGCGCCCTTGACGGCTTCTTCCCGGCGGCTGCCGCAAGCCGCGGGGGGTGCCGACCGATTGAACACGAACGGAGGGTGTACGAACTCCCGTTCGTACGAACCGGGACAAACAGGCCGCGGGCGCCCCAGGCGTGCGCGGCTCCTTTGGGCGACCTGCGCCGGCAGGTCCGGGAGGCCGACGTGAACTACACGCCCAAGCAGCTCCAGATCATGGCGTACATCCGCGACTACCGGCGGGACAACGACACCTCGCCCACGCTGGAAGAGATCGGCCAAGAGCTGGGTGTGCACCGCGTCACGGTCCACCAGCACATCGCTGCCCTCGTGAAGAAGGGTGCGATCCGCAAGCTCCCGCAGCGCTCGCGCTCCATCGAGATCCTCGACCGCAACTACCTGCCCGACCCCACCGTCAAGGTGCTGGGCCGTATCGCGGCAGGCCGCCCCATCGAGGCCCTCGAGGACGCCGAGCCGTACACCCTGGACGAGCTCCTGCCCATCGAGCCCGGGCAGCAGGCATACCTGCTACGCGTCGTCGGGCACTCGATGATCGAGGACCACATCACGGACGGTGACCTGGTCATGGTCGACCGCAGCCGCGATGCACGCGAGGGCGAGATCGTCGTGGCCATCGTCGATGGCGAGGCCACGCTCAAGCGCTACTACCGCGAGCCCGACGGCAGCATCCGCCTGCAGCCCGCGAACGCCACGATGGAACCCATCTACGTACGCCCGCCGCAGCACCTCGATCTTCGAGGAGTCGTGCGCGGCGTCCTCCGCCGCTACTAGTCGGATCGATCGATGCCGGTGTCGGCGAGCGAACGGCTCGCCGGATGCTCGGTCGCGCACCGCCATCGCACGGTGTCTGATCCGGCGCTGCGGAGCGCAAGCGACGCGAGGCGCCGGGTCTGACACCGTGGATGGGCTCCCCTACCCAGGGGCGTTGTTGTTGACCCGCACCACCCACGCGCGTTCCGCGCTTCCGCGAGGAGTCGGGTGAGATCTTCACGTCGGGCTGTTGCGCGCTCCCGCATGGGATAGGTCGGTGCGGCCCGACGCGGAGATCTCACCGGACTCCGTACACGAGCTACAGGGTCCCCGAACGTCGATGGGTCGCCCGCTGCGGTTGGGAACCACGGGATGCCCGAACCTCGGTGGATCGCCCCACCCCGGCTACGAACCACAGCAGCCTCGAGCGTCGATGGGTAGCCCGCCTCGGTAACGAACGACGGAAACCCCAAACCTCGGTGCGTGTACTACCGCGGGGACGGGGTGAGGACGGCGCGGGCGCGTTGGGCGTTGCGGACGTAGGAGAGGACGAGGGAGCCGCCGGGGGGCAGCTGCCAGGCCTCGCGTTGGAGATCGGCGGCGTCGGAGAGCGGGGTGCTGCCTGCGTGGGTCAGCACATCGCCGGGGCGGAGGCCGGCGCGTTCGGCGGGGCTGCCTGGGTCGATCCGGGTGACGACGAGACCCGCGCCCACCAGCGGACGCACCGACAGCCCCAGCTGGGGCGGCTCGGCCCGCGAGCCGGGCCCGCGCTCGCCCAGCAGGCGCGCGACGGCGCCGAGCACGACGTCGATCGGGGTGGCAAGGCTCACGCCCTGGTGCGTGCCGCCGCGGCTGAGGATGGCCGTCATCACGCCGACCACGCGACCGTCGGCGTCCAGCAGCGGACCGCCCGAGGAGCCGAGGTTCGCTGCCGCATCCGTCTGGATGAACGACTCGAAGCCGCGCGGGTTGACGCCGAGGCCCGAACGCCCGACGCCGCTCACGAGCCCCAGGCTCCACGAGTTCGGCAGCGCGAAGGGGCTTCCCGCCGCGAGCACCAGGTCGCCCGCACGAAGCGCACGCGGGTCCCCCATGGGGAGCGGCAAGCGGTCGGAGAGCGCCGCCACGCGCAAGAGCGCCGTATCCGTCGCGTCGTCGGCGCCCACGAGCTCGGCGACGTGCGGACCGCTACCCGGAGCGGTCACGAGGATCTCGCGCGCGCCGGCCAGCACGTGGCGACTCGTGACGACGTACCCGCCGGGGCGCACCACGAAGCCGCCCCCCACACCGTCGTCCCGGGAGCTGCGACGCGCCCCGTCCTCTTGACGGATGGCGACGTGCACGACGCTCGGGTTGGCACGCGCCACGACGTTCGCAAAGGTCGCCGGCAGCTCGCGCGCCGTTGCGGGAGGCGGCGCCGTGACACGGCCGGCGAAGACGCCCGCGATCACGAGCACCGCGGCGCCGACCGCCGCCCCCACACGCCCCGAGCCGGCGGGCGCGGTCATGAGGCGTCCTCGGCGCTGTCGTCGATCACGGCCGTGGCACCGTAGCTGTCCAGCTTGCGATAGAGCGTGCGCAGCCCGATGCCCAAGATGCGCGCAGCAGCGGTCTTGTTTCCGCCGGTGCGACGCAGCGTGTCCAGGATGATCGTCCGCTCGACGTCGGGAAGCGGCGTGCCCGCCGGAATGCGAATCACGTCCGCGTCCGGAAGGTCGTCGATGCGATGGACGCCGCCGATCTCCTCGGGGAGCACGTCCGGCGTGATCGGGCCCCCGCCGCCCAGGACGACGGCCGCCTCGACCGTGTTCTCCAGCTCACGCACGTTGCCCGGCCAGTCGTGGCTCTTGAGCAAGGCCATCGCCTCGGGGGTGACCTGGGGCACGGGCAGCCCATGGCGCTCGGCGTACATGTGCAGGAAGTGGTCGACCAAGGCGGGAATGTCCCCGCGGCGATCGCGCAGCGCGGGCATGCGCAGCGTGATCACCTTGAGCCGGAAGTAGAAGTCCTCGCGGAAGGTGCCCTTGCGCACCAAGGACTCGAGATCCGCGTTGGTCGCCGCGACGAGGCGTACGTCGACCGGGCGTGTCTTCGTCTCCCCCACGCGTTCGATCTCTCGCGTCTGGAGCGCGCGCAGCAGCTTGACCTGCGTATGCGGTGCGATCTCACCGACCTCGTCGAGGAACAACGTGCCGCCGTGCGCGGCCTCGAAGCGTCCCGCGCGGTCCGCGATGGCGCCCGTGAACGAGCCCTTGGCGTGGCCGAACAGCTCGCTCTCGAGCAGGCCCTCGGGCAGGGCGGCGCAGTTCACCTTGACGAACGGCCCCCCACTGCGCGGGCTGGCCCGATGGATCGCCTCGGCGACGAGCTCCTTGCCGGTGCCGCTTTCACCGAGGATCAACACGGTCGCGTTGGTCGGCGCCGCGCGCGCGACCACGCGGAACACCTCGCGAATGGCCGGAGCGCTTCCCACGAAGCCGGGAGGCACGTCGCCCTCGGCCAGGCCACTGCGGTAGGGCGCGCTCGCGGGCGCAGCGGCCGCGTCGCGCAGGGCCCCCGCCACGAGCTGGCGGAGTCGGCGCAAGTCGATGGGCTTCTCGAGGAAGTCGTGGGCGCCGTCGCGCATCGCACGCACGGCGCGCTCCACGCTGCCGTACGCCGTCATCACGATGACGGGCACCTCGGGGCGACGCCGGCGAACCTCCTTGAGCAGGTCCAAGCCGTCACGCTCCCCGGGCAACAGGATGTCCGTGAGCACGAGGTCCGGGGGCGAGGCCTCGAAGCGCTCGAGGGCTTCGTCGACGTCCTCCGCCAAGAGGACGTCGTGCTCACCGGCGAACACCTCGCCAAGCGTCTCGCGGGCGTTGGGCTCGTCCTCGACGATCAGGATGCGGCTCACGCCTCCTCCTCGTGTCCGGCAGGCTCGCCCTCACCGGGCGGCGGCAGGTGCACGACGAAACGTGCCCCACCTCCCGGTCGTGCAAGCACTTCGATCTCGCCGCCGTGGCGCCGTACATCCTCGCGCGCCAGCGGCAGGCCGAGACCCGTGCCGCCGCGTTTGCTGGTCGTGTAGAGCACGAACACGTCGGAGCGCTCTTCGGGTCGGATGCCCGGACCGTCGTCGTCCACGACCACGACGGTGGAATGCGGGTCGTCGCGGGTGGTCACCAGGACGTGCCCGCCTCCTGTCGCCGCGGCTTCGATCGCGTTGCGCAGCAAGTTGTGCAGGGCGCGATCGATGCGCTGCGGATCGACCAGCAACGTGCGGCTGCTTCCGGCCATGAAGGCCACGCGGCACCCGGACGCCTGGGCCATGCCCTCCAGGCGTTCGAGCACGCTCTCCAAGATGACGTCGATCTTCGCGGGCGTCCGTCGCAGCCGGTCGTCTCGACTGACCTCCAGCAGGTGCGTGACGAGCGCCTCCATGCGCCGCGTCTCCGCCACCGCGCGGCCCAGACCGCGCTCGAGGTCTTCGCGCGAAGCACGCGCGTCCTGCATGCGCTCGGCGAGCAGCTGCAGGTTGAGCGACAACGCGTTCAGCGGGTTGCGGATCTCATGGGCCAGGCTGGCGCCCAGGTCTTGGAGCAAGGCCGTGCGCTCGCGCTGGCGCTGCATGTCGGCGGCGCGCGCACCGGACGTGATGTCCTCGAAGGCCAGGACGCAACCCAGGACCTCGCCCGTCATGTCGCGCATGGGGGCCATGGTGAGGCGCACGACGCGCGAGCCCAGCGGCTGGCGGGCAACCGTGTGGGTGCGCCCCTCCTCCAGCACCTCGCGCAGGGCCTGGGCCCAGTCGCGGTTGGGGTCCGTGGCCAAGACGGGCAGGGCCTCCAGCAGCGGCCGGCCCAGTGCCCGCTCGCGCGGCCCGGCGACGTGGGCCAGGGCGGCGTTCCAGACGATCACGCGTCCTACCCGGTCGGTGGCGACGACCTCGATGGGCAGGGCCTCCGCCAAGGCGTCGAGATGGCGACCGTAGTCGTCCTCCCCCAGGAGGCGTACGAGCAGCTCACCGTAGTAGAGGAACCCACGCGGCACGCCCGCATCGTACGCGCTTGGCCGTCTTCCGGGGTCAGCGTCCGGGGTCAGCGGCGTGTGTCGGGCCCGCCTTCGGCCGGCACACGGGCCTGCACGTTCCACCAACGCTGCCAGCGCGCGGTGGCGCTCTGACGAGAAGCCGGCGCGCCGTCGGGATCGAAGCCGAACCACTGCCCCGTCGTCTGGCGCAGGGCGGCGACGGCCGCCGCCCGGACGCAAGGCGCGGGGTCGTCCAGACGCACGAGCAGCTCGGGCACGGAGCGACGCTCGCGGCGGCGCGCGCTCTCGGCGATGGCCGCGCGGCGTACCTCGGGCGACGGCGCCTCCATCCAGGTCGGCAGGCGCTCCGCGGGGACGTCTTCGAGGATGGCCTCGATGGCCCCACGCGTGGCGTGCATGGAGAGGCCGCCGGGGCCGAGGACGGCCAAGTCGCCGGCGGCCGCGAGGGCGGGTAGCG
Organism: Planctomycetota bacterium; assembly: GCA_020631815.1. GTDB lineage: Bacteria > Planctomycetota > PLA2 > PLA2 > JAEUHO01 > JACKGW01. The sequence goes on along the minus strand of JACKGW010000007.1, from coordinate 181,761 downwards.
CCGGCTCACCGACCTCCACGAGCTTGCGCGTCGCGCGCATGCGCTCGAGGAAGTCCGCGGACGTCAGCTTGGCGACCAGCGGCCGCAGCGACGCGATGTCGACGGCAGCGGGCGTGCGCGCGAGCGAGGTGGGTTGCAAGGAACCGGGCACGCGACGCGCCGGCGGCAGCGGGGTGGCCGGAGCGGCCGCACGCGGCTCCTCCACCGGCGCGGTGACGGGCGGGGGCGTCGGCGCATCGGGCAACGGCTCACCGCGTCGCAGCACGCGACGCACGGGCGGCGGCAGCGGTGATGCATCGTCCGCGTGCGCTGCCCCGAGCGGCCCCGCCAGAAGACCCGACAACCCGAGCGCCACCACGACGGGGAGTGCAAGCCAGCGAGAGGTCGGCAGCAGCGGCTCCTCAGGACACGGGGTGGACACGCCAAGCACGTCGGGACGGGGCTCCAAGGGGCGGCTCGCGACGCCGGGTCGCGACCCCCATGGTAGGCCAATCGGGCGGGCAGGCCGCGCGCTGGAGCCCCTTCCAACCGGGTGTCAGGTGCGTGCAAGGGTCGCCCCTCCCCGCGCAGGCCGACGCCCGCGTAGGACCACGTGCGAAAGTAAAGACGTGGCTCGCTACTCCCCCGCCTACCGCCTTCGCCGCGCCGTCGACTTCCGCGCGCTGCAAACCGCAGGGGAGGTCTTTCCGGGCAGTGAGGCCGTCGTGCGACGCCGCCCCAACGGGCTGGACCACGCACGACTGGGCATCGCGGCGCCGACGCGTTACGGCGATGCCGTCCGACGCAATCGGTTCCGGCGTCTTGTGCGCGAGGCCTTCCGCGCGTGCCTCGGCGAGCTCGGCGCCTTCGACTACCTCGTGGTGCCCAAGCGCACCTTGGAGGAGCCGACGCTGGCGGGGTTGATGCACGATCTCGCGCGCACGAAGACGGCGCGCCCCGCGCCGCCGCGGGAGCGGACGCGGCGATGATGCGCGCGCTGCTCATCGGCTTGGTGCGCTTCTACCAAGCGGTGGTGGCGCCCCACATCCCGGCGGTGTGCCGCTACACGCCAACATGCTCGCACTACGCCATCGAAGCGCTACGCGTACACGGCGCGTGGCGCGGAGGGCGCCTCGCCCTCTCGCGCCTGCTCTCGTGTCGCCCCGGTGGCGGCGGCGGCGAAGACCCCGTCCCGCCGCGCGCCTGATCGGGGCACACGCTCAGCGCTGCATCAATGCGTCGAGGTCGGAGTTGACTCGAAGGCCGAAGGCGCGGCGGAACCAGTCGAAGTTGCCGTAGAAGCGCTCGGCCATCTTCTGCACCGCGCCGGGCGTCGGCTTGTCCTCGCCCATGCGGGGCCGCTCGCCGTACGCCTTGCGGCGCAACACGTCGACGTAGCGCGTGGGCGAGAAGGCAGCCTCGCTGGCATGCTCGACGGCGCGCACGCGCACGAGCAGCGCCGTGCCGTTGTCCTGGTCGCGCAGGATCATGCGACCCATCTTGCCCACGGCGGCCTCGTCCTCGATGCCTCCGGGCGTGCGGCCCACGACGGCGTAGCCCTGCCGAAGCGCCGTGTTGATGCGACCCAGACGCGCCTTCTCGTCGTCGCTGGCGTCGTCCGGCACGGGCTCCTGCGTGGCCTCGCCGTGCCCGAGGAACCAGCCGGTCGTCTCGCGCGTGACCGGGGCGCCGTCGAGACCCTCCTGCCACTTCGAAAGCGCGCGCTCGAAAGCGCCCTCGGCGTCGGCGTCGCCCTCGGCGATGACGGCCTTCTTGAGCTCCTCGAGGCGCTCGACGGCGTAGGCCAGACGGCTCGTGTCGAGGTGCTTCGCGAAGACCTGCTCGCGCACGTCTTCCATCGGCGGCACCGTGGCGGGCTCGTACTGGATGCCGTGGAGGATCGCCTTCGTCGTGCGCAGCGCGACCTGCGTGGGGATGGACGAGTAGAGGTCCTCGCCCTTGAGGCGGTCCAGCTCGCGGCGGATCTCGGGCACACCGAAGTCGGGGTTGGACTCCCACGACGCGTCGGTCACGAGCTCGTTGGTCACGTGGTGGACGAAGGCCTTGGCGCCCTTGGCGCGCGCCTCCTCGGAGGGCTCCAGGTCCGCGAGCTTCTCCGCGTAGAGATCACCGAACGTCTTGATCTCGGGACGCGGGGGCACATCGGTGCCCTCGGGAGCGTTGCGGTACTTGGTCTCCCACGCCGCCACGGCGTCGGCGCTGCCGCGCGCCTCGTCCAGCAGATGCGCCATCACGCGCTCGACGAACATGTCGCGCAGGGCGATCCCGCGCCAGCCCTGGTCGCGGTACGTCGCGCGAAGCTCGGCTTCCGGGTCCTCGGGCTTCTCCTCGCCGGGCTGCTCGTCGCCGGGCTTCTCCTCGTCGGCGGGACCGAGGTGCGCCGGGAACGCATCGGGGCCCGGGACCTGGTTGCGCGGCGCGTCAGGCGCGACCTCCTGCATGTGCGTGGCGCCATAGCCCGACGTGGGGTCGGCCGGGTCGGCGGCGGCGAACAGCAGCTCGCGGTTGGTGCGCCAGTACGTCCAGACCTCGTCCTCGGTCGCCGGACGCTGGTCGGGGAAGCGGTCCCAGAGCGTCTTCAGCATCTCGTCCGTGAGCAACGGCAGGTGCACGTAGACCAGCTCGAAGCGGCGCTTCTCGGGCACGCGCAGCTCGCGCCGCAGGACCGGGTCCTGGTACGCGTCCTGCATCTCCATGCGGTTGCCGGAGGTGACGTCGTCGTCGGTGCCCGCGGCGCCGTCCGAACCTCGGCTGGTCACGCGCCACGACCAGAGCTGCCCGTCGGAGAGCTCCACGTCGAGGTCGTTGCCCCAGATGTCCTTGGCCTCGTCGCCCACGAAGGACGCCAGCGCCCCGACGGGGCGCACCGCGAAGCCTTCCGCCGGCACCTCCACCGTCAGATCGTCGGCCGTGCCGGCTTCGCCGTCGGGGCCCGCGCTGGAGAGCGTCGCGGCGCCGTCGCCCTCGGGAGCGACGTACGTGAGGCGATGACCCCAGGGATCGTCGAGGTCGGCCTCGCGCGAGAGCGGCGCGAGCCGCTCGGGCTTGGGCTTCATCAAGAGCGTGGCGATGTCGTCGGGCCACGCGTCGGCGGCCTTGTGCCACGTGACCACGGCCTCGCCCACCTGCCGCAGGGCGCCGAGCGCCCGCAGCTGTCCGACGGTGGCCAGCGTCACGTCGTCCGCCGTGTCCATCTCCTTGTCGGGGCCCGCGCTGCGAATGTCGAGCGCGTCGCCGTCCACGGCGTAGCGAACGGGCGTGTCCCACGCGTCGGCGGTGTCCTTGATGCCGGGGCTGCCTTCAGCGAAGGCCTCCATGTCGGCCGGCCACGCGCCGTCGTCTTCGCGACGCTTCTCCGCCTGCAGCTCGAGCTGGCGCAGCGTGCGCGCGGTACGGCTCACGAGCTCGAGACGCTCGGCGACGTCGGCGATCGCGGAGCGCGTGCGCTCGATGGCTTCGACCTTGTCCGCGAACGGCTCGGACGGCAGGCCAATGACCTCGAGGTCGAGCTTGACGTGCTCCTTGCGCCACTCCTCGAACAGGTCCTCGTACGTCGCGGCGTAGGCGGTCGTCATGACGAGCGGCGAGAGGTACGCATCACGCATGAGCATGCGCCCGAGCTCGCTCTCGAACTCGGCCTGCGTGCCGCCGCGGTACTCGTCGAGCAGGAACTTCTGGTACGCCGCGTTCGTGAACTCGCCACCGCGCCCGGCCACCGAGGAGCGCGCGCCGATCAAGTCGCGCAGCGCCCGCTTGATCTGCTCAGGGCCCGCGTGATACCCGGCCGCCTCGGCCGCATCGCCGACGGCCATGGCCATCCACGCCTGCTTGAAGGGGTTCTTCTGGTCGACCGTGGACAGGAACGGGTAGAGCTCCAGGGTCGGCGTGCGCACGGCGGCGAGGAAGCTGCGCTGGCGGTCGTAGCGCTCCACGAACTCGCTGTCGCTGATCTCGACCTTCTCCCCCGGGGTCGGCTCGAACGTGCCGCCCGCCTCGATGCGCCGTCCGCCCGTGGTGTCGTGGCAGAAGGACAGGGCGCCCGTGATCGAGAAGGAGGCGAGCAGGAGGACCACGAGTCCGATCAGGAAGTGCCGCTCGTACTTCTTCAGGTTCTTGCTGGCCATGGAGGGTCGATTCCGGGTCAGGGTGGTGCGCCGCGGTCGGACCGGGCGATGCGGGGGCAAACGGCGCAGGATACGGCCTGCATCCCGGGCTTCCGAACCCTGCTACAGGCCCCACCGCACACGGGCCGGAGGGACCGAGGGTCCTGGGGCCTTCGGCGCGCGCCGGGCCCCCGCCGAACCGCGCGGGGAGGCCGGGGTCACGGTCCTCGGACCGACGGGGGCGGGCCCTGCCTCGAGGGCGCGGCGTGGGCCGTCAGAGGCGCTTGAGGTCCGCCGGCGACGGGAGGTCCTCGAGGTTCTTGAGCCCATAGACGGTCAGGAACCGCTCCGTGGTGCCGTACAGCAGGGGGCGTCCCGGCTGGTCGCTGCGGCCGACGACCTTGAGCAGCCCACGCTCGAGGAGCGCACGGAGCGCCTCGCCAGCCTGGACGCCGCGAATCCGCTCCACCTCGGCCCGGCCCACGGGCTGCTTGTAGGCCACGATCCCGAGGGTCTCGACGAGGGACTTCGAGAGCCGCGAGTCGCTGGCACCGCGCTTCTCGAGGCGGTCCACCCAGGTGGCGAACCGGGGGCGCGTCACGACGCGCACGCCCCCCGCCACCTCGTCGAGCTGCACCGCCAACCCGAGCTCGGACCAGCGCTCGCGTACGCGGGCCAGCCCCTCGCGAACCGGCTGGACCGAAGGCAGCCCCAGCACGTCGCGCAGACGCTCCGCGCGGACGACGCCGCCGGCGGCGAACAGCAGGGCCTCCAGGGCCCCGTCCAGCTCCTCGGGAGCCGGCGGGGTGACGTCGTTCGGGGCTTGCGCCTTGCTGCGGCGCTTGCGGGTCTTGGGAGCCGGAGGCTCCGCCTCCCCCGCAGGGGCATCGGACGGCGCGTCCGCGGCCTCCGCCTGGGCCTCCGGCGTCTCGCCTGCGGCGGGCTCGACCTCGTCGGGCTCGATCGCGTCGGCGGGCGTGACTTCGGGGGCAGACGCCTCGTCGCTCATGCGGGCGAGCCTACGGGCGACTTGCCGCCCCGCCAACGCGCAAGACGGCCGTGAGGACCGCAGGGGGGGCCGCGGGGGATACGGAACGGCCCCCCTGCTGCGAGGGCTCGCGCCCCTCGCCTACTTCCAGGGCTGGCCGGACGGGGTGAACAGCTTGACGCCTGCCTCGCGCGTCGCGCGTGCTCGCCAGCGTTCGTACTCGGCCGGCTCGACGGGGCGCTCGACGAGGTCGCGCTCCAGACGCGGGCCGCGAGCGGCAGGATCCGCGGGCCAAGGTGCTTGACGCTCCACGACCTTGTAGAGGTGCCACGCCACCTTGCCGTCCGTCTCGACGCGCAAGGGACCGACGAGGCCCCCGGCCGGGGCTGCAAAGAGCGCTTGCTCCACCTCGGGCCAGGCCAAGTCGCCGCGGCCGAACGACGGCAGCTCGCCCCCCCGGCGCGCCGTCGGGTCCTGGCTGTGCTTCGCCGCCAGGGCGCCGAAGTCGGCGCCACGGGCCGCGTCCGCGGCGAGTGCGCGCGTGCTCGCCTCGTCGGGTCGCACCAGCACCCGGACCGCGAGGCGTAGGCGGCTCCGGGTGTCGTGGCGCACGACGCGTTCCACCAACAAGCGGTCGTACAGGCGCGGGCGAAGGATGCGCGCGCGCCACGTTGCAAGATCGAGCCCGTAGGCCCCCTGGATGCGCTCCTCCAGCGTGGCGGTCTCGCCCAACAAGGCCGCGACCTGTTCGCGGCGGGCCTGCACTTCCTTGGCCTCGGCCGCGTCCAGGGCTTCCTTCGGCACGCCGAGGCCGTGCGTCGCGGCCGCCGCGCGCGCAAGACGCGCGTCGACGAGGTCGTCAAGCGTGCGCGCGTACTCCTCGGGGTAGCGCGCGAACCAGTACGACGCCAAGTCGGCGGTGGTGATGGCCTGCCGACCGACCACGGCAACGGCCGGAGCACCGGCGCGCTCCTCGGCCTGCGGGCCCACACGCCACGCCGAGGCGACGAGCACGAGCAGGACACCCGCGGCGAGTCGCGCGAAGCCACCTGCGGACGAGCTCGTCACCCGTTGCGTTGGAGCCACTTCTTCCAAGCCGTCATGGCCTTGTTCCAGGTGGACTTGTCGTCCACGCTGTAGCCCGTGATGTCCTCGTCGCCGCCGCCGCTCTTGTAGAACTCGTTGAGGAGTCGCTGGGCGAGCTTGCGCGTGACTTGGTCATCGTCGCGCAAGAGCGGAGCGACCTCCTTGTAGAAGAAGCTCGCGCGGTAGTTCATGGAGCCGCGCTTCTTGTCTTGGCTCAGGTCGACGTCGCCGAGGCGCCGGGCTCCCGCCACGAGGGCTGCGATGCAGGACTCGCGCACCTGGTAAGGCACGTCGGGGTCCGCAAGGATCTCGATCAGCGTCTCGGCCGTCACGTCGCGCCCGCGCGTCTTCTGCATGTCGTCCAGCGAGTAGTTCATGTACTGCTGGATCTTCAGCTCGCTCGGGTGGCGCTGGGCTTCCGCGACGATGGCCGTGACCCGCTCCATGGTCTTGCCGATGCGGTCGCGCAGGTCGTCCAGGTTCTTGGGCAGCGTGGCCGGGGCCGGAGGCAGCTGGACGGTCTCGTCGGGCGCCGCCCCCCCACCGCGGACGGACCACGCGAAGGTGCCGAGCATGGCCACGCCCAGCACGGGTAGCACCATCCGAAGCAGGCGGGAGCGGTTCATCTCGCGGGTCTCCGGGCTGCCGCTCAGCGGAACTTGATGCGGACGTCGTTCTGGGCGCCGCCGCAGCGCGTGCAGAGGTACTGCAGCAAGGTGCCGTTGGTGTTGGTGCGGCTGATGAGGCCCGTACCGGTGCAGGTCGGACACACGGTCTTCACCTGCGTCTCGCTGACCTCGAAGTAGCCGCTGTCCATGGCGAACTTGCCGAGGACCCAGTCCTCGCGCTCGCCCGAGTCGGCGTGGGCCCACCACTGGTCGCGCGTCGGGGGCTTGGGGATCTCGATCTTGGGCGCTGCGCCGCCGCGGCCGTTGCGGTTGTTGTTGCCGCCGCCGCGGTTCTGGTTCTTGGGCGGGTTGATGACGGGCTTGAACACGATGAACGTGCCGGCGCCGAACGACGCGGTCCACCACGTCAGCTTCCTGCGCTCGTTCCACGCCTGCTCGACCTGCTCCACCGTGACCGGCGGGTAGTTCTTGGCCATGCGCTCACGCAGCGCCTCGAAGGCCGCCGTCGGCAAGTCGCGCTTCATCCAGCCGCTGATGTCGGCCAGGTCCACGTCCTTTTCGCGGACCTTCTTCTTGATGAGCGCCTTCAGCTCCTTCACGAACCACGCACGTGCCGTGTCGCGCATCCACTCGGTGAGCTTCTCGGAGAACCCTGCCTTGACGTCGGCGAAGCGCTTCTGGACCGCCTCGCTGGCCTCCTGGTTGTCGGCCTCGAAGGCGGCGATCTTCTCCTCGGCGCTGCCGAAGTTCTTGAGCGAGATCGACTGGCGGATGCCGCGCAGCTGGTCGAGCGCGGCCTTGTCGCGCAGCAGGGCTTCGACCTCGGTGAGACGCTGGCGGGCAATGGGTCCCTGCAGGAAGCCCTCGTCACCCGCGGCGGCCTCGTAGTGGTCGCGCGCGGCCTCGAGGGCGCCCGCCCAGAACGCGACTTCGGCGAGCCGGAAGTGCTCGCGGCTGCCCAAGGAGGCGACGTCGATACCCTCCTCCGCCATCTTCTGCTTCTCGCGCTCGACGAGCTCGTCGGGCGTCCAGATGTCACGCGGGTCCATGTCCTCGTCGAGGATCTCGACGATCTGGTCCGCGGGGATGCGCAGCACGCGCCCACCCACCCGAATGGACGTGCCGCCGGGGCCGGTCTCTTCGACGAAGCCCAGGACGTCGTCGATGCTGCCGTCGGCGAGGCGCTGGCGCACACGGTGGCCCTTGACGATGCTGTCCGTGTTGGAGGCCCAGCCCCACTTCTCCCACAGGCGGTCGCGATCGACCTTGGCGAGCACGTCCCAGGAGATGCGCCGCAAGGCGCCGGTCACGAAGTCCTCGATGACCAGCACCTTCTCGTCGCTGCGCTCCTGCACGGGCTCGCCCTTGATGGCGTTGCCGGTGCGCAAGCGGACGACGTCCGCAGCGCCGGGGCGAGGCAGGATCAGCAGGCCACCTCCGAAGACCAGCGTGGCCGCCGCCAGCGTCAGGAGACGCCGGGCGCGCGAGCGGGTCGGGCTCTGGCGAAGGGTTGTCGTCATGGCGGGCTCCGTCCTCCCAGGTCAGCGACCGGGATCGAATAGGCTCCGTTGCACGGGGTGGGGACCGAGGGCGCGCACGCGCTCCCCCCGGTACACGAGGAAGGGGAAGGCGATGGGCGTCTGCGACGGCCCCTCGTCCACCGTCCAGTCGACGTCCAGGCTGTAGCCGGGGACCGAAAGCCCCACCCCCTTGAGCGGGGTCGGCGCCACGCCGGGCTTCGCACCGTCCACGGCCGCCTGCAGGATCGCATCGATCTCGGGTCGCACCTGCGCTTGGCGGGCTTCGACCCGCCGCCGGATCTGCGCATCCACGCCCAAGGTGAACAACGCCAGGATGCTGACGCTGCCTACGACCAAGATCCCGAGGGCCATCAGGACCTCGATGAAGGTGAAGCCGCGGGCGCCGGAACGGCGGGGGGTGCTGGCCAGGAAGCCCGGCTCCGGGGGCGTGGGCACGCTCATCGGCCCTTCCCCCGGACGGCGAACCGGTCACGGAACACGAGCTCCATCTCGGTCTGCACGGGGGTGCCGAGGTGGATCCACGAGAGGGCCGGGTGCACGACCCCCTTCGTCCCGCGCTGCCCGCGGTTGACCCGCACCTCGCGCGCGCCGATGTCGATGGTGCTGCGGCTGTAGGTCATCCACTCGGTGCCGATCTTGAGCCACAGCGTGTCGCGGCCCAGGGCGGGCGCGAAGAAGGAGTCCGTCTCGGCCACGCGGATCTTGAAGTCGCTGGCGTCGGCGGAGTCGGCCAGCATGACGTCGCCGCGCGTGTAGCCGAACGTGCCCTCGCTCTGGAGCGTCAGCTCGAGGCGCACGAACGCGGGGAAGATGTCATCGCTCGCGTCGATGCGGCTGGCCTCGCCCTTGGTGAGCGGGAACTTCGTGTCGAAGCCGCGCGTGCTGTCCCAGACGCGGCCGACGTAGGGCGCCGTCTCGTCGGACGCGAAGCCGATCGTGCTGGTCTCGTCCCAGCTGGGCGCGAAGCTGCGGCGCCAGACGGCGCCGAAGTGCAACACGCCCGTGAGGACCGGGCGCGCCACCTTGCGGATCTTGGCCAAGCTGTCGAAGTGCGTGGGGTCGAGCAGCGTGTTCTCGAGGTCCCCCACCGGCGAGCGGAAGCCGCGGTACAGCGTGAGCGTCTCGGGGTGGTCGGCGTCATCAGGGACGGCGATCCACAAGACTTCCATGAGCCCGCCCGGCGGTCGGAACACGAGCTCGGTCGCCGACTCGTCGATGGTCTCGGGCGTGAAGGCCTTGGGCTCGGGCACGATCTCCGCGCCGCCGCGACGCAGCTGGTCGTCCGCCCACTCGTCGCCCAAGGCGACGACGAACGCCATGTAGAACATGGGCGTTTCCTTGAGCGCACCGGTCGCATCGCGCAGCGTGATGAACCCCGAGCGCAGCTGCACGGCGGGCGGCGGCGGAGGAGGAGGTGCCTGCGCGCCCGCCAGCAGCTGCTCGCCCGTCGGCGGGGGCGGCGGCGGCGTGAAGCGATCGCCGACGTAGAGCGACTCGAGGTCGGCACGCAAGCGCGGCAGGCCCGAGTCGAGGCGGTCGAAGACGGCCGACTCACGCGTGCCGGCGTAGAAGATGTCCAGGCTCTGGCGCATGAACCAGACGGCCATCGTCCCGAGCACCGAGAAGATGCCCATGGCCACGAGCAGCTCGAGGATCGTGAAGGCGCGCATGCGCCGTGCACGGTTCGTGCCGGGGGAACGGACGGGGGTTGCGGCGACGGTCACGGAGCCTTGCCCTCCGCGCCCGGGGCCGAGGACGACCCCAGCTCCTGGCGGGCGTCGATCGTGCCGTTCATGCCGACGATGATGCTGAGCGGGAGATCGTCCGGCGCCTGCTGATCGGTGAAGCGCAGCACCACACCCCGGGCGTGGACGTCCGGGTCGAGGGCTCCGTTCTGGAAGACCAGGCGCACCGGAAGCGGCGGGCTCTCACAGAGCAGCGCCTCGGGCAGGTCGCGCTGGAGCTCGCTGCTGCGGAACACACCGCGTAGCTGGAACGTGTCCATCAGACCGCGGAAGGCGCTCGAGGCGCTCGAGATCGACATGGACACCAAGCCGTCGGAGGGCGTGGCGAGCTCGCGAACGTCGTCGGCCGCGCCTGCATCGAGGCTCGCGTCGCGGCGCGTGGAGCGACCACGCGGTGCGTCCGTGACCGACGACTCCAACCCGTTGACGCGAACCGAGGCCTCGAGACCGTGCCAAGAGACTTCGATGCGCTGCCACCGCGAGCCGCTGGCGGCTCGGACGGGCGCGTCCTTGGTGCGGTAGAGGACCTCGTTGCCGTCGGACTCGCGGGCGCTCTCACCGGGCTTGCGGACCCGCAGGCGCACCTCGACGTCGTAGTCGGAGGTACCCATGGCGCCGCGCACCAGGGCCACGCGGTAGACGGCCTGGTTGTCGGCACCCTTGCCCTCGACCAGCACCATCTGCTGGGCCCCCGAGTCGGGCTTGACGCGCACGTCGAGCTCGAAGCCCTCGGTCATGGCGAAGGCGGACTGGCGCCCGTAGTCGATCTGGCCGCCCATCACGAACTCGCCGGCGGAGCCGGTGAAGCCCTTGCCGCGGGCGATGCCCACGGCCGTCGGCCGCCCGATAAGACCGCCGCTGATCGCGTCGAGCTCTTCGAACTGGTGCGTGACGACGGGCTGCGCGATGGACGCGGACACGCGAAGCACGCGGGCCCCCTGCTCCGTCGTGCGCATGGCCAGCGTGGCCACCGCGCGCCGGCTGCCGCCGACGCTGGCCGTCTGGCAGCGTCGGAAGGTCTCCACGAGGATGCCGCGGGCCTGGTCCAGCTGGGTCGCCGACCCGATCGAACCGAGGTAGCCCACGGTGAGGCCCATGAGCACGGCCATGGCGCCCATCACCACGAGCAGCTCGAGGAAGGTGAAGCCGCGCGACGAGCGCGCGCGCGAGCGTCGGACGGGGGCCGGGCGTGCGCTCACTACTTCGTCCAGTTGCCCATGTCGTCTTCGGTGTTGGGCTGCCCGTCCGGACCCATGCTGTAGATCTGGAACGTGTTGGCGTTGCGGAACTGGCCGTCGGCGTCGCGATGCGGCGCGGCCTCGACCTCGTCCCCCGGGGCGTAGAAGTCGGACGGCTCGTTGCCGAGCCGGTAGATGTGCGGCGAGCTGTCGGCGCTGGCGTAGTCGGCGCTATGGAAGTAGACGAGCGGGTTGCCCCAAGCGTCGATGATCTCCCGGAGGTCGGGAATGCCCGACGTGACGATGGCCTTGTCGAGGCGGTCCTCGTCCGTGTTGCCCAGCTCGTTGTCGCCCCAGCTCGCGTCGCTCTTGAAGCCCGGGTAGCCGAGGGCTTGCACGAGCGCTTCGATGCCGGTGTTGGTCCTGTTGATGCTGCCCTTCACCGGCTCGCCGAAGCCGGTGAACTTGGGGAGGTTCTTCACGTCCGTCGGGGGGTAGGTCTCGAACTTGCTCTTCCACGCATGGATCATGGACTGGGCCTTGGCCACGACCTGCGTCGTGGCGAACTCGGGCCCCTTCTTGTTCCAGATCTGCATGGCCACGATGACGCCGCCCACCAGGACGGAGATGATCCCCATGACGATGAGGATCTCGATGAACGTGAAGCCGCGCTCGCGGCGCCGATCGCGGCTCCGGGACACGGACACGGATTGGGAACGGGGCAGGGCTGACATCAGCGGTCTCCCTTCTGGCGGATGACGCGCAGATCGGTCACGGTCACATCGTAGGGCTGTGCCTGGGTCGAGTAACCCCCGATCCAAAGCTGCATGTCGCCGCCGGCGCGCTTGAGGCCGCCGATGCGGTCCTCGATCAGGCGCTCGTCGTCCAGGTAGACGACCAGCAGGCCTTCGTCGTGGTCCTCGCGGACGAAGCGGATCGTGACGGGGCCGTTGCTCGGCCACGCGATCTCCTTGCCGTTCTCGTCGAGCAGGCGGTGGACCTCACCGTCGCGCCACTGCTCTTCGCGACCACCGCCCACGCGGATGGCCACGCGACCGCGGTCGTTGAAGACACCGATACCGGCAGCCGCCGAGCGGCCGCGACCGCCGCGCGAAGCGACGGTCAGCTGCGCGCCGAACACGTTGTTGTTCTGGTACTTGCCGCTGATCTCGCCGGGAATCGTGATCTTGAACGAGACCTCCTCGAAGGAGCGCTTCGAGAAGAGGCTGGTGGTGGATGCGGCGACCGTCGGGTCCTCGAGGCGGCCGTCCTTCTTGGCCTTGGGTCCCTTGAAGACCAGCGTGCCTTCGTCGAGCTTGATGGAGACGTCGTTGCCCTCCACCTGCTCCCAGTCCTTGGAGAGGGACACGCCCTCGAAGACCACGCGCTTCTCTTCCAGGGAGCGCCAGCGCTTGACGTCGTCCAGACGGCCACGCGCGTAGGTCAGCCAGGTGGCCCAGGGGCTTGACGGATCGTCCTTGACCGTGTCCACGACAAGCTGGAAGTCGCGCAGGCACTCGTCGTAGGCCGACTCGTCGTACGCCCCCAGCTGGAACCAGGCATAGCCGCGCACGCAGAGCGCCGCGGGCTGCTCGCGCAGCTCCTCCTTGGAGAGGATCTTGTTGACGATGTCCTTGGCGTCCTGGAAGCGGCGCTTGCGGTTGAGGTGCGTGGCTGCCGTCGCGGCCAAGGCCTGACGCAGACGCATGCCGAAGGCCTTCTTGTCGCGCGCCTCTTCGCGGTCCGCGGCGCGTCCCAGGAAGGCGAGCGAACGGTCGAAGCTCTCGGCGACCTCGCTCTCGGGCGCCTGCACGGCGGCAGCCGCCTCGCCCAGCGCCATGTGGACGCGCCCCAGCCAGCCGTCGAGCTCGGCGTAGCCCTCGGCCCGCTCGCCCGCGTTGTCCAGCGAGCGGAGTGCGGACGCGTAGTCGTGGCCCAGCGCCGACGTCATGCCGGCGAAGAACTCGACGTAGCTGGAGCGCGGCGCCTCGTCACGGGCTTCGGCGAGACGGTCGCCGAAGGCCGAGTCGTCGCCACGGCACCACGCGAGGAACGCGTGGCCGAAGGCCGGCGACACGATCTCGTCCGGCATCGGGCCCGGGTCGCTGCCCTGCGAGAGGGCACGGCTGCAGGCCTCGAAGGCGTCGTGTGCGGCCTTGCCCTGGCCGAGGCGCACGCACGTCAACCCCAGGCCGTAGCAGGCCTGGGCGCGCACGGCGGCGCCGCCCTGGAGCGTGGCAGCCTGCTCGAACGCAGAGCGCGCCGCGGTCAGGTCGCCCATGGCGTAGAGCACGCAGCCACGCAGGTGGATGGCCTCCGCCATGCTCGGCTCGCGCGACAGCAGCGCCTCGACCGTGCTCTTGGCCAACGGCAGCTGCCCGAGACGCAGCTGGGTCGTGGCGCGGAGCAGCTGGGCCTCGGCGTCGGAGCCGGCGCGACCCACCGCCGCCAAGGCGTCCGCCTGACGACCCAGCCAGGCGAGCGCGCGCGCGCGGCCCAAGTGGGCATCGGCCGACGTGGCGCGGGCCTCGATGCCGCGGTCGTAGAAGCGCAGCGCCTCTTCGGGCTCGCCCATCCGGGTGAGCACCAAGTCGCCGGTCCACGTCCAGCCATCCGGACGGCCCGGGTTGGCGCGCACGTAGGCCGCCAGCGTGCGGAAGAGCGCCGCTTCGTCGTGGCGCGCGCGGTAGGCATCGAGCAGCTCGAGCAGCAGCTCGGAGCGACGCGCGGTGTCCCCCACACGATCGACTTCCTGGAGCGCTACCTCGAGCAGCTGGGCGGCGTACGACCAGCCCAGCCCGGCTTCCTGCCCGGTCTTGCCCACTTCGGCCATCTTCTGCGCGGCGCGACGCAAGGCGCCGACGTCCTGCGCGGACTGCCAGGTGGACCACTTGAGGCCCGCCCCATCGAGCGCGGCCCGGAAGCGGTTCTCGACCGTCTCGCGGCGATGGAACGTCTCGACGGCCGGGTTGAGACGGCGCGTGAAGAGGTTGCCGCGCCGTGCCTTCAGCACGTCCTCCGGGGCCAGCAGCTTGGACGCCGCCTTGGAGTCGCCGACGTTGGCCATGCTGACTTCGATCTTGGCGCGTTCGTCTTCGGAGCCGGCCGACAGACGCCAGACGGCGTCCTCGAAGCCCGGCTCGCCCTCGCGCACCCAGCCCGAGCCGTCGTTGACGCCGAGCACGTACACGAACGTCTTGCCGCCCGCGGTCTCGATGACGTCGTAGACCTCTTCGGGTTGCGGCACGCGATCGGCGAAGATGGCGTCGGGAATGGTGGCGATCGCCGAGCCGTCCTCGGGATCGATGACCGGCTTCTCGCCGCGGAGCACGTAGCGCGCACCCGGGGCCGGCCCCGGCACGGTCGGCGGCAGCGACACGGGGAGCTCGTACCAGGGCGGGGCCTCGAGCTCGGGTGCGGGCAGCGGGCTCGTGTCCGTCGTGCGGCGGAACACGTTGCGACGGTCGCCTTCGCCCGGGACGCCCCCGGCCAGGAGGTCGGGCCGCGCGAACGGGTCACCCGACAGGGCGATGCTGGGCGTCCGCACCTTGTCTTCGCGACCCGGGCTGGCCTTGGGCGCGTTGCCGCTGCCACCGCCCATCACGAACATCGTGAAGAGCAGCAGGGCGCCGGCGTAGACCAGGAGCGCCTTCTCCTTGCCCAGCGTCTTGTCCAGCGCCGCCGTGACGGGCAGGGCCAAGAGGCCGAGCAAGAGGTAGAGCATGAACGTGCCGAAGGCGCCCGCCACGACGAGCGTCGGCACGGCCTGCAAGAGGCCATCGAGCATCGAAGCTCCTTCCAGGGTGGCCGTCAGGGAACCGGGGAGTACGAAGCCGGTCATCACTGCTCGCTCCGGTCGAGGCCGAGATCGACGGCAGGACGGACGACGGCAGCGGCGAGCGTGGCTTCGAAGCGCACGACGCCGTCCGGCGTACGACCCGTACGACCACCCGGCTGCTTGAGCGTCGCGCCGAGCAGCGCCTCGGCGTGTTGGGGATCGGTGACGCGATCGACAAGGCGGGCGATGGCGCCGTAGGGCCCTTCCATCGCGATCGTGACCGGCCACTCCGTCACGAAGTCCGTCGGCTGGCCGGGGGTGATGTTGGGGCCGACCTTGATCATGTCGAACGCGCTGACGCCCCCACGAATGGCGAGGTCGGCAAGGTCGGCAACGAGCGCGAGGCTCAGCACGCAGCCGGGGAGCGTCGCCCGGTTGACCGAGGCGATGGCATCGAAGCCCAAGGCGTCGGCGATCTCCATGTCGGCGCGGTTGGCGCGTACGCGCAACGCGGTCCAGACCTCGCTCTTGAGGCCGCCGAAGGCGACGTTGGGATCGCCCGAGCGCAGCTGCTCGATGCTCTGCGGCTTGAGGGTGGCGAACTTGCGCGCGGCCCGTGCGGCCGCGACCTCGTCGTCATCGAAGCGTGCGGCCAAGCGCGCCGTGTCGCGTGCTTCGGCGTCGCTCGCGCCGCGGAGGATGGCGGCGCGGAGCGCGCGGTCCACACCTTGCTCCAACAGCTGCTCGCCGGCGCTACGCGACGTGTCGAGCCGCGTGGCCCACGACGTCGCCTGGGCGTCGAGGTCCCCGGTGAGCTTGCGCAGCTGTTCGGCCACGCCACGCTCCGGGCGCTTCATGCCGCGGAGCGAGCTCTGGTCGGCGATGAGCCCGCGCTTCTGCGCCTCGGGGTCCTTGGTGATGATGTGGACGGCAATGATGCCGACCAGGAACACGCCGACGCCGATCAGGACCGGAGTCCAGAACGTGCGGTAGCGCTGCCAAAGCTCGTCCATGGGGATCGCCTCCCCGCCGTGTGCCCCGTGGGCCTACCGGCGGTTCTTGATCTGGTTCAGCAGCTCTTCGCGCTGGTCCTTCTTGACGCTGTCGAGCGGCACGGTGACCTGCTCGCCATTCGCTCGGCGACCGACGAACGCCGTCGGCTCCTCCGCGTTGTCCACATCCACGTAGCGCAGCACCTGGCGAATGCCCTCGTCGCCCTCGGTGGCCGGCTCGAGCTTGACGCCCGGACGCAGCCGCATCTTGAAGGTCCCCGGCTGGCCCGAGGGACCCGACTTGAACGCCTGCTCCGTCTCGACCACGATGCCGCTCTTGTTGCGGTTCAGGGTCTCCACGAACTCCTGCCAGATGCGCGAGGGGTTCTCGCCGCCACTGACGCGCCCGTCGATCTGCACCCAGGGCTCGCGCACCTCGCCCGCCGTCCGGCTGCTCTCTTCGTAGCCCTTCGCCGACCCGCCCTTGCCGACGAGGTAGCTGAAGGTGTTGACGCTCTTGTCCACCTGCAGGCGGACCTCGTTGAGGTAGATGTGCTCGGTGGCACTGTTCTCCAACAGGTCGAGGGCCTCGGCATAGAACGCGCCGGGCAGCGCCATGTCGGCCAGCAGACGGTGCTTGACCTGCACTTGCTGGAACTTGCCGAGCGCCTGGCGCAGGCGCTCGTCTTCGGCGCGCACCTCCTTCTGGGTGCGCTGGACGGCGCTGCGCTCCTTGTCGTAGGCCGCCGCCGCATCGCTGCGGCCCTTGTAGAGGAAGAACAGCGCGCCCAGCGCCACGGCACCCGCGGCCACGGCCCACACGCCCTTCTGGGCGAAGTCGCGGGCACGCTTGACCTTCTCGGGCAGCACGGCCAGGCGGAACGCGGCCGGCGACAGCGTGCTCTGGGCCAAGCCCACGGCGACTGCGAACTCGTGCGGCGCGGACGTGACCAGCTCACGCTCTTCGTCGCTCAAGCCCGTCAGGTCGGACAGCACGAAGGGGTCGAAGCGCTCGACGGGAACGCCCATGGCCTGCTTGAGGTAGAGGTCCAAGCCCGTCAGCGAGGCGCCACCACCGGCCAGCACCACGCGGTCGACCTTGAGGTCCGGCAGGCGCGTCTGCGCCCGCGCGATCATCATGGTGCTCTGGATCATCGACGACAGCTGGCCCGCCACGCCGATGATCGAGTTGGCGACCTTCTCGGCCGTCGGGTCGGCGTAGCGCGCCTGGCCCTTCGGCGTGACGTCGCCCTTGGACGTCTTCATCTTCTCGGCCTTGCCGAACGTGGTGGCGAACGCCTGCTCGATGGCTTCGGTGAACGCCTTGCCGCCGGGCGTGGCGTTGCGGGCGAACAGCAGCTCACCGCCTCGCTGCAAGGCAATGTCGACGTTCTCGGCGCCGAGGTTGACGAGCAGGGCCGTCTCGTCCTCGCGGTAGGTGGCGTTGACGGCGAACGCGTTGAAGAGCGCCACGCTGTTCGGCGTGGCCTCGCCCAGCTTGAGGCCTCCGCTGCCGAGCGCCGCGGAGAGACGATCCAGATGGCGGTTGCGCGCCAACGCCACGAGCACCGTGTCGTCGTCGCGGGAGCCGTCGGGATCCGGCAGGGTGAGCTTGTGGTAGTCGGCGGAGACGTCGCCACCGCTCTGCGAGCTGACCTCTTCGACCTCGTACTTCATGAGCGTCTTGAGACGCCACTCGGGCACGGGCGGGATCTGCGTGTACCGGATGATCACGTCGCGGCCGGTCAGGCCGAGCGTGACCGGTACGCCCTTGAGGCCGCGGCCCGCGAGCGCGCGGCCGGCGAGCGGCGTGGTCTCGTCGCTGATGCGGTCCGCGAAGACGCGCTGGACGACGAAGCCCTCGCCCTTGCGCTTGAGCAGGACGCCGCGCAGCGAGTGGCTGCCGATGGTGACGCCGAGTCCGATCTGGGGCATGTGCTACGGCTCCTTGCGTCTACCGACCGCTCGTGGCGGGGTCGGGCAGCAGGCTGGACGAGTACTCGGTGCGCAGCGCTTGCAGGCGTGCGCGTGCCTGCTCGAGGCGTGCCTCGAGCGCGGGGTCCGGCGGACCTTCGCCGAAGCGATCGACGAGGATGCGCAGGTAGAGGGCGGCCATCGGCTCGTAGCCTTCCACGCCCTGGAGCATGGAGGCCAGACGCTCGAGGCGGCCCACCTCGGCGCCCGCCGCGCGTGCGATGTGCGCCGCGCGCGCTTCGCCGAGGGCAACCATCAGCTCGTGGGCGCGCGCCACGACGGGGCTGCTGCCCTCCGGCGGCGCCTGCTCGCCCTGGAGGCCCAGCAACGCGGCCGCCGAGCGCACCTTGTCGGTGGCCGTGGCGAGCGTCTCTTCCGAGCCGAAGATCTGGTTGGCGCGCAGCGCAGCGGCTGCGTCGTCGACCAGGTCGGCCAGCTGACGCTCGCGGTTGGACGCGAGGCGCAGGGCCTCTTCGCGCACGCCCTCGTTGAAGGGGAACTCCTGCGCGATGCCGCGCAGGTCCGCGATCGCGGCGACGGGCTCCTCGGGCAGCCGCAGGCGCGCGGCGGAGAGGCGCTGATCGGCGGCGCGGCTGCTCGGCCCGTAGTCGGTGACGGTGTGGAACGAGGCGCTCGCCCCATCCCCGAACAACCGCATCTCGAGCAGGGAGGCGTCGAGCGCGTCGGCCAGCTGCACGCGCGCGATCTCGCCCTGCCCGCCGGCCGGCGCCCACGTCACGAGGCCCGCCCCGCCTCCTTCGGCGCTGCCGCTCAGGACCTTGCGCACGGCTTCGGCCTCGGAGCCGGCGCGCGCAGAGACCGTCTGCGGGCCGCGCTCGGTGAGCAAGCGGACGCCCTCGGCCAAGTGGTCGCGGGGCAGCTCGACGAGCAGCCCGGCCGTCGCACCCTGGACGGTGACGGAGGCCTCGAGGCCGTCGTCACCGCCCGCGCTCCAGCGGATCGTGGCGGCCACGCCCTCGTCCTCGGAACCGGCGGACCGCAAGCGGCCCGTGGCCACCACGGCAGCACCTTCCGTCGACACGCTCTCGACGACGAAGCGCGAGAGGACGGTGCCGTCGGACAGGCGAGCGACGGGGCGAGCGCCCACGAAGCGCTGCGCGAGGCCCTCCACGAGATCGAGGGTGCCGTCCGCGGGACTGACCCAGGCCTTGACGGTGCCGGGGACGCCCGCGACGCCCAACAGCTCACCGCCCTCGCTGGCGGTGGTCTCTTCGAGGCGGATCGACTCGAGCGTGAGGCGCCCCTCCGGACCGACACGCGCCGCAAGGGAGAGGTTCTGCGCCCACGAGGGCTTCACGAGCGTGGCGCGCGCACGACCGCCCTCGATCGGGACGGGGATGGCCCGCGCAATGGCGGCCACCCGGCTGCCCGCGCCGACGGTGTTGGACCAGACGGCCAAGAGGTCCGCCTCGCCGCTGGCCCGCACCTTGGCGTCCAGCTTGAACGGCCGTGAGGCCAAGCCGGTGAAGCGCTCGGCGTACGTGGCACGCGCCGCCTCGACGCCACCCCCGGCGCCACCCTCGGCGCCCGTGTCGCCGTCGTAGCGCACGACAAGAGGCTTGCCGCTGCCGCCCGTGACACGGATCGGCGCGCCCTCGACGGCCGACGACCACGCGGGCGACTCGTCCTGGAACGTGCCGTCGGCGATGAGGTTGCTGTCGGCGGCGATGCCACCGCCCTCGCCTTCCTGCTCGCTCTGGACGAAGAACCACGCGCCCGCGGCCGCGGCAGCCAGGAGCAGCAGGCCGACCAGCAGGCCGCCGTAGCCGCCCTTGGCCCGGCTGAGGTCGACGTCGCCGAGCATGCCCCAGCCGTCGTCGTCGTCGAACTGGGCCAGCTCCACCTCGATGTCCTTCATCGAGGGGTCCTTGAAGACGAATCGCGAGTTGCCGATCCGGATGCGCGAGCCGTGGCTGAGCGCGACCTCGCTCGCCGGCTCCCCGTTGACCAGGGTGCCGTTGGTGCTGCCCATGTCGCGCAGCGTGTAGCCGTTGAGGTCCTTCACGATCTCGGCGTGGTGGCCGGACGCCATGCGGTCGTCGAGGACGATCGTGCTGGACTCGCGGCGACCCAACGTGGTGCGAGGCCCGCGCAGCCAGACCTTCTCGCCCTTGCGCTCCTTGCTGACCCACTCGAGGTAGCACACGCCTTGGCTGCCGGCGTCGCGGAGCATGCGCTCCTCGTTCTCGTCTTCGAAGCGGATCGTGGCGGCGCCGATCTCGATCACGTCGCCGTGGCTCAAGACCTTGCGCTCGACGACCTTGCCGCCGACGCGGGTCTTGTTGGTGCTGCCGAGATCCGTCACCTCGTAGCGGGTGACGCCGCCGCTGTTGACGCCGACGATCTGACAGTGCCTACGCGACGCCTTGGTCTCGTCGGGCAACGGAATCTCGTTCGCCGCATCGCGACCGATCTTGACGGACTGACCGGCGCTCAGGTCGACGACCTGTTCGCCGTCATTCACGATGAGTCGTGCCATCGGGGACGAATCTCCCTCTGAAGAGGACCGCGGAGGAGACGGTCAGGGCCCCGTCGCGGCGGTTGACGACAGGGGCTCGGGGGACAGGCGCCCGCCGCGGCCTCTGGCCGCGTGACCGCCCCGCTCCTCCCGATTGCAAGCCCTGTTCCACCGCCGCGGCGCAGACCCTCCCTGGCCGTCGCCTCCGGCGCGCGCACCTTACGCACGGACGGGGCGCGGGGGAAGGCCTGCGGGGCGCATGCAGGCCGCTTGGACAGGCGCAGGCTGCCTTGCCTGCTACCGGTAACAAGGTATCCTCCAGAGTTACCACCGAGGTGGCAATCACGAGCGCCGCGCGGTGACCGGGGGCCTGGGGCGAGCCTCGACCGCGTGGGTACCCGCTGCTTGGACCCGTGCGGCGTGACGGGGTGGCGTGACGGGGCGGCCCTTCGACAAGCTCAGGGCCGCCTGCGGCGTGAACGGGATGGTTCACGCCTCCGGCGGCTGCTCCACGTCCATCCCGTAGCGCTCGAGCTTCTTGCGCAGCCCCAAGCGGCTCAGGCCGAGCTCGGCCGCCGCGCGGCTCTTGTTCCAGCCGTGGCGGAGCAGCGTGGCGCGTAGGACGCGCCGCTCGAGGTCCTCGACAAGGGCCTTCAGCCCTCCGGGCGTGGGGCCATCCAGCGCGGGAGCGCGGTAGTCGAGGACGCGCTGGCTCAGATGCTCGGGAAGCACCGTCCCGCCGACCTGGAGCGCCACGAGGCGCTGCACCTCGTTGCGCAGCTCGCGGACGTTGCCCGGCCACTCGTAGGCGGTCAAGAGCTCCAACGCGGCCGGGTCCATGCGCGGCGCCCGCCCCTCGGCCCCCACGGCCTCCTGGAGGAAGTGGGCGACCAAGGCGGGGATGTCCTCCTTGCGCTCGCGCAAGGCCGGCAGCTCGATCACGAGCCCGGCCAAGCGGTAGTACAGGTCCTCGCGGAAGGCGCCCGACCGGATGCGGTCCTGGAGCACGCGGTTCGTGGCGCTGACGAGGCGGACGTCGACGGGACGCACCTTCTTGCTGCCCAGCCGTCGTACTTCGCGCTCTTCGAGGACGCGCAGGAGCTTGCCCTGGATCTCCAGCGGCATCTCCCCCACCTCGTCGAGGAACAGCGTGCCCGCATCGGCTTGCTCGAACAGGCCGGCATGGTCACGGTTGGCGCCCGTGAACGCGCCGCGCATGTAGCCGAAGAACTCGCTCTCCATGAGCGTCGGCGGAATGGCGGCGCAGGACTCGCTGACCAGGCGCGCGCGGCGGCGCGGTCCGTTGAAGTGGACGGCGCGTGCGATGAGCTCCTTGCCCGTACCCGACTCCCCCTGGATGAGCACCGGGATGTCGAGGTCCGTGACGCGGTCGACCAAGCGCAAGACCGCGCGCATGGCCGGAGAACGCCCAACGATCTGCTCGTAGCTGTAGCGCAAGCCCAGCTCGTCGGTCTGCTTGGCGAGGTCTTCACGCGCGCGACGCAGGGCGTTCGTGCGGATGCGGAGCGCCTTGCGCAGGCGATCGTTGAGGCGCTCGATACGGCGCGCTTGGCGCACGGCCTCACGGCGCCGTTGGCCCATCTCGCGGCGCTGGCGGGCGTTCTGCAGTGCGATGCCGGCGAGGCCCGCGAACCCCTCCAGGACGCGCACGTCCCAGCCGTCGAACGTCCCGTGCTCGTAGCGGTTGTCGAGGTAGATGGCGCCGATGATGCCCTGGGAGGTCTTGAGCGGCACACAGACGAGCGAGCGCAGCTCGAGCGCGGCGACGCTGGCGGTACCGTCGAAGCGCGCATCCATGCGCGCGTCTTCGGACAACACGCTCTTGCCCTCGCGAACGACCGAGGCGGCCACGCTCACGGAGAACGAGCCTTCCGGATCGGCCAGGTCGCGCTGCTGCGGCAGGCGCGCGCGGCGCACCACGAAGTGGTCGCCGGCCTCGAGCAACAGCAGCCCGCGACCAGCGCGCGTCAGCTCGATGGCGGCGTCGAGCACGCCGTCGAGCAGCGTGTCTTCGTCTTCCAGCGCGTTGATCTTCTCGTTGAGCTCGATCAGGTGCCGCAGCGCGCGGATCTCGCGCTGACGCTCGTGGTGCGCATCGCGACCGCGCGCGTCGCGCGGGGTGGCGCGGGTGGCCATCGCATCCAGGTCGGGGACGAGCGCTTCGATGCCGTCGCCCGTGATCACGGCCGACATGCGCGTCTCGCCGATCTCCACGCGGTCGCCCGAGGCCAACAGCTCGTCGAGGATCGCGCGCCCGTTGAGAAACGTGCCGTTGCGACTGCCGAGGTCGGTGATGCGCCAGCCGTCGGCGCCGCGGTAGATGCGGCAGTGGTGACGGCTCAACGTGCGATCGCCGACGGGGACGGCGATCTCCGGGTCGCGCCCGACGAGCACCTCCTCCTGCGTGATGTCGTAGACGCGTTCCTCACCTTGGGGACCGCGAACGAAGAGCCGAAGCTCGGACATGGCAGGGACTCCGTGAACCCGCCAGGGTCATGCCAAAAGCATGCCAGAGCGGGGCGTATCGCCAACAGGACGCTTCGTGGTCAATTCGTTCCATCCGCACGGGATGCCGGCGCCGAGGCCAAGACGACGGCCGCCGCGGCGACGGCCGCCGTGGCCGTCCTGAGCGCGGCGCCCCCCAGCGAGGCCAGACCGAGCCCCGCGGCATGCGCCGCTTCGCGCTCTTCGGGCGCGAAGCCGCCTTCGGGCCCCACCCAGAGCACGAGCGGACCGGCCGGGGCCGCCGCCACGCAGGCGCCGAGCGCTGGCAGCCCGGGCGCGGTGTCCAGGAGCCAGCCGCGCCCGTCGAGCGCGGCGGCGAAGGGCCGCGGCTCGGCCTCCACCTCCAGGGCGCGGGCCAGGCCGTTGACCTTCAAGGCCTCGCGCGCCGCGCGCGCGAACCGCGGCAGGCGCCGCCGCAGCAGCTCATCGCGACCCGGCGGCGTGCGCCGGCAGGCGAGGGCGACGAACCTCCGCACGCCGAGCTCCGCAAGCGCAGCGACCAGGTCGTCGGCCCGCGACGGCTCGGGCAGCGAGGTCCGCACCTCGAGCTCTCGCACGGGGTGCCGCGCCGGATACGGCCCCAGGACCTGAACGCGCGCGGCGCGGGCATCCGCGCCCACCAGGCGCCCGCGGCGCAGGCCACCGCTGCCGTCGAACAAGACGACGTCGTCGCCTTCCCCCACCCGGCGCACACGCACCAGGTGGCCCGACTCGTCGCGATCGAGGACGACGTCGCTGCCGTTGGCCGGCAGCTCCTCGCACCACGCGCGCTCCGGGCCCGCACCGCCGGCATCGCCTGCCGTGCTCACTCGTCGTCCTGTCTCGTCAGGTCGTCGAGGTAGGTGCGCGCCATGTCGATCTTGGGGTCCTTCTCGATGCCACGACGCTCCTGCAGCTCGATGAAGCGCGCGAAGGCGATGCGCGCCGCATGGCGCAGGCTCTCGTCCGCATCGCGCCGGTAGCGGAAGCGATGGAGCAAGCCGCGGTAGAGCCAGCGTTCGGTCAGCTCGGAGCGCGGGTCGAGCAAGTCCAGGACGCCCAGCGCGTACCAGGCCTCGCCGATCCAGTCATCCTCCTGCTGGCGCTCCGCGGCATCCCCCGCCCCGCCAGCGCCGCGACGCAGCAGCTCGTAGGTGGTCTGGAGCACGCCAAACCACGCCGGCCCGTAGCCCTCGACCAGCGAGCCTGCCTTGCGGTACGAGCGCAGGGCCTCGAGCATGCGCCCGGCGCGCTGGTGCTCGCGCCCGGTCAGGTACGCCGCCTGGGCCTCTTGCATCCGCTCCCGTCGCTGGTCGGGATCGCTCGCGCGCAGCGCCTCCAGGCGCTGCCGGGACTCCTTGGACTCCGGAGCCGCGGGCTCGAGGGCGATGGCCTCTTCCAAGGCCTTGGCCGCCTCGTCGCGGTAGTGCTGGCGATACTCCTCGACGCGGTCCACGTCCGCCCCTTCGGCACGCAGGGCACTGGCGCGCAGCATGAAGATGAGCGCCCTCTCGCGCTGGATGCGGGCCAGGATGGGATAGACGTCCGTGTTGAACGGGGCGAGCTCGCGCGCCTTGCGCGCGCGCTCCAGCGCTTCGTCCAGGCGCTTGGGCTTGTCCTTGCCGCCGACGGCCGCGAGCAACAGCTCGGCCTCCATGCGCCAGGGCCCGGGATGCCCTGGGTCCAGGGCACGCGCCTTGGCGAGCGCCTCGGCCGCAGGCTGCGCCTGCCCGTTGTCCATGGCGTAGCGGGCGATGGACAGGTGCAGCTCGACCAGCAGCCGCCGCGCAGGACCGCGAGGCACCAGCTCGAAGCGACGTGCTTCCTCTGCGTAGCGGACGGCCTTCGGGAAGTCGCGCGCCAACGCCGCGAGCTGCGACGCGTCGAGCAAGGTGCGCACGTCCCGCGGGTCGAGGCGCAATGCCTCGCGTAGGTTGCGGTCCGAAGCCCCGATCAGGTCGGTGTCGGCGGACGCCGTGTAGTGCTCCAGGTACACCATCCCGAACCCGCGATGGACGGCGGGCTCGTCGGGATGGCTGCGCTCCAGGCGGTTGAGGCGGCCGAGCGCGTCGAGCCACTCCTGTTGGTGCATCTCCGCCTCGACGGCCACCAAACCTGCGGTCAAGTCGGTCGCGTGCGCATCGGCGAACGCGACGGCGGCCCTCGCGGCTTCCGCGACACGCGCTCCGGCGGCCTCGATGCCCGCCGCGTCGTCGGCCACCACGCGCGCCGTGCGCTGGCGGGCCAGGGCGATGCGCAGGGCGATCTCCACGAGCCGCGTCTGGGGCAGCAGGTCGTCGGGGCGTCGGTCGGCGAGCAGCGCGTAGTCGCGCCGCGCGCTGTCGAGATCGCCGCTGCGCTCGGCCACCATGGCGCGGAGCAGCAACGCGACGTCGCGAACCGCGTCGTAGGCCTCGGCCTCGGGCAGGGCGACCAGTACGCGCGAGACGAGGTCCTTGGCCTCGGGCTCGCGGCCGAGCGTGATGAGCAGGGCGGCGCGGAGCACGTCGCCCGCGGGCTCGCGCACGTCCGGCCCCCCCACCGCGCGCGCCGCGATCAAGGCCCGCAGCCACGGCAGCTCGCGCGCCAGCGGCGCGAAGCCGAGATCGACGCCCGAAGACGCCGCATCGAGGCCTTCGGCGACGAGGTCCTCGGCAGCGGACTCATCGACGTCGTTGCGCCGCGTCTCGAGGATCCACGCGGCCTCCAGGAAGGAGGTCCGCGCGATCTGGTCCTTGACCCACTGGGCTTCCGCGTGCTTCTCCAGTGCGGCGCGGTAGCGCTTGCGCGCTTCCGCATGCCGCCGTCGGGCCACGTGGACGTCGCCGGCGAACACGTCGGCCTGCCAGTGCCCCGGCTCGGCCACCAAGGCGAGGTCGAACGCGCGCAGGGCATCTTCCAAGCGCGCTTGCCGCTGCTTGGGGTCTTCGTCGGCCACGTCGAGCAGCCGGCGGCCGAGCGCGACCTGGATCTCGGCCTCCAGGCGGGCCGCGGCCTCGCGGGCCTTCTCACCGCGCTCACCCCCCACGGCGTTCTCGCGCAAGTCGCGCAGGATCTCCTGCGCACGCACCACGTCGTGGCGTCCCGTCAGCTCGAGGCGTGCGCGCGCGTGCAGCAGGCGCGGGTCCTTCGCATGCTGCCGCGCTGCGGCATCCAGGGCGGCGGCAGCGCCGTCGACGTCACCGCGGTCCGAGCGCAGGGCCGCCAGCGCGAGCCACGCTTCGAGGTCGGAGGGGTCCAGCGCCGTGGCGCGCTCCAAGTGCGTGAGGCCCTCGTCGCGATCGTCCTCGCTGCGCGCATCGGCCAGCAGCCGGCCGAGGTCGCGGTGGGCGGCTGCCGACCGGTCGTCGAGAACGACGGCGCGACGCAGGGCGTCGAGGGCGCCGATCGCATCGGGCACCGCCAGCAGCGCCACCGCGCGCAAGCGCCACGCCTCGGCGCGGGCCGCGCGCACGTCGCCATGCGGCCACCGCGGGTCGTCGCCAGCGGCCTCGGCCAGGTCCTGGGCGGCCTGGATGGCGGTCAGGCGGAGCGCCAGCGGAACCTCGTTGCCCATGGCATCGGCGCGCAGGAGCGCGGCCTGGACGCGACGCAGCGGGACGAGGCCGTCGCCTTGCAGCGCGTCGCCGAGCAGGCGCGCCACCGCAGGGTCCTTGCCCTCCGCGTGGAGCACGCGTGCCCGCTGCAGCAGGGCATAGCCACCGACGTGGTCGTCGGCCCCGGCGTCGGCGAACGCCTCGTTGCCGCTGCGCCAGCGGGGCACGGCGCGCGTCACGAGCGTGGCGCCCACGACGAACAACGCCGTCCCCACGAGGAACGCACTGGCGGCGAGCGGCGCGCGACGGAGGACGAGCTTGCCGACGAGGACGGGGAGGAGCGCCACGACGCCGAAGGCAAACGGCACGAGCACGGCGCCGCGTGCGGAGGGCTCGGCAAACCACGGCCACGGCAGCGCGGCGACGAGGGCGGCCACGAGCCACGGCCCCAGCCACGAGCGCGTCGTCGGCAGCACGAAGGCCACGGCGGTGAAGGCGAGGGAGACCGCGGCCCCGATGCCGGCGAGCGGGCCCCAGGTGTCGCCTGCGCCGGCAGACAGCACCGCGAACGCGGACGGCACGTCGCTCCACGAAGGCATGCCGACCGCGGTGGCGGGGAACACGACGAAGGCCGCGACACCTACGCCCAGCGCAGCGAGACCCGCCAAGCGCGAACCGCGCTGCAACGCCGTGACGGCGACGGGCAGCGCCAACGCGGCCGCAGGCTTCCAGACAAGCACCGCCAGCACGAGGGCCAGGAGCCCGGCGATGCGACCGCGAAGGAGAGCCCAGGCGCAGAGGGCGAGCGTCGTCGCGACGACGGGCGCGTCGCCGTACGGCCCGGCGATCTGCGTCACGAACAGCGGCAGGGCGCCGAGGGCGGCCGCCAGCACCGTCGACGAGCCAAGGGTCCAGCGAGGACAAAGCGCGCGCGCTGCAACGACGACGAGGAGACCGTGCACGAGCAAGCGTCGCAGCACGAGCAGCGTCGGTGCGAGCCCGCCGTCCATGCGCAGGAGCAGCGCGCCCAGCGGACCGAGTCCGGTGTCGGCAGACGCGTGCACGGGCGTTGCGGGTGTGCCGCTCCACGCGCCACCGGCTACGAGGCCCGCTTGCACACCCACGGCGACCAAGGCCGCCCACAGCTCCAGGCCACGGGGGACGCTGGCATCGGGCGGGGCATCGACGGCTCGTGTCATCGCGGCTGGGATACCGGGGGTCCCGTCATTCGGCGGTCATCCGTCGGGGCGCCGCCCTGCCGGGTGCGGTCACGCGCGTGGCGGGATCGACAGGCCGAGAGCCGCCGCCACCTTCTGCAGGTCGGCCCAGGCCTCGCGCTTGGCATCGGGCTGGCGAAGCAAGTACGCGGGGTGCCACGTAGGCATCACGCGCCAGCCAGCCGGGCTCGTGAGGAAGCGACCGCGCAGGCTCGAGATCCCGCGGTGGGTACCGAGGACCGTGCGTGCGGCGGGCGCGCCCAGCGCCAGGACGACCTCGGGCTTGAGCAAGCGCAGCTGCTCGTCGAGGAACGCCCGGCACGCGCCGACTTCGTCCAGGTGCGGGTCGCGGTTGCCCGGCGGCCGGCACTTGAGCACGTTGCAGATATAGACGTCATCCCCGTCGCGCGAGAGGCCGATGGCTCCGAGCATCCGGTCCAGCAGCTGGCCGGCGCGACCGACGAAGGGCTCGCCCTGGCGATCCTCGTCGGCCCCCGGGGCCTCGCCCACCACGACGAGGCGCGCCGTCGGCGAGCCGACGCCGAAGACCGTGCGTGTGCGCGTCTCGCACAGGCGACAACGCTTGCATGATGCAACATCATCGGCCATGCGAGCCAGGGCGGCGACCCGCTCGGGCAAGGGGATCGCCGGCGCCGAAGCCGCCCGTGCCGCCGCGACCCCGCCGACGTCCGGGCCCGGAGAGCCCTGTTTTCCGGTGTTTCCTGGGGCCGTGCGGGCGGCGGGGCGCGCGCCGTGGCTCCCTGCTGCCGGGCCAGGCCGGGACGGGGCCGCGAGCGACCCCGCGTCGGCGCCGGGGGCGTCCGCCGCGAGCCAGCGCCCACCGCTGCGGCGCAGCCAGGCCAGCAGCACGGCGGCCTCCTCGAGGGGCGTCGGCGGGGTCCGGACGGCCGGAGGCGACGGGGACGGCTCGGCGGGCACGGCGAGAGGGTAGACCGCCCGGCGGACCGTCCCATGACGGGGGTCGTGACGAAGCCGCGACGCACCCCCCCCACGATGGCCCGCCCAGCCCAAGATCCGGGGCTTGGCGGCGTTCCACGTGACCGCCGCGTGACAGGGCGGCCGTACCTATCTGCCCACGCCGGACCTTCGGCAGGGAGGGAGTCGGGACGCGAACGACGGGGCGCGCGAGCTCGGGAGGAGCTCACGCAGCAACCCGGCGGGCGTGTCGCGACGTCGACGAACGCGTGGTGCGCCTCGTGTGCCCGCGTGCGAGTCGACCGGTTGCAGGTGATTCAGGAGCTCGGGATGTGGTGGCGTCTCCACGGACGTCGGCACGCGCGCGCTCCGACAGCAGGGAGATCCGCACCCGAAGCAAGCGACCGGGTCGGACACGTCGCGCGGATGCCTTGGCACGCGCGCGATGTGGATAGTCGCGAGAGCCCGAAAGGATGGCACCCAGGATGAAGCGCAGCGCCCTCGTCCTCTTGATCCTCGCTGGCGCGCTCGTCGTGATCGTTGCGGGAGGCTTTACGCCCGCCACGACCGCGTACGCCGGCGACGACGCGTCCTCCGCGAGCAACGTGCAGGCGTCACCGACGCCGAGCGCGGTACTTCCGGAGCAGAAGCCCGCCCCCACGATGCCGGCGGTTGACCTGCCTCCGGCGGGTGAGGCTCCCGCGCCGTTCCCGTCGACGGGTTCGCTTCCCACGATCAAGGTGAAGCAGCCGATCGAGAGCATGCCGATCGTCGGCGTGCAGCCGAAGGTGCGCGCGCCGCGCGTCGTCGTGGGTGAGTACCCCGCGCCGGCTCCGTCGGGCTATGCCGCGCCCTCCAGCGTGCTGCCGACCGTCTCGCAGCCGGTGACGGTGTACGAGGGCACGACCACCGAGGGCTTGCCCGCGGGCTGGCAGCACCACCGCGTGGGCCAGGTCGTCTGGTCGAGCGAGTCGGGCGCGCCCGCCCCGATCGCCCCGGCGATCTCGTTCCCCGTCGAGACTCCGGTCTACGAGGGTCTTCCCGCCCCGGAAGACACCGCCGCCCCGGCTCCGTCGGAGGCCCCTTCGATCTCGGATCGTGGCGCGGCCATGGCCGAGCGTCGCGCGTTCCTCGTGCAGTCCTACATCGAGAAGGCCCGTGAAGCCCTTCGCATGGCCGACGTGGACGGCGCGAAGGAGATGGTCACCAAGGCCCTCGACCTCGACCCGACCAACGCCGAGGCCCGCGAGCTTTGGCAGTCCGTGTCGCTCGATCGCGCCAGCACCGCGGGTGCGTACGCCGGCTCCCGCGGCGACGTGGCCACGGTCCAGCGCGAGCGCGCTGCCACCGAGGTGCGCAACAACCTGCGCCGCGGTCAGCAGAACGAAGCCGCCGAGCGCTACGACGAGGCCGTGCGCGACTACAACAAGGCGCTGGCCATCATCAGCTGGTACGACCAGACCGCGGACTTCGGCACGTCGGCCGACAACATCCGCGACCTGATCGACGCCGCGCAGGCCAAGGCCCGCGTCTCCGAGCGTCGCGCTCGTCAGGACGCCGTGCGCCGTGCGCAGGCCGAGCGCGAGTCGGAGATGGTCCAGGCCCGCGAGCAGCGCCTCGGTCGCATCCGCGCGTGGTTCGAAGGTGCGCACCGCGCCTTCCGTCGCGGCGAGTTCGCCCTCGCCCGTGAGTTCGCGCGCCAGATCCTTCGCGCCGACCCCAACAACCGCGATGCCGAGCGCATCATCGAGATGAGCCACGACGCCGAGCACATCGACAACGAGTGCGAGTACCGTCGCGAGTTCGCCGACCAGTGGAAGTCGATCATGATGGACTTGGAGGAGAGCAGCCTCCCCCAGGTCGACACGGTCGTGTTCCCCGAGAACTGGCTCGAGGACATCGCCCAGCGCCAGCCGCGCGCCGTCGGTGACCCCATCGACGCCGGCGACGGTGGTGACAAGCAGGCCATCCTCAGCGTGCTCACCAAGCAGCGCGTGCAGGGCCTGACCTGGGAAGAGGCCAACCTCGACACCGTGGTCGTCTACCTGCGCACCATCACGGGCCTCAACTTCTACGTGACGCCCAAGGTCATCGAGGAGAAGGGCGAGGAGATCGCCGTCAACCTCAACGTGAGCGACGTCAGCGTCGCGACCGTGCTCGACCTCATCACGGAGCAGTACGAGCTGGGGTGGCAGCCCCGCGGTGGCGTCGTCACCATCCTCACCAAGGACGAGGTGCGCGGCGCGATGAAGCTCCGCTACTTCGACGTCCGCGACCTGGCCGTCCAGATCCGCGACTACTCCACCGAGGACCTCAACCTCGTCCCGTCGAACTTCACGCCGCCCGAGCCCCCGGACCTCCCGGAGCCGGAGCCGATCTACTCGCCCGACAGCCTCGTCGAGCTGATCCAGAACACGATCGGCAACGAGGAGACGTGGAGCGAGAGCGCCCCCGTCGCCCAGAACGGCATCATCATCGTCCGCAACACGCCGGAGATCCTGGCGGAGATCGAGGAGCTCCTGAGCCAGCTGCGCGCCAGCACCGGCGTCCTGGTCAACCTCGAGGTCCGCTTCCTCACGGCGGAAGACAACTTCCTGCGTGACGTGGGCGTCGACATCCGCGGCCTCGAGGCTGCCGACCTGCCGCCGGAGATCAACCCGGCTGGCCTGCCGGGCCTCGTCATGGACGACCTGCGCCAGACCGGCACGGGCTTCGGCGCTGACGAGCCGAGCCTTCCGGGCGCCAACGCGGGCTCCAACCGCGACGCCGGCATCTTCTGGAACGACGGCGCCAACGGCGCGTACTCGGCTCGCGTCGAAAACCTCTTCGACGTCACCGAGATGCCCTTCGGCGATGCCAACGTGCTGACCAACAGCGGTGGCCTGAGCTACCAGCACACGATGATCCGCACGTCGTTCCTCGATGTCACCGGCCTCGAGGTGATCATGCGCGCTGTCGAGAAGAGCCAGCGCGTGCAGCAGATCACGGCCCCGCGCCTCACCGTCTACAACGCGCAGCGCGCCAACCTCTCGATCCTCAACCAGATCAGCTACGTGGCTGACTACGAGGTCGAGATCGCCCAGGCGTCGAACATCGCGAACCCGGTGGTGCAGACGATCCAGGAAGGCGTCGTGCTCGACGTCCGCCCGATCGTCAGCAGCGACCGTCGCTTCGTGACGCTCGAGCTGCGCCCGACGGTGGCCGAGGTGCTCCGCCCCATCCCCACCATCACGACCAACTTGGCGTCGGGTCCCTTCCCGAGCGCCCCGGTGACGCTGCAGGTGCCCGAGATGCGCATCCAGCGCGTGCGCACCACGGTCATGATGCCGGACGGTGCGACCCTGCTGCTCGGCGGCATGAAGTACTACGACAAGGACCTGCGTGACAGCGGCGTGCCCTTCTTCTCGAAGCTGCCGGTGTTGAGCTTCCTGTTCACGCGTCGTGGCAACTTCGTCAACCGTCGCAACCTGCTCATCCTCGTGACGGCGCGGATCGTGCCGCTCGAGGAGCTCGAGCCGAAGGACAACCTGGTCCTGCCGCCCGAGCCCGAGCGCTTCTACCGCCCGATCCGCGAGATCGACCCGGGCTGCGGCCCCTGCATGAACGGCATGTGCGACGTCCCGCCGCCCGCGCCGGACTGCGGTTGCGCCCCGCGTGCGCCCAAGCCGACCTGCACCAGCTGCAACGCCCGCTAGCCGCAACGCCCTCCAGGTAGTGAGGGGGCCGCGAGGCCCCCTCTCCCCCACCCTTCCAGGCCCGCGAGCCCCTGTGGCCCGCGGGCCTGGTTCGTTGTGGGCTCGGCGAGGACGCTTCGAGAAGGGGGTTGTGCGCCCGGGGCCCGGTGGAGGTATGCTGTCGGTACCCGTTCGCGTTCGATCTCACCCCGATGTTCGCGCCGCAGCCGCCTCGATGGACTGGATGGCTGCCATGTGTGTTGCCGCCCCGCGAGCTTGGCGCCGCACGCTTCCGCGTTCTCGCTTCGACCTGGCGAGGGCTCGCCGCAACCGCGGGCCCGACGTCCGCGAGGCGAGCTTCGGGGCAAGAGCGCGGCTCGCCCGGTTGACCCCTTCGGGGCCCATCCGTAGACTCCGCCGCCACGTGCACCCGGTCTGGCGGGAGGTTCGCTTGCCGTCCGGTCGCAAGGCCTCCGAGCAGCCTGGACAGGCTGCTCCGACGCCCGCCGGGCTCGCGTGCATGCACGACTCACCGCGTTCCCGAACGTCCCCGCGCCCGCCCGTTTCCATCGACTCCCGTGCTCGAGGCGCCCCCGTGCGCCGCGTAGCGCGTAGCTCCTGAACCTCGCACCTTCCGACCCGGAAAAGGAAGCCCATGCGTCCTAGCCACTTCCTGCCGCGACTGCGCCCCCTCACACGCCGCGTGTCGCTCCTCCTCGTCGCGCTCTTCATCGCCCTGCCCGTCGCCTCGCCGGCGGCCCAGGCCGGCGAGGACGACTTCGACTTCGCCCAGTCGCTGGCCGGCATCGGTCAAGCCACGGGCGACAAGGCCTACTTCGAGTACGCGCGCAAGGTGCTCCGCGGCATGCTCGAGGAGCCCGGCGCCAGTGACGAGCGCAAGGACCTCGCGGCCTACGGCCTGGCCCGGCTGGCCAGCGACGAGGCCCGCGGCGCGCTCGCCCGCCCCGGCGTGCCCTTCAAGGACCTCGTCAAGCTGTTCGAAGACGCGTGCAACTCGCTCGAGGCCTTCGTCAGCAAGTACCCCAAGCACGCGCGCGCCAACGAGGCGCGCCTCCAGATCGGCACCACGCGCCTGGGCTTCGCGCAGTTCGTCAAGGACAGCCTGCTCGGCGACGGCGACGAGATGGAGCTGCGCGGCACCAACGCCGCCGAGGTCCAGTCCGCTGCCCGCTCCTTCGTCGAGTCGGCCAGCAAGCACTTCGACAGCCTGCGCCAGGGCTACAACGGCGCCAACCCGACCGACTTGCAGCTGATCGCCCACTACAACTGGGTCCTCTGCCAGCACTACAAGGCCCTCGTGGAGCCCTCTTGCTCGTCCTCGGCTCGCAAGGCCCTGGAGCTGGCGGCGACCGAGCTCGAGACGTTCGTCTTCGACTACGACGGCACGCTCATCGCGGTCTACGCGCAGGACATATCGGGCCTCAACTTCGCCGAGATCGGCAAGTGCGCCCGCGAGGAGGGGGAGCGCGAGTCCGCCTACCGCTCCGCGCTCAGCTGGTTCGACACCTGCATGCAGACGCCCAACGAGTCGCCCGAGCACCTCGAGGTCATCACGCGCGGCTTCTTCCACTACGCGCGCACCTGCCTCGAGATCCGCGAGATGGGCGGCGTCAACTACCTGCGTGTGGGCGTGACCAACGTGTCGCCCATGCTCGATCGCTACCCGGACGCGCGTCTCAAGGAGAACGGCGTTCGCGCCTGGATCGAGCTGGGCAAGCTCCACGCTGCGCGCCAGTCCTACGACCAGGCCATCTCCGTCCTCGACGAGGCGGCCACGTTCGCCAAGGCCGGCGGCATGCCCGCGCTCGAAGCGCTGGCCAACCGCGAGATCGCCAAGGTCGTCGAGAACGCCACGGGCTCGCTCGACGTCGACGCGGACATCATGATCCGCATCGGCAACGCCCGCATGGCCGACGAGCGCTGGGCGGATGCCATCGCCATGTTCCAGCAGGCGCTGGCCGCGCTTCCGCGCACGCGCGAGAACCTCGACAAGCTGGTCGACCTCTGGAAGCGCCTCAGCAGCTGCTACAGCTCGCTGGGCGACGACCTGGGCGCCGCGCTAGCGCTGGACCCCATCCACGAGCTTTGGCAGGACGGCGTCGCTCCGCGCACCACCCGCGAGAACGACCCCAACCTCATCGAGTACGGCAACCTACGCCTGGCGGCCATCGCCCGCTGGAAGCGCATGGCCGACGAGACCAAGTCGACCGCGCTCGACGAGCGCTTCAAGGCGATGCGCAGTGCGTTCGCCGGCGACTACCCGGGCCACCCGCAGGAGAAGGTCGGCGTCTGGAACGAGGCGTTGGACCTGCTCCAGCAGGGCGCCAAGGCCAAGGGCGCCGAGCGCGAGCGCCAGCTCAAGCGCGCGGCCGAGCTCCTGAAGCAGGTCGCCAAGGACGCCACGAACCAGAAGCAGGACGACGCGTGGGCCTACCAGGCGCGCATCGCCAACATGCTCAAGGACCCGGCGGGCGTGCTGCGCGTGTTCCAGGAGGCCGAGGCCTACTGGGCCACGGCCGAGGCCCAGCAGCAGGTCACCGAGCACGACTCGATCCGCAAGCGTCGTGAGGACGCCCGGGGCGAGCTGGTGTTCTGGGCGGCGGGTGCTCTCGTCGACCAGGAGAAGTGGGACGAGGTCATCAAGCTGCTCGACGGCTACCACGGCACGTATGGCGCGTGGCGCACGGCCAAGAAGGACTCCAACGACTTCACCTTCTACAGCGGCACGATGGCCTACATGGTCGAGGCCTACCTCGGCAAGAACGACATCGAGAACGCCATCGACTGGTTCCGTCGCTTGCTGCGCGTTGCGCCGGAGTCCTCGCGCCTGCCGATCATCACGCAGCGTCTGGCCAGCTACTACAACGACCAGGCCAAGGGCATCGAGGACCGCCTGCGCACGCTGCTCGCCGAAGGCGCCAAGCTGAAGGGCGAGTTCGGCACCACGGAGAAGACCTACTACCTGAAGGCTGGTGCGCGCAACGCGGCCGAGCAGGAGCTGATCAAGCTCAAGACCAAGATCAAGGCCTACGACGACGTGAAGGCCAAGGGCGACGACCCGCTCCGCGTCCTCAAGATCAGCGAGACCGAGATCAAGGAGGATCGCGAGAAGGCTGCCGGGCTGGAGTCCACCATCAAGCGCCTCGAGCCGGAGCTCGAAGAGTTCAACAAGCAGATGACCAGCATCACCACGCGGCGCGAGGAGATCCAGGCCGACATCAACAAGGGTCGCGAAGAGCTCTACGAGCCTCGCCGCCGCGCGGCCGAGTTCTACTACGAGCTGTGGCACGCCCAGCAGGAGGGCAACAGCCCCACCCCCACCGACAACGTGCGCGTCTTCGCGGACCTGTACCGCCGCGCCGCCCTGCTGCGTCCCGACGTCGAGGAGAACTGGTCCCGCGCCCGCGAGCTCTACGAGAGCTACCTCGGGCGCGCCGACGCCAAGGGTGAGCAGAAGCAAGAGGCCATGGGCGAGCTGGGCAGCATCTACTACCGCCTGGCCGTGGCCACGAAGGACGCGAAGGTCCGCTCGCAGCTCGTCGAGCAGGCTCGCGAGCGTCTGCAGGCCTCCATGGCGCAGCTGCCGGAGAACAACCCCATCATGGTGGCGCTGCTCAAGAACGAGCTGGTCGCCTACCAGTGGACGTCGCCGGCCGACCGCTCGCGCCCGTGGTTCCTGCTGCCGGTCGTGTCCTCGGTCGCCGAGCTCAAGGCCGCCGTGCGGGACATGGGTACGCCCGCGGGCCCGCCGGTCCTGGCGTTCGAGCGCGAAGGCGATCGCAACCGCCACGACCAGGGCATCAAGACGTTCCAGCAGTACGTGGCCAACGTCTACAAGGACAACCAGCTGGCGCAGCTGGCGGGCAGCCTCAAGAAGGCGGCCGGGTTCAACCAGGTCTTCTGGGCAACCTACGCCAACCCCAGCAAGGACTTCCGCCTCGCGTTGGCTTGGGTCTTCAGCGAGTCGGGCAACGCCGATGACGCGCCCAAGGCCGTGCAGCTGGCCGACAGCCTCGTGCGCGGCAACAGCCGCATGATCTACGAGGAGGAGTCCGAGGACTGGTGGCTCGCGACGGTGCTCGCGCTGCGCGCACGCATCGCCTACGCCGACGCCCTCTGGACGCAGGAGCAGGGGTCGGATCGCACCAAGGCGGTCATCAACGGCGCCAGCACCTTCCTCACCAGCCTGCAGAGCTCGTACCCGCAGCTGGGGGCGCCCGAGCGTCCGCAGACGCTCGACGAGCTGAACGCGCTCCAGGAGCGCATCGACAGCCTCCGCACCCGGGCGGACTTGCCGCGCCTCAACCTCATCCTGAAGCGCGGCGAGCTCAAGGTGTTCGGCGCCGGTGGTGAGCCGGTCAAGGACCAGGACGCGCCGGAGGACCCGAACGCGCCGTCGGGTGCTGGCAACTGACCATGGCCGCTGACAGGACGAGCTTGGTGGAGATCCACATGTCCCGCATCCCCTTCTTCAAGGTGCTGTCGCTGACGGCCCTGGTCGCTTCGCTGGCGCTGGCCGGCACGCCGGCGCAGGCCGACGAGATCCACGTGATCGACCCGGAGACGTGTGCGACCCGCGTCATGCCCGTGGAAGAGATCACGAGCGAGACGTGGGCGGAGGTGAAGTACCGCACGCGTGCCCGTGGGCCCGAGCAGTCCGTCGCCGCCCGCGACGTCGTCAAGGTCGTCCGCAAGGAGCCGGCGCGCGAAGCGCGCTTGGTGGACAGCGCCTTCGGCGACCTGGCTCGCGGCAACTTCCGCGACGCGATGACCCAGTTCCAGAACATCGCGGGCGGTGGCCAGAA
Organism: Planctomycetota bacterium; assembly: GCA_020631815.1. Classification (GTDB taxonomy): domain Bacteria; phylum Planctomycetota; class PLA2; order PLA2; family JAEUHO01; genus JACKGW01. The sequence continues at coordinate 144,574 of JACKGW010000007.1, read as the reverse complement.
GATCGACGCCGGCACCGGGGCGCCGACGTACACGCCGTTCACGGAGAGCGACCCGCCCGGCCGCAGGTCGCGTCCCGTCTGGACCAGCGAGTACGCCCACATCGGCTACGTCATGGCGCTGTTCCAGCTGGCCCAGGCCGGCAACGACGCCAAGCTCTACGACCAGGTGCTGATGGCGCTCGAGGACCGCCCCCTGCCGCCCGTCGGCGAGGGCAAGGACAAGGAGAAGCGCTCCACGGGTGGCTTCCTTGCCCGCTTCGAGGGCGGCAACAGCCGCTGGTACCCCGAAGCCATGCGCATCCACGCCCACGCGTTGTTGGGCACGGGTGACGTCGACAAGGCCAAGGCCGCGTTCAAGGCGCTCGAGGACGCGGCAGGCCAGGTCCCGCTCGACCCGAAGTGGCTCTACGAGGGCATGGTCGGCGAAGGCGTCATCCTGGAGAGCCAGGGCAAGGACGCCACGTCGACCTTCGACCGCGTCGCGGCGACGATGCTCATCCGTCTCGAGAAGGAGACGAGCCCCTGCACGATGCGCACGTATGGCCAGCTCTACAGCTTGGCTCGACTGCGCGTGGCCTCGGCCAAGCTGCTGCAGGCCGAGAAGGTCGGCGGCGCCGCCTTCGCCTCGCTGCGCTCCTACATCGAAGCCGGCGAGCCTTCCACGCTGCAGGACAAGTACGCCTCCAAGCTCTCCGAGCAGGCGCTCCGAGCCCTGCTGGCCGGTGCGCGCATGGCGGAGATCCAGGCGGTCGGGCTCAACGGCAAGGGCTTGGCGTACCTGGAAGAGAAGCGCTACGAGGAGGCGATCCTGGCCTTCAAGGAGGTCACGGTGAAGCACTTCGCCGATCGTGACCAGACCGCCCGCGCGCTCTACTACCTGGCCAAGTCGGCGGACAAGGCCGCCGAGGCCGCGGACAAGCGCAACCAGACGTCCGAGCGCGACCGCTTCAAGGCGCAGCGCGACGAGGCCGTCCGCGTGCTCAAGTCCCGCTACCGGTCCACGCCCTGGGCGCAGAAGTAGGCGCCCACCCACCTCCACCGGAGGCCAGCGGCCAGCGGCCGCGGCCTCCGGACAGGGATCTCCCGGCGCAAAGGAGGGGCGCCCGGCGAGAACCCCCGACCAGCCCCTCGGATCCCGAAACCCCGGCCGGGAAGATCGCCCCCGCGACGCCCGGAACCGACCGACCCAAGGCCCGTGCCCGGTGTGGCGACGGAGGCTGGCGGGATGTACCCTGCCCGCTTCCCCAACCGGCCGCCGGCACCTTGTGGAAGGTCGCGCCCAGCCTCGGAGTGCACTCACGCCATGTCCAAGACCAACTTCTTCGTCGTGATCGGCTTGCTGCTGCTGGCCGCCGTCGCCATCGCCCCCGACGCGCACGCCAAGAGCTTCATGGAGTCCGTGATCATGGACGGCGGCGCGATCGGGTGGGTGATCATCCTGCTCTCGGTCGCCACGGTCGCCCTGATCATCGAGTACTCGGTCAACGTCCGCGCCGACAAGATCTGCCCGCCGGAGATCATCGACGAGGTCGAGGCCCTGCTCGAAGAGGACGACTACCAGGAAGCTCTCGAGCTCTGTGAGTCCGAGCCCAACTTCGTGACGCGAAGCTTGGCCGCTGGCCTTCCCCGCATCAACGAGGGCTACCTCGCGGTGAAGGAGAGCGTCGAGGCCACGGCCAGCATCGAGGCCGTCAAGCTCCAGCAGAAGATCGGCTGGATGCTCTTCCTGTCGAACGTGGCCCCCATGCTCGGTCTGTTCGGCACGGTGTACGGCATGATCGAGGCCTTCAACGTGATCGTGGAAAAGGGCGCCAACCTGGGCCCGGCCGACCTCGCCGGTGGTATTTCGGCCGCCCTCGTGACGACCTTCCTCGGTCTGTTCGTGGCCATCCCCGCGGTCGCCGCCTACCAGTTCTTCCGGAACAAGGCGACGCGCATCTCGATCCACTTCGCGGACGTGCTCGAGGAGATGATCGAGCGCTTCCGCGGCAAGTAGCCCTGGCACGAATGCCTGGGGTCGGGAGACCGATCGGGGGCGGCGCGCACCGCCCCCCGCTCGGCCGCCTACCCTGGGAACCGGGACGCCGACCCGCTTGAAGCCCGGCGTCCCTGACCTTCTCCCCCACGACCTCTGACGTCCGACCCCGGGATCAGCCCATGAGCCGACGAAATCTTCCCGAGACTGAAGAAGTCAAGATGAACATGACGCCCATGATCGACATGACCTTCCTGTTGGTCGTGTTCTTCATGTTGACGATCGACTTGACGACCAAGGAGTTCCTCCCCGTGTCGCTGCCCTTCGCGACGCAAGGTGAGGAGAACAAGGACCGCGACCCCGATCACAAGCGCTTCATCATCAACCTCGAGGCTGGTGGTGTCGTCGAGATCCGCAAGCAGCGCTACGACCTCTCCAAGGAGAACCCGGTCGAGCAGGATCGCGCCGTCCAGGACCTCAAGCGCTTGCTCAAGAACTTCGTCGAAGAGCGACGCGCAGCGGGCGAAGAAGTCTACGAACCCGATGGCGCCTGCAAGGTGCCGGTGCTCATCCACGCCGACCGCGCCGCCCACTGGAAGTACGTCCAGTGGATCATGCAGGTGGCGGCCGACCCCTCCATCAAGATCTACCGGCTGCAGTTCAGCGTGAAGCGTCCGCCCAACATGAAGGAAGCGGACGCGCCGGCGGGAGGTGCCTGATGGCTGTGCAAGTCCCCAAGGCCGAAGACACCGAGATGAACATGACGCCGATGATCGACATCGTGTTCCAGCTCATCATCTTCTTCATGCTCCAGCTCAAGTTCAAGGAGATCGATCGCCAGATCGACAGCAACCTGCCGAAGGATCGCGGCTTGGCCGCCACCCCGACGCAGCCGCCGGACTTCCAGAAGATCAAGATCAAGGTCTTCCGTCGCGAGTTCGACAAGGCCGAGACCGAGCAGTACACGCTCGTCAAGATCGACAACACGCACGAGTTCCAGCTGCCGAAGGCCTGGAAGGGCTACAACGACGAGCCCAAGGACCGCCAGAACGAGTACGACGCGACGATCGCCAAGATCGAGGCCGTCGTGAAGTCCAAGTGGAACGCGCAGCCGGACAAGAGCCTCGTCAAGGGCGAGATCGTGGCGCCGCCGCCCAAGGGTGGCTTCGTCCCCCACGGTGACATCATGCGCATGCTCGACGTGTTCCTGGTTACTGGCCTCACCGACGTGGTCTTCGAGGGCGCTGCCGCGCCGCTCACCAACGCAGAGCGGGCCGCCGCCATGGGTGGCGGCGAGGGCTAACCTCCCGGCGTCTCGCGAACCGCGCGACCTGACGGCCCCCGGCGATGCTTCGCCGGGGGCCGCTTGCGTTTTGCCACGCCGCCGGCCTGGCCCTGAGCCGCGCAAGAGGTCGCTGGTCCGTGATGACACCCAGCAGTAGACTGGGGCCGTCGCGAGCGCACCCCGTTCGAGCCCCGCGACGCCCTGCTCGGCTTCGGTCCCACCGGCCGGCAGACGTGGTCCTGTTCCGACCCGGAAGGACGACCATGGCTCTCGTATCGAAGGACGCTGCCCTCCGGGCAGGTCCCGGAGGTCGCACCGATGACGGTGACCTCGAGCTCAACATGACCCCGATGATCGACATCGTGTTCCAGCTGATCGTGTTCTTCATGCTGCAGCTCAAGTTCAAGGAGATCGATCGCCAGATCGACTCCACCCTGCCCAAGACGGAGGGCATCGACACGATCGCGGTAACGCCGCCGGACTCCGAGAAGCTCAAGCTGAAGGTGTTCCGCCGCGGCCTGGACGGACCGCCCGAGACCCAGCTCACCGTGATCCGCGTGGACAGCTCCCACGAGCTGCACCTGCCGACAGGCTGGAGCTCGTATGCGGAGGAGTCCGTCGAGCGCAGGAACGTCTTCGACGCCGTGCTGGCCCAGCTCGGCGTGGCGGTACGCGGGCGAGCCGCGGCCTCCCCCGACCGTTCCAAGCTGCTGGCCGAGATCGTGGCCCCACCGCCTAGCGGCGGCTACGTCCCCCACGGCGACGTGATGCGCATCCTGGACGTGCTGCTCCAAGCGGGCTTCCACGACGTGCGCTTCGAGGGAGCCTTGTCACCCCTGGCCGGCGGCGCCATGCGCTGACGCCGGTCCGCGGCCCGTGGCGTCGCCGGCGCCACGGGCCGATCCACGCGCGTGCGCACCCGCGGGCGTACCGTGGGGCCATGCGCAGGGCACGCTTCCTCCTGTCGGTGGGCGCCGGGCTGGTGTTCGCCGTGGGCCTCTTGCTCGGGTCGGGCTGCGGCGATCCTGACGCTTCCGCAGACGGCGTGCGCACGATCGTGCTGCTGACGCCCGACACGTTGGGGCGACGGCACGTCGGCTCGTACACCGAGGGGGCGGCGCCCCGCGTGACGCCACGCATCGACGCGCTCGCCGCCCAAGCCGTGCGCTTCACGAACGCGCGCGCCCCGGTCCCGCTGACGCTTCCGTCGCACACGTGCATGCTCACGGGCACACCGCCGCCGCTCACGGGCGTGCGCACCAACGCAGCCGCACCGATCCCCGCGGCAGGCGAGCGGGCCTTCCCCCTGCTGGCGGAGAGGTTGCAGGCCACGGGCTGGCACACGGGCGCGTTCGTGAGCGCCGCCGTGCTGGCCAAGGCCTACGGGCTGGACCAGGGTTTCGACACGTACGACGACGAAGGGCTCGACGACCCTGCGGGCTACAGCGTTCGCGAGCGGGCGGGCGAGCGCACCGTCGATCGGGCGCTCGACTGGGTGGGCCGGCTGCCGGAAGGCGGCAAGGCGTTTCTCTGGGTCCACCTCTTCGAGCCGCACGCGCCCTACGCAGAGGACGGCACGTACCTCGGCGGCGTGGCGCACGTCGATCGCATCATCGGCTCCCTGCTCGACGGCCTCCAAGCGCGAGGCCGCGGCGATGCGGTCGTCCTGCTGGTCGCAGATCACGGCGAGGCCCTCGGCGAGCTCGGCGAGAGCAGTCACGGGCTGCTGCTGTCGGACGCGACACTCGAGGTGCCGTTCCTCCTGCGCGCACCAGGCGTGGCAGCGGGCCTCGACGACCGCGAGGTGCGCCTCGAGGACGTGGCCCCCACGCTCGCCCGCCTCGCAGCCATCGACTGGCCCGCACCGTCGACGCCATTTCACGGCCACGACGTGCGAGGTGCCCCGCCACCGGCCGGGCGACTCGTGAGCGAGAGCCTGTATGCGCACCAGCTCTACGGCTGGGCGCAGCTCGCCGGCCTCGCCGATGCCGACGGCCTCCAGATCGAGGCGGGAGCCTCACGGTGGCACGGCGTCGCGCGGGCGGCCGGCACCTCCTCGACAGCCGCTCCCCTCGCTCACGCGAGCACCGAGGCAGCTGCGATCATTGCACGATACAAGGGTATGGATGACGGGTCCGCGCGCTCGGGTGGATCAGCTCCGGGCTACTACGGGGGCGACGGCGGAGCCGCAAGCTTCTTGGCTCCGGAGGCCAATGCCCAGCTCCCCGATCCCTACGAGCGGATCGCCAACCACGATCGCTTGGATGCGGTGAAGGGCGCCACCGCCAGCCCGCGGGCAACGACCGAGGCGCTTCGTGGCGGACTGGCCGAGCTCTCGAGGCTGGCCACCCAGGACGATCGCAACCCGGAGATCCCCTTCTTGAGAGCCCGGATCTTGGCCACCCTGGCGCGTTCGCGGGGCGACGACGAGGGTCTTTGGGAGGCATCTCGGGAGGCGGCCCTCGCGGCGCTCCGCCTCGGCCGGGGTGGGGTCGGCACCATCTTGGTGGCCGTGGACTCCGAGGCCGGCCGGGCCCGGGTGGCCGGTGGCCTCGAAGCGGGCGCGCGCGCGGGCCTGGCCCTGCTCGATCGACTCGAGGCCGCCCTCGGCCACGAGGACTGCCGGCTGCACCTGCTGCGAGCCGGGCTCCTCGCGGACGTGCCCGGTGACGAGGCGCTCCGGGCCCGCGAGGAGGCCTGTGCCAGGGCTCGCGAGGCCTGCCACCGCCCCTCCGAGCAGCGCCTGCTCGAGCGCGCCTGCGGCGCCGCTGCAGAACGGTGACAGCGGCCGGACGCAGGGGCCCGGCGAGGCTTGGAAATCGAGGCTCCGCCGCGTTCCGATGACACGGCGATGACCGCCTCCGAGTGTCTTGGACGCCCGTAGGGAGGGGGCCCGATCCCGATCGGGAGCGGGTCCGCCACGGAAGTTCCGTCGGCCGTGGGCGGCATGCCGCTTCACGGCCGGGTTCGCGCGCGTGTGGGAGCACGCCGTGGGCCTTTGACGGCCCCTTCGACAGGCACTCGGACCCGTCCCTCGGGTCAGGTCCGAGCGAGGCAGAGAGGCAGTTCGGAACCGTCCGCACGACGTGCGCAGCGGTTCCTCGAGAGGAGCGAGTCGTCCATGAAGCGCGTGCATGGCCTTCTTGGAGTCGCAGCGGTCGCCGCGTTGGCGCTTACCGCCTGCCACGGCAGCGTGGTCGCGAACACCGGAGCGTTCGGCAGTGCCTTGAGCGGCACTGGTTTGAGCGGAAGTGCATCCGATGACTTGCCGCCCGCAGGTCCGGTGAACGCCGTCGTCGAGCCGACCGCTGTTCGTGCAGCCGGGATGGTCTACGTCCCGTCGCACATCAGCGCGTCCATCACCAACCCGGTGATCGCGGGCTTCCCCGAGCCCGGCTTCGCGATGCCGGAGGACGACGACGCCCCCGCCGCCGACGAGATCGTGGAAGAGGTCGAGGAAGCCGTCGAAGACGCCGTTGACGTCGTCGAAGAGGCCCTCCCCGGCGAGCCCGCTCCCGTCGAGATGCGCGAGGCCGTGGTTGCCGATCGTCGCCGCTTCCTCGTCGGTCAGAAGCTCGAGACGGCGCGCGGCCAGATGCGCGGTGGCGACTTCGCCGCGGCGCAGGCCACGCTCAACGACGTGCTCGACCTGGATCCGACCAACGCCGACGCCCGCCAGATGCTGCGTGAGACGCAGGCCGCGCTCGGTCACCGTGGCGCGACGGCCGGCACGTACGCCGATGAGCGCGCGTTGCTCACCAAGATCCGCATCGACGAGCAGCGCACGAAGGCCGCCAAGCTCACCGGTCAGGGCCGCATGCACCTGGACAACGACCGGTTCGACAGCGCCATCGAGGCGTTCGAGGACGCCCTGTTCATCATCAACACGTCCCCCTACCAGGTGGACTGGGGCAACATCCGCAAGGAGGCCGAGGACGGCCTGCGCCAGGCGCGCACCCTGCAGAACGACGCCATCAAGGTCCGTCGCCGCGAGGCCATGGAAGAGGGCCTGACCGAGCTCGCCCGCGAGGAAGAGCAGCGCCTCATCCAGGAGATGGAGCGCCTCGCCAAGTGGATGGGCGCCGGCATCGAGGCCTACGAGCGCAACCAGTTCGACCTGGCCGCCTCCTACGCCGAGCAGATCCTCGAGGCCCAGCCCGACAACACGAAGGCCCGCGAGCTCCAGCTTGCCTCCCGTCGCGCCATGCACGACAAGCGCCAGCTGCAGTACCTGCGCGACGAGAAGATCAAGTTCCGCGAGTGGTACGACGACATCCAGATGACGCGCGTGCCCCAGGACAAGATCCTCAAGTGGCCCAGCCGCTCCTTCTGGGACAGCATCACGAAGGTGCGCGCTTCCTCGCGTCCGACCTTCGGTGACGTCGTCGAAGACCCCGAGGCCGTCGCTCTGCGCCAGAAGGTCGAGAGCACGACCGTCAGCGTCAACGTGCAGGAGCAGGACTTCCCGCAGGTCGTCAAGTCCCTGCAGGTCCAGACCGGCTTCAACATCGTCATCGACGGCCGCGTCCAGGGCGACCTCAACGACCGCCTGGTCAACAACCTCGTCCTCAACGACGCCCAGCTCAGCACCGTGCTCAACATGCTGCAGGCACAGGGCGGCGACGACGGTGTCGTCTGGACCACCAAGGGCAACGTCATCCTCTTCACGAAGAAGGAGTACTTGACCCAGAACCTCGTCGTGCAGATCCACCCCGTGGCGGACCTCACTGCCGGTCTCACCAACTTCATCCCCCCCACGATTCGCCTCGTGGGCCCCGATGACGTCTCCGACGAGGAGCAGCCGCTCTTCGGTAGCGAGGCGGAAGAGCCCGTGCGTCCGTACGGCTCGGCCGACGAGCTGATCGAGCTCATCAAGGGCGCCGTCGCTCCCAGCTTCTGGGAAGAGGGCACGGGTGACATCAACGCCAACGGCGAGCGCACGCTGGTCGTCAAGGCCACCCCCGAGGTGCAGGCCCAGGTCGCCCGCTTCCTCGACGACCTCCGCGGCTTCGCGGGCATCGTCGTGACGGTCGAGTCGCGCTTCCTCGAGGTCAGCGAGAACTTCCTGCGCGACATCGGCGTGGACTTCCGCGGTCTCGGTGAGCGCACCCCGGGTGACCTCGTCAACCTCGACAACGTCACCAACGGTCTGGACGACAACGCGTCGGCCGGTTTCGACAACTCGGGCGTGGGTGGCGCGGCGGCAGCCGCTCTGAGCCCCTCGGCGGGCGCGTTCTTCAACGACGGCCGTCAGGGTGACTACCGCGTCCGTACGGAGAACATCTTCGACAACCCGCTCGGCACGGTCCTGTCGGCCACCGGTGGTGCGAGCCTCACGCTCGGCTACCTCGACGGCAGCCAGGTCAGCATGATCATCCGCGCCACGGAGAAGTCGCTGAGCTCGCGCACGCTCTCCGCCCCCATCGTGACCGTCTACAACACGCAGCGCGCCAACCTGACGATGGTCAACCAGGTGTCCTACATCCAGGACTTCGACGTCGAGGTCGCCCAGACCTCGTTCATCGCGGACCCGATCGTGGGCATCATCCAGGACGGCCTTACGCTCGACGTGCGCCCGACGGTCAGCAACGACCGCCGCTACATCACGCTCGAGCTGCAGCCGACAGTTGCTCGCCTGCGTCGCCCGATCGGCACGTTCACGACCTTCCTGGGTTCGTCGTTCGCGCCGGTCACGATCGGTCTCCCCGAGCTGCGCCTGCAGCAGGCTCGCACCACGGTCCGCCTGCCGGACCAGGGCACGATCCTGATCGGTGGCCTGAAGGAGATCCGCACGGTCGACCAGAGCAGCGAGACGCCGTTCCTCGGCAAGCTGCCCCTGCTGAGCTTCCTGTTCAGCCGCAAGGGCCGCAGCGACGAGGTCAGCCACCTCATGATCATCGTGAAGGCGACCATCACCGACCTGCGCGAGCAGGAAGACACCCTGATGGGCCTTCGCTGATCTCACCCCCCCACGGGGTTTCCCGCGAGCGCAGCTGCAAAGCTGCGCTCGCGTCGTTTTTGGCGAGCGGCGGGTGCCTGATCCCGCGCAGCGGCGCCGCGCGAGCGGCAACGCGGGGCGCGGGGTCTGGCTCCGCCGAGAGGCGGGCGCAGCTCGAGCGATCCCCTGCTTGCGGCGGAAACGAAGCCTGCCCGTCGGCGTACGACGCTCTGCGGTGTCAGACCCGGCGCCCCGCGTCGCTGAAGCTCCGCTGCGCCGGATCAGACACCTCCGCGCGCCTGCTCCCCTGGGGTGCGCAGCACCCCAGCCCCTTCGCGGTTGTCCCGTCTCGCGCTGCCAGCGACGCACGCCGGCGGGCCTCAGGCCACTCACTCCGCAATCCGGGTCGTCAGGGCGACGGTAGCGCGCCGCCATCGGCGACGACTCGTGGTCTGTTCACTCGAGGAGCCGATGGCGGTGCGGGACCGAGCATCTGACGAGCCGCCCCCCCGCACCCAACGCAACGAACGAACCTACACATCGAGGGAGTAGGTGTGTCGGAGAGTGGGCACCAGCTCGCGCATGTCGGCCATGGCGTGGTCGGGGCGGACGTCGACGTCCTTGCCGCAGTACTTCCCGGAAGCGCCGGTGTAGAGCACGGTCTTGAGGCCCGCGGCGGCCGCAGGGGCCACGTCGTGGGTCGGGCGGTCGCCCACGTAGAGCGCGCGGGCGGGCGGCACGCCGGCGGCCTTGCAGGCCTTCAGGAACAGCTTGGGGTTGGGCTTGCTGATCCCCATCTGGTCCGTGAAGAAGATGGCCGTGGGGTCGAAGTACTGGACCGCGTCCAGCCGGACGAGCTTCTCGGCCTGCTTCACGTGCAACCCCGCCGAGACGACGCCCAGGCGCACGCGGGCGCTGTAGAGGCGCAGGAGCACGCTCTGGACGTCGGGAAGCATCTCGAGGCCGTCGCGCTTGGTGCTGTGGTACGCCACCACGCCCGCGGCCACGAGCACGGCGGGGTTGCGCTTGGGGTAGCGCTCCGGCCCCAGGCGGTCCAGGAGCCGCTCGAAGTGGTTGCCGTAGTTGCTGGAGAACTCGGCCACGACCTCGCCGAGCTCGGTCATGCCCTCTTCCTCCTCGACGAGGAGGCCGCGCTCGATCATGGCCCGGATGGCGGCGCGACGGGCACGCTCGCTGAACACCGTGGTGCTGTACAGCGTGTCGTCGATGTCGAAGAGGACGATGTCCAGGGCGGGGCTGCCTGAGGGGGGAGGCGGCATCGCGACGTGGCTCCGCGTCGGTGACGAACCGACGCTCGGAGCCTACAAGCCCTACCTGCCTCCGCCTAGCGGCGGGCGGCGACGGCGCTGATCTCGACGCGGGCGTCCTTGGGCAGGCGGGCGACCTCGACGGTGACACGGGCGGGCGGCGCGTCGCCGAAGTGGCGGCCGTAGACCTCGTTCATGCGCGCGAAGTCGGACAGGTCGGCCAGATAGACCTCGCAGCGGAGTACGCGCGCCATGTGCGAGCCCGCCGCCTCCAAGACGGCGCGCAGGTTGCGCAAGACCTGCTCCGTCTCTCGACCGACGTCACCACCCCCCACCATCTCGCCCGTGGCCGGGTCCAGCGCCACCTGCCCCGCCGTGAAGACGAGATCGCCGTACGCCACCGCCTGCCGGTAGGGCCCGATGGCCGCGGGGGCTCGCTCGGTGTGGATGGGCTCGGGGGACATGCTCATCGGGTGGCTCCGGGCGCGGTGCGGCTTGTCAGCGGCGACCCTTGGGATCCAGGGCGTCGCGCAAGCCGTCGCCCAGGAAGTTGAGGCTGAACAGCGTCACGGCCAGGAACAGCGACGGCCAGAACAGCAGCCACCACTGGCTCTCGATGGGGTTGACGACCTTGACCCCCTCCGAGACGAGGGCGCCCCACGACAGCTGCAAGCCCAGCCCGAGGAACGAGAGGAAGGACTCGAGGATGATCACGGCGGGCACGGTCAGCGTGGCGTACACGATCACGACGCCCAGGATGTTGGGCAGGATGTGCCGGACGATGATGCGCGCGTCGCTGGCGCCCAAGGCGCGGGCGGCGTCGACGAACTCCTGGTTGCGTAGCGACAGCACCTGGCCGCGGACGATGCGCGCCATCGTGAGCCACTGCACCATGCCCAAGGCCGCGAAGATGGGGATCGGGTTTCCCCGGTACTCCTCGCCGACCACGATGAGCACGAGGATCACCAGGAACATGTAGGGGATGGCGTACAGGATGTCGACGAAGGCCATGATGACCTCGTCGACGCGCCCGCCCACGTAGCCCGCGATGGCGCCCACGGTCGTTCCGATCAGGACGGACACGAGCGTGGCCACGAGGCCGACGAGCAGGGAGTAGCCGCCACCCACCAACACGCGAGCTACGTAGCTCCGCCCTGCACCGTCGGTACCGAAGACACCCACTCCCTCTTGGGAGAGGGGAGCCTTGTTGACGACCTCGAGGTGCGTCGCCTCGGGATCCAGTCCGAAGATGGCGGGCAGCAGGCCGCACGCGAGCGCCATCAGCACCAGGACGACGGCGCCCAGGAGGGCCATGCGGTTGCGCCGGAGCCGACGCCACGCGTCGCTCCAGAGGCTGCGGCCCATCACGGGGGCGGCAGGAGCCGGTTGCGAGCCGCTCATTCCGCCTCCGTGCGCGTGCGCGGGTCGAGCCAGGCGTACGCCAGGTCGACGAACATGTTGAACATCGTGATCATCGTGAAGTAGATCAGCGCCGTGCCGAGCACCACGCTGTAGTCACGATCGGTAGCACCCGTGACGAACCAGCGGCCCATGCCGGGGATGCCGAAGAGCTGCTCCACGACGAACGAACCCGTCATGATGCCGGCGACCGCCGGGCCCAGGAACGAGACCACGGGCAGGATGGCCCCCTTGAGCGCGTGCTTCAAGACCACCACGCGCTCGGGCAGGCCCTTGGCCCGCGCCGTGCGGATGTAGTCCTGACGCATCACCTCGATGGTTCCGCCGCGCGCCAGCCGCGCGATGTAGGCCGCATAGGGCAAGGCCAGTGTCAGCGCCGGAAGCACCAAGTGGCCGAGCGTGCCCCATCCGGCAACGGGGAACCAGCCGAGCTTCAGCGCGAACAGGATGAGCAGCAGCGCGCCGATCACGAAGTTCGGAAGGGAGATGCCCACGAGCGCCAGGGCCATGCTCGAGTAGTCGGCGAGCGAGTTGGGCTTGAGGCCCGCCCGTACGCCGAGGAAGAGGCCGATGCCCACGGCCAGCGAGATCGCGAGCAGGCCCAGCGTGGCGCTCACCGGGAACGCCGGCTGGAGCAGCTGGTTGACCGTTCGGCCCTGGCTCTTGACGGACAGGCCGAGCGAGCCATCGACGATCAGGTCGTGCATGTAGCCGACGAAGAACTCGTTGGCGTTCGGGTAGACCTTGAACTTGCTGGCCTTGGCTTCGAGCACGTTGGCGCTGGCCTGCTTCTCGCTGGCAAAGGGACTTCCAGGCGCCTGGTACATGAGCAGGGTGGTCACGTAGATCAGGAAGACCATGCTCGGGACCATGAAGCAGAACTTGCGATGGGCCAAGAGCGGCGCGTAACGCCACGCCACGAGGCCGACCGCGGCAGACAGGACGGCCGCCGTGACCACGCCTCCAAGCGCCCCGGGGACGACGTGCTGCAAGAGCAGGTACAGCAGGACGGCGAAGTAGGCCGACCCGAGCACGCGCACGAAGGCGGGGGGGTACCACGCGGTGGCCGCGATGAAGACGAGCCCCCCCACGACCGCCAGGGCCGTTGCCCCACCGGCAGCCTCGGTGTTGAGCCCCACGAACAGGCCCACGACCAGCAAGAACGCGATACCGAGGATCCAGCGGACCACGCGATCCTCCCTAGCGTGCCCGAGGGCCGCCGGTCACCCGGATGCCTCGAAGCGGATGGATGTCCTGCAAGTTGGCGCCCTTCGACCCGTCCGGGAGCTCGAGCTCGCTGTACCAGCCTTCGACCCAGGGCTGCACGAGGCTCTGCGTGACGTAGTAGTAGATGGGGATGATCGGGTAGCCGTCCTGGAAGAGAAGCGCCTCCGCCTCCCGGAAGAGGTGCAGGCGAAGCGTCTCGCCGGCCTCGCGGCGCGCATCGGGATCGGCGGCGCTTGCGACGGCCGCGGCCAGCTCGCGGGCGCGGTCGGGCTCCTTCAGGTCCCCCACCCAGTCCTCGAAGGTCTCGAGCGCCTTGCCGACGTCCGCAGCACGCCGGATGAGCCGGTCGTAGCGGGGATCGGACCAGCCCGTCTGGTTGTTGCCCCCGTTGGTGACCCACATGTCGAGGAACGTGTTGGGATCGAGGTAGTCCCCGATCCACCCGGCCCGTGCGATCTCGTAGTCCAGCGCCAAGGTGTCGGCCTGGTACGTCTGCCACTCCTTGTTGAGCGGCAACACGTCGAGTCCCAGGTTGCGTCGCAGCTGGTCGCTGACCACCTCCGCGAGGACCTTGTGCGACTCGTTCGTGTTGTAGAGCAGGCGCAGCTTGCCGATGCCCTCGCCCTTCGGATACCCCGCACTCGCCAGCAGACGGCGCGCTTCCTCGACGTCGAACCCGAGCTTGCTCTCCGGCGGGTCGTACCCGGGCAAGCCGGGTGGCACGATGCGGACAGCGGGCAGCTGGCCGCCCTTGAGCACCTTGTCGACGATGGCCTGCCGGTCGATGGCCAAGCCGATGGCGCGCCGCACGTCGGGGTTCTTCAGCACCGGATGGGTGCAGTTGAGGCGGTAGTAGTAGACGATCATGCCCGGCGCCGATCGGAACTCGGGCCGCTTCTGGAAGATCGGCACGAGGTCGAGCGGCGGGCCCGGCGCCCAGTCCACGTCCTTCGTGAGGAACAGGTTCATCGATGCGGTGGCGTCGGCGATCGGCAGGGCGTCGATGACGTCCAGGGCCACGTCGTCACGGCCCCAGTACGTGGCGCTCTTCTCGATGCGGATGCGCTCGTTGACGCGCCACTCCGTGAGCACGTAGGGACCGTTGCCGACGATCTTGTCGGGCAGGAACCAGTCGTCTTCGTGATCCTCGACCACGTGCGGGGGCACGGGGTACGCCGGATAGAACGCCGTGAGCTCCAGGAAGTACGGCGTGGGAGCCAACAGCTCGACCACGAGGACCGAGGCGTCGTCCGGATCCACGAAGACACCCTCGTCGACACCGAAGTGGGCATCGGCGTGGGCGAAGCCCTCGGCGCGCGCGGTGGCTTCGCGCTCGAAGGACGCCCGCACCTGGGTGACTTCGTCGGCCGTCACGGTTCCGCTGGTCCGCGCGAGGAGGTCCAAGAGGAACGCATCGGCGCTGCCCTTCACCGTGGCGGTGACGTGCTGGTCCCCCACGAAGGCGGTCCAGTCCTTCGCCGGGATCGAGCCCCCGTGCTTCGCGGCTAGCTCGTCGAGGCCGGGCACGACGTGCTCCTTCAGGTGCTCGGCGGCAGAGCGGAACGTATTGAACGCCTCCGCCCCACGAATCATGTGCAGCAGGTAGGCGTACTCGCTGCCCAGCTCGGGCTTCTGGAGGCGGCGCCACGACCACGCCACGTCGGCCGCCGTGACGGGCGTGCCGTCGCTCCACTTTGCGTTGTCGCGAATCGTGAAGCGGTACGTGCGTGCGTCCGGCGAGATCGTCCACGAGGTGGCCAGGCCCGGCAGGGGCCGCAGCGACTTGGGGTCGCGGTACGTGAGGCCCTCGAAGATCGCATCCGCCAGGCGCCCCTCGGGCTGGCCGGTCATGGTCTGGGGATCGAGGGTCTTGGGTTCCGTGCCGTTGACGAAGACGAAGTCGGCCACGCGGCCCGCGCTGCGCGCGAAGGTGAGGAAGCCCAGTCCCAGCGCCACGACGATCGCGCCCACGATCCCGAACAGCGTCCGGTACATCGAACCTCCCTCGGCGCGGCCGCCCATGGGCAGCCCCGCTCCCTACCCTGTGCGCTCCTTCCGCGGCCCCTGACGCGCGGCGGGGGAGCGAACGGCTACTTCGTGGCCGCCCAGAGGGCGCCCACGAAGCCCGGCTTGCGCCAAGCGGCCTCGCTGCCCCAGCCCTTGACCTTGCCGCCCAGCTCCGCCTCGCGCAGGACGGCCAGCGGCAGGACGACGTACTCGTCGAGCAGGCGCTTCTCGGCCTGGGCCAGCAGCTGCAGGCGCTTGGCGGGATCGCCCTTGGGGTCGCGTGCGCTGTCCAGCAGCTTGTCGAGCTCGGCGTCGCGCCAGCCGGTGCCGTTCTCGGGGTTCACGCTGTGGAAGCGCGAGATGTACGCGGCGGGGTCGTCGGCGCCACCGCGCACGAGCATGAGCATGATGTTGTACTTGCCCGAGCGCAGCGACTTCAGCACCTCGGTCTCGTTGCTGTCCATCACCTCGCCGCCTCCGGCGCCGAAGGCCTTCTCCCACGACTTGAGCAGACCGCCGGCCACCGCGTCGACGCGCGGATAGAAGGGGTAGCTGACCGTGTACCACTCGTCGAGATCGAAGCCCGAGTCCTTGAAGGCCTTCTTGGCAGCCGTGACATCGGGAGCGGGCGCGACCACACCGGGCTGACGGCCGGCGATCCCCGGCGGGACGAGACGGTCCAGCGGCTCGGCGCCAGGCCAGAACACCTTCGCGATGGCGGCCGGTTCGACGAGCCGGGCGAAGGCCTCGCGCGCCGCCTTCTTGTCGAAGGGCGGACGATCGCAGCGGAAGACGAGGTAGACGACGGTGCCCGACGGGCGAGCCATGAAGCCCTTCGCCTCCTCGTAGTGCCCGAGGATGTCCTGCTCCTTCTTCTTGGACGTCGGCGGCAGCTCCTGCCAGGTGCAGAACACGTGGTCGGTCGTGCCGTTGTTGAACATGCGCAGGTCTTCACGCTTGAGTGCGCTCTCGTTCGCCCACTGCTCGGTGAGACAGGCGATCTCCTTGGTCTTCGCCTTGTTGGGCCCGTCGTAGGTCGAGCTGCGCATCAAGTGCACCAGGCTGGCCGTAGGCTCGTTCGGCGTGTTGTACGGAGGCCGCGGGCCGCGTCCCTCGAAGTGGAACGGGCCACTGCTGATGAACAGGTGCGCGTCCTCGAACATCTTGTCGCGGATGCTCTCGAAGCGCTCGTGGACCGGCGCGAACACGCCGCGTGCCACGAGGTCGGGCAGGTAGGGAACCACACCCTCGGTCCGCAGCACGAGCGTGTGGGCGTCCTGCGCGTAGACCGGCGAGCCCTTCTTGCCGAACTTGTCCAGCGCGTCGTTGGCGGCGTTCTTGGCGTCGCGGCGGGCCTCCTTCAAGGCCTCGCCCACGTTCTTGACGGCCTCGGCCGGGAAGCTCTGCTTGGAGTCCCAGTTGGCCAAGCGCACGATCGCGCGCCCCTTCACGCCCACGAGGTAGGGACGCACGCCGAGGTCCGTGAGCAGGTCGTTGAGGCGGTCACCCGGGATGCCGGTGGCCGTGTTGCGCTCGATCTCCTCGTCCAGCGCCTTGCGCAGCTCGCTGAAGAGCTCGACGCGCGCGGCGTTGGCGATCATCTCGCGACAGCCATCGAGCACGAACAGCAGCTCCACCCAGGGGGATGCCTGCTGGGCCACCTTGCTGCGGTCGAGCGTGCGCTTCCACGAGCGGACGAAGTCGGCCGACGTCACGGGGCTGCCGTCGCTCCACTTGGCCGTGGGGCGCAGCTTGAACGTCCACGTGACGCCATCCTCGCCCTGGCTCCACGACGTGGCCGCGCCCGCCTTCGCGGTGCCTGTCTCGGGGTCGAGCGACGTCAGCGGCTCGAGCACCGCGATCAGCAGCCGCTCGTCGTTCATGCGGTTCGCGGCGTAGCGCGCCGGGTCGAGCAGCGGTGAGCCGTTCTCGTTGTAGCGAAGGACCTGCGGATCGTCCGTGGGCCCGGCCTGGAGGGCAGCGGGGCCGGGGAGCAGCAGGAGCAGGCCCAGGAGGAGCAAGGCCGGCACACGGAAGCGAAGGGGCATGGACAACCTCGGGGGTAGGCGGCCCCTCGAGGGGCCGACGGCGCTCGGCGGGGCTCCGGAGAGCGTCTGGACCCCCTCCGAAGGGGGGTCAGTCTACCCCTTGGCGGGCGGCTCGTCCTACCCCCCCGAGGCCGTGAGACGGGCCTCGATGGCCTTGACCACGAGCGGGTGCACCCATGCGTCCACCGCACCGCCCAGACGGGCGACCTCGCGTACGAGGGAGGCGCTGATCGGCGCCGTCGACGCCGACGGCGGGAGGAAGACGGTGTCCACGTCGGGCGCCAGGTCACGGTTGGCGAAGGCCATCCGCATCTCGTAGTCCCAGTCCAGCGCGCCGCGGATGCCGCGCAGCAGGCAGACGGCCCCGTGGGACTTCGCGGCGTCCACGACCAGTCCCTGGAACGGAGCAACCGTGACGCGCTTGCCCGCGGCGAGGCCCTCGGCCTCGAGGACCTGCTCCAGGAGCCGCACGCGATCCGCCGCCGGGAAGAGCGGCTTGCCTTGGTCCGCTACGACGCCGACGACGACGCGGTCGAAGAGGACCAGACCACGGCGCACGAGGTCCACGTGACCGTGCGTGACGGGATCGAACGTCCCGGGGAAGAGGGCGGTGCGCTTGCTCATCGGCGGAGGCTCCTCGACGTACTGGGGTCGAACACGTCGCGGAAGAGAGGTGCGTCGACGGCGGGACGGCCGCCGATCGCCGGGGAGAAGGTCAGCTCCAGCTGCGGCGAGCCGTCACGCAGCTCGATCCCGAACGAGATCAGGTGGTCGATGCTGGTGCGGTGGAACATCAGGCGATGGAGCGTCTCGCCGTCGTCGACGTCGAAGTGCGACAGGATCTCGAAGCTGTAGCGGGGGCTGAAGCTGTAGCCCATCTCGGCGGTGAAGGCGCTGCTCACGTCCTCCACGTAGCGGTAACCACCGCTCAAACGCAAGGGGCCATCCCCCCACCGCGTGCGCCACTCGGCGGCCGTCGAGGCACTCGCGACGCGACCGTCGAGGTCCATGTCGAGGTCGCCCCGGACGAACACGTCGGGAAAGGGCTCGCCACGAAGCTCGGCCTGGAATACGCCGGGAGCCTCCCGACCGTAGGGCCCGCGATCGTCCAGCCAGACGGCCACGGCAAGGCGGAGGTCGACGAGATCGCGCGTGCTGCCGTCCTCCCGCCGCGTCTGCCAGCGCTGCCGCGTCTCCGCGAGAAGGGCCTCTTGGTCGACGAGGGCCTCGCGCCGGTCGAACCAGGGGGTGCGCACATCGTCGCCACCGCCCTCGCGCGCGGCGTAGCCCACTTCGTAGTCCATGACGTGCCGCAGCCCGTCCAGACCCATGCAGCCCCCACGCTCCCAGCACCACGTGCGGTGCATCTGGAGGTGGGCGCGCACGCCCGCCTCGAACGCGGTGCGCGTGGTCTCCCGGGCCGCGCCGGCCCCCTCGATGTCCGTGAGGTGGTCGGCCGCGATGCCCGTGTACCCGCTGAGGATCACGTCGCCGGCCATGAGGCGACCGTTCAGACGCGTGGTGCTGGCAAAGCGCCACGCCGCCTCGTCCTCGAGCCCGAGTCGATCGTCGTACGTGCGGCGGTAGCGCCCCGCGCTGCTCTCGCTGGTGAGATCGACGCCCAAATCGCCGCGTCGCCACGGCACGATCACGGGCAGGGACTGCACCCAGAGGCCCGCAACCGGCTCCTCGAGCGTCTCGGTGACGAAGCCCCGTTGGTGCCACTTGCCCGTGAGCGTCCCCACGAAGGTCCCGGGGCGCTCCGGCGCCCAGCGCAGGCGGGCGTACGACTCGCGGTCCTTGTGCTCGAGATCGTCACGCTCGAAGAACTCGTTGTTCACGCCGCGATCGCTGAAGTCGTTCACCTCGACGTCCATCGTGAGGTCGTCGGACAACCACGTGCGGCTCTCGAGCGTCAGGCGATGGCGGACGTCGCCCGGCCGATACCCAGTCCGGTCTTCGTCCTCCTGCTCGAACAGGAGGAAGCCGTCGAGCCGTCCGGTCGAGCGTAGGCCTCGCTCCGCATGGCGGCGGTCCCAGCGGAAGCCCGGCAGCAGCGCCGGTCCGCGCTTCGTGTAGCCGCCCAGCTCCACGTACCACTCGCCGATCGGGTCCTCGCGAGGCCCGGCTGCGCCTCCCAGCTCGACGAAGCCGTAGCGTCCAAGGTGGTTGCGGCTTCCCGCGCGCACGCCGCGGATCAGCGTGGGGAAGCCCTCCGTCGCGTCGGAGAGACCAAACGCCGCCTCGCCGACGCGCACCAGAGGGAGCCGCTCGCCGCGCACGGTGATGCCGCGACCTTCGTAGCGCTGCGTGCTGCGCGCCTGGAATCCGACGAAGTGCGGACGCTCGGCGCCGTCGGCCCCGTAGCGCTCGGCGAACTCCTCGACGCGCAGCGTCTCCACCTGCAGCGCGATGCGATCGTCGCTGCGGCTGGTGGTCACCTCGGCGTCCTCGAACACGGTGAGGCCGCGCGCCTCCAGCCGCCCAAGGCGCGCACGCAGATGCAGCGGCAGGCCTTCCTCGCCCGCCTGCTCGATGCCCTTGGCGCGGCCGTCCACGCGCGGGTTGACGAGGAGACCGCGGAACGCGTGCGGATCGAGGTACAGCGACTCCGCGGTGAAGCGCTGGTCGCCGAAGGTCAGCTCGACCGCACCCTCTGCGTAGATCCCCAACAGGAACTCGGGGATCACGGACGCGGTCTTGCCCATCGGAAAGCCGGCCTGCGCTTCGGCCTGCGGCCGCGGCTCGTCGGCCGCCAGGTCCAACCCGCCGTACGCGTCGACGCCGGGGAAGCCGCGCCGGTCGACCCAGGCCACGATGGCGTTCGCCTTGACGACCAGCTCTTCGACGTGGCGTCGGCGGCCCTGGTCGTCGACGCGCTCGTGCGCAGGACGCACGATGCGCGGCGTTCCCACCATCACGACGATGCGTCGCGTCTCCGGTTCGACCTCGTCGCGGTACAGCCGCATGAGGCCACCCGGCCGCGCCACCTGGAAGCTGACCTCGCCCGGCTCCGGCTCGTCGCGGACGACGGGTCGCACGGGCGGTCGCTCGGGCAGGACGCGGTCGCCGTCGAACCACGACCCGCCCGGCGCCACGAGGGCACCGTCGGACGGCGCCGCGGCGTCCGCCGTGCCGCCGGGTCGGGGTGGCACGGCGGGCAGGCCCGGGGTCGGCGAAGTCGCGTCCGGCGTGGAGGGCCACGGACGCGGCGGCGCTGGCCCGGGAACGACGGGCGCCAAGGGCGCGGTGGCTGACGGGCCGGGTGCCGGCCCGGGCGACGCGGACGCGCCCGTGCCGACCGCTCGCCGCACGGGCGGCGGCAAGCCCGCGCCCAAGAAGCCGCGCCCGCCCGTCGCCGTCTCCGGGGCAGCCCCCACGGAGGGCCGCGGCGTCGGCGCGGTCGACGGGGACGCGGCGTCCGCGTCAGGGGCTGGCGGCGCGCCAGGCGCGCGGACGCGGCGCACGATCGGCGGAGGCAGGGAGGCAGCCTCGCCCTCCGCCGCCGCACCCCGGGGGAGCGCGACAAGCAGGAGGAGCCCGGACATGCCCACGACCGCGAGGCGCCGCGCGGCCCTGCCGCGCAGGCCCTCCGCCTGACGCTCCCTCATGCGGCCTCTCCGCCCCGGCCCAGGGTACCGGGGCCTGCCGCCGTCACCGCGGCGCGCGACGGCGCAGACGCTGGACCAGCTCGCGGCCCTCGGAGACCCCCAGGGCGGCCGCCAGGCCGAAGTAGGCGAGGCCGAGCACGGCCACCACGCCCAGGGTCAGGGCAGCGTCCAGCGTCCTCGAGCCCGCGCCCAGGTCACCGCCGGGCCATGCGAGGCGAGCGAGGACGCCGAGGCCGCCCATGAGGCCGGCGGCGATCGCGATGCGCAGCAGGAAGGCAAGGCCCGGGAAGGAGGTCGGCCCGTGCTGCCGCCAGGCGACCCAGCGCAGGGCCGCGAAGTTGACCGTCGCGCCCGCCGCCACGGCCAGGGCCAAGCCGACATGCCCCAAGGGCCCGACCAAGGCGAAGGCCAGCCCGACGTTCACGGCGATGCCCAGCACCGAGCAGCGAACGGGCGTCTTCGTGTCGCCGCGCGCCAGGAAGAGCGGCGCAGCGGCCTTGACGCCTGCGTACCCCAAGATGCCCAGCGCGTAGGCGCGCAGCGCCTTCGCCGTCTGGACCGTGCTCTCTGCCGTGAACGCACCTCGCTCGTACAGCAGGCGCACCAGCGGCTCGGCCAGGACGAGCAGGCCCACGGCCGCGGGTACGGACAAGAAGGCGTTGAGCCGCAGCGCGCGACGACCCACGTCGTCCAAGGCCGCGTCGCTCTGCGTGGCCCGGGCGCGCGCGCCTGCCGAGAGCACGATCGTCCCCAGCGCCACGCCGACGATGCCGATGGGCAAGTGCACGAGGCGGAAGGCGTAGTTCAGCGACGAGACCCAGCTCTGCTCGCCGGACGCCAGACCCGTCGTGATCAGGATCATCACGTTGGTCGCGGCGAGCGACAAGACCACGGGGCCCATCCGCTTGGCGATCGTCCTCAGCGCCGGGTCGCGGAAGCGGAGATCCAGGAGCGGCCCGCCACGCCAGCCCACGGCCCGCACGACGGGCAGCTGGACCACGACTTGCGCCAACCCGCCGAGGACGACCAAGACCGCCCACACGGTGATGGCCGTCTCCGCGGGCAGGCCCAAGGCGAGCACCACGAGCCCACCGACCACCGCGACGACGTTGAACAGCATGGGTGCCAGCGCCGGCATGAAGTAGCGCGACCGCGCATTGAGCACGCCCATCAGGACAGCGGCCACGGCCACGAGCGGCAGGAACGGGAACATGACCCGCGTCAGGTGGATGACGAGCGGCTCCTCCCCGGGCTTCACGTCCCAGGCCACGAGGCTCACCACGAACGGCGCGAAGACGATGCCGAGCACCGCAATCAGCCCGGTGATGGCGGCCAGCGTGCCCAGCGTGCGGCGCGCCAACAGGATCGCGCGCTCCGGCCCTTCCTTGGCACCCACCTCCGTGAACTGGGGTACGAACGCCGAGGCCAGGGCGCCTTCCGCGAAGAAGTCCCGCAGCAGGTTCGGGATGCGGAAGGCCATGACGAACGCGTCGGCGATGCCGCTCGTGGCAAACAGGGCGGCGAACACCGACTCGCGCGCCAAGCCCAACACGCGCGAGCCCATCGTGGCCGAGGCGACGATGCCCGCGGAACGGGCGACCCCTTCGCGCGGCGCAGCCGGTGCCGGGGTCGGCGACGGCGCGGGGCCCTCACCACCGGGCACGTCGGTCTACTTCCTCAGCTTGGGATCGAGCGCGTCGCGCAGACCATCGCCCACGAGGTTGAGCGCCGTCACGGTGATGAAGATGGCGACCGACGGTGGGACGATCAGGTGCCAGCGCGCGTTCGTGCGGCCCTCGTTGAGCAGGGCGCCCCACGACGGCACGTTCGGGTCGCCGAGGCCGAGGAAGGACAGCCCCGACTCGGTCAGGATGGCGCCCGCCACACCGAAGGACGCCGTCACGAGCACGGGCGTCAGTGAGTTCGGCAGGATGTGACGGAAGATGATGCGTGTCTTGCTCATGCCGAGCATCTTGGCGGCGGCTACGTAGTCCTGGTTCCTCTGCTTCAGGAACTCACCACGGACGAGGCGTGTGGTGCCTGTCCATGAGATGAGGCCGATCACCGCCATGATGAGGAAGATCGTGCGGTACTCGGCGGGCGTGACCGAGATGATCATGAGCAGCAGGAACAGGCTGGGAACGCAGAGGAAGACCTCGACCAAGCGCATGATGCCTGTGTCGACCCACCCCAGGAAGAAGCCGGCCAGGGCGCCGAGGATGGTCCCGATCAGGATGTAGATGGACACCGCGACGATGCCCACGGTCATGGCGATGCGCGTGCCGTAGAGCACCTGGGCGAACACGTCGCGCCCGCTCTCGTCGGTGCCCAGCACGTGGGGCCCGCGGCGGAAGTCGAAGGACGTGATGAAGCGATCCTCGAGCTCGGGCAGCTGCTCGCGATAGCCGTAGGGTACGGGCGTGGGAACCAACGAGAACGACCAGTCCTCGGGGCTCCACACACCCAGCACCTTGCCCTCGTCGTCGCGCTTGGCCAGGGTCGGCATCTCGGCCAAGAGCTCGGCCTGGCGAGCGGCGTCGGCCGAGGCGTACTCGCGGGCCGCCGCCTCGTGGGCCTCGGCCTTGCGCGCTTCGTCGGCGTACGCGATGCGCGGGGCGCTCGTGGTCGGATCGATCGCGCCGATGACCTTGCCCACCGGACCCTCGCCGTGCGGCAGGACCATGCTGAGCGCCAAGACGCCACCCACGGCCCAGGCCAAGCGCCCCACCCAGCGGTCGAGGCCCTTGCCCGCGCCCGCGTCGCCCAGGATGGACGAACCCAGCCAGATCAGGCCGCGCAGCACGTAGCGCAACGCGACCAAGATCATCACGAGGTTGAAGAGGCGGTCGAGGACGAACTGGTAGACGTTGCGATCGAAGAGGTTGGCGAACCAGGGAAGGCCCCAGCCCCCACCCTTCGCGGCCGGCGCGCTCCAGTAGTAGGGCTCCCCCGACGCCAGGATCGGCGCGAAGATCGCCAGGAAGATCAGGGTCTTCGTGACGCGCCAGCCCCACACGGCCGTGCCGTGCTTGCGGAACTGCTGGAGGACGATCTCACGGCGTGAGACGGGGGGTGGGAGGCTCGCCAGGGACGTCGTTTCGGCCTCGACGGTCGGGAGGGTGGCGAGGGCCTCGCCAGCAAGCTCGCCCGTGGGTGCCGGCGACGTGGGATCCAGGGGCCCCGTCGACTCGTCCTCGAACCACGAGGGCAGCGACACCTCGCCCAGCGACTCGCCGTCGCCATCGGGCAGGACGTCCGGATCGGGATCGTGGCCGTCGTTCACTTGAAGCTGATCCTCGGGTCCATGGCGGCATAGATCAGGTCGGTCAGCAGGAGACCGATCAGCGTGAGCATTGCCACGATCAGCTGGATGCCCATGACGACGTTGTAGTCGTTCTGACGGATGGACGTGATCATCAGATTGCCGAATCCGTCGATGTTGAAGATGTACTCGATGATCACGCTACCGGCGAGCAGGATCGGCAGGGCCGTCCCCAGCAGCGTCACGAGTGACATCGCACCGTTGCGGAACGCATGGCGCCAGACCACGGTGCGGTTCTTGAGGCCCTTGGCGCGCGCCGTGCGGATGTAGTCCATCTGCAGTACATCGAGCATGCCGGCACGTGCGAAGCGCGAGAGCGACGCGAGGCCCGTGTACGTGTAGCAGATCATGGGCAAGGTGATGTGCCAGAGGATGTCCTTCAAGCGCTCGGGTGTGGTCATGCCGATGACGGAATCGGACTGGAAGCCGCTCTGGGGGAAGATGTCCAGCTGCATGGCCAACCAGCGCTGGAGCACGGTCCCCATCACGAAGCTCGGGATGCTGTAGAGCGCGAACAGGACGACGCCCAGACCCTGGTCGGCCACCGAGCGGTGATGCGTGGCGCTGAAGACACCCAAGAGGATGGCCAGGATCCAGGCGATGAGGAAGCTGGGCACCGCCAACGAGAGGCTGTACTTGAGGCGCGACAGGATCATGTCGCTGACCCGCTCGTTGGTGCGGATGCTCCGACCCATGTCCCCGCGAGCCAGGTTCGACCAGTACTTGGCGAACTGGGTGTCCGTCAGGCGGTTCCAGACCTGGCCGAAGCCACTGTAGGTGTGGTCGGCCTCGCGCTCCTTCCACCAGGCCTGCCACTTGGCCACGACGGGATCCCGCTCCTCCGGCGAGGCCTCGATCGCCCACGTCATGTCGTCCGAGCGGATCAGGAGGTTCTGCCGGTCGACCTCCTGGTCGCGCGCGCGCTCCTCGGCCGTGGGTACGTAGCCCGGCGGATACAGGGCGCGGACCCGGTAGGCATTCTGGCGCAGGTAGCGAAGCGCCATGCTCTGCAGGCGCGGTTCGTCACGCAGCTCGGGAAGCAGCGCGACCAGCGGGCGCAATGAGTACGTGCCCCAGTCGTCGAGGTCCCGACTGGCCTCCTTGTACCGCTCGGCTCCTGCTTCCGGCACGCCACCCAGGACGGCCGCGAGGGCCGACTTGACCTCCTCCTTCGGGAGCTCGTCCCAGTCGTTCCAGAAGCGCGGACGGTTGAGGCCGAACTTCTCGCGGAATGCGCGCTTGCTGCGCCCCTGCTCCAGGTTGGTGAGGTCCTCCGGGGGCCCACTGTCCAGGCCTCCGCCCGCCGACTTGGCGCCGGGGTCGCCCGGCGCCAGGGTCATCACGAGCCAGACCAAGATCGAGATCCCGATGAACGTCGGGACCAGGATCAGCAGGCGCTTGAGGAGGTAGTCGAACACGCTGTTGTTCGCGCCGCCGCCCTAGCGGGCAACGATCCACATCGGGGTGTAGCGCACACGGGGACGCTGCAGGAACTTCGCGGCCGCCTCCACGCCGTCGACGGTGTCCTTCCACCAGACGTAGGGCGACTTGGCCGACAGCAGGAAGGTGTAGGGCTGCTCGTCGTGGAAGATGTGCTGGATGCGGTGCTGCATGGCAAGCCGCTCGTCCAGGTCGAATGTCTCGCGAAGATCCTCGATCAGCTTGTCCACTTCCGGGTTGCGGTACTCGATGAAGTTGCTCGAGGGCGACACGTCGGCTTGGCTCGAGTGCCAGATCTGGTAGCTGTCGCTCTCCCAGCCGCTGCTCTGCCACGCGAGCGACACGCACTCGAACTCGCGCGTGTCCAGCTTGTTGACGAAGATCTTCCAGTCGAGGAACTCGAGCGTCATCTGCACGCCGATCTTGCTGAGGTCCTCCTTGAAGATGGTGAACAGGGTCAGCCAGGTATCGACGCCCGACGGCACGGTCGCGACGAACTTGAACGGCGTGCGGACGCCGTCGAGCTCCTTGTCGAGGATGCCGTCTTCGTCGGTATCGGCCCAGCCGGCCGCGGCCAGCTCGGCCTTGGCCGCATCCAGGTCGAAAGGCAGCGGCTTGATGTCGGGCGGAGTGAACGGCGAGTCCACCGGCTGCGTGCCGGTGGCGATCTCCCCCTGGCCGATCATGAGGTTGCGCAGGAAGCGCGGCCGGTCGCAGGCCAGCGTCATGGCCTTGCGCACCCGCTTGTCGCTGAAGATGGGATGGCTGTTCTTCCAGCCGATGAAGCTGAAGCCCGTGCTCTGGACCCAGACATGGCCGAGGCTGCCGTCGGTGAAGATGGACTCCTTGTCCTTCTCTTCCTCGGCCCGCTGGTGCCAGACCTTGGACTGGAAGGCCTCCGCGTCCACGTCGTGGGTCTCGAGCAGGCGCATGCCGGCCTGGCTGTCGTTGTTGAACACCATGCGCATCGACTGGATGGCGGGGCGCTCGCCGTAGAACTCGTCGTTGCGCTCCAGCGTGATGTGGCTGTCGGGGTTGAGCTCGGTGACGCGGTACGGGCCCGAGCCGACGTACTTGAAGTCGCGGTACAGCCAGTGGTCGTTGAAGGCCACGCCGATCTGCGCGTCGTCGTAGCGCTCGCCGATCTCGTTGTAGGCCAGGATGAACTCGGGGATCACCTTGAGCTGCAGCGTGAAGGAGATGCTGTTGTACTGCGGCTTGTTCCAGCGGATGATGCAGCAGTAGTCATCGATGACTTCGCAACCGCTGCACTCGGAGTAGTAGTTGCGGAGCGGGTCGCAATCGACGTCCTTGTTGCGGATCATGTCGATCGAAAACTTGATGTCGTGGGCCGTCACCTTGTGCTTGCCGCGCAGCCACGCGTACTTGTCGAGGTCCAGCACGGGCGTCTGCCAGTACGCGTCGTCGCGCAAGAACAGCACGTACTCGGTGTAGTCGGGCTGGTTGACCTCCACGCGAATGGCGAGGTCCGGCTCGTAGCTGCTGGCGTCATGCGCATGCGAGGCGGCCGGCGCGCTCAGCACGTAGCTCTCGATGCGGTTGGTGACCATGGCGTCGCTGGCCGTGAGCGGGTTCAGCTTGCTGGGCTGGGCCCCCCAGAACAGCTTGAGCTCGCCCGTCGGGTCCGCACCCGGCGTCGTGACGGGCGCCGTCGGAATCGGGTCGGGATCGGGCTTGAGGAAGTTGTCGTAGCGACCCCAAAGCTCGGCCGCCTTGGGCGACAAGTAGGCGGGGACGCGCTCGCCGCGCGGGCGCCGCGGCGTCGTCGTGCCGCCCGAGGAGGTGCCGGACCCGTTGCCCACCATGACCGCGCCGCTGGCCAGCACGTCCTTGAGGGCCTCGACCTGGCCCGCCAACCGGTCGTTCGTGGAGCGCAGCTCGAGGTTGGCCGTGCGCAGCGTCTGCATGTCGGCCTGGATCTGGTCCACCTTGCCCTTGGTGGCAAGGGCGATCTCTTCCCGGTTGCCACTCTGGTAGTAGGTGAGCCACACCAGGAAGGCCAGGAGCAGCGTCCCGCAGAGCTTGAAGAAGCTGACGATGGCGTTGTCCTTCACGGGCAGACTCCGGGAGCGTCCAGACGGGGGGCCAGGGGGTCGGATCGTACCGATGCGTTCCGAGGACGGTCAAGGCGGGCCCGACCTTGGCGGGCGTGGATGTTCGCCGCTCTGCCGGGCGCCGAGATGAGGCCTTCGGGCTTCGGCCCCGCTCGGGGTAGCCTCGGGCGCCATGCGCGTCCATGTGCTCGGTTGCTCCGGTGGCAGTGCCCCCCGGCGCGAGCTGACCAGCTACCTGATCGACGACGTCCTCGCTGTGGACGCCGGCGCGCTCACCACCACGCTCGAGCTCGATGCCCAGCAGCGGCTGCGCATGGTCCTGCTGTCGCACGGGCACATGGACCACATCTGGAGCCTCCCCCTCTTCCTGGCCAACCGCTTCCAGGACGGGACGCTCACGTGCGCGATCCGCGCCAGCGGCTACACGCTGGAGACGCTGGCCACCCACCAGATGAACGACCGCGTTTGGCCGGATTTCACCCGGGCCATGACCATGACAGGGCCGCTCATGGCCTTCCAGCCCCTGGAAGCCGGCGAGCAGGCCACCGTGCTCAAGCGCTACCGGGTCACGACGATCCCCGTGGACCACACCGTCCCCTGTCAGGCCCACCTGATCGAGACGGACGAGGGCGCCCTGCTGCTCGGCACCGACACCCATGTGACCGAGCGCTTCTGGGAGGTGGCCAACCGCACGCCCAACCTCAAGGCGGCGGTCGTGGAGTGCAGCTTTCCGGACGCCTACGCCGACCTCGCGTTCCGCAGCAAGCACTTGACGCCCAGGCTGCTCGGCGAAGAGCTCAAGAAGCTGAAGGCCGACGTGCCCGTGCACATCACGCACATGAAGCCCGGCTACGAGGGCGCGCTCCTGCGCGAGATCAACGCGCTGGGCGACTCGCGCATCCGGCCGCTCCACCAGGGCGACGTGCTCGAGATCGGCTAGCGCCCCAGCACGTCAGCGCGGCGGATCGTCGTCCAGCGCCGTCGGCTCCGCTTCGGGAAGCGCCGACGGATCGCCGCCTTCGGGCACGGCCGGCGCGTCCTCGAGCGGCGTCGGTGACGGTTCGGCCAACACCACCGGCCCACCCGCCATGACGCGGGCGTAGCGCTCGGCGCGCACCGCGCGGTCCGACGCGTCGCTCTGGTCGAAGTCGCCGCCGTAGGTGGCGATGACCGGGTCGAGAGCCGCCGTGCGTCGCTCGGCCGGCGGATGCGTGTCCCACGACCCCGGGGCGCGACGCTCCGTACCGGACAGGTACTTGCGCAGAGCGCGCGCGTCGTAGCCGGCGTCGTAGAGGATCAGCGTCCCCTCGCGGTCGGCCTCGTACTCGGCCTCGTAGCCGTAGCCCTGGCGCGTGAGCGACGCGACCATCGCACCTGAGACATCACCCAGCATCTCTGCCTGGCTGCGCAACACGCCCTGGTTGCCTCCTGCGGCGCCCAGGACGCGCCCGAGGCTGCCGGCCAACGCACCCGCTTCACGACCGCGGATGATGAGCTTCTCGGCGTGCTTGAGGCTGATGTGGCCGATCTCGTGGGCCAAGATGCCCGCGATCTCGTCCTCGTTCTCGGCGCGCAGCAGCGCGCCGCGCGTCACGAACACGAACCCGCCCGGGGCGCTCCAGCCGTTGGGCGCGTCGTCGTCGAGCACGCCGAAGTGGTAGCCGCCGTAGGTCGGCGTGATGCGGGTGGAGAGCGCCACCAGCGTGGCGCCGATCGTCTTGACGTAGGCCTGATGCCCCGGGTTGGGGTCGAGGCCGAAGCGCGCGATCAGCTCGGCCGCTGCCGCGCGCCCGATCACGTACTCCTGCTCGGGCGAGAAGCGCACCTGCATCTGCTGCACGCTGTCGGCCGCGCTGGAGACGGCGGCGCGGGCCAGCTCGCCCGCGCGCCCGCCGACGGCGTTGCCGGCCACGTTGCCGGCCACGTCGCCGATCGTGCAACCGGCAACCAGGCTGGCCAGCGCCACGGCGCCGACACCCTGAAGCCCCCGTCGCACCCTCATGCGCATGTCCTCCCTGGCCATGGGCACCCTCCCTCGCATCTCGCCTCGCCGCGCGCTCAGCGCGCCGGCGCGGGTCGACTCAGGCCACCTTCCTGCACGAACGACTCGATCTGCGTCGGGGTCGGCGTGTCGTTCTGCAAGGCGTCCAAGGCCGCGTAGGCGCTCGCCAGGTCTTGGCGCTGCTGCTTGTGCAGCGTCTCCTGTTCCGGGCCCAGGCCGCGACTGACGGCGGCCTGCTCCTCCGTCGCAAGCCCACCAACGGGGCGAGCCACGGAGTTGTCTGCACCCGAGCGGCCGAGGCGGCCATCACCACTCAGCGCGTAGGGTGCCACCGTCTGGGACTTCAGGACCCAGCCCTCGGCCTGCTGCCCGCTCATCGTGCGCACGCGCGCCCAGTCACGGCGCACCTCGAGGACGGTGACACGCGCGCCGTACGGCAGCACCTGGACCGGGCGCGCGAGGGGCATCGCCGTGCTCCTGAGCGGCGTGCCGTCCTTGGCGAACACGGCCCGCACCGCCCCCGCAGTCACGGCGGTGGCGGGGTCCGCGACGGCCGTACGGGACACGGACGCGGCGAGACACGGGGCCGCAACAAGGGCGGCGGCGAGGATCCAGCGGGACGAGCGGGACATGGCGACTCTCCGGAGGCAGGGTACCGAGGGTCGCCTTCCTGAACGCGGGCAATCCGGCGTCCGGAGGCGCCCCCCTACTTGGAGTGCAAGACGACCCGCCGGTCCCACACGTGGATGTCAGGCTCTAGTTCGCAAATCGTGGCTACGCCCTTGAGCCAGGCCGTCGGCCCATCGCCGGGGCGCGCGTCCTGGGCCCGGCCCAGCGCATCTCGCGCCTCGGCCCAGGCGCCCACCTCGAGCGCCTGCACCGCGTCGGCGAAGGCCGCGACGTGGGCGTGCTCGGCCTCCGTGGCTTCGTCCGCGAGCGCGATCAGCTCGTAGACCGAGATCGCGTTCTTCTTGCCCACGACGACGAGGTCGCCGAGCGGCTTCACGAGGATGGCGTCGCCCGCCTGCTCGCGTGTGGCGGGCCCGATCAGGATGCGGCTACCGAAGTGCTTGTTGGCGCCTTCGAGGCGGCTCGCCAGGTTCACCGCGTCGCCCATGCACGTGTAGTCGAAGCGCCGGTCGCTCCCGAGGTTCCCCACCACGGCCGATCCGGTGTTCAAGCCGATGCGGATGTCGAACCGCTCGAGGCCGAACTCGGACAGCGTGGGCCGTAGCGCATCGAGTGCCTTCACGCACGCGACGGCCGACGTGCAGGCGCGCAGCGCGTGGTCCTCCATGTCGAGCGGGTCGCCGAAGAACGCCATGATCGCGTCGCCTTCGAACTTGTCGATGACGCCGCCCTGGGCCATGACCTCCGCAGACTGACCGGTCAGGTAGCGGTTGAGGAGCCGCACGACCTTCTCCGGCTCCAAGCGCTCGGAGATCGACGTGAAGCCGGCGACGTCGCTGAAGAAGATCGTGATCTCGCGGCGCCGCCCACCGAGCTGGATGCGGTCCGGGTCCCGCTTCAGGGCCTCGATCACGTCCGGCGCCAAGTAGCGGCTGAAGGTCCCCTCGAGCCAGCGGTTGCGCGCACCCTCGGTGAGCAGGCGCAGCGTGCCCGCCGCGATGCCCGCCAGCGCGATGCCGACGAGGGGCGTGAACAAGTCGATCGCGTGGCCCGCGGCAAACAGCAACACGCCCAACCCCACGCACACGGCCGCGGCCAGCACCACGCCCGCCAGGTTCCACAGGCGTCCCCGGGGCAAGGTGCCGAGGAGCGCCGTGCCCGTGGCCAAGAAGGCCAGGAACAGCGCATTGGCGAGCCTCGACCAGGGCAGCCGGCCGTCGCCGTGCAGCAGCACGTCCACGGTCGTGGCGAGCAGCTCGGGACCGAGCATGTTGTCTTCGATCGGCGTGGCGAGCACGTCCTCGTGCCCGTGCACGTTCTGGCCGAACACGACGAGGCGGTCCTTGACCGCCGTGCGAACGCGAGACACGAGCCCTGCGTCCTCGGCCGAGAGCTCGGCCTCGGGCACGCCGATCAGCTGCGAGGCGAACAGGACCTCGACCGGGCTTACGGTCGGGTAGATGCGCCGCGCCTCGGCGGGGAAGGCCAGCAGGAACGTGCCGTTCTCGTCCAAGCCCTGCCGTGCGCCATCCACCTCGACGCTGTCGGCCGTCACGCGTACGGGCTTCCCGCTCACGAGCGCCGCCCCCACCAGGGGCAGGCTGGCCACCGCGCGGTCGCCGGCCCGGGCGACCGGTGCGGCGCGCCGCACGATGCCGTCCACATCGGAGACCGTGTTCGCAAAGCCCACGTAGCGGACACCCTCGGTGAAGGCTCGCACCGAGGCGTCGATGCCCCGCGGCCCGAAGGGGCCCTCCGGCGACGCGGCGCCCTCCAGCGGCAAGAACCGCTCGGTCGCGGCAGCCACGCGCGGCGGGTGCGTCCACGTCGGCGTGCGCGCGAGGAGCACGGCCGCCCCGGCGCGGCCGAACGAACGCAAGGCGTCGGCGTAGCCCGCCACCTGCGCGCGCTGCGCGGCCGCCACCTCGCGGCGCGCGGTCGCCACCTCCTCGTCGTCCTGTCCGCGATCGAGGTAGACGACGTCGATCAGGAGACCACGCGCGCCGAAGCCCTCGAGTGCCTGCGGGAGCAGCTGCAGGTAGTCCTCGGTCCAGGGCCAGCCGCTCCCCGTGCGCTCTTGCATCTCGCGGACTTCGATCTCGTCCACGACCGCCAGCACGATGCGCGGGTCCGGCGCGCGCTGCCCCACGAACATCCGGGTACGTGCGTCGAGGAACGAGCCCTCGACTCGCTCGAAGCCGGAGCTGCCCCGAAGCAGCGAGAGGAGCAGCGTCACCCCGAGGCCCAGCAGGACGCCCGAGAGGGCCCGGCGTGCGGTCGAGGTGCTCTCGAGGCGGGGAACCTGCGTCACGCGGCGGGCCTCCCGTACACTCGGCTGCCTGACGCGGAGTCTACGGGGCCGGCCCCCGAGAGGCGCGCGGAGGCGCGCGGGAGTCGATGGTCCAGCTGGCCCTGTTCGTGCTCGGCAACCTCGCCGGGTCCTTCTTCTGCTCCTTGAGCGAGGCTGCCCTGCTCTCGTCGAGCGAGGCGCGCATTCGCGCCCTGATCGAAGGCGGCGACCGACGCGCGATCCGGCTCTTGCCGCTGCGCCAGGACCCGGGGCGCACGCTGGCCTCGATCGTGTTCCTGAACAACGTGTTCGCCATCGCGGGTACGGCGGCCATCTCGGCCTACGCCACGCAGGTCCTCGTGACCCCGACGGCGATGCTCGTGTTCATCACGCTGCAGACCATGATGATCATCGCCTTCGGCGAGATCGTGCCCAAGGTGCTCGGCGAGGCACGGCCCGAGCGCATCGCCATGTTCGTGGCCCCGGCGCTGGTGCAGGTCCGGCGCGTCCTCGCCCCGCTCGTCTGGGTCGTCGAGCTGCTCGTGGGCTGGGCGCGCCCCAAGCACCGCATCGCCCCCGGCGAGGAGGCGGAGATCCGCGAGCTGGCGCGCCTCGGCGAGGAGGGCGGCCACATCGAGAGCGAGCAGGCCGAGCTGATCCGCCGTGTGTTCCGTCTGGACGACATCACGGCGGCGGACGTCATGACGCCACGCCGCCTGGTCCGCGCGCTGCCGGAGGACGCCACGATGAGCTCGCTCCGGGCCAAGCTCCTCGAGTGGCCGCACAGCCAGTACCCGGTCTACCGCGACGACCTGGACACGGTGATCGGCGTGCTGTCGCTGCGCGACGCGCTGGAAGCCTTGGTGCGGGGCGACGAGAGCGTCACCGTGGGCCAGCTCATGAAGCGCGCCCTGTTCATCCCCACGTCGCGCAAGGTCGACGACGTGCTCAAGGACGTGCAGCAGGCCCACGGCTCCATGGCCATCGTGCTGGACGAGTACGGCGTGACCGAGGGCGTCATCACCATGGACGACCTGGTCGAGGAGCTCGTGGGCGAAGCCATCGACGAGATGGACGTCACGGCGGGCCTAGTGAAGCGCGTCTCGCGCGACGTGGCCCTCGTGCACGGGCTGACGCGCGCGCGCGACGTGGCGCGCTTCCTCCACTGCCCCGTGGCGTGGGAAGACGACGAGCAGGAGAACACGACCATCACGGGGCTGTTCTCCGATGCGCTGGGCCGCATCCCCGTGCCTGGCGACCGCTTGGTCCTCGCTGGCGGCCTCGAGCTGGTCGTACGCCTGGCCGACCCCGTGATGGCCGTCCGCGTCCGCGCCCGCTTCGTGCGCGACGAAGACGTCACGCCCGGCGTCACGCCCGCCACCCCCGCTGCCGAGCCGCCCGCGAACAGCTGAGGTGCCTCCCGTGGTGCCGGGCTCCTTGCTGCGGCGGAGCGCCAGCGCAGCCGCGAGCGAGGTGCCAGGCTCCCCGGGCCCTCCTGCGCTGCCCGGGGAGCCCTTGGCGTGCACGCACTCCGCGGTCGGCTCGCTGGCGAGGGCCGCACGTTGGAGCCAGGCACGCGACCCGCGCCGCCAAGCGGCGCCGTCGCGAGCCAGGCACCTCCGCGCGCTAGCGCTGGAGGGCGACGCGATGCGTGCCGCCGGTGCGGCTGGTGAAGACGATGGCCTTGGCTTCGCCCGTCACGAAGAGGCGCACGCGTACTTCGCCCGCGCCCTCCACACCTTCGGGTAGCCGGGCCTCGCCGGCACGCACGTCCAGCACGTCTGCATCGCGACCCGCGCGCAGCCGGAGCGCGGCCGTCACGGTTCCGCCTTCCAGGCGGATGCGATCCGGCGGCAGCACGCCCAACCGTCGCGGCAGCTCGCCGATGGTCGGTAGCAGCGCGTCGTTTCGCACGCGGACGTCGATCGTGCCGCGCACGGGATCGCGATCGAGTACCTCGACGTGCACATCCGGAAGCGCCTCGGCATGCTGCACGCAGAACAACGCGTTGCGCATGCACGTTTCGTGGAGGTACTCCACCGGATCCGTGCGAGTCGTGAAGCGCGTCCAGCCCCCCACCTCGACCGTCCCCAAGGTCGGGTGCTTCACCTCGTGCCAGCGCACGAAGCCCGCACCGCCGAGTACCTCGTCGTTCCAACGCAACGCCGACAGCCGCGGGTCGTCCTCGCCGCGCGCCTCGTCGGCAGGCCCGCGCTCGGCCTCGAGGTTGCCCCACAGCTCGTTCGTGAACGAGAAGACGCCGAGGTCGAACCAGGTCCAGTCCACGAAGCCGCCGAAGACGCGGTAGAGGTCTTCGCGGATCTGCATCGCGCGATAGGTCGGGAGCACACCGAGGCCCCGCCGCTGGAGCTCTTCGTAGAGCCGGATGTCGGAGCCCGGCATGCGGGCTTCGCGGTCGGTGAACGCCGCGGGCGGTCGCAAGATCATCCGCCCGGCGTTGTGGAAGCTCTGCACCCCGGAGAGATGCGGCAAGCGCAGCATCCAGAGCGCCGTGGCCCGGGTCTCGGGCTCGGACAGCGGGTACGGCCCCGCCCCGTCCTGGTCGCGTTCCGGCCGCCAGCTGCCGGGCCAGTTGCGGTTGGGGTCGACACCGCCCTCTCCGTCTTCGCACGACTGCCCGTCGCCGTCGTTGTCGAACCCCTCGGGGCCGAGCATGCGGTAGCGGACGGCCGCGGTCTCGCCGGGCTCGAGGCGCCGCATGAGGCGATCGTCGCGCTCGTCCACGACGGAATCGCCCTCGGGGTCCTTGATGCGCATGGACACGATGTGCCCGTCGCCGTCCAGGTCGTCGGGCCCGTCTTCGTCGACGCGGCCGTCGCCATCGTCGTCGACGGGACGCATCACGCGTCGCGGGCTGTGGGGCGTCTGCGGCGTGTGGAAGAAGCGGTGCCGGCTGTCCGGGTTGACGCAGGGCGCGACGTGCACGGTGACGCGTCGCAGCAGGCGCCGCACGTGCTCACGCTGCGAGGTCAGCACGTACTTGATGAAGCAAAGGCAGACCTCGCTGGCCTGGACCTCGTTGCCGTGGGTGTTGCCGTCCACGTAGAAGGCCGGCCGCGTATCGGGGTCGGGGCCGCCAGGATCGAACACCGTGAGGACGAGCAGCGGGCGCCCCTCGCGGCTGGACCCCATCGACTCCAGACGCGTCCACGCGGGCCACGCCGCGTGCACGCGCTCGAGCGCGCGGTTCACACCCTC
Organism: Planctomycetota bacterium; assembly: GCA_020631815.1. GTDB lineage: Bacteria > Planctomycetota > PLA2 > PLA2 > JAEUHO01 > JACKGW01. The sequence goes on along the minus strand of JACKGW010000007.1, from coordinate 108,818 downwards.
GTCATCGAGGTAGCGGTCGAAGCGCAACCACACGAGGTCCTTCTCGTCTTCGGCGTGGCTGCGGCGTGGCCCGACCACGAGGGCCAGCGCGCACGCAAGGAACACGCCAAGCAGGCGGCTGGTCGTGCTCACGGGACGAACACCCCCTCTTCGAGATCGCCGCCCACGCGGTGATGGACGAGCACGCGAGCCACGCCGCTCCCGGACTTGGCCTCACCGACGCGAAGCAGCCAGCGCAGGGGACCTTCGCGCGCGCCACGCTCCAGCGCTCGCACGGTGGTCGCGGGCGGGCCCCCGAGCCGTTCGACGCCATCTTGGGTCACGAGGCGCACGTGGACGCGCTGCGCCACGCGACCGTCGCGCGCCGCATGGGTCTCGAGGTCGGCGTCACCGGCGTTGGCGACGTGCACCAACACCTCCACGAGTCCCGGGCCGGCCGGCTTCGTCTCGACGTGCACCGTCATCCGGGCGAGGTGCTTGGCGTGGCGACGCGGCGCTTCGCACACGCGGTCCACGGCGGCACCGAGCTGGTCCTCGGGTGGCTCGTGGCGCGTGCCGGGCAGCCAGCCGCCGATCTCGACAGCCCCCAAGGTTGGGTGCTCGAACGGTGTCCACGCGTGGAAGCCCTTGCCCTCAAGCTGCTCGTCGTTCCACAGCAGCCAGTCGAGCTCGTCCATCTCGTCGCCCGGACGTGCGTCCTTGGCCGAGCGCTCCACACGCGCGACGGGGATGCGCACCGCCAGCACACCCAGGTGAACCGAGGCCCAGTCGAGGTCGCTGCCGGGGTTGTCTCCACCGGCGCGGCGCCCGTTCAGGCCCGTGGCCTCCTCGAGGTCCCTGAGCAGCCGCTCGTACGCCTCCTTGTCGGCGTCGGCCGTGGTTCCACGCTCGTTGGCGCGCAGCACGTGCGTGCCGCTGCTCGTGAACCCGTACCAACCGACCAAGGACGGCGTCGCAAGCGAGAGGTCCATGAGGGCGCGCGTCTCGGGCGCGTAGCCGGGGAACGGGCCTTCCCCGCTCCAAGGCCTGACGCCGTCGAAGGTGCCGCACATCTGACGTGTCAGGTCGAGCGCGGGCGGGTCTTCGTTGACCTCGCCGTCGCCGTCGTCGTCCAGCCCCTCGCGCAGCAGCGCATAGCGTTGCGTGGTGCGCGCGTCGGCGTCCTCGACCATCCAACGCGGATCGCCCGTGACGGCATCTTCGGGCGCCTTGTCCTTGCGCTTGTCGTCGGCTTGCGCGGTGCGTACGCGCCACGCGCCGTCGGGCCGCGCCACGCGCATCCACAGCACGATCCCGTCGCCGTCGATGTCGGAAGGCCCGTCTTCGCCCCGGCGCCCGTCCCGATCGCGGTCGGTGCGCAGATCCTCGCGCCCCGGCAAGACGCCGCCCTGGCGCCAAGCGACGAGCGCGTCGGGGTGCGGCGCCGGGACCAGGACCCAGCCCAGGCCGTCGAAGTCGGCTTCGGCGTCACGGACCAAGCGCTTCGCCAGCTCGAGGACCGCCGCCGTGCCGGCGGCGTCGCGGTCCCCGAGCCCACCGTGGACGAGCACGTGCGGTCGGCCGGGCGCACCCAGATGAAGCGCCACGAGCGGTCGGCCGGCCGTGCTGCGTCCGTAGACCTCGACCCGGGCCCGCCCCTCGCCGGCTTCCGCCGCCAGGGCCTCCAGGGCCGACTCCACGGCCTCGGGGCCTGGATAGGCGAGGGCCGGGGCCTCAGGCGCCTGCGGATCGCCCGCGGCCGGCTCATCCGCCGGCGCAGGCGCGGGGCCGGGCGGCCCCTCGTCGGCCGCGGCCCGCGGGGCCGAGACGGCCGCGATCAGCGCCAACAGGAGAATCGGGAGCCAAGGCGACGACGGGTGACGGTCCTGCACGGGAGGCGGAGGCTACCCGCATGGGCCACCCCGACGATAGACCCGCGTTGGCGAGAGGCGGGAACCCGCCGCCCTCGCGCGTGTCGGATCGGGCGCGATCGCGCCCGCCCGGGAGGACCCTGCCGATGCCCCGTCTGCCCCTTCGTCGCGCCCTGGGTGCGTCCGCCCTCCTCGTCCTGCTGGGCGCGCTGCACGTGCTCGGCGCCACCTCGGCCCGCGCCGAAGACGTGTCCTTGCTTGTCGAGAGCTCACCCGTCCCGGGTGACGTGCTGCCCGTCGTGGTGCTGACCGATGCCCCGGGCCCGGTCGAGCTCACGCTGGTGCGGCTCGGGAGCGATGCCGCGGCCGTCTCCCGCGGGCGCATCGCCCTCACGCGCGAGCAGATGACGTGGCTGGTGGACCAGCCCGACCCCCGGCACGCCCCGGCCCGTTCGGCGCAGCAGGCCTTCCTGCAGCTCGTGAACGCCGAGGTCGTCGAGCGCACCACGGTGACCGCGACCGCTGCGGGTCAGCGCGTTGCCGCGGCCCTTCGACCCCGCGCACCCGGCGTGCACGTCGTCGCCGCACGCTTCGGCCCCGCCCGCGCGCTCGTGCCCGCCGTAGTGTCGGCGCTCGGCCTCGTCGTGAAGCGCCACCCCGAGGGCGTGCTGGTCTGGTGCGTCGACCGGCGCACGGGTAGGCCGTGGAGCGGCGTGCGCGTCCAGCGCGAGGGAGATCGCGAGACACAGGTCTCCGACCGCGACGGGTTCGTGCGCTGGACCGACGTGGGCCCCGGACCGCTGGCGCTGTCCGCGGTGGCCGTGGAGCGTGGCGAGGGCAGCACGTGGATGCACCGCGCGTTCGGAAGCGGAACGTGGCATCCCGCCCTGCCGTCGGGCCGCCGCGTGCACCTCACGACCCACCAGCCGGCGTACCGGCCGGGCGACGCCGTGGAAGTGCGCGGCATCGTGCGCGTCGAGACGCCGCAAGGGCTCGCACGGGATGCAGGCGCACGGAGCGTCAGCGTGCAGCTCGAAGACCCGGCGGGCACGAGGCACGGCGAAGCCACCTCGCACCTCGTCGAAGCCACGGGGACGTTCACGGCGACGCTTCGACTCCCCAAGGACGCGCGCACGGGGGCGTGGCGCGTGGTCGCGACGATCGACGGCGAGAGCCACGTCGGTCCGCTGCAGGTGGAAGCTTGGCGGCGCCCGCCCATCGAGACGCGCGTCACCTTGTCCACGACGACCGTTCGACCCGAGCAGCGTGTGCAAGGTGTCGTGTCGGCCGCGTGGCTGGCCGGTGGTGCCGTTCCGGGTGCGCCCGTCACGTGGCAGGTGCTGTTCACACGCGTCGCACCGGACCCGTTCCCCGACAGCGAGCTCGTCCGCTTGTTCTTCGGCTCGGAACGTCGGGCGTACCGCCCCCAGACCGTGGCGACAGGCCGTGGGCGCCTGGGCTCCGACGGCACCCTGGCCCTCGACGTCGCTGTACCCGCCGGGCTCGAGGACGGGTTCCTCGCCGTCGTGGCCACGGTGGAGGGCCCGGGCCGCCTGCACGTCACGGGACGTGCATCGGCCGCCGTGCGCGCCACACCCTGGCGGTTGGCCGTCCGCACGGACCGCTTCGTCTACGGGCCCGAGGACCAGCCGCGGGTGGAGCTGGTGCTCGAGAGCGCCGAAGACGCCGCGCGCGATGGGCTCGTGGCCGTCGTGACGCTCGCCGAGATCGGCGCAGACGGCCAGGAGACCTGGGCCGAGCCCACCACGGTGCGCCTGGACAAGGACGGGCGCGGAAGCGCGGCTGTGGCCTTGGGGGAGAGCGGGCACTACCGCGTGCTGGCGGTGGTGGCGACGCCGGATGGCGCGATGCCCTCCGCGCGCGTCGAGCTCGAGGCGATGGCGGCCAAGATCACGAAGGGCTCCCCGGCGCCGTCCCTCGTCGTCACCGCGGACCGCGACAGCTACGCGCCCGGCTCCACGGCCCGGCTGCTCGTGCGGACGTCGGGCGACGTCCCCGTCGCCCTGGCCACCATCCAAGGCCAGCGCCTCCAGGAGACGCGCCTGGTGCCGCTCGTCGACGGCACCGGATGGATCGAGCTGCCGCTCGACGAGCGCCATGCGCCCGACACGTACGTGGCGGTGACGACCGTCGAGCGCGGGGAAGCCGTCACGCAGACGCGCCTGCTGCGCGTGCCGTCGGCCGCCCCGCTGCTGGACGTGCGCGTGACCCCCGACGCCGCCACCGCACGCCCGGGAACCGACGTGGGCTTCAGCTTGAGCGTGCGCGACCACACCGGTCAACCCGTCGCCGGCGCGGACGTGTCCCTCGCGGTGGTGGACGACGCCCTGCACCAGCTGTTCGCCTCTCCGGCGCCGACCCTGGCGCGCTTCTTCCACGCGCCGCGGCGCGACGAGGTCGGTACGGAGGCGTGGTTCCACACGGGTGCCGCGGATCGCGCCGTGGTCGCGGGCCCGCTGGTCAACAAGGGGGAGGGCCGCGGCGGCCGCGCGCGCGACCGACGAGCCGAGGGCTCGGCCGAGGCGCCTGGCGCCGAAGCGGGTGAGCACGGCGACGCGCCGGGAGCTCTCGGCGAGGACCCGGGCGCGCCCCTGCCCACCTCCCCGCCCCCGGCGCGCGCGCCCGCACCCGAGGAGCCCGCCCCCGACATGGAGGCGCCCGAGGAGTCCGAAGAGGACATGGAGCGCGCCGACGACGACGGCGGCGAAGCGACCGTCACGGGTGGCGGGCTCGGTCGGCTGGAGGGCAAGGCCAAGAAAAGCAAGGACGCCCGTGAGGCCGCGCTCGAAGCCGAGGTGCGCACGACGTTCCTCGCCTCCATGCACTGGTCGCCGCACCTGGTGACCGATGCCGAGGGACGCGCGCGCGTCGAGGCCGTGCGGCTGGCGGACGATCTGACGCGCTGGCGCGCCACGGCCGAGGCGGTCGATGCGACGACCCGCGTGGGCCATGGCGAAGCGACGGTGGTGGCCGAGCTGCCGCTCGAGGCCCGCGTCACCCTGCCGCGCTTCCTGCGGGCGGGCGATGTCGTCGAGGCACCCGTGATCCTGCGCAACCGGACGACGGGCCCCCTCGCGGATCTCGCGCTCGAGGCCGCCTGGGACGGGGCGCGCGTCGAGGTCCACCCCGCCCCCATCGCACCGTTCGCCGCAGGCGACACCTACGTGGGCACCACGAGACTCGAGGCCGGCGAGGTCGGCGAGCGGCACCTGGAAGTGCGCGCGGGTGCGGTGGACGCACGGCGTGCCACGCTGGCCGACGCCGAGGCGCGGACGCTGCCCGTCCATGCCGCGGGCATCCAGCGGCGCGTGGCCGCGACGACTCGTGCCGTCGCGGGTCAGGCGAGCGCTGCGCTCGAGATTCCTGCCGGCGCCGTCGCCGGAACCTGGAGCGGTCGGGTGATCGTCCAGCCCGGCCTGCGACGCGCCGTCGAAGACGCCTTGCCCTACCTCGTGGACTACCCGCACGGCTGCACGGAGCAGACGATGAGTCGCCTCGTGCCACTGGTCGTGGCGCTCGGCAGTCCCTGGCCCGGCGCCGGCCTCCCCGACACCGGCGAGAGCGCCATCCGTGAACGCGTGGAGCGCGGCGTGGCCCGCCTCGAGGAGCTCCGCCACGCGGACGGCGGCTTCGGCTGGTGGCCGAGCGACGCGTCCAACGCCGACATGACGGCACTCGTGCTCGACGGCCTGACACGCCTCCTGCAGGCGGGCGGAGGGAACGCACGCGTCGACGCGCTGCGAAACGGAGCCGCCTCTTGGCTCGCGTCGTGGCTGGAGACGACACGCGGCAGCGAGCCCGCTCGGGGTGCGCCGCTCGTTCGTGCCCTGCTCGCCTTGGCGGAAGCGGGGCGCTTGGACCCGGCCTGGCTGGCGCCTGCCGTGTCGGCGTGGGCGCAGGCGGGCGGCGCGGCGGATCCGCTGACGACCGCCTTGCTGCTACGGGCCGCCGTCGCGGCGAACGATGCCGCGGCCAGCGAACGCCTGGCGGCCAACCTCGACGATGCAGCGGTTCGCGAGAGCGACGGTGGCGTGTGGTGGCGCGCGGAGTCCGGACCCGTCGATCGCTGGGAACGCGATCCCGTCCACGCCACGGCGGAGGCGGCCTTGGCGCTGCTGGAGGCCGAGGGGGACCCGGCCCTCGTTCGCGGCGCCGCGCGCTGGCTGCTCGACCGACGCGGAGGCGGCACCTACTGGGGCAGTACGCGTGACACCGCAGCCGTGGTCCGGCTTCTCGTGGCCCTGGCCGTGCGCGAAGGCGACCCGGGTCACGCCGGGCCGGTGGCGATCACGCTGGATGGTGCTCCGCTCGCGACGCTCGGACGCAGCGGTGCCTTCACGACGGAGCTGCCTGCCGAACGACTCGTCGCCGGTGCCCGCCTGGAGCTCGTCGCCGCAGGCACGCCGGAGAGCCTCTTCGACGTGGTGGTGATCGCGAACGGCATGGAGGCCGGCGATGCCCTGGCCGCGGCAGCCGATCCACTGGTCGTCGCGCGCACGTGGTGGGTCGTCGAGCCGTCGACCGACGGCACCAGCTGGACCCGCCGCCTCCTGGAGGAGAGCGTCGAGGTCGGCGCCCTGGTCGAGAGCGAGATCGTGGTTCGATCGCAACGGGACCTGCGCTACGTGATGCTGACCGAGCCCCACGTGGCGGGCTTCGAGAGCGAGGACGTCGTCGGCGTCTCCGTGCCGGGGCTCGCCCCCACGACGGAGGGCGAGACCGACGTGCAAGACGATCGGACGTACGACTGGATCACGTCGACGGCGGCAGGAGGCGAGCTGCGCGTGCGTCACCGCTTCCGGGCCACGCACGTCGGCAGCTTCCGCGCGCTGCCGGCCCAGGCCGAGCTCATGTACTACCCCGATGTCGGCGGTCGAAGCCGGGGGGAAGTGATCGAGGTGCGCGCGCGCACGGAGGACGGACGATGAGCTTTCGCGAGGGGACATCCCTGCTTCGCCACGTGCTCCGCCATGCGCCCCTGGTCCTTCTTGCCGTCCTGGGGCTCACGACGAGCCGCGCTGCGGGTGATGCACCTGCGCCGGCCGCGTCTCCCCTGCGCGTCGTGATCGAGTCGCCACGTGATGGATGGACGGACGAACGCGTCGTACGCATCGCCGGCCGCGTCGAAGGGCTCGACCGCGGACGCGTGGCCGTGGTCTTGAACGGTGTCGAGGGCACGGTCGCGCTCGAGGGCGGGCGCTTCGGCATCGACCAAGTGCTCGCACCTGGCTGGAACGGCATCGCCGTGGAAGCACGTGACGGTGCGCACCACGCGCGCGCCACGCGCTCGTTGTTCGCCGACGTGCCGCGCAAGGACTTGCGCATCACGCTCACGTGGGACACGGGTGCCACGGACATCGACCTGCACGTGACGGGTCCGGATGGCGAGACGATCTACTACTCGCACAAGCAAGGCGCCGCGGGGGGGTCGCTCGACACGGACGTCACGACGGGCTTCGGGCCCGAGACCTACACCCAGGCCGACGCCCCCTCCGGCACCTACCGCGTGATGGCCCACTACTTCGGCGCAGCCACGCCCGCCCCCACCCGGATCACCGTGACCGTGGTCCAGCACGAGGGGACGCCGGCCGAGGTGCGAGAGGTGCATCGGGGCGTCCTCCTGGCCCCCGGCGAGAAGGTGCCGCTGCTCGACCTCGTCGTGCCGTAGCGCCCACCGCGACCCGGCCCCTGCCCGGCCGGCGGCACCTCCATGGCTTCCTCCGATGGGCACCTGCGTTCCCATCGGCGTCTGGATTGTAAGTCGTTCCTGGAAAACAGGTTACGCCAACTCTCCACGGACTGTCCCCCCCATCGGGAGGATGGAGCCCGTCCCGAGGAGGGTTTCCCATGTCCACCCGCACGATTCGCCTGCTGATCTCCGACAGCGAGGCCCGCGCCGAGTGCCTCACCGCGCTCATGGTGGCCTTCGGTCTCGTCGCCGCGCTGCTCGTCTGACGGCGCGCCCGGCATCTCCCGCCGCGGGGCTCTTCCGGGAGGCGTCTCTCCCGCAAGGCCAGGCTGGCGGGATCTCCGTGTCCAGAACCTGCGGGGTGCAGCAGGCCAGCTCGAGCGCGTGTGTGTGAAGTGCCCCGGCGGTTGGGGGCATGAGCCGTAGCATCCCCGGGTGGCGCCTTCCCGTCCGACCTCCCGCTCGTTCCTGCATCGCCTGCGCTACTCGCGGGTCACGCATCGGCTGACGGTCGGCGGGCTGCTCGCGGCCACCCGCGTCATGTCTGCGTTGCCGGCGCGGTGGATCGCGCCTCTCGGTGATGCCCTTGGCACCGTGCTGTGGCTCACGGCCTCGCGCTGGCGTCGGACCGCGCGGCAGAACCTGCGTGCCGTCTTCGGCGACCAGCTCGACCACGACGAGCGGCGTCGCATTGCCCGTGAGGCGGCGCGTGGAGCTGCGCGTGCAGCGCTGCTGCTCTTGCACATCCAGCCACTCACGCCCGAGCGCTATCGCAAGTGGGTCGACCTGCCGGAGGACTTGAGCGACGACCCGAGCTTTGACAGGCTTCGCCAGCGAGGCGGCGTGCTCGTCTCCGGGCATGTCGGCAACTGGGAGCTGCTGCTCGGCACGCGTGTGGCCTTCCCGGACGTTCCACCGGTAACGTTCCTCGCCGAAGCCGCACCCCATGCGGCGATCAACGAAGCGCTGGCACGCCTGCGTCAGCACGGGGACGGCCTGGAGGCGATCTTCCGTGAGGGCGGGGCCCAGGCCGCATCGGCCGCGGTCCGCAAGGGGGGCATCGCGGCCTTGCTCGTGGATCGCAACGTGCGCCGCTCGCAGGGCGGCGTGTACGTGCCGTTCCTGGGGCTCGAGGCACGGACCACGCCGCTGCCGGCGGTCATTGCGCAGCGCCACGACGTGCCGGTGCATCCGATGTTCTGCCTCCCCATCGAGGGAGGTCGCTACCGGCTTTGGGTGGGCCCCGACCTCACGCAGGGCCTGCCGCAAGACGGTGACCCCCACGCGTGGCGGCGTGCACTCTTGGTCCGGCTCAACGACATCTTCGAGGAGCTGATCCGCGCCCGCCCCGAGCTGTGGGCGTGGTCCATCAAGCGCTACAAGGCCCGCCCCACCGTCGAGCTGGGGCGCTATCCCCCCTACAGCATGCACGAGCCGGATCGGTAGGGTCGGGGGCTGGGGTGCGGACGTACGGCGGCGGACCCCGGTCGCCCGCCAGCGGGAGGCGCAGGCCGCGGGGGAGGCGATTGGCGATCTGGGAACGAACCCGGGCTCCGCACCGAGCCACGAGCAGCCGCTTGCCCCAACCATCGGGCCGGAACCGGACACCTGGGGGCGGATCGGTACACTCGCCCGATCCACGTTCGATCCACGAGGACCAAACCATGGACGCCACCGAACTCCGCAAGGGCACGTTCATCACCCACAAGGGCGAGCTCTGGCAGGCCGTCGAAGTCACGCACCGCACGCCGGGCAACCTGCGTGGCTTCGTGCAGGTCAAGCTGCGCAACGTGCGCAACGGCGGGCACATCACCGAGCGCTTCTCGTCCAACCAGACCGTGGAGAGCGCATGGCTCGATCGGCGCCGCGCCCAGTACCTCTACGACGACGCCACGATGGGGCCGGTCTTCATGGACAACGAGTCCTACGAGCAGTTCAACCTGCCTCGTGACCTGCTCGGCGACTCGATGAGCTACATCCTTCCCAACCAGGATGTCGACCTCACCTTCCACGAGGGCACGGCCATCGGCCTGGACCTTCCGGCCAAGGTCGACTTGGTCGTCACGGAGACCGAGCCCGCCGTGAAGGGCGATACGGTCAACAGCGTGCTCAAGCCCGCCACGCTCGAGACGGGCCTCGTCATCAAGGTCCCGAGCTACATCCGCATTGGCGACAAGGTCCGCGTGAGCACGTCCACGGGCGAGTTCCAGGAGCGGGTCAACGACTGACCCGCGCCCCCGCCTCGGCCGCCGCCTGCTGGCCGCGCGAGGCACGGCGGCGGTCGCGCAGGGACTGCTGCGCCTCTACCGCGCCGGCATGTACGGCACGTTCCTGTGGGACCACGACCCGCGCCTGCTGGACGTGCTGCGTAGCGACGAGCCCGCACTGTTCGCGGTCTGGCACCAGGACTTCGTCCACACGCTGGGCTATCTCTCCCGCTGGAACCCGCGCAGGCGCACGTTCGTGCTGGCCAGCGCAAGCCGGGACGGCTCGCTCGCCGCTACCGCCGCCACGGCCATGGGCTTCCGCGACCCCGTCCGCGGGTCGACGACACGCGGTGGGCACCGGGCGCTCCTGACGCTGCGTCGACGCTTGGAGAACGATCCCCAGGCCTCGTTGGCCGTGGTGTGCGATGGCCCGCGCCCGCCCGCGCAGGTGCTGCAGCCCGGCATCGTGCACTTGGCCCAGGCCGATGGGCGCCCGCTCTGGCTCGTCCGCACCAGCTTCACGCGCAAGACGGTGCTCGAGCGCTCGTGGGCGAAGTTCCACCTGCCCCATCCGTTCAGCCACGGCGTCGTACGGGCCGCGGGGCCCTTCCACGTGGCCCCCACGACCGACCGGGCCCAGCTGGAGCACGAGCGCCTACGGCTGGAGCAGCAGCTCCACGCGCTCGTCCGCAAGGCAGACGAGCGCGCGGCGGAGCTGGCCGGCTAGGGAACAGCCGCAGGCGGGTGCCTGATCCCGCGCAGCGGCGCCGCACCGTGAAGGGTATGGTGCCTTGTTGGAGTGTGTCGCTGACGATACAGATCCCGTGCGGGCCAAGTCTCTCTTTCGAGGAGGCGGTCCAGTGGATCCGTGGGCTGCGGCGTCGCAGGCTGTGGAGCCAGCGTGCTGCGGCAGCGCAGGCCGGAGTGGCCCTCGCAACGTGGAGGGCCTGGGAGAGCCCAGGTGGGGGTAGACCTGGCCGCAGAGCGCGCTGGAGACTCCTTCGGGTGATTGCGTGGGACGCCGACTGGCTGGGAGTACCCGTCCTGCCACGGCTTGTGCAGTGCGAAGCTGGCCGTCCGCCCGAGCCCGCCGATGGCACACTCATCGGGGGCAGGTCACCACAGCGCGCACGGATCGCGGTTCGCCGAGCGCATGCTCACCGTCAGCGAGAGCCTGCGGGCACTAGGGCGGTCGATCCTCCCGTTCCTGGAAGGTACGATACGATCTACTCTTGCAGGAACATCGAACCCGACTCTCCTTCCGGCCCCTGACTCATAGAGTCTCCCACTGCACGCGGGGGCTTCGTGTTCCCGTGAAGATAAAGTGGTGTGCGAGCTCGACGACTTGCTGGATCGGCATGCAGTATCGAGCAGGTACCGGAGTCGCCGTACCTCCGGTGAGGAACTCCACGAAGTCGGCATGCGCCGGGTCAGTGGGGGCAACGGCCATCACTGGCACGCCGCTGCCGTCCGTCCGGCTGAACTGCGCACATCCGAGAGAACCTATCCCGATCAACAGAGCGTTCCCGGAGTCGCTCTCAAGCTCCGCGAAGAAGGGCTCCCTCCTTCCCAGTCTAGCCAGAACGAAATCAAGGTCAGCCGGATCACTGAGGTATCGGCCCTGATCGCGGTTGCCTGAGTCCTGCCTATCGTAGAAGTATGCACCCATGGCTATCTACCTCTGAAGGGAACACGTGTTCCATCGGGCAAGACTACCGTCAGGCGCGACCCTGGGGGCAGCATGCGCGGCAGCAGCTTCTGGCACGAGGGGCAGATCTCAGGGTTGTTGATGTACACGGTGGCCTCGCGCAGGCCGCGCTGGTGCATCAACGCTGCCGCGTGACCTTCCACATGCGTCCGGGTCACGATGTCCCACCCCCCTCCCTTGGCGCTCAGAACTTCGCGGGGCAGGTCCTTCGCGGGCCCGTTCCATCCCGGTAGGAGAGTGCGAGATGTGCCATCAGGACCGCGGAACTCGCCAATCGTGTTCTTCTTCTTTGGGTCATACGGAGGCAGCTTGGGTGCCGGAGAGGCTGATGGCTTGCCTGAAGTTCCACCAGGGACGGCAGGCGTGGGTGCACCCACGCGTACGCGTTCAGCGGGTACAGAGCCCGCAACAGGCGGCGGCGCACCGACCCGGCCGCCGCGTGCGGATCTAATCGAGCGACTCAAGGCCTGGGCACGTGATGCGACTCCCGCCGAGAGGGAAGCAGCCAAGAAGCTCCGGACTCAGTACCACGACCGAGTCAAGAAGGAGGTCGGCGATGTACAGGACGCGTTGCGGTCCCGGAGGGCCACCCTTGATGAGTACGCCGAGGGATCGTTCAATGCGCGCCAATCGCTCCGCTCTGCTGAGCGCGAGTATGTTCCCCGCGAGTTGAGGCCCGCCTTCGATGCTAGCGACGCGCAGACTCCGACCACGTTCGAGGGCATGGTCACCAAGGTCATGCGAGACAAGGGCGGGACGAGAGAGCAGGCGTTGCGCACGATCGCAGAGAAGGCGCGCACGGCGTTCAACAAGGACGTTGACGACGTGATCTTCGGGAGATGATGGGCACCATGAACAACTACGAGTGGCTCCTCCAAACCAAGATCGCGTGGACCCGAACGGGCAATCCCAAGTTCCCGTTCCGGGCGCAGCACGGGGCTCTCAGACTTGAACTGTACAGCGGCGATTGGCCGAGTGAGAACCCGTACACGCTCTATGTTGACGGAACCCCGGCCTTTGGAATCGGTGATCTCCCGGCGACATGGTCCATCCCAGAGTAGGAAGTCGCAATCAGTGCGTCGCAGGCAGAAGTGATGGACCGTGCGTCCGGAGCAACCGGGCGCGAATCGACCCCACCAAGAAGTCGAGGATCGACCGCCCCTGTGCTCGCAGACTCTCGCCGACGGTGAGCATCCGCTCGGCGAAGCGCGACCCCTCGGCGCTGTGCGAGCCGAACGATCCCTTGCGCCAGAGCACGCCCTTGCGCACGGCACGCTCGGCGGCATTGTTCGTGGGCTCGACGCCCTCGACCTTGGCGAACGTCCACAGCGCCGCGCCGTACTCGCGGAGGTCCTTCGCGATCTTGCGGGCCGCCGGGACCGGGTTGCTGACGTGACGACGCAACAGCCGTTCGAGCCGCCTGCGGATGGGCTTCAATTCCCGCCGGAACGTCCGCCGTGTGATCTCACCTTCTCGGTAGCGATACCACTCTCGAAACACGTCCTTTACGATCTGCTGCCCCGCGTTCCCGAGGCTTCGGGCCTTGCCTCCTCGCTCTTCCAAGCCCCGGAAGTTGCGAATGAGATGCGCCCAGCACAGTTGGCGCTTCTTCGTGTCGTGCGCCCGGTACACCGAAAACCTGTCGGTGATCAGGTGGCCGTTGAATGCGACGAGCAACTTGCGGAACGCTTCGCGGTTGCGCCGCGGGTCGATGCGGAACACCTTGAGCATCGGCGTGACGGCGCCCCCAAGCCATGCCTTCTCGTTGCCCTCGCGCCACCTGGTTTCATCGCAGTTCACGAATTCGGCGTTCTGGATCGCGTCGAGCGCCTCATCGTAGGCGGGCTTGATCGCCTCGCTCGTGCGCTGCTCCATGTTGGCGATCGTGTCGAGCTGCCCAAGCCGTGGCTTGGCGCGAACCATCCACGCTGGGCGATGATGCGCCGACCTTCACGCTACGGTCATCAATGCTGGGACCTAGGACCCGAGTTGGGGCAGCTCGGCACGCCCATGTCACAACGCACGAGATCCCGATCGGCGGCCACTTGACGCGACCCTGTCTCCGGCCACATGATCGTTGGGGGGGATGGAATCGAGGACCTTGGAGAAACATCATGACAACTTGCCTAAGTAGTCTCTCGCGTGTCTCTGGGCTTGTGGCGCTTGTCGCCACCATCTTCGTCGCAGTGGGCGTTGCCCGGGGTGATAGCACCTCCGGCGGTGACGCGTGCGTTGGCACGGTCAACGAGGTCTACGACATCGCGACCTCCTCGTGGAAGCCCGATCCGACCCAGCCCGTGCTGTGCGACGGTGAATGTGCTGACCCCGAGTACTTCAAGTGCTTGCTGGGCGAGACGTCCGGCGTGGTGATCCCTCCCGGCCAGCCCAACGCAGGCAGCATTCTCGTCAAGAGAGTGTGTATGTGCGTGTACGAGGCGGATCCGGGCCTCTACCCCAGCCGCTGGGACACAGTGCAAGGGGGAGGGCTCGGCTGTCAGCCCGTCGCCGAGTTGATCATCGACCCTTCCGGCCTGAACGATCCCTACTACCGTGCAACCGGATGCGATGGCGCTTGCATTGGCCCGAGCTTGGACTGCGAGCGCGTCACGGAGGAAGAGACCTTGCTCACGCGGAAGAGCAAGTGCTACTGCCAGTAGCCGGTAGCTAGCCTGATACGCGGACTCCGGGGTGGTGTCATCCCGGAGTCGGCACGGGCCACTCGAGGTGCTATGCGACTACTCCCCATCCCGACTGCGTTCCATCGTGGATTCTTGGGTGCAGTGCTCATCGGGACCGGAACCCTGAAGTGGGTTGGGCGGTCCGGAGTTGCAGATCCGATGCTGCCAGGGGCGGTGCTCCTGGTGATCGCTGCGGTCGAGATCATCGTCGGCCTGCTCATCCTTCTCGGTCTAGTCGGGCGAGACACGACGACATCCCTGATCCTCGTAGCGGTGACAGGTACGCTAGTCGCCGCACGAACCTATATGCTCTTCACCAAGAATCCCACCGCCCGCTGCTCCTGTCTCGGCAGCGCGCTGCCAACCACGAGCCTCTCCATGCTGGCCCTCTCTGCACTCCTGCTGGTCAGCGCTATCCGGCTGCTCATGTCTGCGAACACAGTCCGAGCTCGCGTCGCGCATTCGGGGAGTGACAGATGATCTCCGCACAGAGGGTCAGCTTGTTGGCGGGAGCCGTGGTCGCGGCAGTTGTGCTCGCACTCGTGGTGCTTGTCGGACGAGCCGGAAGTCCGCGCCAAGTCCGGACTACGCACTACGATGCCGTGGAGCAGACGCGCGCCCCGGGGCTGCTCTCGGGCAGGCCCGCGACGCACTCGGACCGGGACACCGAGCAAGCCCACGCATCCCAGCCGCGAGCCAGCGTGCTCGCAGTCGACGTAGTAGATGCAGCCCGTCAATTGCCGATCCAGGGTGCCGCGGTTGCCGTACTGCAGAGAACCAAGGCACTGCCAGCCGTGGCAGATTCGACGCGACTCGCAAGAACTGACTCCGCGGGTCACACAGTAGTGAAGTTCCCACCGAGTGACGGAGGCCTCGCGCTATCCGTCTCTCACCCGGAGTATCAACCTCAGACCGTCCTTCTGGACTCCGAGCGGCAAGTGCGTGTTTCCCTCCGCCGAGGCTACGTCGTTCGAGGCAATGTAACCGCGGTGGATGCGCGTCCCGTACCCGAAGCGACGGTCACGATCTGGAAACCCGGGGCGCGCGCTGAAGTCGCCGGAGCCGCCGGCGAACTGCTGGTCGACGAGGTCCATGTGGTTCGAGCTGGACTTGACGGCTCGTGGGCCTTGACGCTTGAGCCTGGCCCGTGGAGAGCTCGCGCCCTGGCGCCGGGGTTCTGCAAGCCTCCGCTCCAATTGCGTACTTCGCCAGACAGAACGGACACGGCGTCATTCGATGTGGGAGTGGCCGGCGGTGAGGAGTCAGTTTCGCTCGAGCTCGCCTACTGCTCCTTGATTAGATTGCAGTTGCGAGACAAGGCCACCCGGGAGGGGGTTCGCTCCCCCGTGACGTCAGTCAATCTTCTTCGCCGCGGGCAAGAGAGCGGCGTTGTGGTCGGGGACCTTGTGGCCGAGAGCGTTCTCGTAGGTGACACCCTGCTCCGTACGGGCGCCGTGCGCGATAGCGAGGGCGTGGACCAATTCACTTGGCTGATTGCGTTTCCCAGCCCGAGCGCGCGCGTGCGGATCGGGCGATTGCTCGTGAGCACACTTGGCTATCGACCAGCCGCGATTGAAGTCGCGATTCACCCGCCCGATGCGTCGTGGGAGGCTGCCGATGTCGCATACCTGGAGCCTCTGTACGCCGACCGAATCTCATTCTCGGTAGACTTGGCTGGTAGTTCGCGTCCCGATGCCCAGGCGCTCGGATTGAGTTGCACAACCGACAAGGGAATCGTCGTTGTCCGAGCACAGCGCGCAGGTGGCAGGATCTGGCGCTTCGACGGAGTTCCTGTCGCGGCGGAGGCCGTGGTGTTCCATGACGGGCTCGGACCAAGTGAGCCGTTCCCTGTTGCTTCGCTGCGTGATGGAGCGCTGATTGACCGAGTGTCTTGGCCAATTCTGACGGGCGTCTCGACTGCCTATAGAGATGCTGCGGGTCGACCCATCTCTGGCGTCCGAGAGTCCTTCACCTTCGAAGAGGAGGGGAGCGACGGGCGAATCAGGGAGCGGACTCTCATGGGTGTGGCGAGACGGTCAGGGGAGCCGACCTTCAACGGACTCCCCCCGGGCCGGTATCGACTCAGTGCGGGAGCTGGGAAGGGGCTGGGTTGGTCGCGTGAGTTTGAGGTGGAGGAGGGTCGGGTACTCCAACTCGAGCTCGCCCCCTAGGTCACCTGTGGAGCGATGGAGTTCCATGGCTAGCCCCGCCGACGGTTCGCCGTATCGATCCGGGGAGGGGTGCTGGCGGCACGCTGAGCATCCTGAGTAGACGCCATCGGCCCCTCCAGCCGGGCCTGCCCCCGTGCGGACCCTCCCACGCAAGGTACGCGTCCCGTGAACCCCATGTTTCGGGTCACCATGCGCCTGGCGACCCTCCTCCCCGGAGGTCGTCATGTCAGAGAGCTTGGGCAAGCGGATCCACGGGCTGCGCGGCGCGGCACGCCTGACCGCCATCGGCGAGGTCGTGTCGCAGTGGCGTGCATCGGGCGCCAGCCGCGCGGCCTTCTGTCGTGAGGTGGGCATCGCGCCCGTGACGCTGGGCCGCTGGATCGGCCGGCTCGAGGCGGCGAACGGCGAGCAGGGCACGGGCCCCGTGTTCGTGGAGCTCGATGCACGCCGGCGGCGCGCGGCCGAGCCGTTCGAGATCGTGCTCTCGAGCGGCAGCATCGTGCGCGTGCCGGCGGGCTTTGCCGGCGACGACCTGTCCCGCCTGCTCGACGTCCTGTCCACGACGTGCTGAGCTTCCCGGCATCCGTCCGCATCCACGTGGCCGTGGGCGTGACCGACATGCGCAAGAGCTTCGACGGGCTGTGCGCGGTAGCGCAGAACGTGTTGGAGGAGGATCCGTTCTCCGGCCACGTCTTCGCGTTCTGCAACCGCCGACGCGATCGGCTCAAGCTTCTGCTTTGGGACCGCAACGGGTTCTGGGTGTTCGCCAAGCGTCTGGAGGAGGGCACGTTCGCGTGGCGGAGAACCAGCCGGAGCGGACAACGCTGCAGGTGACGATGAAGGAGGCTGATGTGCGTGCTGGAGGGCATCGACCTTCGCGATGCGCGCATGCGCGAAAGCGCATGCGACGCATGTCCCTGCATGAGGTTTGTTTCCTTCGCTGTCGGCGTGTGCGGCGACACTGTGCCCATGGCGCAGGCGATCGAGCTCCCGACGACGCTGGAAGCCGCGCACGCGTTGATTGCCGGTCTCCGAGCACGCTGCGGAGCTGCGCGCGGACAACGCCAAGCTGAAGACGAGCTCGACCAGCACGCCCGGCGGCTGTTCGGCAAGAAGAGCGAGAAGCTGGATGCGGCGCAGCTGGAGCTGGCCTACGCGGCGCTGAACGCGGCCTCGGCTGACGAGACGGATGCGGCCGACGAGATCGAGGTTCCGGCCCACAAGCGCAAGCGCAAGGGCCACGGGCGGACGCGGTTCTCCGAGGACCTGCCGCGCGAGCGCCGGGTCATCGAGCCCGACTCCACGACCTGCGGGTGCTGCGGCCAGGCGATGGCGCAGATCGGGGAAGAGACCTCGGAGCAGCTGGACTACATGCCGGCGACCTGCCGGGTGATCGAGACGGTGCGGCCGAAGTACGCGTGCGGGACCTGCAAGGACGGCGTCCACGTGGCCTTGGCGCCGCAGGGACCGATCCCCAAGGGCAAGGCCACGGCAGCGACGCTGGCGCACGTGGCAGTGGCCAAGTACGTGGACCACCTGCCCCTGGTGCGCCAGACCACGATCCTGCGGCGGGCGGGCGTCACGTTGAGCAAGCAGACGCTTGGTGGCTGGGTCCGCCAGGTGAGCGACCTGGTGGAGCGCATCGAGCGTGCGCAGTGGGATTCGATCCTGGCCTCGCGCGTGCTTCGCGCCGACGAGACGCCGGTGAAGGTGCTGGTGGAGGGGAAGAAGCAGGCCCACCGGGCCTACCTGTGGGCCTACCTGGGCGACCGCGACGAGGTGGCCTTCGACTTCTCCATGGGCAGGAAGGGCGAAGCACCGCTGGCGGCGCTGGCGACCTTCACGCACGGCGTGCTGCTGGCCGATGGCTACGCGGGCTACAACGAGGTGGTGAGCCAGCGGCCCGACGTGTCCCGCGCGGGATGCTGGGCGCATGCCCGGCGCTACTTCTTCGAGGCCAAGAAGACGGCTTCCTCGCGTGCCCTGCCGATCCTGGCGTTGATTCGCCAGCTGTACGCAGTGGAGTCCGAGATTCAGGAGGCGACCACGACGCCACGGCAACGCGCTGGCTTGGCCTCGGTGCTGCGGGCATCGAAGAGCCGAGCGATCCTAGACGAGATCAAGGCCCTGCTGGACCGCGACGTCGCCAGGGTGCTACCGAAGAGCCCGATCGGCAAGGCCATTGGCTATGCCCTTGGCCAGTGGACCGAGCTCACGCGCTTTGCCGAGAACGGCGAGATCCCCATCGACAACAACGCCACCGAGCGCGCTCTTCGCGCGGTGGCCGTGGGCCGGAACAACTGGACGTTCTGCGGGAGCGAAGCAGGCGGCGCGTGGGCGGCTCGACTCTACGGGCTGCTCGGGACCTGCCGACTGCAAGGGAAGAACCCCTTCGCTTGGCTGAGCGACGTGCTCGGCCGAGTACGCGACCATCCACCGGAACGCATGGACGAGCTCACGCCGCGGCTCTGGACGCCGGCAACGACCTGACCGCAGCGGGGCTCGCGCCCGGGACCCAGGCACCTGGGTTCACGGGACGCGTACCCACGCAATCCAGGTCGAGACTCGTACTTGGGCCTGCCCGGCCGCTGCGCGCGGGCTCCAGCCCCATTCGTGGCGCCGCTCACGGACCCAGCGCGCCACCTCGGCCCGTGACATGCTTTGTCCGCACGGGACCTGTATCGCGATCGATACACTCCAACAAGGCACCATACCCTTCACGGTGCAGCGCCGGATCAGACACCTCCCTGCGGGCTAGCGGTTGCCGAGCGGCGTCGAGTAGAGGACGCGCGTGCGGTAGCTGACGGTGGACTCCAGGCCCTGGAGCCACGGCGTGCGCTTCCACCAAGCGGGTAGCACCCGATCGTCGTCCTGCACGCGGACACCCTGCTGACGCTTGTCGTTGCCGTACCACGCGCCCAGCTTGTAGCCGAAGTACACGCGGAACTCGGCGACAGGCGCCTCGACACCTAGGGCGTTGCCGATGCGGTTCTCGGCGTAGGCGACGTCGCCCGGGTCGTCGAAGAGGAACAGGCTGGTCTTGGCGGCCTCGCCCAGGTCCTCCTTCTGGTTGCCGAACGTGTCTTCGCTTCGCAGGTCGACGACGTTCTTGCTGTCCCACGGGACGTTGGGGTTGAAGCGGGCCATCACGACGATGTCGAGGAGGTCGAGCGACTCGCCCTCGCTACGACGGTCGCTGGTCTCGCTGACGGGTGCGCCCGTCAGGTTCTCCTTCCAGGTGAACCCGTGCCACCACGCGTCTTGGCGCGCCGTGCCCAGCTCGAGGTACGAGCTCTCCGGGTGGTCGAAGACCCCCTCGAAGCCCTTCTCTTCGACCGTGCGCGGCGTGTAGCGGTCCCAGTAGCGGAACGGCTGGTAGATCACGATCGCGCCGTCGTCGTGCACCGTCGGGCTGGTACCGAAGCGCCCGCGGAACAGGCCGCGCCCACGATCCTCCTCGGCCAGGTCCAGCGCCTCGGGCATGAGCAACGAGTCTTCGGTTCGGCGGGTGTAGTGCACCAGCTCGCCGTCCTCGCCCGTGAGGATGCGGACCAGGCCCTCACGCGGCCAGTTCTTGGGGTCGGCGATGGTGATCGTGCTGGACTCGATCTCGAGGCCGCCCTCCAGATAGGAGACGAACACGTCGGGGAGGAACCACGCGCCCGCACCGAGTGCATGCGGCGATGCGCGCGACCCGAACTGACCGCGCGCGCAGTCCTCCAAGACGAGGCCCTGGTCCTCTTCGGTAAGCCCGCGGTAGATGATGATCTCGCCGTCGATGATGACCGCACCGCACGCACTGGGCGCACCGTCGATCTCCGTGTTGGTGAGGTACGTGCTGACCGTCGGCTTGAGGATGAGCGTCCGCGCATCCGCGGCCAGGCCGTCCTCGTTGACGAGCACCAGCTTCTCCTGGAGCGGGTGACGCCACAGGTGGACCTCGTCGAGGAACGCCGTGACGACGCCGCTGTTGGAGATGGAGCTGCGCGCGAACTCGATGGTGTCCGGCAGCAGCTCGGGCAGCTCGCCACAGGGGAACTTCAAGATGCGCGCGAAGCCGCGCGTATCGCTGCGACGGATGTTGGCACCCTCCTGGGTGGCCCGCACGACGCGATCCGTGAAGTCCTCCAGGGCGCACCAGCCGCTGTACTCGTGGCCCCAGCGGATCGCGGCCTCGAAGCGGTTGTCGCCCGTCTCGGTGCCATCGTGCACCGTGATGCGGTCGAACGCGCCAGCACGCGCCAGCGGCGCGGCCTGGACGCCCTCGAAGACGCGGAAGCACGGCAGGAAGCGGTCGTTGCGGTCACCCGTGGAGCCGGAGTGGTCGCGGTCGCGCGTCTGCAGGACACCTCGGAAGGACGCCAGCAGGCGCGCCGTCTCCGGGCCCGCCGGCATCGTCCACGGAACGTCGCTCGAGTCGGCCGTGTCGGTGGCCGCCTCTTCCTCGTCCCACGCACCCGGAGCTTCGTCCGTCGGCGGGACGGGGTCGCGCTCTTCCCCGGGGGCCGACTCGTCGTCGCCGCCGCCGGTGTTGTCGACAGGGGGCTCGTCCGGGTCCGGGGGCGTGGTGGTGGTGCCGCCGCGATCTTCGCGCGTGCCCTCGGCATCGGCGGCGCCAGCGCCGCGCTCGTCGCCCGCTTCGCCCTCCGAGTCGTCATCCGGCTCGGCCTCGTCGCCACCGCCCACGCCGGGCTCGGTCGGCAGGCCGCTGGAGCCGCCGCCCGAGGAGTCGCCCTCCTCGCCGGTGGCCGGCGCCTCGTCACTCGGCGTGCGCTGGCCCCCCGGGATCCCGCCCGGCGGCACGGGGCCGTCGCCGAAGGGGTCGATCGGGTCCGGCTCGGGCTCGGGGTCGGGCGTCGGGTCGCCGGAGCCGGAACCCGGAATCGTGTAGGTCTGACCGTAGAAGTGACCGGTCAGGTTGCCGATCTCGCGATCGCGCACGAAGTACACGCCCTGGCTCGCGTGCTCGCGATCGACCGAGTTGTAGGCGATGACCTCGTTCTGGCCGTCGGGCGTGTCCGTGCCCAAGAGCACGAACGCCGTGTATTCCTCGCCCTCGTAGTAGCGGCCGAGGATGTCGCGATCCACGTCGGCTGCGGGGTCGAGGTAGTCCTCACCCACCGTGCCCTGCCCCCCACCGGCGTGCACCGAGATGGGCACGAGGAAGCAGGGGTAGTCCATGTTGTAGGTGTCGATGTGCGTGATCAGGAAGTACGGGTCCGCCGCGCCCTGCCACGCGGTCTGCTGATAGCGCGTGACGTTGAACGCCGGTCCCTGACGCGTGTAGTGCACCACTTCCCAGCCGCCGAGCTTGACGGCCGAGGTGCCCGTACCGCCACCCGACGAGCCGTTGCCGCCGCCACCGGGGACGTGGCAGCCGAGCAGCGCCATGCCCTCGTCCTGGAACGCACCCAGTGCGGTGTCGAGGTCCTGGTCCCACATCGCGACGGCCGAGATCGTGGGCGAGGAGTTCTCCGGCTTGTAGCCGCGCAGCGTGATCGGCGTGCCGTCGGTGGTGGTGAAGGACGCGGTGTCTTCACCGCCCACGATGCGGACGGCCGACCACTTCTTCAGCTCGCTCGAGAGCGTCCGACCGCCCCGCAGCATGTCCACGGTGAGCGGGAGGGCGTAGCCGAGCAGCTCGACGGGCGTGCCCGCCGTGAAGCTCTGCGGCTGCGTACCGCGCGCGCCGCGACGAAGCGTGCGGATGGCGTCCACGCCGACCTCGTCGTACTCGATGAGCTCGGTGCCGATCCGCACGCAGCCGCGCGGCGGGAACTGTTCGAGCAGCTCGACCGAGGCCTCGGTCGCGTCCTCGCCGAGATCACCGCTGAGGTAGGTCATGGCCCGGCGGATGCCGAGGTCCACGCCGTCCACGAGCAAGCGCATGGACGAGGGGTCCTCGCCACGGCAGCACACCTCGATGTGGTACCAGTCACCGGGGTTGTACTGGAGGCGGTCCAGCGGCACGTACACCTCGGCACCGCGCGGCTCGAGCGTGCTGCCGCAGACGCGGAACACCAGCTCCTGGCCCTGCTGGCCTTCGGTGACGAACAGGGCGACGCGGTTCTGGAAGCGCTCCATGCCCACGTCGAACGCGGTCCAGTTGGCGCCGCTGTACGGGCGCCACCAGAAGGACAACGTGAACGGCTGCGGCCGGCTGTCGCCCGAGCGTCGGATGGCACCGACGGTCTTGGTCTCCCAAGCGCCCTGGTAGCCCGTGAACCAGCCTTCCGTGTACCAGGCATCGTCGAAGTGCTCGACCACCTGCGCGCCGGGCAGCTGCATGCGGAACGGCTCGAGGCGGATGTCGCCCAGCTCCTCGCCGCGGCGATCGTCGGGGTAGACCTCGCGAAGCCAGCCCTGGGGACCGCGCACGCCGGGCTGCACGAACGACGTGTTGCGATCGCGCCAGACCACGTTGTACGGGTACGACGTGACCCACTTGGCGCCCGAGCCCATGGCCAGGCGCTCTTCGAACTCGGTCTGCGAGTCCACCGACCACGTGGAGGGACCGCCGGGCCCCACCTGGATGACCTCGCGACGACCGGCCTCGGCCACTTGCTGGCCGGAGCGGTCGTTGACGGTGACGCGCGTCTCGACGTGGTAGACGTCCAACGTGCGGTAGCACCACGGCGCGGTGCCCAGCGCCAGCGACGAGCTGTGCGGGTTGATCGCGTTGAGGTACAGCGCCGCACGCTGGTCACGCGTGAGCTCTTCGCGCTGGACGAGCTCGCCCAGCCAGCGACCGAAGTCCTCCGCGTGGCGGAACGGACCGCCCATGCGGTTGCCCGTCTCGGGGTCCTTGCGCACGTCGCCGCGCCGCGCATCGATGATCTCGTCGGCCAGCCGCAGGGCGAGCTCGGGCGTGACGATCTTCTCGACCTCCTTCGCGCCGCGGAGGTGGACGTTGGCCAGCACCGCGTAGAGGACTTCGCGCGATGCGGTGTTGATGTTGATGGGATGCGGGGCCCATGCCGAAAGCGTGGTGCGCCCGCCTTCGAAGGCGACCTCCTCGTCCGCCGCGGTCACGCGACCGGCGAGCATCACCTCGTTCTCGATCTGGCGCCCCTCTTCGTCCCCGATCTGCGCGATGGTCTGGTAGACCGTGCGCACGCCGTCGGAGATGCGCACGATGACGCCCGGCGACAGGTAGCGCGTGGTGCCCGTCGGGTTGGCCCGATCGCGCAGCTTGACCACCTCCGGCCCTTCCGTGCCGCCCTCGTCGGGCAGCGCGTTGGTCACCAGCTGCGGCGCCAGCCAGCCGCTGCTGGACTCGCGACGCGACCAGATCGTGAGGTACGGCAGCAGGCGCTCCAGGCGATCGGCCGTGAGCACGCCGCCCTGGCCCCACGAGGCGATGTCACGCAGCTCTTCCAGCGTGCGGTAGGGCGTGAGACGGCCCGGGTGACGGGCGATCACGTGCGTCGCCAGCTTGTAGGCCACGTAGTCCACGACCGGCGTGCCCTGGTCGTGGGTCGACGCCTCGCCGTTGTCCTTCAGCGGCGTGTCCACGAGCGCGCCGCGCTCGCAACCGCGGAACACGGTGCCGTCGAACGACGTGTAGCGGATCACCTCGCCCGCGACGCGGATGTAGCCGCCGCGCGGATCGAAGCCGCCGGGCAACCCGGCGTGGCCCGCGCTGACGTGCTCGACGGCGATGTCCGTGGCCCCGGCGTCGACCTCTTCGGCGAGCAGCGCACCGCCGAACAGGTTGCCCAGCAGGAACGGGCTGGCGCCCTCGACGTTGACGCGCGCCTGGGCGTCCTGGACCTCGGCACTCCAGATGCTGCCGCGGTCATCGGTGATCGGGTCCAGGCCGCGCGACTTGAGCGCCGCCGCGCGCATGGCCAGCTCGCGGTCCCCCACCCAGCCCTTGAGCACCATGTCGGCGACCTTGGAATGGAAGCGGTCGTCGGGCGTGATCTCTTCCAGGGTGTCGACGGTGGGATCGGCGTCCACGGAGCGCTCGCCGGCGTCTTGACGGGCCTGCTCCTCGGACGGCAGCGTGCGCTGCAGCCAGAGCCCCAAGTGCTCGGCCAGCAGGCGCGCCTCGTCCTCGGCGCGCTGTTGCGCACCCAGGGCCTGCGTGCGCTCTTCGCCCTGTCGCATGGACACGGCGAACGGCAGCGCCACCAGCACCATGGTCACCAAGATCGTGACCACCAGCAGCAAGGCGATGCCGCGCTCGGACGCGCCGTGGCGCAGACATGTGGACGACCTGTGCGTCGTACCGTGGACCATCGTCGACCTCCCGGCTTCGCGGCGGCAACCCGCCACGGCCGTGTGCGCTCGCAGCGCCTTGAAGCCAGCTCGCTCTCTGGAACCAGCTCGCGCCCTGAAACCAGCTCGCGCGCCGAAACCTGCGCGCGCCCCGTGAGCCGCGCCACGCCCCATCATGCGCTGGGGTGCTTCCGTGTACCTCGACCGATCCGGCGTCATCGGAGCATCTCCCCGATCTCACCCGGCGCGGCGCCCAAGGGCGGGCGGCGCACGACCAAGGCGTGGACGTCCGCGGCACGCTCGCCGGCCGGGACCTCGAGCTCGACCTCCAGCGGGCGACCTTCGAGACGCTCGAACCACCCTTCCGCGAGCATCAGCTCGAGCGGCGCGACGCCGGGCTCCAGCACGGCAGTGCTCGCCTCGGGAGAGCGCGAGGCCACGGAGAGCCCCAGCTGGGGCAAGCGCCACGTGGTCCCGACCGGTGCGTCCACATCGAGTCGCATGAGGTCGGCGCACGCCAGGGCGTCGGGCACGTGCCAGCGCCAGCGTGCCACGGCGCCCGCGGGGACACGCGTGGCCGCGCCTTGCGCGCTCGCCGCACCCGAGAGGAAGCGCAGCGCACGAGCCGGAACGCGTCGCTCCAAGGGAGTCGGCGGTACGTCGCCGCCGAAGAAGCGCAGCTCGCGGAACAGCGACGCCTCGGCGTCACCGAAGGCGTGGCAGCCGTCGGCTGCGATGGACGTGCGCGCGCCCGCGACGAGCGGCTGCGGCGCAGCGCCACCCAGGGGCCACCAGAGGCCCGCGCTGCCCTCGGCCAGGGCCACCGCGGGGTGACCGGCGGCGACCTCGGCGACACCACTCGCGGTCACCGGGCGTACGTCGGCGTCCAGCTCCACGTGGGCGGCGCCACGCAACAGCACGAACAGACCGAGATCGCCCAGGCGCACGGGCAGCGCCCGCGCACCCGCGGTCATGCGCACCGTGCCGCGCGAGGCGGCCAACACGGCGCGACCGTCACCGACCAGCGCGAGGTCGGCGCCGAGCGCGTGGGCCTTCATGCCTTCGGGCCACGGCGCGATCGCGAGCGGCGCACCCTCGTCGACGACGACGAGCCCGTCCCCCGCGAAGCCGACACCCATCCACTCGTCGCGACCGGCCTCGAGCTCGCTCCCGACGGCCAGGAAGCGAACGGGCTCACCGCGCGGCATCCGTCGCACGCTGGACGCCCAGTCCATGCGGCGGAGGAACGTGGGCGAGAGGCCGGGCTCGGCCGTGGCCAAGCGCGCCGACCACGGCGACCACAGGAACAGCCCGAGCAGCACGGCGGCCGCGGCGGCCCAGCCACGCCAGCTGCGCGGCGCCGCAGGAGCACGTTCGCGGGCCGAGGCCAGCTCGAGGATGCGCCCCTCGCCAGGGACCGGGACCACGACGGGTGCAGCCGGCCGCACCTCGACAGATGCGACCTCGCCCTCGCCGACGCGGTGCAGGCCGACGAGCACCTCCCGGAGGCGCGCAGGGAGCGGAGCCTCGCCCACGGCTTCGCGCGCCTCGAGGTCGGCCTGCGCCCCGGCCATGTCGACGGCCAGCTCACGCGCAGGCGCGGAGGCGTCGAGGACCATGTCGCCCTCGCCCTCACCCGCGGCAAGCAACCTGTCGCGCCACGCCTCGACGTCTTGGGGGGTGACCTCGTGGGGAGAGACCTCGTGGGGCGTGACCTCGCACTCGGCGTCGACGCCCGCCGCGGAGGCGCCCTGTTCGATCGTCGAGCGCTCCCCCACGAGCGCCGCCAGCAGCGCGGCCAGGGCCGCCTCGTCGGACGAGGGGCCGTCAGCGGGGGGCATCGCGGAGGGGTCGTGGCGGAGGGTCATGGGTACGACTCGCGGCCTCGTCCCGGAGGACGGTCGCGTCGTTCCCGGGGGTCGAGATGGACCGCGGGAGCGACGGCCTCGGAGATCGGGGCCAGCTTCACCCCCTGATAGCCCCCACACGCCCCCGACCGGACACCCGGAAGACCCCGATTTCCCCGAAATCCGGGCCCTGCGGGCGCCCGGCGGTGGGACTAGCGTGGCGCGAGCTCGAGCTCGCGCTCGAGGATCTCGCCCTGCCGGACGATGCGTACGTTGACGCGCTGGCCGGGCCGGAACTCCAGCAGGACGTCGCCCAGGCTCGTCGGCTCCGGCAGCGCTCGGCCCCCGAGCCCCACCAGCAGGTCGTGGACCTGGAGCCCTGCCTTCGCGGCGGCCCCGCCGGGCTCCATCCGGACTACCAGGTGTCCCCCCTGGACCCCCAGGTGGGCACGCAGGGCCGAGTCGGCCGGCCGCGTCCAGACGCCCAGGACGGCCCGCGGGACCGAGCCGTAGCGCTCGATGAGCGAGGCCACCAGCCGTGCGCGCCCGATGGGGACGCCGAGCGCCGGACCGGGCTGCGGACGCGCGGGAGCCTCCGCCGGGGTCGACGACGCCGCGACCGTCAGCGCAAGAACGTGCCCGTCGGCGTCCACCCACGGCGCTCCGACGTCCTCGGGCAGCACGGCCAGCGCTGCCTCGAGCAGACCCGTCGAGGTCGAGGTCCCCACGCCGGGAACCTCGACCACGAGGTGGCGCTCGGTGGCCCGCACGGCGCCCAAGGCCAACACGTCGTCGGCACCGACGAGGGCGACGGCCCTGCCCCGCGGGTCGGCGCCGCCCTCGGCGGCCCCCCCTTCCGGAAAGCGGTCGTCGGAGGCGGCCGGCAGCGACGCCCACGGCGAAGCAAGCACGGTCAGGAAGGTCTCGGGATCGCGACCGAGCACACGCGCCTCGGCGGAGTGACCGTCGTCGCGCCGCGCAATCCAGCGCCCCGGCTCGAACGCCGTAGGCCCCGCCGCGACGATGTGCCCACCGGGGCCCAGGACCAGGCCCACACGACGCTCGCCAGCCTCGGGCCGTGCCGCCGGGACCCATGTCAGGTGCACGAGGGAAGGCCGCAGGGCATCGGCGGCGGCGCGCAGCGTGTCGGCCTCGGAGCGTGCATCGGCAGGCGGCGCCGGGACGGGGACCACCGGATCCCCCGCGCTGGCCACGCACGGAACAAGCGGCGCGAGCAGCAGCGCCACGAGCAGGACGCGCGCGCTGCCTTGTCGCGAGACGAACGCCGGACCCGAGGGCGACACACCGGTGCCGAGCACGGGTCAGTTCCTCTCGACGGGCGCCTGCACCTCGTCGGAAGGACGCGGCGCGCCGAAGAACGGGTCCACGACCCGCTCGTACCCACGCGTCGAGCGGATCCGAAGCGGCAGCACGCGGACCGCGCGACCTCGCCACGGATCCACGTTCGTGCGCGGCACCTGCTGCCAGACGCCGCCGGGCACGCCGGTGACCTGCCAGCCGACGTTGCGCGTGCTGGTGCCCGCGCCGTCACCCAGGCTCCAGCCGGCCTGCACGGCCCCGGCTACGGGTTCCAACGGCTCGAGCAACCCGACGCGGGGGTCGGGGCCACGTGGGCCGCGCGAAGCCGACCGCTCGTCAGCCGTACGCGAGAGCGTGACGCCCACCGCAGCCAGCACGGCCGCCGCCATGGCGGCGCGCCGCCAGCGGGCCAAGCTTGCCGGAGCCTCGAGAAAGGCCTCGCCCAGCACCGCCCGTCGCCACTCCGCCGTACCGGGCTGCGGGAGGCGAGCGGTGACGTCGGCCACGATGTCCGCACCGCGGTCCACGCGGGAGACCAACGCCAGGCGGCGGCGCAGCGCCTCCACGCGGCGCGCATCCGCGGCGCTCAACGGCGCCGCGCGGGCCACGGCGGCTTCCAAGCGATGCTGCACGACCCGTGCGCGGTCCGTAGCGGCGCCCTGCGACGGGCCGGCATGGACGTCCAGCGCCGCATCGAGCTCGGCGCCGAGCTGGTCGAGAACGCGCGCAAGCGTGTCGGGCACGCGCTCGTCGGGAGACGGGTGCGGAGCGCTCACGACGTGGGCTCCTCGATCGGTGCCGGGCCGACGCGCTCGTCCCACGCTTCACGGAACAGCGCGCGGGCGCGGTGGATGCGCCACCTCGCGGTGGGGTACGTGCAGTCCGTGACGGCGGCAATCTCGCGCGGGGACATGCCATGCAAGTCGCGCAGCGTGAGCGCCGTGCGGTACTCGACGGGCAGCGTGGCGAGCACTTCGCGCACCAAGCGTCCCGTCTCGGCGGAGCGCAGGTCGTCGGCCACGTCCTCGCTGCCGCGGGCGCCAGCGGCTCCCTCGACGTCGTCGACCGGGAGGGCGTGGCGGCGTCGACGACGGAGCAGGTCGATCGCCAGGTTGCGCGCGATGCGGTAGAGCCAGTTCACGAAGTCGCGGCGCTCGTCGTAGCGGTCGAGCGAGGCGTAGACGCGCAAGAACGTCTCTTGGGCCACGTCGCGGGCCTCGTCGGCGTCGAGCAGGATGTCGTGGGCGAGCCAGTAGACCCGCCGCTGGTAGCGCTCGACGAGGCGCGGGAAGGCCGAGGGGTCACCCCCGCGGACGGCCTGGACCAGCGCGGCGTCCTCGGCGTGGCGCCGGGCGCGCCGGGCCGCGCGCTCGGCGGCACGCCCCTGGAGCGCCTCCGCACGCGCGCCCAGGGCAGACGCGGGGGCCGGGCCCGCGCGCGAGGCGACCACGGCCGCTCCGGCGGTCGTGGCGAGGACAGGGGGTTTCCGCTCCGGACCCATGCGACCAACCTACGACGCCCTCGGCCGAGATGTTGGAGGTCACCCGTCCGGAGCACGGGCGCGGCGCGTAGGATGAGGCGATGCCCGCCCCCGGCCCCGCCTGCCAACGGGCCGTGGTGCCGTGCCGCGGTCATCCCGCCCCGGGAGCCGCTCGCCCGCACGCCCCCTGGAACGCGGGCTCGGCGGGATGGCCCGGGCGGGGGGCCCCAGCGTGACGAGGCGCCTCGGACGAGACGAAGAGGCGGCGCTGGTCGCCCGCTGCGCGTCGGGGGACGCCGAGGCCTGGCCCGAGCTGGTCGACGCCTACGGGCCGCTGGTCCGCGCCCTCGCGCACCGCATGCTCCAGCGCCGCGCGGGACGGGCGAGCGACCCGGACGTCGACGAAGTCGTGGCGGACGTGTTCCTGGCCCTCGTTCGCCGTGAGCGACTGCTGCTGCGGCGCTTCGATCCGACGTACCGCTTCTCGACCTACCTCGGCGTGATCTGCCGCACGCAAGTCGTCCGCCTGCTGCGGCGCACGACGCGCAGGCCCACGCCCGTCGAGGAGCTTGGCCAGGTCCCCACGCGGGAGAGCGACCTCGGCCCCTCGGCGGCGCTCCGCGAACAGGAGCGCGCCGAGGCGCTGGTGTCGCTTCGCGCGGCGCTCGGTGAGCTCGCGGAACGGGACCGCATCCTGCTCACGCTGCGCTTCCTCGACGGCCAGGACTACCGCGCGATCGCGAGCGCCTTGGGCATCAGCCCCGAGAGCGTCGGGCAGCTCCTCACCCGCGCCAAGGCCCGCCTCCGCGAGCGCGTCCCCCACCTCGAGCGCTGGCTCGCCCCCGTCGAGGACGAGGGCTAGGGCCCGGGTTTCGTCTTCCGTGTCGTGCATACGGAGGCGACGCGTAGGTCGAGGGGTTTGTGGTTCGTGGCGTGTGGGCGGAAGCGACGTGTAGGTCGCGGTGCCTGTGATTCGTGTCGAGCGTACGGAAGCGACGTGTAGGTCGCGCTGCCTGTGGTTCGTGTCGAGCGTGCGGAAGCGACGTGTAGGTCGCGGTGCCTGTGGTTCGTGTCGAGCGTGCGGAAGCGACGCGTAGATCGCGGTGCATGTGGTTCGTGTACCGAGCCCGGTGAGCGCCCCCACTCCTCGCTGTTGCGCGAACCACGATGCGTGAGCACACCGGGGCGAGGAGTTGTGGCTTCACCCGGCTCGTCCGCGGTGCGACCAGCGGTGGTGGATCGGGAGTGCGTGTACGGAGCCAGGGATTTCTTCAACGAATCGCCGGACGACACGGGGAGTGCGCACGTACCCGGCGGCGATTCGTCGAAGAACTCCCGGGCTCGTTCCCTGGGGTGCGCAGCACCCCAGCACGTTCGCGGTTGTCTCGTCAGTCGCTGCCAGCGGCGATCGACGACGGGCGACTGGGGTCTCCCTGCACAGATCGGCTCGTCAGGGCGACGGTAGCGCGCCTCCATCGGCGACGACTCGTGGTCTGTTCACTCGAGGAGCCGATGGAGGTGCGGGACCGAGCACTCGGCGAGCCGCCCCCGCGCACCCCGACTCGCGACCTACCGCCGTCGGAGGGATTCGTCGATGGCTTGTTGCAGCTGCTCCCCGGTGACGCGCTGGTACCAGGACTTCACGGGGACGCGACGGGCGGTGAGCACGACGGTCGTGGGCACGAAGCTCATGTAGTAGGTGTGCACGACCTGCTTCTGGAACGTGTCCCAGCGCGCGCGCACGCTCACGTCGACGGTGACGACGTCGATGTCGCCAGCCCGGTTGACGAGCACGGGCAGGAAGTCGGCGGCCTGCAGGTCGCTCGCCTTGCTCGAGTCGTCGTAGAAGATGATCACGACCGGGCGCTGGCCCGGCTCGCGCACGATGCGTGCATCGGACGCACGGACCAACGCTGCGGGGTAGCCGGGAACGCGTGCATCGCCAGCGACCTGACGCAAGCGCTTGACGTGTGCGTCCAGTGCGAGGCCGATGCCGCCCGGCAGCGGAGGCATGGGATCGGCGGGCGGGGCCGTGCCGCCGGGTGCCCAGCCATCGGGACCGACCGACGACGGATCGCGGTACTCCGGCGGGGTGGACGTCGGGCCCGTGCCGGTGTCGTCCGGGCTCGCCGCCGGCATGCGCAGCGCCTCGACCAGGGCCAGCTCGACCTCGGCGGCGTCGATGCGTCCGCTGAACAGTCGCGGTGCGCGCCGATCCGGCGGCAGGACCACCACGGTCGGCACGTCGCGCAGGAAGGCGCGGCGCAGCGCGTCGAGCGACGCATCGTCGGGGCCGCGCGGGCGCGCCTCCACGACGACGAAGTCGAAGCGGTCCCTGTACCCGACGAGCGACGGCAGCAGCGCTGCAGCCGCGAGGTCGCTCGCGCGGTTGGCGTCGTCGACGAAGGCGACGACCGCAGCGCGCGAGCCGGGTCGAAGGGCGATGCGCGGATCGGAGCGCAGCAGGAGATCGGCCGGGTAGCCGACGACGCTGGGATCGCCCGCGAGGTCACGCAGGCGCAAGGCGTGCTCGCGTGCGCGCTGGGCGGGCGTCGTCCCGACGTACGGGGCGCTCGCGCCCGGGGGAGGCGCCGTGCCGGCACCCGGGCTCGTACCCGGGAGCGGCGTGTCCCAAGGACTGTCGCCCGAGGGGGCTCGGCCCGGGTTCCCGTCCGCGGTGCCGGCACCCTCAGGCAGGGGCGAGCCCCACGGATCGTAGGGGGCGGGCGCGGTGGTTCCGGGTGAAGGGCTGTCGGGCGCGGGCCTGTCCGGCGGAGACCTGTCCGGCGGAGACATCGTGCCCGGGGCGGGCACCGGCTTGGTGGTGGAACCGGTGCCGAAGCCCCAGGGGTCGTCGCCAAGCGCGGTGTCGTCGCCGCCAGGCTGCGTGGTCGCCGGACCGGGGCCCTGCTCGGGGACGCCAGGCATCCACGGATCGGTGGGCGACGCGGGCGTGCCGGGCTGGTCCACCGTGGGTGCCCCCGGCATCCACGGGTCCGTGGGCGCCTCGGGCGCCGTGGGCTGGTCCACCGTGGGCGCTCCCGGCATCCACGGGTTGTCGGGCGTCGTGCCGGGTGCGTTCGCGCCCGGCCGGGTCGGGCCACCGGTGCTGCTCGGAGCCGGCATGCCGGCGAGTCGGGGGAACTCACCCGGTGTGGGAAGCTCGAGACCGACGTCGGGGTACCGCGCCGCCCAATCCACCTCGGTGGGGTCTGCCGGGGCCGCGGTGCCCGCGCCGAGCGGTGCGATCGTCGCGGACGTGCCGGCAGCGGCCGGGTCGCTCGGGACGGGGTCGGCGCCCCCCGCCCCGGACGGCAGCGGATCAGCTGGCGTGGCGCCTGCGGGACCACCGTCAGCGGGAGGCGGCTCGACACTCCCCGGCGTGGGCAGGGCGGGCTTCGCGCCTTCGAGGAGGGGAACGTCCGGCGCGTCGACGACGCCGCCCTCGTTCCAGAACGGATCGTCAGCCCCGCCGTCGGGACCGGCGGCAGGCTGCGGCACGGGCAGCGGACCGTCGCGCTCCGGAACCCAGGCCCCCGGCACGTCGGGGAACGGGACGTCCAGCGGGTCCGCGGCAGGGTCGACTGCCCACGGGTCGGGAATCTCACCCGGGCCCGGCGCGGGAGCCGGCTGCGGACGCGGCTGCGAAGCCGGCTGCACCGGTTGGGGCTGCGGCTGGGGCTGCACGGCG
This sequence comes from Planctomycetota bacterium, assembly GCA_020631815.1. Lineage (GTDB taxonomy): Bacteria > Planctomycetota > PLA2 > PLA2 > JAEUHO01 > JACKGW01. Next base: position 75,933 of record JACKGW010000007.1, on the reverse strand, counting down.
GTGCCGCCCGGAAGGGGCGCACCCGGCGTGCGGGGGACGGGGCTGCCAGGTACCGGGGCACGAGGTACCGGAGCACCGGGAACCGGTCGAACGGGACTCGGGGCCACGGGGTTGCGCCGGCCCACGGGCAGGACGCCCCGCGGCGGAGGCGGGGCCGGGAAGTCCTGGCGCGAAACGGGAGCGGGAGCCGGCTGGTCGGCGGGCGTCTCGGGGGTGGCCACCGGCGCATCCGGCGGCGGGGCCGGCGGATCGTCGGCCAGGGCCGAGCGGCCGCCCGTCAGCGCACAGACAACGACGACGACGACGGTGCCCAGCAGGCGGCGCCAGTCACCGCCCGTCGAAGCCAACGACGGGGGGCAAGGCCGAGCGAGGAAGACATTCGAGGAAACGTGGCGCATGGCGCGCTACCACCTCCCGGGATGAGGGTGCCCGAAGGGCATCATTGGACCGTCACCGTCTTGGCCAGGTTCCGAGGCTGGTCGATATCGCAGCCACGGCGCTTCGCCGTTTCGTAGGCAAGCACCTGCAGCGGAACCACGTTCACGATGGGCGCCAGCAGCGGCGGCAGGCTCGGCACGGGCAGCACGAAGTCTGCGACCTTCGGCGCGTCGACATCGCCCTCGGCGGCCAACAACACCACCAAGCCATCGCGGGCCTTCACCTCGCGCACGTTGCCGAGCATCCGATCGCGCCAGGGACCCGCCGTCGCGATGGCAACGGTGGGCATGTCGAACGAGACGAGGGCGATCGGGCCGTGCTTCATCTCGCCCGCGGGATAGCCCTCGGCGTGGATGTAGGAGATCTCCTTCATCTTGAGTGCGCCTTCGAGCGCCGTCGCCGCGTCCGGACCGCGTCCGAGGTAGAGCATGTTGCCCGCGCGGTAGATCTCCCGCACGACGTCGGCGACGACGCCCTCGGTGCGCGCGAGCGTGCGGCGGATCGCGTCGGGAACTGCATCGAGCGCCGCGATCAGCTCGCGGGCCTCGTCGTTGGTCGTGCCGCGCGCCTCGGCCGCAGCCAGGGCCAGGAGCAGGAGCGACGTGAGCATGCCCGTGTAGGCCTTGGTGCTGGCCACCCCCACCTCGGGGCCGGCGTGCATGTCGACCACGCCCTCCACCAAGCGACCGATGGCGCTGTGGGGCACGTTGAGGACGGCCAGGGTGCGTGCCTTCTCGCGCAGCGCCAGCTCGACGGCGACCTTGGTGTCGGCGGTCTCACCGCTTTGGCTGACCGCGATGACCAGCGTGCGGTCATCCAAGCGGGGCTGGCGTGCGTCGTACTCGTGCGCCATGAGCGCGCGCGCCGGGATGCGAGCGAGGCGCTCCAGCGCGTAGGCGCCGTACAGACACGCGTGGTACGCCGTACCGCAGGCCACCAGGTCGACGCGCTCGATCCGCTTCCAATCGGCCGCCTGCAGCGGCAGGTCGTCGAAACGCGCATGCCCCCGCACCGTGTCCATGCGCCCGTGCACGAGCTCGTACTGCCGCTCGGGCTGCTCGTGGATCTCCTTGGCCATGAAGTGGGCGAACCCCGCCTTGTCCGTCTCGCGCTCGTGCTCCTCCACGGGGCGTCGCACGACCTCGACGTCGCTGCCGCTCTTGTCGAGCACCCGCACGTCGTCGGCCTCGACGATGGCGATCTGGTCGTCGCCCAGCTCCACGACGGCGTCGGCGCGCCCGGCCAGCGCGCGTAGGTCGGAGGCCACGAGGTTCTCGCGCACACCCAGGCCGAGCAGCAGCGGGCTGCCGCGGCGCACCGCCACGATGCGCTCCGGATGATCCGCGTGCACGAACGCGAGGGCGAAGTGTCCGTGGCAGCGATCCAGCAGCTCGCGCGCGGCCGCCACCGGGTCCTTCCCGCCGTCACGTGCGAACAGGTGGGCGAAGACCTCCGTGTCGGTGTCGGAGCGGAAGGTGACGCCCGCCTTCTCCAGCTCCTCGCGGAGGGCGAGGTCGTTCTCGAGGATGCCGTTGTGCACGACGGCCACGACGTTCGCCGCGTCCGACTGCGGGTGTGCATTGACGCGGTTGGGCGCGCCATGCGTGGCCCAGCGCGTGTGGCCGATGCCGGTGCTGCCGGCCAGCGTGGCGGGATCCCAGCGCGGGGCGAGATCGGAGATGCGCCCGCGGTCCTTCTCGATGCGCAGCGTCGTTCCGTCGTGGACGGCCACGCCTGCCGAGTCGTAGCCCCGGTAGCTGAGCAGGCGGATGCCCTGCACGAGGACGGGCAGGGCCTGCGAGCGACCGACGTAGCCGATGATGCCGCACATGAGCGGACCTCCTGGGACCGACCGGGGGGGAGGCCGATCCCTGCGCGGGCGGGCGTGCTGCCGACCCCGCAGGAAGCCCCTCATGGTGCCTCGGATCGCCGCCGTGTCCGACGGATCCGGCAGGCAAGCCTCCAAGACCCCCTGTCGGCTGGATCGGCTGGAGGCCCGCGCTCCGTATGCTTGGGCCCATGAGGCCTGCCTGCCGTGCCCGAGATCCCGCCGCGCACGGCGGCCGACGCCTGGGCCTCGCGATCCTCGCAGCGGGCGCCCTGCTGGCTTGGGGCGCGCGCGGCGCCACCCCCGAGCCCGGCCGCGCAGAGCTGGCCGTGGTGGTCGTGGGCGAAGAGGCCGGCTTCCTGCTGCCCGCACACGGCGGGGAGGGCCTGGGTGGCCGCGTGGCCCGCGCCCATGCACTCGGCGCCGCGGGCACGCCCACCCGCCTGCTGGCCATCGGCGGCTCGGTGGGCCCCGGCACGGCAAGCTCGCGGCGTCTCGCCGCCGAGCACGTGCGGGCGCTCCTCACGACCGAGCGCGCCATCGGCCACGTGCTGGCGGCGGAGGACCTGGCCGAGCCGGTGCTGGCCCAGGGCTGGCGCGGCGAGGGCCCGCTCGGCGAGCCGACGCCCCCGCTCAACGTGCTCTTGGCCGCCGACCACGCTGCCTTCGGCCGAGCCCCCTGGCTGGACGTGGAGGTGGTGGGCGTGCCGCTCCGCGTGCTCGCGCTGGTCGGTGAGCAGGCGGGCACGCCGCTCCGCGATGCGGGGCTGGCTCGGGCCTGGATCGCCCCGGCGACGGCTCTGCAGAACCTGCTCCCGGCACCCGACCGCTGCTGGCTCGTCGTGGTCGATGCGGACGTCGACGTCACTGCGCTGGCGCCTGCCCTGGCGCGCTTGTCGCCGTGCGTGGCAGTCGTGGTGCGCGGCGCCACCCAGGCGCACCCGCCGCGTCGGGACGGCGGCGTGCTGGTCGCCGAGCAGGTGGTCGGGGCCCGCGCGGGACTCGTGCTCACCTGGTCCCGCGACGCGGAGGGGGCCTGGTCGGTGGCGGCCGAGGCGCTTCCCCCCGGCACCGGCACCTCGCCGGCGGCCGTCCACGCCCAGGAGCTGTCCGCCCTGCTACGCACGCGGTTGGACGCCGCGGCGCCCTGGCGGGAGGTGGCAGCGCCCGGGCCGGAGCGTCCCCGCTACGTCGGGCCGGACGTGTGCTCGTCCTGCCACGGCGCGCTGGCCGCGGACCCCGCGGTCGTCCGCCACGCGGACGGCAGCGGCCGGATGGCGCTACCCGCCGACCCCGCGTGCCTCGCCTGCCACGTCACGGGCTACCGCCCCGAGGAAGCGCGGCTGGCCCGTCACCCCCACGGCTTCCAGGACGCGGACACGACGCCGTGGCTCGACCGCGTCTCGTGCGAGGCGTGCCATGGCCCCGGTAGCGAGCACGTGCTGGCGCCGCGACGCCCGGGCACGCTGCGCCGCGACCCGGCCGCGTCCTGCACGGGCTGCCATGCGCCGACCGCGGCGCCGGGCCTCGAGCCGCGCGCCCCCGGCGCTGGTGGATTCCACGGGGCCGTGGAACCTGATCGGAGGACGCGCGTTCCTCCGCAGTGGGTCGCCCGCCTCGAAGCCGCCGGGCTCTGGGGCCGCTGAGCCCACGTCGAAGGGGACACCTCGCCGTGAATGACATGCCCACACCTCCGACGTCCGCCGACGCGCCGTCCGGTACGAGCCGCCGCCTCGCCATGGGCATCACGTTGGTCCTGCTCATGGCCTTGGGCGCGGCCACGGCCGCCATGCTGCGTGGCGAGGACGAGCCGCCGGCGCCGCCGCGCCGCACGGTCTCCGAGCGCGCGCGCGATGCGGATCCCGGTGGTTGTGGCATGCCGGATCCGGACAACCCGGCGGACATCACCATCGAGCTGGATGGTGGCGTGCTCGACTTCGGCGACGTCGAGCAGGGTGCACGCGAGACGCGCGAGGTCACCTTCCGCAGCTCGGGGCGCGGACCGCTCTGCATCCACGACGTGCGCAGCGGCTGCGGCTGCTTCCTTGCGGCCCTCGATCCCCCCGACAAGCTCCGCTTCGAGCCGGGCGAGACGGGCCGTGTGACGATCACGATGAACAGCGACCATCGTGAGGGGGACACGCACAAGAACGTGACGCTGTACACGAACCGTCTGCGCGGCGGACCGGTGCTCGTGCGCTGCCGCGCCAACGTGGTGAAGGGTCTCATCCTCGTCGAGAGTGCCGCGCGGTTCCGGCCGGTGGCGCGCGGGGCGCCCAGCGAAGCCCCCCTCACGCTGTACACGCCGAAGGAAGAAGGCCCCTTCGAGATCACGGGCATCCAAGGCACACGCCCAGGCCCGGACGGCAAGACGGTGCCCTACACGTTCACGACCGAGGTCATCGACGACCCGAACCTGTTCAAGCTGCGCCTCGTGATCATGCACCCCGGGCTCGCCGAGGTCGGTGGTTCGCAGGACGCGATCCGCATCAAGACGTCGCATCCAGGACGCGGTGAAATCACCATCAACAGCTACTTGCAGGTGGTCGAGCGCATCAAGCCGTCGGTGCGCAGCGTCAGCTTGGGGCTCGTCGGCCCGGGCCGCGACGGGAAGCCGGTCCGCGTCTGGTTCCGCCCCGGCGTCGCCGATCTCTCGTTCCGGCTGGTGGCCGCCTACTTGGAGCCGATGCCTGCGCGCGACGAACCCGCGGACGGCCTGGGCTTCATCGCCACCATGGGTACCGACGAACGCGGTGCCTACGTGGATCTGCGCCACGACGGTCGCGCCCGGCGGCCCGGTCTGCACGAGGCCATGCTCGTCGTGACGACCGACGACGCCCAGCAGCGCCAGATCCGCATCCCGGTTCGAGCCGAGGAGCGCTGACTGCCAGGGCGTTTCGGCTCGGCCGCGCTCAGGGCGTGCGCTTGACCACGAGCAGCGTCACGTCGTCCTGGAGCGGCGTCTCGCCGACAAACGCCATGAGGTCGGCCCACAGCCCGTCGACGATGGCTTGGGCCGTGCCGCCCGCCGCCACGTGGCGGCGTAGCGACGCCTCCAGGCGTTCCTCGCCGTAGAGCTCGCCGTCGGCACCCGCCGCCTCGTTCATGCCGTCGGTGTAGCCGAGCAACACGTCGCCGGGCGCAAGCACGACCGCGTCGGAGACGCCGAACGGCGCACCCTCGACGATGCCCAGCACGGGGCCGGTCCGCCCCAGCTCGTCGAGCGTGCCATCGGCTCGCAGGAGGAGCGGTGGGTTGTGGCCGGCGCTGCCGTAGCGAAGCGTGGCGGCCGCCGGATCGAGGAGCCCGAGGAAGAGGCTCATGAACGTGCCCTCGGGCGTGTCGCGCTCGAGGTAGTCGTTCATGAGGTGCAGCACGTCGGCGGGGTCGGGGTTTCGCTGCAGCGCCGCACGCAGCAGCGCGCGGGCGCTCGCCATCAGCAGCGCCGGACCCAGGCCGTGTCCGCTGACGTCCCCCACCACCAGCGCCATGCGCTGGTCTTGGACGGGCACCACGTCGTAGTAGTCGCCGCTGGTCTCCTCGCAGGGACGGCCGATGGCGCCCAGCTCGAAGCCGGGGAGCGTCGGCAGGTCCCGCGGCAGCAGCTGCTGCTGGATCTGCTGGGCCACGGCCAGCTCGCGCTTGAGACGCTCTTGCTCGGCGCGCTCGGCCAGCAGCCGCGCGTTCTCCACGGCCAACCCGACCACGCCGCCCAGCGCCTGGAACACGCGGAAGTCGGTCGCGCTGAACTCGCGCACCCGCGCCGTGCTGTCCACGTACAGCACCCCCACGACCGAGCCCTTGGCCTGGAGGGGCACCGCCATCACGGACATCAGCTTGAGGGCGAGGATGCTCTCGCTCATGGCGGCCACGCCGCCCGCCGCGTCGATCGTCATGGACGGCTGACCCGTCGAGGCGACGCGGTCGATGACCGTGCGGCTCGTGCGCTCGTCCAGCGGCAGGTCGCCGCCACCTCGGGCGCGCGCCGTGGCGGTGACCAGGTCGCCGTCCTCGGCGACGATGAGGAAGCCGCGCTCCGCACTCGTGACGGCGATCGCGCGGTCGACGGCGCTGCGAAACAGCTCGTCCAGCGGGCGCGGCCCCCAGAGCTCGGCAACCGACTCGAGAACGATCTCGACGTTGCGGCGGTCGCGCTCGGCGTCGCCGCTCAGGATGTCCCACGCCCCGGTCACTCGCCTTCGCCCTCCTCGGCCTCTCGTCGTACGACGATCCTCAAGCCCCCCTCGACGCCGATCTCCCGATCGAAGCGCGTCGCCAGGCGGTTGATCAGGAAGAGACCCCGGCCCCGAGCCGCATCCAGCGGGGGCGGCTCGGTCGGGTCGCGGGCGATGGCGATCTCGGGGTCCTTGCCGGATCCGGGATCGGAGACCTCGAGCGTGACGGCCTCCGCCTCCACGTGGCAGACGATGCGGACCAGCTCGCTGCCATCGCCGCGGGAGCCGTGCTCGATGGCGTTCTGCACGACCTCCGTGGCCAGTAGGCCCACGTCGTCGACGTCGTCCTCCCCCCAGCCCTGCGCCACCAAGAGGGCCTCGAGCATCTTGCGCGCCGGGCGCACGTAGGCGAGGTCGGTCGGCACGAGCATCTCGAACGCCGCGGGCAGACCGTGGGGCATGGGGACCTCGGGCCCGACGACCGGGGCCACGGCGGCTCCGCCCGACAGGCGGCGCGTCACCATACCGCAGGCCCGCGTGCCGCCGCGAGCGTCCCCCTACTCCGCGCGAGCCCGGAGGGCGGCCGCACGCTCCACCTTGCCAAGTCGGTCCAGCACGCGCGCGAGGGTCAGCCAGACCTGCGGGTCGGGCTCCCGGTTGGTGTCGGCCTCCATGTCGCGAACGACCGCCTCCATGGCTTCGACCCACGGAGCGAGCAGGTCTTCGCCTGCTTGCGAGGCGTCGAGGTCCGCCACGGCGAGGGCGCGCGCGCGCGCGCCCCGGTAGGCCTCCGCGGGTACGCCGTCCGGAGGCGCCTGGAGCGCCCGCAAGGCGAGCAACAAGATGTCACGACGGGCCGGCCAGCCCGCCGCCGCCACGGCATCCTCGAGCTCGGCCGCCTCGGGGTGCGCCAGGCGCAGCCTCAGCTCGAGCGCCGATCGCGCCAGGTCGAGGTCACCGAGCCCGATGGCCACCTCCATCTGGCGCGCGAGCGCGTAGGCGCGAAGCGAGCGGTCGGCGCCCGTGAGGTGCCCGGCCTGACGCGCGAACGCATCCAGCGCCCCCTGGTAACCCAGGGCCTGCACTTGCCTGAGGCGCCGCGTGTCCAGTCCGACGCGAGAGGACGCCGAGACGTCCTCCGCGATGGCGCCGACGAGGTCGGCCACTTCGACGCGCAGCGCGCCGTCCAGCGGTCGTCCCTCGATGGCCTGCCCGGCCGCACGCCAGGCTTCCACGCGACGGCCCGCCGCAGCGAGGGCACGGAAGCGTCGCAAGGCCGTGTCGACGTCCTCCGGACGCTCGGCCAGGGCCCGCGACTCCAGCGTCACGTCGTCGACCCAGGCACCGTGGCGAATCGCCGCCAGGATGAACCCCGCGAGCAGCACGACACCCCCCACGGCCCATGCGGCGCGGGCCGTGCGCCCGCCGGCCGAAACGGCGCGGGTGAGGAGCGACGCCACGAGCAGCACGGCCGCAGGCAACAGCACGACGGTCTGCGACTCGAAGAGCAGCGGCTCGGCGACGAACACACCCGGAACCAGGACGAGCCAGCCGAGCACGAGCCCCCCGAGGCCCGCGCGTGTTCGGGGGCCGAGGAGACCTGGCAGCAGCGCCAACAGCGCGGCCGTGAGGAGCAGGCCGGCACCCAGCACGACCCCCGCCGAGGCCGGGTCGAAGGGAAGCGGGTGCGGCGTCCCGTAGGGCAGCCCGTGCGGAAGCAGCCACCCACCGAGCGCTGCGGGCACCAGGCCCGCCGTCGTGGCCAGACCCTCACCGAGAGGCCGCGCGGCCGGAAGCCACGTCACATCCGGCAGCACCGCGCGCAGCACGAGCCACGCCCCCAGCGCGCCCAGCCAGCCCCACGCCACCGTGCGGCTGCGGCGCGACGACACGGCCCACACGAGCCACGGCACGACGAGGGCGACGGGCTCCAACAGCAGCACCACGACGTAGGCCACGACGGCCCCCAACCGGGCGTAGCGACTGCTCCGTAGGCCCAGGCGCCCCGCCAGCAAGGCGAGGCACGTCGCGGCCACCAGGGCCTGCGCCGGGACGTAGGCCACCGCCTCGACGCTCGCCGGATGGCAGGCGAGCAGGCCGGTCGCGAGCGCAGCGACGGCGGGCGGCAGGCCCGCCTCGACCAACCAGGCCACGAGGCTCGCGGCGAGCAGCAGGAACAGCAGCAGGCTGGTGGCCTGGAAGCCCGCGGCGTGGGCCGGGCCGAAGAGCGAAGCTTCGGCCGCGTACAACAGCGAGGCGGCCGGGCGCCAGGTGCCGTCGCCAACGGGCGGGCCCGCAAGCCACGTCCCACGACCCGACAGGTCCTCGTCGACGAGCGGACCCGACAAGGTGCCGGCGTCACCCAGCGCGACGCGCTGGTCGCCGGCACGCTGGTCCAGCACGGCGCGCCCGTGGCACGCGAGCACGGCGAGGAGCACGAGCAGCAACGGCGCGCCGGCCCGCTTGATCACGCGTACCACTCCCCACGCGACAGCTCGCGCCCAGCGCTCGTCCCGGGAACGAAACGACGCGCCAGAGAGCCGTGTCTCCGGCGCGTCGCAAGGATCCTGACATGCCTGCCAAGCCGACGCTTGGCAGGCGCGTCACACGCGATCAGCTCTTCTCGAACTGGATCTCGAGGTCGAACACCTGCGGCATCGGGTTGGCCGAGCCGCCATGGCCGACGTACGTCGAGCTCACGAAGAAGCGGAAGCGCCAGCGGAAGTACCGCTTGAAGTTGATCGACGTGATGTTGGCCGAAGACACCCACTGGGTGAGGCCGTCCGCCGTGGTGGGCGTGACGCCCGCGGGCGACGGCGACAGGTCGTCGGCGCCCTGGAACTCGAGCACACCGTCGAAGTCCGCGCCAGCGCCTTGCACCAAGCCCAGACCCGTCAGGCCCGCGAAGTTCGAGGTGAACGTCGGGAACTGCTGCGGGAGAGGGCCCACACCATCCGGATCGGGAGCGAACTCCGCGGTCGGCGTGAACAGGTCCACCCACTCGCTCTGACCCACCGAAGCGAGCTCGATCGTGGGGTTGTACTGCGTGGAGGCACCCGCCGACACGAACGCGGACGGCGTGGCCGTACCGGTGACCGTCGGAAGCGCCTGGCCGGCGAAGCTGATGATCGCGATGCGGCCGTTGCCGCCGTCACCTGCGACGCGCGTCAGTAGGGCCGACGTGCCGCCGGTGCCGCCCTGGGCGCTCAGCGTGCCGGCCATGGAGGCCGTGCGGCCGATCAGCAGGATGCCGCCACCGCTGCCGCCACCACCCGGGCCGCCGTCGCCACCCGGCGTCACGGCGTTCTGGATGCCCACCACGGTGTCGTCGCTCGTGCCGGCCATGCCGTCGTCGCCGTCACCGAAGATCAGCTGCGCCTCGGAGTAGGTGCTGCCGCCGTCGCCGCCGTCGGCCTGGACGATACCCGTCCCCGTGACGCTGAGCGCGCCCGCGGCCAGGATGCAGATACCACCGCCGCCGCCACCGCCGCCGGCACCGCCGTCGTCGCCATTGGCGCCCGTGCCGTCACCGACCTCGCTGGCACCGTTGTCGTCGTCGGCCGAGCCGCCGCCGCCACCCGCGCCGCCAACGATGTTGGCGAACGGGCTGTAGCCGCGGTCGGGCTGGAACATGGTCAGCAGGCGATCGAACGTGCTCGTACCGGCCGCCGAACCGCCGTTGGGGTTGTTGGCCACGCCGGCGTCCGTACCGCTGGAGAGCGTGCCGTCGCCGCCGGCCGTGCCGAAGCCGCCGCCGCCGCCGCCGCCGCTACCGGCAGCCGTACCACCTGCGTCCTGGAAGCCGAAGGCAGCCTTGCCGCCGGGCGACTCACCGGCCGTCGCCAGCTCGGTCGTCCACGTGCCGAACACGTTGGCGCCGCTCTGGCCGTTGCTGCCGTTGACGTTCAACAGGATCGGGTTGGCACCGAAGCCACCGATGCCGCCGCCCGCGCCGCCCGGGCCACCAGGGCCACCCGGCGGGCGGCTGGCAGCGTTGGCGTAGGGAGCCGTGCCATCGGTGTTGAAGCCAGGCTCGCCCACCGCACCGTTCGAGCGGATGGTGCCCTCGATCGTGGCGGCGCCACGGACGAGGATGAGCAAGGGCTTGGTACCGGTCGCCTCGATCGTGTCGCCCGCGTTGAGCGTGAACGACTCGTACTCGAAGATGCCGTCACCGTTGGTCGAGCCGCTGGTGGTGTTGAAGCTGAACACCGTGCCGTTGCCCGGCGAGTTGAACGTGCCGTCGCCGCCGTTGCCGGTGTACGGGCGCCACACGGCGCGCAAGAGACCGGCGCCGCCGCCCGGCTGGGCGTCGGGGTTGACCTGCAGCGTGGGCAGGTTCAGGAAGCGGAAGCCCTGGCCGCTGACCGAGCCCTCGTTCCAGTTGGCCGTGGTGCTCTGGCCAGCCAGCGAGCCGCTCGGGTCCGCGGGCGCGTAGGTGAGCGTCTTGTTGGGCGTAGGATCGCCGCCGACCGAGCTGGCCAGGGGCAAGCCGTCCAGCGTGCCGGGCGTGCCGATGTCCACGATGCTCTGCGTGAAGACACCGGGCTCCGTCGTGGCGCTCGTGTTGTCGCCGTGCTCGGCAGCGTTGCTGTTGAACTGCTCGACGATGGCGAGAGCCGTGTTCGGCACCTGCAGCGTCTGGAAGTAGATGCGGTAACCGCCGGGGATGTTCGCGTTGAAGGCCGGCAGGGTCTCGAAGACGTTGTAGCCACCGATCGCCGGGTTCGGGCGGTCGTCGGTGCGCAGGGCGTTGCCCGGCAGGTCCTTGACCTGCGGGATCACGTTGATCACGTACACGCCCTGCTGGATCGGGGCCGCCGGGCCCAAGATGATCTCGGTCGACGTGGCCGTCTGCACGATCGTGGGCTCGTTGGTCTTGATGCGGTCCGGACCCGTCGGCGTGCCGTCCTTCAGCGCGACGCGCCAGAGCTGGACGTTGGCCGGGATCTGCGTCGCGGGGTTGTAGGCCACCACGGTCGCCGGATCGAGCTGCTCGTTGACCTTGAGGCGGATCGCCGGCATGTCGATGAGGCCGGGGTTGACCGCCGAAGGCGTGCCGACGGCCTGCTGGTCGTGGCGGGGGAAGGACTCCGGCTCGATGATGCGCGGACGACCCTCGTTGCGCAGGCAGAGCAGGGCTGCGCCCGGGCCCGAGCCCGTCTGGATGACGCTGGCGTCGACCTGCGGCGAGACGTACAGCGCGTTGGCGATGTTCTGGAGACAGCCTTCGTCATCCGACCGGCCGCCCTGGCTGGGAACCAAGCCGTGGACCACCGCGCGGCGCGGCTCCACGAACGTCGGCGTGCCGAGCGTGCGGAAGAAGAAGCTGTCGGCCTCGACCAGCTGCTTGCCGTCCGGCGTACGGATGGTGGCCGTCGCCGGGTAGACCGGAAGGCTGAGCGTGTAGGTCGTGTTGGGGCTCAGGCCCACGTCGGAGTAGTCGCCGAAGTTAGGCGTACGAGGCAGCAGCGCCACCAGGTTGCCGTCGACGATCGTGGCCTCGAAGAACGGGCCCGTGGCACCGATCACGCGAAGCGTGTCCAGCGTGATCGTGTCCGGGTCCACGTCCTCGCTGAAGGTCAGGATGAGGGCCTGGTTCAGCGGGATGCCGCTGATGTCCGGCAAGTTGAAGCTGACCAGGACGAACCTCGGGTCCGGGCCCCCCGTCTTCCCACCGCAGGACGTCATCGAGACGGAGACCGCGAGGGTGAGGGCCAGGGCGAAGATCAAGGACGAGCGGGCTCGACGCATCGGCGAGAACTCCTTCAGACACCCGGTCAGCGACTGACGACGGGTGCTCTGGTGAGACCAAGTGGGCGAGCGTCCGGAGCTCGACTCGTTGCCACCCGGGCCTCGCCCCGGTACCCGGGACGAGGACTCATGGAGAAAGGGAAGGGGAAAGAGGGAGAAGCAAGGCGTGACACGGGGCGAGGCATGCCGTGCGCACCCGGCGTGTCCCCGGGTGCACACGTGTGTCACGGCGCCTCGTGCTGGCGAGGCGCCGCAACGTCAGCCGTCCTCAGTTCGAGATCATCGGGATGAGGATGCGGTTCACCCGGGCGACCTGGCCGCTCAGCAGGTTGCTCAGCAGCGTGGCGCGCCAGCGGATGAAGGGGAACCCGTCGCAGTCGTCGATCTCGCGGGTCCAGCCCGTGGAGGCGAAGCCGGCGTTGATCGTGCGGCGATCCGGCTCGACGGCCATCGCGCCCTGGAACTCCAGGATGACCTGGGCACCACCGCTCTGGACAGAGGGGTCGACCTCGGGCGTCAGGTAGTTCGTGTCCGTACCGAAGGTCTCACCGAAGGGCGAGCTCCAGACGTGTCCGGGAGGACCGTAGAACAGCGACTGACCGATGCTCTCGACCTTGGTGACCGTGAACAGGGCGTCGAGGACCAGGTGGTCGGGGTTCTTGATGTTCTGGGCCGCGCCACCGCTCAGGTTCTCGGGCGGGTTCGGGGTGTCCTCCTCGAAGCCCGAGAGCAGGAAGCGCGTGGGGAAGCCGCCGATGAAGGCGTTGAGGCCCAGGTTGTAGCCGGCGCAGGGGTACTGCATGGCCCACCAGCCGCGGATCTGCTGGAACGTGCCCGTGCTCTCCGGCACGCTCATGTCGAACAGCAGGACGCTGTCGTTCACGTCACCCGTGCCGGGATCCCACTTGAAGTAGGTGGTCGGGGTCGGCCACATGAGGTGGCCCGTGTACGTGTACAGCGGGTTGTTGTGGGCCGGCGTGCAGGGGTTCACCGCGCTGACGGCCGTGGTACCGGCGTTGTTGGTCCCGGGGTAGTTGCCCACGTTGGCCTTCTGGGCCACGGAGAACGAGCCGCGGTAGACCTCGGTCGGGTTGCCCGCGTAGTTGCCGTTGAAGGACGAGCCGAGGCTCATCGAGTCGTTCTTCTGGTAGCCGAAGCGCAGGATCACGCCGTTGTAGGTACTCGAGAACGTGGCGTTGAGGTCGGGGCCGATACCCATGCGCGTGATGCTGCCCTTCGGGCCCATCTCGACGTCGGAGTAGCTCTGCATCACGCGGCGACCCACGCTGGTCGCGGGGTTCGGGGCCGGCGTGTAGTTGTTGCGGTCCTTGCCGACCAGAGGGGCGTCCAGCGTGATGTACTGGCCACGACCGCCCGTGACGGCCTGGGCCGCTCCCGACTGGATGGCCGCGTGCGGGCCGGGGGTGCTACCGCTGTAGCCCTCACCCGAGAAGTCGCTGCCCGCGTCGAAGTCCGAGCCCGTGATGACCACGTCACGGCTGACGAGCGGCTGGCTGAGCAGCACGCCGGCCTCGGACGAGCCCCAGTCGGCGTCGGAGGTGGAGCCGTCACGCTCGGTGGCGACCTCGAAGTCCTCGCGGAGCAGCTTGCCCGTCGCGATGCCCTCGCCGTCACACGTGAAGGGGCCCCAGCTCTGCGGGTTGACCAGCTGGTTGCCCGACAGGTCCTTGAGCACCTGGTAGACGGCGACCGTGAAGATCAGCTTCGCGTTGCCGAACGAGAACGTCGGGCGGAAGAAGAAGGTGGTGGCCGCAGCGTCGTGACTGAACGAGCCGGGGACCGGCGCGTCGGCGACACCGTTGGCACCGTTGATCGGAGCGCTGGTGTAGCGGACGTCGACGCCCGTGTTCGGATCGGGACCCGAGAACGGAGCCTGCGTGAAGCTGGCGGGGTCCATGACCTCGTTGAACACGATGGCCAGGAGACCGTTACCCGGGATGTTGCGGGTGATCGGATCCGGGTCCGGGATGAAGTAGACGCCTTCGACCTCGGGCGGCTGCAGCTCGCGGAGGTAGCCGTCGGACGTCGTCCAGTTGGTGAAGAACGAGCGACGGTTGGGGTCGAGGTCGAGGTTCTGCACCACGCCCGCCTGCTCGTCGATCGAGGGGATGTCGAGGGCGTACTGCTGCAGCGGCTCCAGGCCGAAGGGGCGCGGCGTGCCGTCCACCTCGAGCGTGGGGTCGTAGATGACCTCGTTGCCCGTGACGCGGAACGAACCGCCGGGGATCGACTGGAACGAGCCGCCCGTCCGGACCTGGATGGTCTGGAACGAGACGGTCGAGCCGAGCACCGGGCCGTTGAAGATGCAGCGGAACTGCGCGTTGCGCGGGACGCTGACGCTGCCCGTCGGCGCGGCCGGCTGCAGCGCGCGGTCCACGATCTGGAACTCGACGAGCTGCATGGCGTCGAGGCTGCTCGATCCACCACCGCCGCACGAGGCTGCGAACGCGCCGACCAACAGGGCGACCGCAACGGTCGCACCGCGGAGGCGCATCACCCGCATGACAGCGCGGGAGGAACGCTTCGGATTCCGCTTCATCGGAGACTCCTCGGGGACATGCCACCGCGTGACGGGTGCGGGACATGCCGGAACTGGACAGGGCGGGAACTGGGGAACCTGGACGAGCCGCCAGCCGCACCTCGCGCGCGAACGCGTCCGCTGCCGCTGACGCCCGCACGGCACGAGGCCTCTCTGCCTCGCCCGCACGAGCCGTCCCTCCAGTCCGGGCGCAGACGGATCGAACGCAGCGCCCCACGTGCCGGAGCACGCGATGACACGAACGCGTCGGAGCCGTCCACCCCCGGTTTCCCGGCCTCTCGGCCGGGCCCGTCCGGCGGCCACTCTACGGACGACGCAATCACCGGTAAAGGGATTTGGCGTCGCCCGCGGCTTGGCCCGGACAGGCAGGGACGAGGGGCAGGGCGCAAACCCCATTCCAGAGCCCCGCGCCCCCCGATTCGGCCGCAAGTCCCTGTCGGAAGGGATGTCAGGTACTTGGGAGGCAGGTGGCCCGGGGCCTTGGCCCTCACGATCCGCACCTCGTCGTGCGGATCCGCTCGTCCGCCGCGGATCGGATCAGGTGCGTCCGGGGCCCATCCAACAGGGCCAGGGGCCATCCGGCCAGCTCGAGGCCGGCGAACGGCGTGTTGTGGCTGCGCGAGCGGAAGTCCGCGGGGTGGACCGGGAGGCGCTGCTCGAGGTCGACCAGGACGAGGCGGGCCCCCCTACCCGGCGCCACGAGCCCCGGCGTGTCGCGACCGGCGATGGCCGCCGGCCCCGCGGTGAGGGCCTCCACGAGGCGACCCAGCCGCAGGCGGCCCGTCTGGACCAGGCGCGAGTACAGGACGGCGAAGGCCGTCTCCAGGCCCACGATGCCGAAGGGCGCCTTGGCCCACCCACGCGCCTTGGCTTCCTTCGTGTGGGGCGCGTGGTCGGTGGCGATCGCGCCCAGCGTGCCGTCGACGAGTCCGTCGACCAGGGCGTCGACGTCGGACGGGTCACGCAGCGGGGGCTTCATCTTGAAGTCGGTGCCCCCGGCCACCGCGTCTTCGACCGTGAGCACGAGATGGTGGGGCGTGACCTCGGCGGTGACCGGCTCGCCGCGCTCGCGAGCACGACGCACGAGCTCCAGCGCGCCGCGCGTGGACAAGTGGCAGACGTGGAACGGAGCGCCCGCATCCGCGGCGAGCTGCAGGTCGCGCTCGACGGCGACGACCTCGCTCGCCGAAGGGATGCCCGGCAAGCCCGCGGCTTCGCTGCACGAGCAGGCGTGCACCACACCCGGGCCGGTGACGGCGAAGTCCTCGCAGTGCTGCCAGAGCGGCACGCCTTCGCGCGCGGACCAGCGGAACGCATCCCGTGCGAGACGCTCGTCGGCAAGCCACGCGCCGTCGTCGCTGAACGCGCCGATGCCCGCGGCGGCCATGGCTTCGAGATCGACGAGCTCCTGCCCGCGTAGGCCGCGACTGAGCGCGGAGATGGGTACGACCTCGACCGGCGACTCGTCGTCGGCGTGGCGCGCGGTCTGCCGCGCCTGGTCGGGCGTGTCGCACGTGGGCTGCGTGTTGGCCATCGCGTAGACGGTGCCGTAGCCGCCGGCAAGCGCCGCGGCGCGACCGGTGGCGATCGTCTCGGCGGCCTCGCCGCCGGGCTCGCGGAAGTGGACGTGGAGGTCGATGAACGGCGGCGCAACGAGCAGGTTGCGCCCGTCGATCTCGACGACCTCGTCGCCGGGAGCGGGCGGCTCGGGGGGCGATGCGGCGCCGACTGCGACGACCTCGTCGCCGCGCACCCACAGGTCACCTGCGACGGGCTCTTCGCCGCCGCGGGCCACGATGGCCGCGGCGTCCCTCACGTGGACCCAGCGCACGGGCCCGCGCGTGCTCATGCGTCGGCCTTGAGCGGAGGGGCCGCACGCACGGCGAGCGCCGCGCCGAGCAGGCCCAAGCCGGGATGCGGTCTGAGCTCACGCCGCACGTGCGGCTGCAGATGCGGCGCGTCGTGGCCGGTGAGGTAGACCGGCGCGCCGTCCTCCAAGCCCGAGGCCTCGAGCAGGCGCTCGACCGCTCCGGCGGCGCCCAGCAAGAGCCCCGCGCGAATGGCCACGTCGGTGGAGCGTCCCGGCATCGTCGTGTCGCCGGCCAAGTCGATTTTCGGCAGCAGTGCCGTGCCGCTGCTCAGCGCGTTCGCGCCCAGCGACAACCCAGGTGCGATGGCACCCCCCAGCAACGCGCCGCTCGCATCCCCGAGATCGACCGTGAGCGCGGTGCCCGCCGACACCACGGCGGCCGGTGCACCACCGGCCAGCGTCGTGGCCGCGAGCACCTGGAGGCGCCGGTCCACGCCGGCCTTCGCCGGCGCATCGACGTGCGCGGCAGGGATGCCCTTGTGATCGGGCCCCACCGCGACGAGCGTGCCCAAGCGCAGCTTGCGGACCTCCCAGATCAGGCCCTCGATCTTCTGCGGGTCGCTGCCCGTGACCGCGATGACCGCCTTGCGGCCCTGCAACATGGGTCGGGCCAGGTCGCCGACGGCGCGGCCGTCCGCACGCGGCAGGCGCACGGGGCCCGCGACTTGCTCGCCGCGCACGGCGCCGATCTTGGCGCCGCTGTTGCCGACGTCGAGCACGAGGATGAGGTCGAGGGGGGGCGGTCCTGCCATGCCCCCCACCCTATCCAGGGGACGCGGAAGCGCCTCCTCGCGCGCGATCACGAACGGGCGGAGCCTGGCACCTCGCGCACGTCGCGGCGTTGCCGCTTCACCGCAAGGAGCCGGGCACCGCCGCGGCCTACTTCAGGTTGTCGAAGTAGCGGATGTTGCGGCGCGTGCGCGGATCCTGCGGATCGACCTTGTAGGTGATGTCGCGACCCCGGCGCTCGATCACCACGGTGACGAGCTGGTCTTCGCGCAGCGTCTGCGCGATCTCGATGGCCTGGGCGCGCGACGTGACCGGGCGACCGTTGATCGACTTGAGGATGTCGCCCTTCTTGACGTCGAGCGCGGCGATCGGCGCATCACCGCCGAAGCCCGTGACGCGGATGCCGACCACGCGGCCCGAGCCGTCGACGAACTCCTCCGTCTTGACGGTCTCGCTGATCGCCTGGCCGCGCGAGCGGATGTACTCGTAGGTGTTGCGGTCGAACACGACCGCGCGCTCGGTCTCGGAGTACTCGATGACCTGGGGACGCAGGTCCTCCTGCGTGAGCTCTTCGATGGGACGGGAGAGCTCGGTGGCCACGGTGATGGCCTGGGCGTCGGGATCGGTCTCCACCACGACGGTGCCGGGCGTGCCGTCGGTGCTGACGGGGGTCGTGCCGTCGGTCACGACGACGGGGGCACCCGGCGTGCCGGCACCCGGAGCCGCCTCCGAGCCCAAGCGCACGATCGAGCCCCCGCTGCTGATGATCTCGATCAGCTTGGGATCCACGGACGGCTGGAGGAGCAGCGCGCGGAGGTCGCCCTCCCGGTTGCCGTCCTTGTCCAGAGCCTCGTAGACGATGCGCGAGCCGAGGATCTCGCGGCGCGTGCCGTCGCCCTCGAGCACCTCCAGGACCGGCGCCTCCTCCAGCGCGACCAAGCGGAAGCGCTTGGCATCCTTGTCGCTGTAGCGGATGAACTCGCCGACGTTGATGGCAGTGGCCCCGTCGCTGTCGTGCCCGTTGAACTGGAACAGCAGCGTGCGGCTCAGGACCATGACCGGCTTGCCGATGGCCTCGAGGCCGGTCGGAGGCGGCGGCACGTTGGTCGGTCCAGTGGGCTTCGGCTCCACCTCAGGCGGCGCCTTCGGCCCCACGAAGGGGAACCAGACGGGGTCGCGCACCTGGTTCGGGTTGCGCGTGGACGTCGCGTAGCGCAGGAACACGTCCTTGACGGTCTCCTGCTTGACGGGGCCCTGCTGACGCGTGCCCTGCGTGGCCAGGAGGCGCGCGTCGCTGTCGTACTCACCCGCCATGTCGCGCCAGCGCTGCTCGATCTGGTTGCTCGGCCGGTTGACCCAGGCCGCCGTGGCCGGCCGCACGTTCGCGAACAGGTGGAAGCCCGCAGCGACGACGCCGGCGCCCGTGGCGAGGCAGCCGATCTGCAGAACGCGGCGCAAGGCATGGGGCTTCATCGACGGCTCCTGACGCGTCCCGCCCGGCCGGGGGATCACGTCGGGCCGAGTCTAGGCCCTGGCGCCGGGTTGTCCTACCCGTCCACGCCGTCCCGGGGGTGACACGCCGGTTGGACGCGCCGGGGCACGGCGGCCTTCCGAGCCGGGGAGCACGGCGGGCCGCGCTGGCGGCCGCACCCAGGGGTCAGAACTGCGACGAGCCCTGACGGATGCGCGAGGGCGCCGGCACGCCGGGACGCGGGGCGGGCGCCGGCGCCGGAGGCGTGGCACCGGCACGCGGAGCGGGGGCCGGCTGGCCCATGGCACCGAAGGCCACGTCGCTGTTCGAGACGCCCTTCGAGATGCCGCGCAGCGTGAGCTGGAGCTCGTCCGGGTTGTCGGCGGCCTCGAGGCCGTCTTCGAGCGAGATCAGACCGTCGCGAATCAGCTGGGCCAGGCTCTGGTTGAAGCTCTGGCTGCCGTAGTACGCGTGGCCCTGCTCCAGCGCCTCGGCCAGCTCGCGGGTGCGCCCCTCGAGCAGCATCTCCTTGACGCTGGGCGTGCCGAGGAGGATCTCCACGGCCGGCACGCGACCGGGCATGTTGCGGCGGCGCACGAGGCGCTGGCTGACGACCCCCTCCAGCACCAACGACAGCTGCAGACGCACCATGTCGCGCAAGTGCGGGGGGTAGAACGAGATGATGCGCTCGACCGTCTGGACGGCGTTCACGGTGTGCAGCGTGCTCAACACCAAGTGACCGGTCTCGGCCGCAGACAGCGCTGCGGACACCGTCTCGGCGTCACGCATTTCGCCGACCAGGATGACGTCCGGCGTCTGACGCATCGCGGCGCGGAGCGCGCTCTGGAAGTCGGGCGTGTCGATGTTGACTTCGCGCTGCGTGATCGCGGCCTTCGCGTCGCGGAACACGAACTCGATCGGGTCCTCGATCGTCACGACGTGGCGCGAGGTCTGCTGGTTCATGTGGTCGATCATCGTGGCGAGCGTGGTGCTCTTGCCCGAGCCCGCGATGCCCGTGACCAGCACCATGCCGCGGCGCAGGAGGGCGAGCCGCTTCAGCACGTCGGACGGCAGGTGCAGCGCGTCCATGGTCGGCACGGTTTCCTGCACGTGACGGAACACGGAGGCGACACGACCGCGCTGCTGCAGCAGGTTGCAACGGAAGCGACCGATGCCGGGGAACACGGCGGCCAAGTCCGCCTCGTGGCGGTTCGCGAAGCGCTCACGCCCCGGCCCGTCCAGCAGGTGGTCCGTGAGCGCCGTGAGGTGCTCGTCGGAGAGCACGTTCTCCGAGAGCGGCACGATGCGGCCGTCGATCCGGGCCACCGGACGGTGTCCCGCACGCAGGATCAAGTCCGAGCCGCTCTGCTCGACGAGGCGTCGGAACAGCTCGAGGATCTCGTTCAGCATGGCCGCGCTCCGCCCCGCCGCGGCCTCGTGGCCCCCGCTACGCCGGGGGCGTGTCGGGCAGCTGCGCCGGCACCTCGGGCGCCGGCGGAGCCTGGGCCAGCACCTTGGCCACGTGCCTGAGCAGCACGGGGACGCCAGCGCCGGTGGCCGCCGAGATGGGGATGACTCCCCTATCGGCCGCGGCCGCAAGACGACTCAAGGCCTCCCGCCAGGGCCCGTCTTCCGGGACCTGGCCGTCGACGGCCACCAGGTCGACCTTGGTCGCCACGAGGAGCTCGGGACGGTCGGCGAGGCCCCGGCCGTAGGCCTTCAGCTCCTCGCGGATCGTGCGATAGGCCTCCACCGGGTCGCTGCCGTCCAGCGGCTCCAGGTCGACGAGGTGCACGAGGATGCGCGTGCGCTCGACGTGGCGGAGGAAGCGATCGCCCAGGCCGTGGCCCGCATGCGCGCCCTCGACCAGGCCCGGCAGGTCGGCGACGACGAAGCGGGTCGACGGGTCGAGCTCCACGATTCCCAGGTGCGGGGCCAGCGTCGTGAAGGGGTAGTCGGCCACGCGCGGCGTGGCCCGCGAGATCCGCCGCAGCAGGGTGCTCTTCCCAGCGTTGGGCAGGCCGATCAAGCCGACGTCGGCCAGCAGACGCAGCTCGAGGCGCAGCGAGCGGATGCGACCCTTGCGCCCCTCTTCGTAGCGGGTCGGAGCCTGCACGGTCGCCGTCGCGAAGCGTGCGTTGCCGCGTCCCCCGCGGCCGCCCCGCGCCACCACGTAGCGCTGACCGGGCTCGACGAGGTCCACGAGGCGTCGCCCACTCTTGGCGGCGTACACGGTCGTGCCCACGGGAACGCCCAGCTCGCGGTCCGCGCCGCGGCGTCCATGGCAGCAGTTCGGGCCGCCACGCTCGCCGTGCTCCGCGCGCACTTGGCGCACGTTCTCCATGTCGCCGAAGGTCGACATGTTCGGGTCGGCGATCAGCACGACGTCGCCGCCACGGCCCCCATCGCCACCGGCAGGTCCGCCGAACGGGATGCGTGCTTCGCGGCGCCACGCGGCGAGGCCGTCGCCACCGTCCCCCGAGCGTACCGTCAGCAGTCGTTCATCGAGGAACATGGGGCATGGGACTGCGGGGCTCGTCGAGGCCCGCAGGGAAAGATCCTGCGATCAGGCCCTACGCAACGGGGTCGACGTGGACGCAGCGGTTCGTCTGGAACCGCACGACGCCGTCGCGCACCGCGTAGAGCGTGTAGTCGTTGCCCATGCGCACGCCGTGGCCGGGCTTGAAGCGGCTACCGACCTGGCGCACGAGGA
Organism: Planctomycetota bacterium; assembly: GCA_020631815.1. Classification (GTDB taxonomy): domain Bacteria; phylum Planctomycetota; class PLA2; order PLA2; family JAEUHO01; genus JACKGW01. Next base: position 54,395 of record JACKGW010000007.1, on the reverse strand, counting down.
TGTTGCCGGAGATGACGGCCTCACCGGCGTACTTCTTGATCCCGCGCGACTTCGCGTTGCTGTCGCGACCGTTGCGGCAGGAGCCCTGACCCTTCTTGTGCGCCATGGCGTTGTTCTCCCGGATGTGCCTGGGGTGCGTCCGTCTCGTCCGGCCTCAGCCGATCGAGACGACCTCGACCTCGGTCATCCGCTGACGGTGGCCCTGCTTGCGACGCATGCGCTTGCGGCGCTTCTTCTTGAAGACGATGATCTTCGCTTCCTTGCGCTCGGCGACGACCTTCGCGCGGACGGAGACGCCGTCCACGACGGGGCGACCGACCGCGATGCCGGCGTCACCCCCGGTGAGGAGCACGCGGTCGAACACGACCTCGCTCCCGGCCTCGGCGGGGAGGAGATCCACGCGAAGACGGTCGCCCGGCTTCACGACGTACTGCTTGCCCCGGTCTTGGATGACGGCGTACATGACGAGATCGCCTCCTGTCGGCGCCGACCCCCGGTCGGCGCGGCGAAGCGGGGGAGGTTAGGCCGGGCGTGCGCTGGCGTCCAGCGCGTGCGGCCCCGTCTCCCCCACCCTGGCGGGCAGCTACCCGGCCTCGCCGCGGGGCGGCAGGCCCTTCATGGCCCAGGCGTCCCGGGCCAGCTGGTCGTCGACCTCCAGCCGCAAGGGCCCGGTGCAGGTCCGGGCCAGGGCCCGCATGTCCTGCGACCGGTGCTTCTTGAGCCAGATCACCACGTCGGCAGGGGCCCGGATCTCCAAGCCTCCGCGGCCGCGTGAGCGGGCGATGCGCGCCTGGACTTCGCGGACGATCCTGAGGCCCGTACCCCCCGCGCTGCGCCGACGCCCCGTGCCGCCGCAGGCCTCGCAGACCTCGTGCGTGGCGCGGGCCAAGGCCTGGCGGATGCGCTGGCGGGACAGGACCACGAGCCCGAACGGCCCCATCCGCCCCAAGCGGATCCGGGCCCGGTCTCGGGACAGGACCGCCTCGAGGGCCTTCTCGACCTTGCGCCGCGACGAGCGCTGCCGCATGTCGATGAAGTCGATCACGACGAGCCCGCCGAGGTCGCGCAAGCGCAGCTGACGGGCAGCCTCCTCGACGGCCTCGAGGTTCGTGACGAGCGCGGTGCTCTCGGGGTCGGCCTCGTCGGTGAGCCGACCCGAGTTGACGTCGATGGCCACGAGCGCCTCGGTCGGGTCGATGACGATGCTCCCCCCGGACGGCAGGCGCGCGCTGCGCCGATACGCGTCCTCGAGCTGCGTCTCGATGCCGTAGGCGTGGAACAGCGGCATGGGGTCGGTGTGGATCTCGACCTCGGGCATGTGCCGCGCGCGGGCCCGCAACCGGTCGAGTCGCGCCTCGGGGGACTCCACCGGCGCGTCGTCGTCGCCTTCGTCCCCCGTCGCGTCATCTGCGTCGTCCACGTCCTCCGCGTCGTCGCCGTGCGCTGCTCCCTCGACATCGTCGACGACATCCAGGTCGTCGTCGTCGTCATCGGCGCCTTCGGCGATGTCGGCATGCGGGGTGGCTGCTTCGGCGTCGGACGACGCCTCGGCACCGGCCGCGCCGGGCTCCGCGGCGTCGAGTCCCTCCCCGAAGCCCTCGGCCTCGGGAGGCACACCCGCAGGTGCCGTGCGCGCAGCCTCTTCGGCGGCTTCGGCGGCCGCGGCCTCCGCGGCCTCGACGTCGAGGTCGCCGGGCACTTCGCCAGCCGGCGCTTCGCGGGTGGCCCGGGCGCGGCGCGCGTCGGCGTGGCCCACGGCCTCCACCGCAGCAGCTTCGCTGGGGTACCACACCTTCAACAGGCGATGGACCTGCCCTGCGATCTCCTCGTTGTCGACGACGATGCGGGTCACGTCGGGCGGCATGATGTCGCGCACGCTTCGCTCGGCGATGTCGCTCTCGCCACGCAGCACGCCAGGGGCCCCGGGCTCGACGGCGCGGCGCTGGATGCGCTCCCACTCCTGGACCAGGTGCGTCAGGTCGGCTTGCAGCGCCGCCGCATCCGTGGTTTCGCTGGCGGTGCGCACGATCACGCCCATGCCCTCGGGGACCTCGAGCGACTTCAGCAGGCGCCGCACGCGTTCCCGCTCCTTGCCGTGCGGGATGCGGCGCGAGATGCCGCTGCGGCCTGCGTGCGGCATGAGGACCAGGTAGCGGCCGGGAAGCGAGATGCGCCCCGTCAGCGCCGGCCCCTTCCGACCGATGCTGTCGCGCGTGACCTGGACGATCACCTCGTCCCCGTCGCGCAGTCGCTCGATGGGCGGCGTGTCGGGATCGTCGTGAGGCGACAGCGGCACGTCGGTCGCGTGCAGGAAGCCGGTCACGCCGCGGCCCAGGTCGACGAAGGCGGCGCCAATGCCGCGCTCGACGTTCTGGATGCGGCCGCGGTAGATGTTGCCGGCCGACGAGCGCTCACCCGGCAGCTCGATGAAGACCTCTTCGAGACGACCGTCGACGACGAGCGCGATGCGCGCCTCTTCCCGCTCGTGGGCGTTGATCAGCAGCATCTTCGTGCTGGCCGGCGCGGACGGGTCCGGCGCGCGCGGGATGATCTCGATGGCCTCGCCGCCGTCACGTCGATCGCGTCGGCTCGAACCGCGGCGATCCCGACTGCCGCCGTCCCGGCGGCCGCGGCGACCGTCCTCGTCGCGCTTGCGCCCGCCCTCGTCGCGCTTGCGGGCACCGTCGTCCCGCTTGCGCGAACCGCGCTTCTTGGCCGTCGAAGAACGCCGCTCGCGTCCACGTCGCGAGCCGGCTTCACCCTCGTCGGCGGGCTTCTTGGCCGCCGGCTCGCTGGCCGCGCCGTCCTTCTTGGCGTTACGGCGCCGACGACGACGCTTGCGCGTGGCACCTTCCGCGCCTTCCTCGGAGGCGGCTTGGGCCGGCGCATCGGCACCAGCGGGAGCCGCCTCGTCGGACGCTCCCGCGGGGCGCTTGCGGCGGCGGCGCCGCTTGCGGGCCTCGGTACCGTCACCCGTCTCCGCGGCCTTGGCCGTCGACGACGAAGAGGAAGCCGCCCCACCGTCCTCAGCGCGCTCGCGCGTGGGGCGTCGGCGACGCAGTCGACGCTTGGGCGCATCGCCCTCCGCGCCGCCGTCACCGCGGCCTGCCTGGCTCACCGAGCTGTCGGACGTCTCACCCGACCGGGGCTTGTCCGCCCCGGCGTCTCGTGCTTGGGAATCCACGAACCACCCTGACCGCTGCGCCCAGCAGGGCGCAGCGGCCCCTGAAGGAGCCCATGCCCGCGTCGGTCGGCGTCGCCACGAGGGCGACGCCGGACCAGCACGGCTCCGTCAGCGGGTGACCTCCAGGAGGCCGAGCCCCCCCAAGGGGGCACGGGGCCTAGCGGCCGGGAGCGACCGGGATCGGGTCGACGGACGGCGGGGTCATCTCCACCCCAGAGCCGTCGATGACGACCGGCATCGAACCGGACCCACGCGACGAGGGCGCTTCGTACGTGACGACGGCGCCCGAGCCGCAGGATGTGCAGCTACGTCCGTAGAGGTCCGTGTACTCCGCCGCAACCTGCTCCGAGCGGAAGGACAGCTCGTCGCTGACCGTGACGCTTGCGGCGTCCGTGCCCGTGAGGATGTGCGGCGTGATGGTGATCAGCAGGTGCTCCTTGACCTTCGTCTGCTCCTTGCCCTGGAAGATCGAGCCCATGAGCGGCAGGTCCCCGAAGAAGGGGACCTTGTCCGCGCGCTCGACCATCCGGTCCTCCATCAGGCCACCGATCACGGCGGTCTGGCCGTCACGCAGGATCATGTGCGAGACGAGCTCCGAGGACTGGACACGGGGCAGGTCGATGGTCTGCCCGGCAACGGAAATGCGGTCGAACCCGGGGAGCGGACCGGTGCCCGTGAGGGCCCGACGCAGCGGGATGACCGTCATGCGGATCTTGCCTTCGCCCTGGATGACGTGCGGCAGCACCAACAGCTGGAAGCCGACGTTGACGGGACTGTTGCCATCCTCCTCGATGGCGAACGTGAGACCACCATTCTGGTTGGTGGCCGCGGTCGTCCGGGCGTAACGAATCGACTCGCCGATGAAGATCGTCGCTTCCTGGTTGTCCAGGGCGAGGAGCTTCGGGGCTTGGACGATTCGCGTCTTGGTGTCGCGCTGCAGGAAGTTCCACAGCAGCTGGGTCTGGGCCGTGGTGAGCGTGCCGTAGCCGTAGGCATCGGACGTGGGCGACGGGAACGCCGTGCCCGAGACCAGGTCGGCGATGCCGCGTGCATTGCCGCCGATGTTGAACGGCAGGCGGTGGAGGATGTCCGAGCCGCCCAGGCCGAAGCCCACGCCGGTGCTGTCACCAGCGTCCAGACCCAAGTTGATCGCGTCGCTGCACGACGTGACCACGAAGTTCATGTCGATGAAGACCTGCGGGGGCTCGATGTCGAGCTGCGCCGCCATCTCCTTCACGCGACGGACGGTCGGGGTGGTGCCCCGGATCACGATCGCGTTCTGCGTGGGGATGTAGCCCACCGAGCCGCCGTCCGTCTCGACGATCGACTGCAGCGCCTGGATGATCGGGAAGTTCTCCACGATCTCCTTGGGGTCGTCCGTGGGGACCCAGGGGCTTCCCGCGACGACGCCGGAGCTGCCGCCACCGCCGCCACCCGACGAACCGCCGCCGCTACCGCCGCTGCCGCCGCCACTACCGCCACCGCTGCCGCCGCTCTGCTTGGAGACGACGCCCTTGTAGGGGGACGGCGGACGGACGTACTTGAAGCGGTAGTAGTCCGCGTCGAGCTCGAGGCGATCACGCGGCAGGACCATCAACGTGGCGTAGTCCTGCTCGACGAGGGCGTAGCCCGCCGCCTTCACCACGCTCTCGAGCGCCACGCGCCAGGGCGTGCCGTTGAGCGTGATCGTGATCTTCCCCTGCACTTCCTCGCTGGGGATGATCACGTTGGCGCCCGCGAACTCCGCGATCCGCTGGATCACGGTCTTCACGTCCTCGTCCTTGAAGTCCATCTTGACGGGCTCGGGCCGCTCGATGCGCACGAGGTTGCGCGCCTTGCGGACGAACACGCCACCGATGCGCTCGGTCAGGGCGTCGAGCGCCTGGACCCAGTGCAGGTCGGCCACGCGCAGGCTCACCGGCTGCTCGGCCGCCTCGGGGGCAACGATCAGGTTGACCCGCGTGCGGGGCTGGATCAGCTCCTCGACGACCTGCCCGAAGGGCGCGTCTTGGACGTCCAGGGTCACGACACCCGAACCCACGTCGAGGGAACGGTAGCTGTCGGGATCGGCATCGTCACCAGCCTGGGCGCGCCCCAGCGGGAGCGCCACCAGGGTGGCAACCAGGGCCAGGGCGAGCACGCGGCGCAAGGCCCGGCTCCCCAGCAGAAGTTCGCGTCCCTCGGGGACGTCACGGCGTGCCATGGGATCACCTCCTCGCTCCGGGAAACACACGCCCGACCTGACGCTCCCAGGCGTCGGCCGGCGTGGACGTTTCCCGAGCCCCCTCCGGGCTGCGGACCTCTCCGGTGCTGGATCGGCTCGCCGCTCGGCGCATTGAACCGCAGGGCGGTCCCGCTTCCAAACGGCGTGCTGACAAAGCCCCGAGAAGCCTGTTCCCGGCGGGTCTCCCCCCCCCGTTATGTCATCGGACGGTCAGACTGCGGTCGCCCGGGTTCGAGCCTCCGCGCTCGCCCGAGGCGCCACCGCCTCGAGCCTCCACGGCCAGTCGCTCCCCCCTGAAGCGGAACCAGACGCGGTTCGTCGTGATCTCGGCGACCTCGATCTCCTCGTTCGTGACGAGCTTGTCGCCCGGCCGGTAGGACCGACCGTTGATGTTGGCCAGGCTCCGCTCGGGAGCCGCGTCGTGGACGATGGCCCCGCTGATGTCGAAGCGGAAGGCCGACCAGTCCTGCAGGTTCTTCGCCCGATCGAGAAGGCGCCCGACCTGCTCGATCACCGGCGTGGCGGCGGCCTGCACCTCGCGGCGCTCCAGGAAGCCCTTCCAGAAGTGGCCGCGGTCCAGGAGCTCCTTGTAGCGGGCGTCCGCCAGGAGCTTCTCCATCTTGCCCAGCTCCGCCTCGGCGAAGGTACGGGTCACGACGAGCTCGCGACCGGGCTGCTGTTTGAGCTCGCGGTTGGCGCGATCGCGCAGCGTGTTCATGCGCTCGACGAGGTCGGGCAGACGCACGCTGTTCGTGCCGGCCACGGAGGCCACGGACAAGAGCAGGTCGTTGGCCGCTTCGCTGATCCGCGTGCGGGCATGGTCGGCGCGCAGGACGTCGCCCGACTCGGTCAGCGCGCGCTCTTGCTCCAGCAGCTCGTCGATCGTGCGCCAGGAATTCTCGAGGCCGATGACCTGGTCTTCCTGACGGCGACGCTCCGCGGCGACATCCACGCTCTCTTCGGGCGTGGCCTTCTCGCGCGGATCGACCAGCGGGTCGCGGCGGCTCTCGGAGTTGGCCAGGACGTACGTCATGGCCTTCTCGGGCTTGAACTCCGCGATGCGCTTGCGCAGCGCAGGCTCGAGCAGGCGGCGCTCGGCACCCGGGATCGTGATCCCGCGCGGGCTCGCCTTCGTCGGCTCGTAGAAGTACGTCTCCATGTGGAGGTCGAGGCTGTGCTCGATGGCGGGCACCTCGTCGGTGTCGTCGTCCGACGTCGACTGGTTGCGGGCCTGGCCCGGCTGACCTGCCGTGATCTGGAAGCCCTTGATGGCGATCAGGCGCGGGTCGTTCTCGACCAGGTTGAGGAAGGCCAGGATCTCCTGGGCCGTTCCACGCGCCTTCAGCTGGTTGCGGGTCACGAAGACACCGCTGGCCAGCTCGCTGGGCTCGGGACGGTTCTGGGGCAGCTCCTCGAACGAGAGACCCGCCTTGGCCATGAAGCCCGAGAGACCGTCGTGGAAGTCCGCGATGTTCTGCTCGGTCGGCAGCACCGCGAGCTCCTGCTCTTCGACGGCGCGGTAGACGAGGACGTCGTCCTCGCGCTGGGGGATCTTCGCGATCTCGACGTCAGCGGCATGGATCCGCTGGTCGAGCCCCGAGATCTCGCCCTCGAGCTCTTCGATCGTGCCCCGGTCCATCATGATCAGTGCGACGAGGCCACCCACGAGGAGCAGCGAGGCACCAATCGTGACCGCCAGGCGTTGGCGTTCGCTGAGGTTCTTCACGGCTGGCTCCCTACTTGCCCTGTGCCGGCGCTGCGTTGTCGCGCGGGTCGTTGCGTTCGCTGAAGGAGAGGTCCGGGTCGAACAGCGCAGCCTCGATCTCGGCGCGCTCTTGTTCGGTCGACGTGGGCGTCTTCGCGTCCAGCTTGATCGGGTTCAGCATCATGGCGAGCTTGAAGGCGCCCTTGTGGGGAGGGATCAGGTCCTTGTCGCCACTGCCGCGCTGCATCACGATGCTGGGGTTGTCGATGTGCTGGAAGTCGGAGAAGAAGGTCGTCGCCCCGCTCTCCCGCGTGCCCGTGATCGCCGTGTGGAACGCGGCCATCACGCTCAGCGCTTGCGTGTTGTCGTCCATTGCGAGGTAGCCGGTGCATTCGAGCTTGCCGGCAGACTCCGGCTCACCCTTCTTGCCCTTGCCTCGCGCACGGCCCTTGCCGCCCATCTTGCCCACTTGGCGCGGGACGTTGATGCTGTCCAGCCAGGCGACCAGCTGGTGCTCGCGGCCGTGCGACGTGACGATGTCGAAGAACTGGTCCAGCTTGCGCGACCACAGCGTACGGCTGCGGTTGATCGTCTGGATCGCCACGCGACGCTTCACGTAGACGTCGATCTCCTTCTGCAAGGAGAGCGAGACGTCACGCAGGCGCTCCTTGGCCACGGCCTCGCCCTGGCGGGTGTCGCGCAGGTCGCGGGTGTTGGCCAGACGGATGAAGTGCGTGTAGGCGTACACGCCACCGGCGCTCAGCACGGCCGTGAGGCCGATCAGCACCGCGGCGAAGCGCGCGACCGGCGTACCGGTACGCGGCCGATACTCGGGCGGCAGCAGGTTGACGTGGATCATCGTGCGTCCTTCCGGATGCGGGCCGCGAGACCCACGGCGACGGCGAGCTCGGGAATGCGCTCGTGGAGCGCTTCGACGTTGACGGAACCGCTGGCGATCGGGAGATCACCCGTCGGGTCCCAGGTCAGGGTCGGACGGCCGAAGATGCGCCCGAGGTCGTCCTCGAGGCCACCCAGGCGCGAACCGCCGCCGGACAGCAGCACTTCGTCGATCCCCATCTCGAACTGGTTCTCGAAGTACTCGAAGCTCAGCCGGACCTCGGCCGCGAGGTCGTCGACGGCCGGCGCCACGGCGTGGCGCAGCCGCTCGGCTTCCCCGCCGGGGTTGCACTTGAGCACTTCGGCTTCGGAGTCGTGCAGGGCCAGGCGCGACGCGACGGCCTGGGTGATGGCCTCGCCACCCGTGTGGATCTCGCGGGTGAAGAGGCTCGTGTTGTTGCGCACCAGGTTGACCGAGGTCTTGCTGGCGCCGATGTCCACGAGCGCCGTGACGGTGGGCGCGCTGCCAGGGCGGCGAACGGCCGTCTCGAACGCGTTGCCGAGCGCGAACACGTCGACGTCCACGGCGACGGGCTGCAGGCCCACCTCGGCGAGGATGCGCATCTGCTCGTCGATGACCGCGCGCTTGCACGCGACCAGCAGGACCCGCGTCTCGTTGTCGGCGAGGTCACCGATGCCGTCGCTGTCGAAGGGATGGCAGTCGAGGATGACGTCTTCGACATCGAAGGGGATGTACTTGTCGGCTTCGAACTTGATGGCGCTCTTCAAGTCCTCGCGGCTCATCTTGAGCATCGTGAGGTAGCGCACGATCACGCTCTTGCCGCTGACGGAGGTGACGACCTCCCGCGTGTGGAACGAGCTCTCCTGGAGCACACGCAGCACCGTCTCCGGCACCGCTTGGGGGCTCGGAAGCGGCGCGTAGCCGAAGCCGGTGATCACCGGAGCCCCGGAGGCCCAGCTCATCTCCACCGCCTTCACGGAGCGCGTGCCGATGTCGAGCCCGATGAGGGTCTTTCGCCGTCGCATGAAGGGACTCCCTGGGTCGTCTCACCGGCCGGTAGGCCGGGCCCGGATCCCTTTCGACCCGCCACCGCCCGGACCTTGAGGGCCACCCGACCGCCGGAAATCCGGCTTTCCAGGCGACGCAGCCCCTATCGACAGGCGGGGCGTGGGGCCGGAAGAGGGGGCGGGGCCCCGGAAGTCAGGGGGCCCGGCAGTCCCAGGTGCCCGGGCTAGCCGCGTCCAACGGGTTGGACACGGGCCTTCAACAAGGCTTCCACGTCGTCGGCCGTCGTCTGGCGCAGGCACTCGGCGGCCAGGGAGCGGGCCTCGCGGGCGGTGAGCGACCGCAGCAGGCGGCGGGCGCGGGGCAGGTAGCCCGGTGTCAGGCTGAAGGCGCGCACGCCCATGCCGAACAAGAGCACCGTGTAGATGCTCTGGCCCCCCATCTCCCCGCACATCGTGACCGGCGTGCGGTGGACGGCGGCCGCATCCAGGATGGTGCGGATCATCCGCAGCAGCGCGGGGTGGGACGGCCGGAACCAGTGGGCGACGGCCGGGTTGAGCCGGTCCACGGCCAGGCCGTACTGGATCAGGTCGTTGGTACCGATGGAGAGGAAGTCCGCTTCCCGGGCCAGCAGGTCGGCAATCATCGCGGCCGCCGGGATCTCGACCATGACCCCCAGCGGCGGGTCGGGCCGGTGGGCAACACCCTCACGGGCCAGCTCGGCGCTCGCCTCCGCCAGCGCTCGACGCGCCTGGCGCAGCTCCTCGAGCCCCCCCACCATGGGCAGCATGATCCGCACGTCGCCCTCCGCGGCGACCCGCAGCAGGGCCCGCAGCTGTGCGCGGAACGGCTCGGGATGGGCGAAGCACCAGCGCAGCGAGCGCTCGCCGAGGGCGGCGTTGGGCTCGAAGCGCCTGTCGGGCACTTCCGGCTTGTCGCTGCCGAAGTCGTAGGTGCGGATCGTGAGCGCCCCGCCCCGCAAGTGCTCGAGCGTCCAGCGGAAGGTGGCGACCTGCTCCTCTTCGGTGGGCAGCCGCCCCCGCTCGTCGACGAGGAACTCGGTGCGGTACAGGCCTACGCCCTCCGCGCCGCGCGCGACGCCCGCCTCGACGTCGGGACGGAACTCCACGTTGGCCAGCAGCGAAGCGCGGTAGCCGTCCAGCGTCTCCGCCGGGAGGCCGCTCTCGCGCAGCAGGGCCGCCTCGAGGCGGTCGTAGCGCTCGCCCAGGCCCCGCGCACGTTCGAGCGTGTCGGCATCCGGGGCGATGACGACCAAGCCTTCGCTGCCGTCTACCCAGATGCGGTCGCCGGGATGGACGGCGCGCGTCACGCCCATCACACCCACGACACACGGAATGCCCAGCGACTTGGCAATGAGCACGCTGTGGCTCGTGGGGCCGCCGTACTCGAGCACCATCGCGGCGATCTCGCGGCCCTCGAAAGCGGCGACCTCGCTGGGCGTGAGCGTGCTCGCGACGACGACCACGGGGCCGAGCGGGGCCGCCGTCAGATCGGGCGTCTCGTGGGACAGGCTGCCAAGCGCGCGCAGCAGGCGACGCTCGATGTCGACGATGTCCTGGGCCCGCTGCTTGAACACCGGGTTGGACAACGCCTCGAGCCGCTCGCGGATGGTGTGCAGCACGACTGCGACGGCGTGCTCGGCAGCGTTCCCTTCCTGGACCGCGGCCCGCAGGCGCGGCGCCGCGTCATTCAGCATGGCGGCGTGCGCTTCGAAGATGCCGCTCACGAGGCCCGCTTGGCCTTCCATCGAGGCCTGCAGGCCCTCGAGCTGCGCGAGGGCCTCTTCGATGGCCGCATCCAGGCGCGCGAGCTCGCCGGGGACGTCGTCGGGCGAGACGCCTCCGGCCGGCGCGCGCACGTCGGGCACCTCCTCGAACAGGAGGGCGTAGCCCACGCGCGACCCGCCCGACACGGGCAGGCCACGGAGCTCGGTCATGGGGCGGGGTGCCGGCGACACGCCCGGGATCCTACGGGCCCACCTTCCACCGCCCGTGCGATGGCGCGATGCAGGGGAGCCGGGCGGACGCCGGGCCCGCCGCGACGGCCCCTACTCCATCCCGAAGGACGACCGGAAGAGTGCCTCGATGGCGCCGGCGGCCTCGGAGGCGTCCGCGCCCGTGGCGATGACGTCGAGCTGCGCGCCCTGGGCCGCGCCGAGCACGATGACGTCCAGGATGCTCTTCGCATCCACCCGCGTGCCGATCTCACTGGCTCGGCCGGAACCGGCGTCGACGAGGACGAGCTCGACGTCGCACTGGAACTCGCGGGCTCGCGCCGCCAAGACGCTGGCGGGCCGGGCATGCAGCCCGGGCGGGTTCAGCACCGTCACGCGGCGCACGATGGGCTCGTTGGTCTTCCCCAGGCCGTCGTCGATCATCGGCTCGCCCTGCATCGGACCTCTTGGGTTGTGGCGGTCGCCGGGCCCACGCGGCGTCCGACGCGGGACCATCCTACCGTGGACGCGACTCCCGTTTGGAAGGCACTCGTCGGGGCGGGGCACTCGTCGGGTAGCGACCCGTCGGCACGGCGATCGCGCGGCTCCGCGCCGTGGCCTAGGCCGCCGTGGCCCAGGCCTACGCCCAGGTCTCTTCGAGGAACGCGTGGATGCGCTCCGGGGTGGCCTGGCGGCGCAGCGCTCGGATCTCGACGGCATCGCGAACGACGCGCGCCACCCGGCTAGCCACGCCGAGGTACTCCTCGGGCGAGTTGCTGACGATGAGGAAGGCCACGTGGACGGGCTCACCGTCGGTGGCTTCCCAGTCGACGCCCTCGTGCGCCAAGCCGACGGCAATCAGCGTCTCGTCGACGTGGGGGCAGGCTCGGGCGTGGGGCATGGCGACCCCCCCACCGATCCCCGTCGTGCCCTCCTGCTCGCGCGCCAACACACGCCCGATCACGTCGTCAGCGGCGGCTTGGTCCAGGGCGCCGCTCGCCTGGAAGCGGCCGACGAGCTCGCGAACGACCTCCTCGCGGGTCGAGCCCTCGAGCTCGGAGACGCAGTGTTCGACGCGGCAGTGCTGGATCACGTTTCGGGTCACGTTCACGAACGGAGCCTCCGGAAGCTGCGAGAGCAGACGAGGAAACGAGGGCGGGGGAACGACGGCGGCGCGTATGAGGGCCAGAAGCCTCGCGCCACCGCTGGAGCCTACCGCCGATCTCCCCCCATGCCCCGCCGCGCCGCGGACCGGGGCCCCGGACCGCGGCTTCGGCGTGCAGCATCTTCGGCGTGCAGCATCGGAACGCTGCTCGGGAGCCCGGCCTACTCCGAGGGCGGGGCCTCACCGCGGCGCATGCGGTCGACGACCTCCTCGTAGGTCCACTCGCGCTCACCGCCGGCGGCATCGGCCACGGGCGCCTCGCCCGCGCCAGGTTCGGCGTCGGCCCACTTCTCACCGCGGTGGTGGTCGCGCAGGCGGCTCTTGTAGCGGCGCAGCTGCTGCGCCAGCTTCTGCTCGGCGAGGTCGCACGCGGCGTACATGTCGGGCGCACCGGCCTTGCCGACGAGCGTCACGCCGCGACTGACCTCGAGGGCCATCTCGACCGTTTGCTCTTGATGGTCCACGTCCATCGTCACGCGAGCCGTCGTCACGCGGTCGAAGTACTTGAGCAGCTTCTCGACCTTCGCGCGTGCGTACTCCTTCATGCTGTCGGTCACACCGACGTGACGGCCTGCGATGAGGATCTTCATGAGGATCTCCTCGGGACGGGGGAAGCCCCGGTCACGCCCCCTTCGGGCGTGGACGGCGAAGCTTCCGGAAGCGGGTCGGATGTGCTGGGCGCATGCCAGGACGCGGCGAGATGCGGAGGCAGCGTAGGTGCCGCCTCGCCACGCATGGCGACGGCCATCAACGTAAGTCCTTCGGCGGGGGCTGCGGGCCCGGCCGCACGGCGGTCACCTGCAAGCAGGACGTCGCGCATGTGCGCTGCCGGGTCCGCGAGCGACGCAGCGTGCCAGGCCGTTCCGACGATCGTGCGCACCATCTTCCACAGGAAGCCGTCGCCCACGACGTCGAGTGCGAGATACGGCGCGCCGTGCAGGTCGTCGCGCCGCGGAAGCCCTTCCTCGCAGCGCGCGAGCCCTTCGTCACCCTGCGCGAGCCCCGCATGCCACTCGAGGGCATGGAGCGTGCGCACCGTCGGGCCGGGCGTGGAGCCCACGTTGGCGAAGGAGGCGAAGTCGTGGCGGCCGCGGAGCGGTTCCACGGCGGCTTGCAGCGCCTCCCGGGCAGGTGCGTGACCACGGCGCCACGCACGCGAGCCCGCGAGCGGCTGACGGCGACGACTGACGAGCACGCGGTAACGATACCACTTCCACAGCGCGTCGCGCTGCGCGTGGAAGACCGCTTCCACGTCACGCACCCCGCGCACCGAGACGTCCGGCGGAAGCAGGGCCTCCAAGGCCCGCTCCACCTCCTCCGCTGGCCGCTGGGAGCTGACGCGGACCGACGAGACGTGGTGCCACGCGTGCGTGCCCGCGTCCGTGCGCCCGCACCCGACGACGCTGACGGGGGTGCCCAGGAGGCGTGCCAGGGCCTCCTCCACCACGCCCTGCACGGTGCGCTGGCCCGGTTGGCGCTGCCAGCCCGAGAACGCGGTCCCGCACCAGGCCAAGTCGATGCGCAGGGTGCGCTGGCCAGTGGAGAGGTCGTTCTCCAGGGACGTCGTGGTCACGACCAGACGCGTCGCTGCCGTGACGAGGGGATGCCCATGGCCTTGCGGTACTTGGTGACGGTGCGCCGGGCGATGTCGAGCCCGTGCTCTTCCTTGAGGCGCTCGGCGACCGCGTCATCGGACAGCGGGTCGGACTTGTCCTCGTCGTCGATGATCTGACGGACGCGTTCCTTCACGCTGAGACGGGACTCGACGCCGCCGTCCTCGTTCTCGGTGCCGCCCGTGAAGAAGAACTTGAGCGGAACGATGCCGCGCGGGGTTTGGGCGTACTTGTCGCTGATGGCACGGCTCACCGTGCTCACGTGGATGCCCAGCGCGTCGGCGACCTCCTGCATCTTCAGGGGCCGCAGGTGGCTGACGCCGTACTCGAGGAAGTCCTGCTGGCGACCGACGATCTCGCGGGCGACGCGCTCGAGCGTGCTCTGACGCTGGGCGATGGCCTCGATCAGCCAGCGCGCCGACTCGATCTTGCGCTTGAGATGCTCGCGCAGGCTGGGGTCGCCGCGCGCCTCCTTGAGCATGCGGCGGACGTCGCGCGACAGGCCCACGCGCGGCAGGCTGTCGTTGACGAGGCGCACGACGTACTCACCGTCTTCCCACTCGATCACGACGTCCGGGCGGATGTAGGGCACGGCATGCCCGTCGTACGCCGCCCCCGGGCGCGCCGTGAGATGGGAGAGACCCTGCACCAAGTCGTTGAGCTCGGCGATGTCGAGGCCCATGGCCCGCGCGATGCGCGGGCGCTTGTTGCGCACGAGGTCGTCGAAGTGATCGCGCAGCAAGACGCGCTTGAGGCCCAGCTCGGGGTCCTCGGGATCGAGCTGCAAGAGCAGGCACTCGGCCAGGTCGCGGGCGCCCACGCCTCGCGGCTCGAGCCGCTGGACCACGGCGAGCGCACGCTCGAGGACTTCGAGCGGGGCCGGGTCGTCCATGCCCGCGGCCACGTCCTCGAGCGGACCGTCGAGCCGACCGGCGTCGTCGAGGCTGTAGACGATCGCTTCCGCGGCCGCGCGCACGGCGGGCTCGAGGTTGATCTCGTCCAGCTGGCGACGCAGGTGATCGGCCAAGCCCTCGCCGACATCGGCGGCGTTCTGCATCGCCTCGAGCTTGCGGTCGCTGGCCTCTTCGGCCGCGCCGCGACTCATGCGACCAGGACCGTCGCCGCGGCCACCGACGAGGTCGTCCAGCCGCTCGAGCACGTTCTCGGCGTCGTGCACCAAGCCGTCGTCGTGCTCGTTGTCGTCGCTCGGCGGCGCCTCGGACGTGCCGAGCAGCTCGTTTACGCCATCGGGCGCGGGCTCGAGGACCTCGAGCGCTTCGTTCTCTTGAAGCTCGTTCTCGATGAGCTCCTTCAAGTCCAAGGCGGGCAGCTGCAGGATCTCGATGCTCTGGATGATCTGCGGCGCGAGCCGCATTTCCTGCTTCAGCTTGAGGTTGAGCCCGAGCTCGAGTCGCATTGCCGCGTGGGTCCCTTGGGTGCGTCGCTAGTCTACCCCTCGCGGGGCCCTCCCGGCAATCGCGCAACCCATGTCACGCGCGCGTGTCACGGGGAGCAGGTTGGATGTCGGGTGCGTGCGGGAGCGCACGTCGTGCGGCATCGCACACGCCCGGTCGTGCTCACGCGTCTGCGTCGTCGAGCGGGCGTCGACCTCGCAGGGCATCGGTGATGGCGGCCGCATTCTGGTGCTCGATCTGACCACCGGTGGGAACGCCACGCGCCAGTCGCGTCACCGCGACACCGAGGTCGACGAGCGAGCGGGCGATGGCGCGCGCTGCGCCATCCCCCTCCAGGTCCGGGTTGGTTGCGACGACCACTTCACGCACCAAGCCGTCGGCCACGCGCGTCCGCAGTGCATCCAAGCCGAGGTCGCCCACGTCACGGCCTTCCAGGGGCGAGAGACGGCCGGCGAGCACGAAGTAGCGGCCATCGTAGCGCCCGGTCGCCTCGACGGCATCGCGATCGCGCAACGTCTCCACGACCAAGAGCACGTCGTCGCGCCGCGCCGGGTCCGCGCAGCGAGCGCACGGGTCGGTTTCGGCGGGTGCGGCACAGCGGGAGCACGGCCGCAAGCGCGCACGTGCCGCACGCAGGGCATCGGCCAAGCCCAAGGCCTCGCTCTCGGGCACGCGCAGCAGATGCTCGGCGAGGCGGCGCGCCGTGCGCGCCCCGATGCCCGGCAGGCGCTCCAACGCGTCGACAAGCGCGGCGAGTACGGTGCCTCCGTCGCGGCTCACGCGGGGTCATCTCCGGACGCTTGCTCGGCCGAGCCGTGTCCTTCGGCGGAGTCGGGCGCTTGACGCTCCACGTGGACGAGGTGGCCGCCGGTGAACTCGGCCACACGGCGCACGATGGGCAGCTCCCGGACCGCGGCGTCGACCACGGCGACCGGTGCCATGCTGGCCCCCGCGCGGACGACAGGGCGCACGCGGCGGCCCAGGACGCGCGGCGCGACCTGCCCGAACGCGGCCTGGGCGCGGCTCTGGATGAGCGCGGTGCGGGCCTCAAACGTCCCGCCGTCGACTTCGAGCTCGAGCACGTCGCCGCGAAGCGCCACCGGACGCGCGCGACGAAGCACGGCCGCAAGCCGCGCCTCCCGCGCGGCGAGCGCCTCGACCAGACGCGGCCAGCGCTGCGCCACGTCGTCGAGGTCCGTGACCGCAGCGACGACGTCGTCGACCACGTCCTTGCGCGGGGCGACGCGGGGAGCGGGCGCCGTCGGTGCCGGGTCGGGGCGCGCGCGAGGCGCCGGCGCGGCCTCGCGCACCTTGCTTCCTTCGTGCAGCGGGCGTGAGGCGACGGGCGGTTCGCCTCGCGCTGGGGACGTGCCCGACGCGTCGGCGTCGTCGTCGCTCGCCCGCGGCGACGTCGCGCCCTCGCGGGGCCTCGCCCCTTCCATGCGACCTGCCAAGGCCGCGACCAGGGCATCGACGTCGCGGGCATCGGGCAACCGCGCCAGCTCGATCGCCGTGACCTCGGTGACCAGGGCGCCGTCTGCACCCTGGCGCAAGTGCGTGCGTTTGCCGAGCACGACCTCGATCGACTGCGCCAGCCGCGCCACGGGGCGGCCCGCGCGCGCGGCATCGGCCAGCGCACTGCGCAGGTGGTCGAGCCACTGGTCCACGAGCACGCCGGGCTGGGCGCCGGCCGAGAGACTTCGACCCACGGCGTCGAGCGCGGCGCCGGCGTCCCCCGCGTCGACGGCCGCGAAGAGCGCCTCGACGTCGGCAGCGGGTGCGCGCCCGCAGAGGTGGTCGAGGTCGGCGATGGTCAGCGTGGTGCCGGGCGAGGCCGCCATGAGCTGCTCGAGCATGGACTCCGCGTCGCGCAAGCCGCCGCGCGCCGCGCGCGCGATCGCCGCGGCCAGCCCCGCCTCGAGGGACAGGCCCTCTTGGCCAGCCAGCCACTCGAGGCGTGCCACGAGGGCCTCGTCGCGGATGGGCCGCAGCTCGACCTTGGTGCAGCGGCTCACGATGGTGTCGGGCAGCTTGTGGAGCTCGGTCGTGCAGAAGAAGAACTTCACGCGCGGCGGCGGCTCTTCGAGCGTCTTCAGGAACGCGTTGAAGGCCGACGACGAGAGCATGTGGACTTCGTCCACGATCCAGATGCGGTAGCGCGAGCGCACCGTCGCGTAGCCGACCTGTTCGCGCAGGGCGCGGATGTCGTCGACCTGGTTGTTGGACGCCGCGTCCATCTCGACGACGTCGAGGTCGGAGCCCGCGGCGATGTCGCGGCACGACGGACAGGTGCCGCACGGCTCCGGCACGGCGGGCTCGGGGGCCCCCGCCGTGCCGGCGGCCGGGGCCTCCGTGTCGCCGAAACCCTCGCCGGCCGCCGGGACGCGGGCCTGGCAGTTGAGCGCGCGGGCGAGGATTCGCGCCGTGGTCGTCTTGCCCACACCGCGCGGACCGACGAAGAGGTAGGCCTGCCCGACGCGTCCCGTGGCCAAGGCGTTCCCCAGCATGCGCACGACGTGCTCTTGGCCGAACAGCTCGTCGAAGCGCTGCGGTCGGTACCGGCGACTGAGGATGCGGTGGCTCACGGCGCGGATCCTACCGAGGCCCGCCGACCGCGGCCGGACGGCGACGCTAGAGATCGAAGAGGCGCAGGAGATCCTGCTGGAGGCGCTCCGCGTCCTCGGGGTCGACGCGCGGGGCCGGTACGCGGACTTCGCCCTCTTCGCGCGGCCAACGGACCACGAGCTCCTCGCCCTCCTCGCGCACGAGGGTCAGGCGCCGCTTGCGCACGAGCAGCAGGGCCAGCGTGAGGGCCACGGGGGCCTTCTCCGGGTTGCCCTCCTCCAGGACGCGCTCCAGGAGCTGGCGCGCGAGGTCGAGGTCCAGCCGACGCGCATCCTCGGGCTTCTCCGGGGGCGTGCGCGTGTGCCACACGCCGAAGGCGCCCGCCAAGAGCTCGGGCGTGGCCTCTTCGAGCAGGAAGTCGCGCCGCTCCAGGCCCGTGCCGCGCACGCCCTCCCCGGCCGCGTCGTCCTCCGACTCCGCAACGGGGAACAGGGCCGTGACCACCTCGGTGTCGGGCGGCAGGGGCTGTCCGGACACCGACGACACGCGGCCAAGCCGCGCGACCTTCCAGACGGGCCGACCTTGGGGTTGCGCCATCCGGGCGTTCTACGGACGGGGGCGGACGAAGCAAGCACGGCGTGCCCCGCAGGGGCTACTTGCCGGCCAGCGCCTCCTCGGCCTTGCGCCGCACGAACGGGTCGCTGTCGCGCAGCGCCTGCTCCAGCGCCGCACGAGCCCGGGGATGCGGGAGCGACTGGCCCAGCCCCTCCACCACCGCCGCGCGGTCCGTCCAGTCGGCGCCAGCGACAAGGACGCCGATCAGGGCGTCGACGGCCTGGTCGCCACCGATGCGACCGAGCGCGCGAGCCGCTTGGCGGCGCGTACCGGGTCGCCCCGTGCGGAGCACGTCGTGCCGGGACAGGAGAGGCACGGCCGGCTCGCCGATGGCAGCCAGCACCGTCGCCGCGTCCCGGCGCGTCGTGTCGTCCATGTCGAGGTGGTCGATGGTCTGGAAGGTGGACTTGCGCGGGTCGTCGGGGTCCTCGACCTTCACCTTGAGCGGCTCGCGCAAGGGCATCGAGTTCATCAGCAACGGGCGACCGAACCAGGGCACCGCGGCGGCCCCCACGTGACGGGCTTCGTCGGCCACGCGTGCGACCTCCCCCGCGTGGCCGCGGAAGGACATCGCCCAGAAGTAGCGGAACAGGTTCTCGGCGAGCACCTGCTCGGCGGCCTCGCCGCGCGAGAGCCAGAGACGACGACGCGACGGCCACAGCGGCGACTTGGCGAGGAAGTGCCTCCACGCATCGGCGAAGATCTGGCGGTCGTCGGCGCTCAGGCGGACGGGCTCAGGCGTGCCCATGTCGACCGTCCCGCGGCTGGGTCCGTCGGGGGAGGCGGCTTCCGGCGACCCCGAGTCGCCAGAGGCGCCCTCGCCAGGCGTGCCCTGGCAGGCGCCGAGCAGGGCGCAGAGGGCCAGCGCGAGGGCTCGGCGGACGGGCAGGGGCGGCATGGCAAGGCTCCGGACGTTGCCCCAGGGAAAGGGGCGGCCGTCACGGACCGGTCAGGAATCCAGGGCGCCGGCCGCGTGCGAGGGTCTCTGGACGGGGTAGCTACACGTCGCTGGCCAGCAGCTCCACACCCTCGACCTCGTCGGCGGCGCCGAGGGCTTCCAGCAGGGCCTCGCTGGGCTGCACGGCCCAGGCGGGACCGGCGCGCACGCGCGCACGCGTGCTCGGGTCCGCGGCGAACTCGAGGACCAGGGGCAGGGGCCCGCTGTGGGCGACCAGGCGACTGCGCAGCCGCTCGAGGTCGCCCGTCTCGGTGCGGCGCAGGCGAAGCAGCACGCCGCGCGCGAGCTTGAGCGGGGCGTCCTCGATGGGGATCACACCGTCCACGTGCAGGCTGACCGACTCTTCGCCGGGCTCGGCCTTGCCCTCGACGATGACGATGCGGTCTTCGGCGAGCAGGGACTCGACCTCGGCGTACGTACGAGCGAAGCAGACGCACTCCACGCGACCCGTGAAGTCCTCCAGGTCGAAGAAGGCCATGCGGCGGCCCTCGTTGCGTCCTCGCTTGACCAGCGCCAGGCGCAAGCCACGGATCATGCCGCCCAGCCGCACGGGGGTGCGCTCCCCCACGTCCCGCAGGTCTGCTGTGCTCACGCCTGCCAAGACGCGTAGCCGTCGCTCGTGCGCGGCGAGCGGATGGTTGGTGGCGTAGTAGCCGATGGCCTCGCGCTCGCGAGCGAGCAGGTCGCGCTCGGTCCAGGGCTCCACGTCGGGCCAGTCGGCGGCTGCCTCGTCTGCGGCGTCGCCTCCGCCGAAGCCGAAGAGCGAGCTCTGCCGCGCGGCGCGGTCGGCCGCGGCCTCGGCGCCGCGCGCCAGGGCCCGCTCGAGCGCCGCGTGCAGCTGCGCGCGATGCACGCCAGGGCGGTCCAGCGCGCCCGCACGGACGAGGGCCTCGAGCGTGGCGCGGTTGACGCGCGAGGCATCGACGCGCTCACAGAGGTCGTAGAGGTCGCGGTAGCCGTCGTCGGGTCGGCTCGCCACGATCTCCTCGGCCGCCGAGCGGCCCACGCCCTTCACGGCCGAGAGGCCGTAGCGGATGTCGTCGCCCTCGACGAGGAACTCCCAGTCGCTCTTGGAGACATCCGGCGGCAACACGTGGATGCCCATGCGCCGCGCCTCCTCGATGTACTCGGAGAGCTTGTCCATGTCGGCCATCTCGCACGTGAGCAGGCCGGCCATGAACTCCTTGGGGTGGTGCCGCTTGAGCCACGCGGTCTGGTACGCGATCAGGCCGTAGGCCACCGTGTGGCTCTTGTTGAAGCCGTACGCGGCGAACTCGGCCAGCTGGTCCCAGAGCGTCTCGGCCTGGTCCTTGGCGAAGCTCCGCTCGACGCAGCCCTCGATGAAGCGTGCGCGGTACGGCACGAGCAGCTCGGGCTTCTTCTTGCCCATGGCCTTGCGCAGCTTGTCGGCGTCGGCCAGCGAGAAGCCGCCGAGCACGTTGGCGATGCGCATCACCTGCTCTTGGTAGACGACGACGCCGCGCGTCTCGCGCAGGATGGGCTCGAGCGAAGGGTGGGCGTAGGTCACCGCTTGGCGGCCCGCCTTGCGCTCGATGTACATGTCCATCATGCCGGAGTTCATCGGCCCCGGCCGGTAGAGCGCGGTGATGGTGGCGAGATCGTCGAAGCTCTCCGGGTGGATGCGCCGCAGCAGCTCGCGCATGCCCGAGCCTTCGACCTGGAAGACACCGAGCGCCTCGCCGGCGCTGAGCATCTCGTACGTCGCGGGATCGTCGAGCGGCAGCTTCTCCACGTCCGGCGGCGCCTTGCCGCTCCGCTCGATCAGCTCGATGGCCTTCGCGATGATCGTGAGCGTCCTCAGGCCCAGGAAGTCCATCTTGAGCAGGCCGACGAGCTTGTCCTCGAGCAGGTCCATCGAGTACTGGGTGGTGAGGTCGTCCCCCACCCGGTAGAGCGGGACGTGCTGGGTGAGCGGGCCGTCGGACACGACGATGCCCGCGGCGTGCTTGCCCGGGTTGCGGATGCGCCCCTCCAGGCGCCGTGCGATGTCCACGAGGCCCCGGTAGGCGGGGTTGGCGTCGATCTCCTTGCGCAGGTCGGGATCGCTCTCGAGCGCCCCCTCCAGCGACGCGCCCGGTCCGTTGGGGATCTTCTTCGCGAGGCGGTCGACGTCGGGGAGCGGCACCTCGAGCACGCGCCCCACGTCGCGGATGACCGCGCGCGCCGCCATGCGGCCGAAGGTGATGATGTGGCTCACGCACTCGGCGCCGCCGTACTTGTCCTGCACGTAGCGGATGACCTGCTCGCGCCCGTCCTTGCAGAAGTCGATGTCGATATCGGGCATCGAGATGCGGTCGGGGTTGAGGAACCGCTCGAACAGCAAGTCGTAGGCAAGCGGGTCCACCGTGGTGATCCCGAGCGCATAGCTCACGATGCTGCCCGCGGCGCTGCCGCGGCCCGGGCCGACCGGGATCCCGTTGCGCTTGGCGTAGTCGACGAAGTCCCACGTGATCAGGAAGTACGGGACGAAGCCCATGCGCTCGATGACGCCCTGCTCGTAGGCCAGGCGCTCGGCCACCGCATCGGGCAGGGGCGTGCCGTAGCGCGCCTGCGCGCCCTGGAGACAGAGGTGCCGGAACCAGCCCACGTCGTCGTGGCCCGGGGGCGGCTCGTAGCGCGGGAGGTGGTAGGCCTCGGGCAGGACGAGGTCGCAGCGGTCGGCGATCTCGATCGTGGCGTCGAGCGCGAACTCCATGTCGCGAAACCGCGCCGCCATGGTGGGCGAGTCGTCGAACGACAAGATGCCCGCCTGCTCGCCCCGCTCCTGGCGTCGGCGTCGGCGATCGGCCAGGGTCCGGCCCTGGCCGATGCAGACGTGGACCTCGTGGGCCTCGGCGTCCTCGGGGCTGAGGTAGCGCGCCCCCTGCGTGGCCACCACCGGTACGCCTGCCCCCAGTGCCACGTCGAGCAGCATCTCGCCGATCGCGGCTTCGCCGGAGGCGCCGGTGCGCTGGATCTCCACGTAGTAGCGGTCACCGAAGACGTCGCGCATGCGCCCGATGGCGCGCTCCACGCCCGCGCGGTCACCGGCCTGGGCGTAGTGGCCCGGCTCGCCGGCGAACAGGCAGGCCGACGTGCAGACAAGGCCTTCCGCGTGCGCGGCCAGCAGCTCCGCGTCCACGCGAGGGATGTAGTAGAAGCCCTCCGTGAACCCCTTGCTCGAGAGCGCGAGCAGGTTGCGGTAGCCCTGCTCGTTCATCGCCAGCAAGTTGAGGTGGTGGCCAGCGACGGGGTTGCGCTCGCGGTCGTGGCGCGAACGCGGTGCGAGGTAGGGCCCCAGCCCCACGATGGGCTTCAAGCCTGCGTCGCGGCAGCGACGGACGAGCTCGATCGCGCCGCACATGTTGCCGTGGTCGGTCAGCGCGAGCGCAGGCTGCTCGAACTTCGCCGCGGCTTCGACCAGCTCCGCCACCTTCGCCATGCCATCGAGCATGGTGTGGTCGGAGTGGGTATGCAGATGGACGAAAGGGCGCGCCACACCGCGGAAGGTAGGCGCGCCCCAGGACAGGAATCGCGAATTGCGTGCGCCGGCGCGAACTGGCCGCCGACGAGCGAACGGCTACTCGCTCTGTCCGAAAACTCGCAGCACCTTGAGCTCGCCGTCGGCGCGCCAGCCTTCGTTCACGAAGGTGATGTGGTCGTCCTCGGCGTGGAACTCATCGCCCAGGCGCTCGTACACCATCTGCCAGTAGCGGTTCTCGCGCACCTCGCGGTACTCGATCTCGGGCGTCGGGAGCTGACCGTCTTCCGTGCCCGCGCGGATCGTCTCGAGCAGCTTCTGGTTGCGGTCGTAGTAGACGCTGTCGGCAACGATCTCGGTGTCGCCGTACTTCTCGATGCGGAAGATGGCGATCGGGTCGACGAGACCGTGGAGCTGGAGCGTGATGCGGTCGTAGAGCGGGTCGACCGGTCCGAAGATGGCGACCATGCGCACGGTCTTGCCGTTGGGGAAGAGCCCCACGGTGCTTTCCATGCTCACGAGCTCTTGGTCACGCTCCTGCCGACGCACGGCCTGGAGGGCGAGCGGGCAGCCGCCGGCCACGTACGACTTGTCGGTGTCGGTCATGGCCTTGAACAGCGGGTACCAGTGGCGGCCGTGCCCGGTGGCGTTGGTCACCTCGAGCACCATGTAGTGGTACGAGGTCGTGCCGCCGGCGCCGTCGGCGACGGCGACCGTCTTGAGCGCGCCGTGCTTGAGGTCGAGGATCCAGCGGGCGCGGGACTCCTCGGCACGGGCCGAACCCATGAGGGACAGGGCGACGATGCCGGCCGCGGCAGCGAGCACCGCGACGGGGGCAGCGAGCACCGCGACGGCGCCGAAGCTACGAGCCCAGCGGGTCGGGCGGACGGACGGGTGACGTTCGGACATGGCGGAACCGGCCTCCCTCGGCGTGATGAACGGGTGAAGATACCCACGGCTCGCCCGATGCGGCAAGCATCCGGGCCCCCAGGCGACGCCTGGTCGCGGCCGTGGCCCCCTGGCGCCGGCCGCCAAGGGGGATCTCCGGGCTCGCCGCGGCGTGGGAGGCGGCGGCGTGCCGGGAGCAGCGGGGCGGCGGTCGGGCGGGGGCCTCCCCCACCTCGGGACCGCCACCGGCAGGTCAGTTGGAGGAGTCGAGAGCCCGCAGCTTGTCGCTGGTGGCCTCCTCGCCCAGGATCCGGGGCGGGCTGTCCGGGTCGTCGGGCTCGGACATGCCGAAGTAGTCCCACTCCATGAACTGGGCACCGCCGTCGGCGAAGGCGCAGCAGAGGCCCTTGGAGTGGTGCAGGGGACCGTCGTCGTCGTCGCAGATGATGATCGCACCTTCCTCGATGCGGTTCTGCGTCAACATGTAGTCCTTGTCCTTGTTCCGGCGGCCCGCGTAGCTCGTGAGCTCGTGGAAGTCGACGTCGTTCTTCAGGTTCTCCTTGGTGACGTCCTTGTAGCGCTTCCAGTCCACGCTCTCGGTCGTGAACTGCTGATCACCAGGGCTGAAGAACACGCCCAGGGCGCGCTGGTTGTTGGCGTTGAGATCGCCGTAGGCCACGGGCGCCAACGTGAAGTTCTTGCCGTTGTACGGGGGCCACTTGGCGCTCGTCCGGCCAGCCGCGTTCGCCATCATGAACTTGGCGATGCTGCCGATGTTGTCGAGGCTCTTCGTGCGGTTGCTTCGCTCGTTCATCATCGGGATGAGGACGACGACCATGCTCGTGAGCACGGTGATGATGCCCATCACGACGAGGATCTCGATGAAGGTGAAGCCGCTCTGGGCACGGGTGCGCTGCATCGTCGAAGGTCTCCGGATCGCCTGACGCCGAGGAGAAGGGCGCCGGTCGCCCGCACTATATCAACCGGCGTGCCAGCGCCGCGCCAGGGGGCGGGCGCTTCACGCGACTCGTCGCAAACGGCAGGAAAGCGGGCTCTCGCGGGGGAGAGCCGGTCCACCTGGCTCCGCCGACCGGTCACGACGTGACCGGTCGCCTGCCGCGCCATTGACGGGAATCGGTCACGAAGTTCCCGGCGTGGTTGCCACCTCGCCGGGAAGCGCGCGAGTAGTCGCGCTCAGGCGCGGGCTGCCGCGCCCACGGCGGCCTGGAGGGCCTCGACCTGGTCGGTCCGCTCCCAGGGCAGGCCTTCACGGCCGAAGTGTCCGTTCATGGCCGTATCCGCGTAGATCGGCCGCAGCAGGTCCAGCTGGGCGATGATGCCCGCCGGCGTCAGGCGGAACACCTCGCGCACGGCGCGCTCCAGGACCTCGTCGGGCGTGGCCGCGCGGCCCCAGCCCTCGGCCCGGACGCGAACCGACACGGGCTCCGCCACGCCGATGGCGTAGGCCAGCTGCACTTCGCAGGCGTCGGCGAGGCCCGCGGCGACGACGTTCTTCGCGACGTAGCGCGCCATGTAGCAGGCCGAGCGGTCGACCTTGGAGGGGTCCTTGCCGCTGAACGCGCCACCGCCGTGCGGCGCCCAGCCGCCGTACGTGTCGACGATGATCTTGCGGCCCGTGAGCCCGGTGTCGCCCTTCGGCCCGCCGATGGTGAAGCTGCCCGTGGGGTTCACCAGCACCCGCGTGTTCGCGTCGACGAGCTCCGTGGGGAGCTTGGAGACGAGGTGCTCCATGAGGTCCTTGCGGATCCGCTCCTGCGTGACGTCGGCCGCGTGCTGCGTGGAGATGACGATGGTGTCGACGTGCGCGGGTCGCCCGTCGTCGCCGTAGCGCACGCTGACCTGGGTCTTGCCGTCGGGAAGCAGGTAGGGAAGCGTGCCCGACTCGCGCAGGGCCGTCAGGCCGCGCTTGAGCTCATGGGCGAGGTGGATCGGCAGCGGCATGAGCGCGGGCTCGGTGTCGCGACAGGCGAAGCCGAACATGAGCCCCTGGTCGCCCGCACCCTGCTCCTCGGGGTTGCCGCGGTCGACGCCCTGCGCGATCTCCGCCGACTGGCGGCCCACGCTGAGGAGGACGCCGATATCCGCGACGGGGTAGCCCGCACGCGGATCGTCGTAGCCGATCTTGCACATGGCATCGCGCGCGATGTCGGCCAGCTCGACACGCGCATCGCTGCGCACCTCGCCGCCGATGACGCAGAGCCCGTTGGTGACGAACGTCTCCACCGCGACGCGGGCCTTGGGATCCTGGGCGAGGTAGGCGTCCAGGATGGAGTCGCTGATGGCGTCAGCCAGCTTGTCGGGATGGCCGGACGTGACGGACTCGGAGGTGAAGACGAAGGACATGGCGGCTCTCCGGTACCAAAGCGCGGGGATCGTACGGTTGCCCGGCGACGCCGGGCGGTCGAATTCGGCGCGCTCCGGGCGGCTTCCTGTCATAGTGATCCGGTGCGGATCCAGCCGGCGGGTCCAGCGGAGGCGGATTCACCGCCCCGCGGCAGTCCTCGCCTCGGAGATCCCCATGCTGACGATGATCCGTTCCGGCCTCTGCCGCCCCCGCCCGCTCGGCGTGGCGTTGCTCGCGGCCGCAGGGCTGGCCCTTGGCGGCTGCGGCCACCACCGCCACCACGAGGGCGACATCCTCGTGGACAACCGCACGGACCTCACCACGAGCGAGGACCTGCTGACGTTCCGCATCGCACGCTTCGGACAGGACTTCACGAGCGATCTCTTGGGCGGCAGCCTGCCGCCCGCCAGTGCGCGTTTCATCGGTACGTTCCGCGAGGACTACTACGACGGCACCGGCGACCTGTCCGGCGGCGGCATCATCGACTGGCAGGACCTGTACGTGGGCTACGAGCGCACGACGGTGTTCGAGGTCCGGTAGACGCGCACGACGGGTCGCGGCCCGATGGCGAAACCTGGGCACTCCTGGCGCAACGACCCGATCTCGCTGGCGCTCGGAGCCGCGCTACGCCAAGATCCTCGTGCGGTGTCGTCACCGCATGAGGAGGACTTCCATGTCGACCCGCTCGCGTCTGCTCGCAGGCCTCGCCGTTGCATCTCTCGCCTTGGGCCTGACGGCCTGTGGCGGTGGTGGCAGCGGCGGTGGTGGCTTCTACGGCCAGGTCTTCGTCGAGAACAACGACATCTCCGCGATCACCAGCTTCCGCCTGGCCCAGGCCGGAACGGGCTCGTACACGGGCAACCTGCTGGGCAGCTACGTGCTCAGCGGCGAGCGCCGCTCGGTCGGCTCGTTCCTCGAGGACTACTACGACGCCCAGGCGTTCCAGCTCGATGGCTCGTTCACGCCCTGGTTCAACGTGTTCGTGGAAGCCGGCCTCTCCACGAACTTCTCCGTCTTCTGATCGCGCATGCCTGCCCCGTGCCGGCACCTACGGGCTGGCATGGGGTGGGCGTTTCCTCCACGCCCGGGGCGGGTGTCCCGTACGGGGACGCGCCGATCGCCGCGATAGGACAGGCGGCGGGCGGCCCTGGCCGCCGGCGTCTCGCGCCGGAGGCCTGATGACAGGGCCTGGGGGAGAATCCCCGCGACTGGCACCGTCCTTGCGTTCTGCTGGTTCGCGTACGCCGCCCGTCGGCGAGCGCGTCAGGAGAACGCCATGACCACTCCCCGCTCGACGACCCCCGCTGCCCCCTCGGCCGTGAAGCCCCGCTTCCTCAAGGCGCGAAGCTTCGTCGTCGTGGGCCTGCTCGGCATGGCCCTGCTCGTCGCCGGCTGTGGTGGCGGCGGCTACTACTACGACGGCACCGGTGACGCCTACGTCGAGAACCAGGATGCGTTCGCCACGGTCGGGTTCTACATGGCGCCCAGCGGTACGAGCGCCTGGACGGGCAACCTGCTCGGCGACTGGCTGTTCCCGGGCGAGGTGACGTACGTCGGCTCCTTCGTCGAGGACTACTACGACGCCGACGCGGACCAAGAGGACGGCGCCACGATCCAGTTCGACGCCGAGCCGATCTACGCCGGCGAGTCGACCACCTTCGTCGTGTTCTAGGCGCAGATCGCTTGACCCGACCGGGCGCGACAGCGCGTCGCGCCCCGCACCCGTCCGCCGTCCTCGTTTCTCTTTCGTCGCGGGCTCCGGGAACCACCGGCGTGCCGGACATCTCGCCATGTGGCGAGATGACGCCGGCCCGGGCCCGCGGCGATCCTTGTCCCTCGGTGGTGCGCAACCCACGATGCCGCACGCGGAGGTGAGCTGATGGCCGCAGGCCGATCGCGTTGGCTGCTGCCGTCCTTGCTCTTGATTCTCGCCGCGTTGGTCGGCGCGCTCGTGCTCACGTCGTCGCCACCGACCCAGGGGCCGAGTGAGCTCGAACCGGGCACCCCCGGCTCCACGGTCCCTACGGGCCCGCCGGACGGGTCGCTGCGCGGTCGACCCACGGACGGGACGCAGCCCGCGAGGCCCACGGCCGCCGGCTCCATGGGCCGCGAGGTCGACAGCCTGACCGCCCCCGAGCTCGAGGGCCGCCTGGTCGTCGACGTACGGTCGCGGGAGGGCGCACCTATCTCCGGCGCCAACGTCTCGGTCCGCCCCGTCGATGCCGAGGGCCTTCGCGGCGCGCCGTTTGCCGATGGCGACGTGGTGGCCGAGGGCGTGACGGACGCCGACGGGCGCTTTGCCAGCGAGGCACCGCTGCCGCCCGGCCGCTGGCTCCGCGTGACGGCCAGCGCCGCGGGGTACGCGGCTGCGGCGCGCGTGGTCGTGGCTCGCGACAGCCACGTGGAGCTGGTGCTGGGCCCGGCGGGCGAAGTGCGCGTCGAGGTCCTCGCGCGAGCGGAGGGTGCGACGGCGGCCGAACCCGCGGCGGACGTGGAGATCACGCTCCACCACGACGACCTGCGCCTCGTCGCCACGACGGACGCCCAGGGCCGAGCCGTGTTCGCCGCCGCACCCGCGGGCACCACGGCCCTGCGCGTCGTCACACGCACCCTCCAGGCGATCGAGGACGGCCCGTTCGACGTCCCGCCCGGCGGCTTCGTCGAGCGCGTCGTCGTGGTGGGGCCCGGACGCGAGGTCGAAGGCGTCGTGCTGGACGCCGGCGACGGATCCCCCATCGCCGGCGCCGAGGTGTGGATCGCGCGTCCTGGGGCGAGCACGCCCGCCGGCACCACGGACGCGCAAGGCCGCTTCGGTCCTGCTCCGGCCGGCACGGACGCCGAGCGACAGTTCGTCGCGGTGCGGGCCACCGGCTATGCACCCGCGCTGCAGCCGGTCGTGTTGCGCCCGGCGGATCCCGACGGACAGACCGTGTCGGTGGAGATCCGCCTGCAGCGCGCGGAGCCGTGGCGCGGCCGTGTCGTGGGCGTCGACGGCGCGCCCGCCGCCGACGTGCGCGTGGGATGGACGGCCGACGGCGTCGCCGGCAGGAGCCCGGCCTCCACGACGAGCGACGAGGGCGGCTGGTTCACGATCGACGCGCCGCCGCCGCCGGCTCCGGGACGTCGCATGCTGCTGGTCGCGGAGAGCGCGCAAGGGCGCGCCGCGCTCGCGCTCCGCGCTGACGACGCAGCGCCTGTTCCGCTCGAGCTCCGCCTGGTGGCCGATCCGGCCGTCGGAGGCCGCCTGGCCACGGTCGACGGCTCCGCCGTCGTCGGTGCCGAGGTTCGGCTCGTGCCGGTCTGGAGCGACAAGGAGCGACGCACGCCGGACGCCGACGACGCACGACGGCTCCTGGGCAACGAACGCGGCCTCACGCCGTGGTCAGCCGCCACGGATGCGCAGGGTGTCTGGCGTGTTGCAGGGGTCCCGCCGGGACAGTGGCAGGTGCACGCGCGGACCGCCGACCTCGCGCGGTGGTATCCCGGCGTCATCGACGTGGGCCGTCGCGACGTCGACGTGGGCACGCTCGTCGTGGACGACGGGCTCGTCCTTGCGGGCCGCGTGCGCGATGCCGACGGCCGCCCCGTGGCAGGTGCACGCGTCGATGCCGTGCTCGACGCGGTGGTGCCTCGCGCTTGGGACGCGGAGACCGACGCCGGCGGTCACTTCGAGATCGCGGGCCTTGCGCCGGGCACGGTGCGCCTGCGCGCGCGTCGCGGGGAGCACGCCTCCGAGGCCGTGGTGGTCGAGCTCGGGACCGACGACCGCGACGACGTCGAGCTGGAGGTGCCCGTTGGTGGCCTCGTTCGCTTCGAGGTCCGTACCACCACAGGCGCGCCGTATGTGGGTGTCGTCGTGCTGCGGCGCGAGCCGCTCGGGGGTCGGCTCGCTCCGGGTCGCCCGCTGGCGCTACGCGCCAAGGCCGGCGTCGTCGATGTCGACGACGTGCCCCAGGGCCCCGCTTGGTGGCGAGCCGAGACCCCGGACGGCCGCGTCGCACGCACCGAGTCGCCGGTCACCGTGGAGGCGGGGCGGCGGGCGACGGCCATCTTGGAGATCGGCGCCCCCGCCGTCCTCGAGGGCACGGTGCACACGGCAGACGGCGAGCCCGCCGCCTCGGTCGAAGTGCACGCGCGCAACCTCGATGGACGCGGCAGTGTGTTGGCCACCACGGACCTCCGGGGTCGCTACCGCCTGGTGGACGTCGTCCCCGGTCGGCAGCTGGTGATCGCCTTTGGTCGCGGCGGCGCGCCCGTCGAGCGGGAGGTCGACGTCCCCCCCGGCCTCTCCACCGAGCTCGACCTCGACCTGTCACCCGCCGGCAAGGTCGAGGTGCAGGTCGTGGACGCAGGCGGACGCGACGTGCGCGGTGCCCTCGTGCGCTTCCGCATCGCCAATCGGCTCGTGCGAGCTCGAGGACCGGCCCGCACCGACGCACGAGGCCGAGCCCTCGTGGACGAGCTCCCGCTGGGGTTGCTCGACGCCCAGGCCTCGCACCCGCAAGCCGGCGACGGGATCGCGGAGGTCATGGTCGAGGCGCAGCGCACGGCGCGCGTCGTCATCCGGCTGGCGCGCTGACCGCCGGCGCACGCAGGCGCGCGAGCCACGGCTCGAGGCCCTCGACCGTGCGCTGGCTCGCGCCTTGGCTCGCCCGAACGACGGCCTGGGCACGTGATCCTTGCGCGCGTGCTGCGGCGCGGTCGTCGCACCAAGCGCGGAGCACGGAGGCCAGCCCGTCCTCGTCGTCGACCACGCGCAAGGCGTCGGCGGCCCGTAGCAAGGCGACCTCGCTCCGGAAGTTGCCAAGGTGCGGCCCCACGACCACCGGCAGGCCGAGGCTCGCCGGCTCCATCATGTTCTGCCCACCATGGGGCACGAGCGTGCCGCCGACGAACGCGAAGTCGGCCGCGCCGTAGAGCGCCTCGAGCTCGCCGACGCTGTCGAGCACGAACACGTCGTCGGGTGCCGCAGGCCCGCGCGGCGCCTCGATCCCGCTGCGCAGGACCGGCACACCGCCCTCGCGACGGACGTCAGCGGCCACGCTCTCGCGGCGCTCGGGGTGGCGGGGGGCGAGGACGAGTCGCATGCGCCTGCCCTCCGCGGCGAGCCGCCGCACGGCGCGAACGAGTGCCCGCTCTTCGCCGGGATGCGTGCTGCCCGCTACCACCACGGGCACGTCCGGCTCCTCCACGCCAAGCAGGTGTGCAAGGTGGCGGGCGCGCTCGCGGTCCGGCTCCGCAGCCATGTTGTCGAGCTTGATGTTGCCCGTCACGGCGATGCGCTTCGGGTCCATGCCGAGCGCGGCGAAGCGGCCGCCGTAGGCCGGCAGCTGGACGAAGGCGCCGTCCAGGGCCCCGAGCAGGCGGCGCGCGAACCAGCGGACGCGCCCCAGGCGTCGCGCGCTGCGCTCGCTCATCCGTCCGTTGACCAGCACGACCGGGATCGACCGCCGACGTAGGGCCATGAGGAAACCGGGCCAGAGCTCGCTCTCGACCAAGAGCACGAGGTCGGGTCGCAGCGCATCGAGGAAGCGACCGACCGACCACGAGACGTCGGCCGGTGTGCGCTCCACGCGCAAGGTGGGGTACAGCTCGCGCGCGACACGCCGTCCCGTCACCGTGGTCACGGCCAGCACGATGTCGACACCCGGCAGCGCTTCGCCCAAGCGCGCAAGCAAGTGCGCGACGGCCTTCACTTCACCCACCGAAACCGCCTGGACGACGAGACACGGTGCCTCCCCGCCGCGCGGCGTGCGGCGCGCGAAGCGCGCGGGGAGATCGCGCACGAACGGCACCGCGCGGGCGCGCGCCTTGCGGTCGAACGCCAAGCGAACGAGCGCGTAGGGCAGGGCGAGCACGGACGCGCCCGCGTAGCCCACGTCGAGCAGCGTGTGCCAGAAGCGCGCAGGACGGCGAGGCCCGTGCGGCGCCTTCACATCACGCCTCGGCGGCTCCGTGGCACTTCTTGTACTTCTTGCCGGAGCCGCACGGGCAGGGGTCGTTGCGCCCCACCTTGGGCATGTCGCGCTTGATGGGCTGCGCCGGCCCCGACGGCGTGGAGCCGATGGGGCTGTCGTCCGTGCGGCCAGCCGACGGCGGCGGCGCCGACAGGTCCACGCCCGTGCCCTGCTCGGGCGGCGCGACCGCCTCGGCGTCCGACCAGCGACCCGAGAGCTCTTCCTCGGCCTGCCGCGAGAAGCGCACCTTCACGAGGTGGTCGGTGACCTCCTCGCGGATGCCATGCATCATCGAGCGGAACATCTTGTGGCCTTCGACCTTGTACTCGACCTTGGGGTCCATCTGGCCCCAGCTGCGCATGGAGATACCGGCCTTCAAGCCGTCCATGGCGTGCAAGTGGTCCTTCCAGCGCGCGTCGATGGCGTTGAGCATCAGGAAGTGCTCGATGGCCCGCATCTCGTCGGTACCGAGCTCCTTCTCGCGTCGCTGCCAGGCGTCGTTGGCCTTCTCGACCAGCTTGTCGATCGTGGCGTCCAGGTCCTGGATGGAGAGCTCGTCCCCCGTGCAGGCCACGCCGAAGCGGCGGCGGAACCAACGGGCGACGTCCTCGGGGTCGCGCTCGGCCAGCGGCACTCCCGAGCCGAAGGCATCCTCGACCTTGCGCTCGATCACGTCGCGGAGGAACGCGCGCATGATGCGCAGCTGCTCCTCGACGTCGTGGTCCAGAAGCGTGTCACGCAGGCCATAGATCTGCCGGCGCTGCGTGTCCATGACCTCGTCGTACTCGAGGAGGTTCTTGCGGATCTCGAAGTTGCGCGACTCGACCTTCTTCTGCGCCTTCGTGATGGCCCGCGTGACCATCGGGCTCTCGATGGCCTCGCCGCCCTTGAGGCCCATGCGCTGCAGGATCCGCCCCACCCACTCGGGGGCGAAGATGCGCATCAGGTCGTCTTCGAGGCTCAGGAAGAAGCGGCTGCTGCCGGGATCGCCCTGACGACCGGCACGACCACGCAGCTGGTTGTCGATGCGCCGGGACTCGTGGCGTTCCGTGCCGATGATGTGCAGGCCGCCCTTCTCGCGCACGCCGGGGCCCAACAGGATGTCCGTGCCGCGGCCGGCCATGTTCGTGGCGATGGTGACC
The DNA here is from genome assembly GCA_020631815.1 of Planctomycetota bacterium. Lineage (GTDB taxonomy): Bacteria > Planctomycetota > PLA2 > PLA2 > JAEUHO01 > JACKGW01. Next base: position 21,300 of record JACKGW010000007.1, on the reverse strand, counting down.
GCGCCATCGCGACCGGCCTCGGCCACGATGTTGGCCTCCCGCTCGTGGTGCTTGGCATTCAGCACGACGTGCGCGAGGCCGCGACGACCCAGCATGCCCGAGACACGCTCGCTCTTCTCGATGCTCGTGGTACCCACGAGGATCGGACGGCCGGTGGCATGCACGCGGTGGATCTCGTCCACGACGGCCGCGAACTTGTCCTTCTGCGTGGCGTAGATCAGGTCGTCCTGCTCGATGCGCAGGAGCGGACGGTTGGTCGGGATGCTGACGACGTCCAGCTTGTAGATCGACCAGAACTCGCCGGCTTCCGTCATGGCGGTACCCGTCATGCCGGCCAGCTTGTCGTACAGCTTGAAGAAGTTCTGGTAGGTGATCGTGGCGAGCGTCTGGTTCTCGGGACGCGGCCGCAACCCCTCCTTGGCCTCCACGGCCTGGTGCAGACCGTCCGACCAGCGACGGCCTTCCATGAGGCGGCCGGTGAACTCGTCGACGATGATGACCTCGCCGTCCTTGACGACGTAGTGGACGTCCTTCTCGTAGATCCACTGCGCGCGCAGCGCCGTCTCCAGCAGGTGGAGCCACTCCGTCTCGCCGGCATCGAAGAACTTGCGGCCCGCGATCTCTTCCGCGCGCTCGAGGCCCTCGTCCGTGAGCACGCACTGGTGCTCCTTCTCCTTGACCTCGAAGTGCTCCTCCTTCTGGAGGCCACGCGCGATGCGGTTGGCCTCCTCGTAGAGCGCCCGGTCGTCCTCGGCCTGGCCGCTGATGATGAGCGGGGTCCGGGCCTCGTCGATGAGGATGGAGTCGACCTCGTCGATGACGGCGAAGTGCAGCGGGCGCTGCACCTGCAGCTGGCGCGTCACCTTCATGTTGTCGCGGAGGTAGTCGAAGCCGAACTCGCTGTTCGTGCCGTAGGTCACGTCGCAGGCGTAGGACGGCTGGCGGTCGCCGCTGTTCATCCAGGACTGGATGAACCCGACCGTGAGCCCCAGCGCCTCGTAGACGGGCCCCACCCACTCCGCGTCACGACGGGCCAGGTAGTCGTTGACGGTGACCACGTGCACGCCCTTGCCCGCGAGCGCGTTCAGGTACACGGCGAGCGTGGCGACGAGCGTCTTGCCCTCACCCGTGACCATCTCGGCGATGGAGCCCTGGTGCAGCACCCAGCCGCCCACGAGCTGCACGTCGAAGTGCCTGAGGCCCAGGGCACGCTTGCTGGCTTCCCGGCAGGCGGCGAACGCCTCGGGCAGGAGCGCATCGAGGCTCTCGCCGTCGGCGAAGCGGCGGCGGAACTCGTCGGTCTTGGCCTTGAGGCCGTTGTCGTCGAGCGCCTGCATGGTCGGCTCGAGGGCGTTGATCTTCTCGACGACAGGCAGTACGGACTTGATCACGCGGTCGTTGCGCGTGCCGAAGACCTTCTTGAGGACGGGACCGAACATCGTGGAGGGGCACCTCGGGGTCGGTGAAGGGAGGACCGTAGCAGGCGGGAAGGCCCGCGACGGACAAGGGATGACGCGCGGTCAGCCGGGCATCTCCAACGTGCCGACGACCTCGCGCAGGGACCCGGCGCCCAGCTCCGCGAGCCGGGACGGGAGCCCGTCGAGCACGTCCAGCACGGCGGTCGGACGGTAGAACGTCGCGGTGCCCACCTGGATGGCGCTGGCCCCTGCGACGAAGAACTCCATGGCGTCGTCCGCGTCTTGGATGCCGCCGATCCCGATGATCGGCACGCCGATCGTCTCGTGGAGCAGGCGCACGAGGCGCAGCGCCAGGGGCTTGATGGCGGGCCCGGACAAGCCGCCGTAGCCGCGGCCCAGCACGGGGCGTCGACGCCGCCAGTCGATGGCCATGCCGACGTAGGTGTTGATGGCGCTGACGGCCGTCGCGCCGCCGGCCACCACGGCCTCGGCGATCGGACGGATGTCCGTCACGTTGGGCGACAGCTTGGCGATCAACGGCAGCTCGGTGGTCGAGCGGACGCGCTCCACGAGCTTCTTGGCCAGCGCCGGGTCGGTGCTGAAGTCCAAGCCGTGCGCGACGTTGGGGCACGACATGTTCAGCTCGAGCGCGGCCACGCCGGGCTCGCGCGCAAAGCGGGCAGCCAGCGTCGCGAAGTCCTCGAGGTCGTGTCCGGCGACGTTGACGACCAGCGGTGTGCCGAGGTCGCGCAGCTTGGGCAGCACGTCGCGGATCCACACCTCGGCGCCGGGGTTGGCCAGCCCGATCGAGTTGAGCAGCCCGCCCGCCGTCTCGGCGAGGCGCGGCGGCGGGTTGCCGGCGCGCGGGGCGCTCGTGATCGTCTTCACGACCAAGCAGCCAAGCCGCGAGAAGTCGACGAAGGCCTGCGCCTCGAGTCCCTTGCCGAACGTGCCCGAGCCGGTGCCGACCGGGTTCTTCAGCTCGAGCGAGCCGAGCTGGACGCGCAGGTCGGCCGCCGCCGTCGTGGCCGGGGCGGCAGGTCGTTCCCCGGCCGGCGCGCTCACGACGCGCTGCCCTCGGCCGCCGCCGCTCGTTCCAGCGCCCGCGCCTTGTCGCGCTTGGCCGTGCTGCCGAACAGCGCGTCCCACATGACGAACGCGACGCCGACCACGATGAGGCTGTCGGCGACGTTGAAGTTGGGCCACTTGAACGACTCGGCCCCGGGCTCGCCCGTGTAGACGAGGATGAAGTCGCGCACCTTGGACCAGTGCCACCGATCCCAGAGGTTGCCGAGCGCCCCACCCAGGATCATGGCCAGCCCGACGTGCAGCAGACGGCTGGGGTTGCGCGTCGCGAGCAACCACGCGAGCAGCGCCAGGGTCGCCACGCCGGTGAGCGCGAGGATCTCGGTGGTGCGATGGGCCGCCAAGCCGAACGTGACGCCCGGGTTCCACGCGCCTTCCCAGGCCAGGAAGCCCTCGATGACCTCCACGCGACGGGCCGCCGAGCGCACGGTCGGGTCGGCGTCCATCCCCAGGTAGCCCTCGAACCAGGCCTTGGAGCCGAGGTCGGCAAGCAGCCCCAGCACGAGGACGACGAGCGCGACGACCTTGAGGGCGCCGGAGGCGGTCTTGTCGGGGTTGGGGACGGTGTTCATGGGCGGGCGGAGGATACGCCTCCCTGGAGCCCGCCCCAAGGCGGGGGCCGGGGCTCGGCCCTTCAGGCGAGGCGGTCCGGGACCGTACTTCGGAGGGGAGGCCCATGGTCGGCAACCACCCCCACGACCCCGCATCGCTCCTGGAGGCCTGGCTGGACCACCTCCGCGTGGAGCGTGGGGCCTCGCGCCACACGCTGAGCGCGTACGCGGGGGACGTGCGGCGGGTCCTCGCGGCCGTGGGCATCAGCGGGCCCCGTCTCGCGGAGCCCGGGGCCCTGGCCGACGTGGACGAGGCCGCCCTGCTCCGGTGGCTCGGCACCGAGCGCCGGGCTGGCGCCGCGGCGACCAGCCTCGGCCGGCGCCTCTCGGCGCTCCGCGGGTACCTGGCCTTCGCCGCCAGCCTCGGAGCGCTGTCGGGCGACCCGACGCGCCACCTGCCCTCCGGCCGCCGCTGGGAGCGGCTGCCCAAGGCTTGGACACGCGAGCAGGTCGAGCGCCTGCTGGAGGGCGTGCGCGGGGACGGCGCCCTTGCGCTCCGGGATCGTGCCCTGCTCGAGGTCCTCTACGCCTCGGGCGCCCGTGTGGCCGAGGTCGTCGGTGCGGAGCTCAAGGACCTGCGCGCCGGCGACCGCATGCTGCGGCTCCACGGCAAGGGCGGGAAGACTCGCTGGGCACCGCTCGGCGACCAGGCGATCACCCACCTGGAAGCCTGGCTCACGCGAGGGCGCCCGAAGCTGGTGGGCGACGCCGACCCGGGCGCGATCTTCCTCTCCCGCTCGGGGCGCCCATTGGACCGCCACCGCGTCTTCCGCATGGTCCGCGAGCGGGCCGTGGCCGCGGGCCTGTCAGGCGCACTCTCGCCCCACACGCTGCGCCACAGCTTCGCCACCCACCTCGTGGCCGGCGGGGCGGACCTGCGCGTGGTGCAGGAGCTGCTCGGCCACGCCAGCGTCCAGACGACGCAGGTCTACACCCACGTCGACCCCGACCGCCTGAAGCAGGTTCACAGGAAGTTCCACCCGCGCGCTTGAGCGGGCGGGGGTCGCCGGGCGTACGCTCCCGGCATGCAGCTCTTCCTCGATACCGCCGACGTCGATGCCATCCGCCGCTACGCCTCGTGGGGCGTGATCGACGGCGTCACCACGAACCCGTCCCTCATCGCGCGCTCGGGGCGCGTGTTCGAGGAGGTGATCGAGGAGATCTGCTCCATCGTCGACGGCCCGATCAGCGCCGAGGTCACGGCGCTCGAGGCCGAGGGCATGGTCGACGAAGGCGAGCGGCTTGCTGGCATCCACCCCAACGTCGTGGTCAAGGTGCCGCTGATCCCCGAGGGGCTGAAGGCCACGAAGGCGCTCTCGGCCCGCGGCATCCGCACCAACGTCACGCTGTGCTTCTCGCCGACGCAGGCGCTGCTCGCGGCCAAGGCCGGCGCCACGATGGTGAGTCCCTTCATCGGACGCCTCGACGACCGCGGCGAGCGCGGCATGGCGCTGATCGAGGACATCGTCACCACGTTCCGTGCCTACCCGCGCATCACGACTCAGGTGCTCGTGGCCAGCACGCGCCACGCCGACCACGTGCGTCAGGCCATGCTGCTCGGCGCCGACATTTCGACCGTGCCGCCCAAGCTGCTGGACCAGATGGTCACGCACGACCTCACGGACAAGGGCTTGGCCGCGTTCCTCGAGGACTGGAAGAAGGCACGCACGGCGGCGCCGCAGCCGGCCTAGGCGCTCCCTTCCTCCAGCCGCTCGCGAATCCTGCGCGCCACGTGCTCGCCGATGCCCGGGAGCGCCGCGACGTCTTCGAACGGCGCGTTGCGGATGGCCTCCACGCTACCGAAGTGGGCGAGCAGGCGTCGACGCCGCGCCGGGCCCACGCCGGGGATGCCGTCGAGCGCACTCGTGGAGAGCGTCTTGCCGCGACGCGTGCGCTGGTAGCGACCGGCGAAGCGGTGCGCTTCGTCACGCACGCGCACGAGCAGGCGCAGTGCGGGGTCATCCGGTGCGAGCACCAGGGGATCTTCGTGGCCGAGGCGCACGATGCGCTCGTCGCTGCGCTCGCCGCCTCGGGTCCGGGCTTTGGCCAACCCCACCATCGGCGGCACGGCGAGGCCCAGCTCGCCGAAGGCCGCGGCGGCAGCCTCGAGCTGGCCGCGTCCGCCGTCGATCAGCAGCAGGTCCGGGAGCGCACCCAGGTGCTCGCCCGCTGCGAAGCGACGCCGCACGACTTCGCGCATGCCGGCGTAGTCGTCGCCGCCCGCGGCCTCGCGGATCGCGAAGTGGCGGTAGGCCGCGCTATCGGCTACGCCCCCCACCAGCACCGACATCCCGGCCACGGGATCGGTCCCTCGCAGGTGCGACAGGTCGTAGCCCTCGATGCGCTCGGGCGGGCCAGTCAGCTCGAGGACCTCGGCCAGGCGCTGGAGCGCACCGCGCGCGGCGCGGGCCTTCTCGCCGTGCTCTTCCAGCGCCTGCTGCGCATGACGCTTGGCCAGATCGAGCAGCTCGTGACCCGTCCCGCGACGGGGCACGGCGATGTTCACAGGTCGCCCCCGCCACTCTGCGAGAAGCTCGCCCAGGCCCTCGACGTCGTCGGGCAGCTCTTCCACGAGGATCTCGGCCGGGACGACCTTGCCCCCTGCGTAGAACTGGCCGAGGAAGGCCCCCAACACGTCGCGCCGCGCAAGCGTCGTGCGCTCGGGCCAAGCCCGCGTCGCCACCACGTGGCCATCGCGCACGTAGACGATGGCGATCATCGTGACCCCGCCGGCCGCGGCCACGGCGACCACGTCGCGGTCCTTGCCGTCGGGGCTCACGACCTCTTGGCGCGCGAGCGCACCTTCCAGGGCGTCGGCGCGATCGCGCAGCACCGCTGCCTTCTCGAACTCGAGGCGCTCCGCCGCAGCATGCATCTCGCGGCGCAGCTCGTCGAGCAGCCCGTCGTCGCGCCCACGCAGCACGGCAACCGTCCCGTCGACGAGCGCCTTGTAGGCCGGCTCGTCGATCAGGTCCACGCACGGCGCCGCGCAGCGCCCGATCTGGTGGTAGAGGCAGGGGCGCGTGCGTTCCTCCAGCTCGCGGTCGCTGCACGTGCGCAGCGGAAACAGCGTGCGCAAGAACCGCAGCGTGCGGCGGACCGACTTGGCGCTGGCGAAGGGGCCCAGGTAGAGCGCCTTGTCGCGCTTGACCTTGCGCACCAACGTCAGGCGAGGGAAGGCATGGCGACGATCCACGCGCACCAAGAGGTACGCCTTGTCGTCCTTGAGCCGCAGGTTGTAGGGCGGCTTCTCCTGCTTGATCAGCGTGTTCTCGAGAAGCAGCGCCTCTTCGGGGGTTGCCGTGGGCACGACGGACACGTCGACGGCGCGACGCATCAGCAGCCGCACCAGATGCCGACCGTCACCGACACCGAGGTAGCCACGTACACGGCTGCGCAGGTTGGCCGCCTTCCCGACGTAGAGCACGCGACCGTGGACGTCGAGCCAGCGATAGACACCGGGCCCCGTCGGAAGCTGGGCGACGCGGCGCTTGAGCTCGTCGGACGGTGCAGGTGCGGCGGCCACGGGCCCTAGGCGTCCTCGCCCGCCGGTGCGTCAGCGCCCTCCTCGCCAGAACCCCTGAGCAGGAGCAACCGCTCGGCGCGACGCAGCTGGTCGCGCAGCTTGGCGGCGTCCTCGAAGCGAAGCTCCGCCGCGGCCTGGCGCATCTCGCCTTCCAGGCGTGCGCGCTCCTCGGCCAGGGCCTTGGAGCCGCGGGGCATGGCTTGGCCCTCGTTCTCGGCCAGGTCCACGTAGTCGCGGTCGGCGTAGACCTCCCCCACCGTGTCGCGCACGGCGCGGCGGGCCGAGGTCGGCGTGACGCCGTGCTCCTCGTTCCACGCGGTCTGGCGGGTGCGGCGGCGCTCCATCTCGGACAGCGCACGGCGCATGGAGTCCGTGACGGTGTCCGCGTAGAAGAGCACGCGCCCCTTCACGTTGCGCGCGGCGCGACCGGACACCTGCACCAGGCTCGTTTCGCTGCGCAGGAAGCCCTCCTTGTCGGCATCGAGCACGGCCACGAGCGTGACCTCGGGCAGGTCCAGGCCTTCGCGCAGCAGGTTGATGCCCACGAGCACGTCGAACAGGCCCAGGCGCAGGTCCTTCAGGATCTCGGCCCGCTCCAGCGTGCTGATGTCGCTGTGCATGTAGCGCGCCTTCACGCCGATCTCGGTGAGGTGCTCCGTGAGATCCTCGGCCATGCGCTTGGTCAGCGTGGTGACGAGGATGCGCTCGTCGATGGCCACGCGCTTGCGCACCTCTTCGAGCAGGTCGTCCACCTGGCCGCGCGCAGGGCGGACCTCGACGGGCGGGTCGACCAGGCCTGTCGGTCGGATCACCTGCTCCACGATGTGGGTGCCGGCCTGCAGCTTCTCCCACGCTCCGGGTGTGGCGCTGACGAACAGCGTGCGGTCGACGCGCTCCCAGAACTCCTCGCCGGTCAGCGGTCGGTTGTCGAGCGCCGACGGCAAGCGGAAGCCGTACTCCACGAGGTTCAGCTTGCGCCGGCGGTCGCCCGCGTACATCCCGCCGATCTGCGGCACGGCGACGTGGCTCTCGTCCACGACGAGCAGGAAGTCCTCCGGGAGGTAGTCGAGCAGCGTGGCGGGCGCTTCGCCCGGCCGACGCCCGTCCAGGTGCCGCGAGTAGTTCTCGATACCCGGGCAGAAGCCCGTCTCGCGCAGCAGCTCGAGGTCGTAGCGCACGCGACGCGCCAAGCGATCGGCCTCCACGATCTTCTCGGCGCGCCGGAGCTCGACCAGGCGCTTGTCGAGCTCGATCCGGATGCCCTCGATCGCCGACTGGAGCGCCTCCTCGCTGTTCATGTAGTGGCTCGAGGGGAAGAAGGACGCCGCGGGTCGCCGTCCCAGGACCTCGCCCGTGACGAGGTCGACCTCCTCGATGCGCTCGACCTCGTCGCCGAACCACTCGATGCGCAGCACGCGGTCGTCGGCATCCGCCGGACCGACCTCCACGACGTCGCCCCGTACGCGGAAGCGCCCGCGGCCCGGTTCCATGTCATTGCGCTCGTAGCGGATGCGCACCAGCCGCCGCAGGAACACGTCGCGGTCGATGCGGTCCCCTTCCTCGACCCACACGTGGTAGTCGCGGTAGGCGTCGGGCGAGCCGAGGCCGTAGATACAGCTGACGCTGGCCACGATGAGGACGTCACGCCGCGTGAGCGCGCTCTTGGTGGCCGCGTGCCGCATGCGATCGATGCGGTCGTTGATGCTGGCGTCCTTCTCGATGTAGACGTCGCGCGTCGGGAGATAGGCCTCGGGCTGGTAGTAGTCGTAGAAGCTGACGAAGTACTCGACGGCGTTGTGCGGGAACAGCTCGCGCATCTCGTCGAACAGCTGCGCGGCGAGCGTCTTGTTGGGGGCCAGCAGCAGCGCGGGTCGGTCCAGCTGGGCCACGACGTTGGCGACGGTGAACGTCTTGCCCGAGCCCGTGACGCCCAGGAGCACTTGGCGTCGGACGCCGTCGCGGTCCGCACCCACGATGCCCTCGATGGCGGCTTGCTGGTCCCCCGAAGGGACGAAGCGCGTCGTCAGCTGGAACCCGGCCGGCGTTCCGGGCGGCGGCCGCTCGCCGCCGCGCCGCGCGGCCGCCGATCCGGCGGACGGGTCGTCGGCGCCGGAGCGCATGGCCGAGATCGGCTCAGCGTTCGGCGGCGGCCGCGTCCGCGGCAGCGTCGCGCTCGGCCTGCTCGCGGGCCTGGCCGTCGTGGAAGGCGTCCCAGGGCTCGAGGGGGTCGTTCTTCCAGTACCCCTCCTGCCACCAGAGCGTCCACCGCTTGGCCACGCCCATCACCCGGCTCTGCGGGCTGTTGTGACGCAGCGGGTCTTCCATGTCGAAGCGCCGCTCCATCCAGCCGTCGATCTTGCGCAGCGTGGTGTCGATGGCCGCGGCGATGGAGCGCGTCTCGTTGTTGCGCGGTCCGTCCTCGAAGTTGTTGGAGTCGTCGGCCAGCTTCTTGAACTCGTTGACCAAGCGAACGGCGACGGGCCGGCCCTGCTTGACGAACCAGTCCTGGGCCACGTTGCCGTCACGCCCACCGCGGCGAATGCCCTCGATGTGGGTCTCGGCCTCGGCGCGGACGGCGGCGTCGACCTCTTCCGGCCAGTCGAACACCTGCAGCTCGACGCGGTTGGCGTTGAGCCGGGGCTTGCGCGACGTGCCGCCGGACGTGGTGTCAGGGGGCGTGACATTGGGCGGGGGCACGGCAGGCGTGGTGCCTGTCGGGGCCGGCGCGGCGCCACCGGTGCCGGTGGGCAACGGCGTGGTCGGCAGCGGACCCGGCGTGGGACCGCCCGGCAGCGGCGTGACGGTGGTGCCCGTGGACCCGCCGCCCGAGGCGACCTGCGTGGTGTCGCTCGGCTTGTCGTCGTCCTTCTTGCTGTTGAGCGCGATGACGGCCACGACGGCGCCCACCACGAGGGCGACGATCAGCAGGATGATGCCCGTCGGCGGCCCTTGCTTGCGAGCGTGGCGACCGCGACGACCCCCGTCGTCGTAGTCATCGTCGTCGTAGTCATCACGGCGCGAGCGGCCCCGCGAGCGAGACGGTGCCGCCGAGCGCGACGGCGCGGCCGAACGCGACGAAGAGCGCCCGCGCGAGGCGCCGCGACGGGAGGGCGCCGCGGGGGCGGCGGGCGCCGCCGGCGCGCTGCGGCCGCCGAAGTCGGAGAGGTCCATGACCGTGCCGCAACCGGTGCACGTGAACGTCGCCGGCGGGTTGGGCGGCAGACGGAACCGCTTCTCGCACGACGGACACTGGACGACCTGGGACATGGGCACCTCGCTACGACGGGGTCGGGGGGCGCATCCTACCCGCCACACGGGCGACACGGTCGGCTGCCCCGTAGAGTGGGCGCATGGGCCGCGACATGGCCACTCGCTACCGCCGCCTCGCGGCGCTCCACCGTGCAGGCGTGCCCTGGCCGACGGCCGTCGACGACGTGCTGGGCCCCGAGGCCTCCGCGCGCGCCCGCCTGGGCGCGCCCGTCCACATGCTCTTGGGCGACGTCTCGCCGCTCGACCGTGCGCTGCTGGAGGCGGGCGAGGCCACCGGGCAGCTCGAGCCCACGCTGGAGCGCCTGGCCTTCCGGCACGAGGCGCTGGCCCGCTCCCGCGCGTCGAGCCTCTCCACGCTCGCCTATCCGCTGGTGCTCGCGCACGTAGGCGCCGTGCTGATCGCCGTGCCGGACATCCTCGCGGGGCATCCGTGGGCCGGCTTGCGCTGGTCGGCGCTGCTCGTGGTGCCCGTGTGGCTGCTCGTGGCCTTCGTGCGCGGCGTCCTCGGTCCGGGCCGGTCGTCGTCGCCGGGTGCGGCACCCCAGCTCCACTGGTGGAACGCGGGCCGCGTCCTGGACGCGGACCAAGCCGCGCTGCTGGCCCTGGCGGATGCCCACGACGCGGGCCTGCCCCTGGACCGCGCCGCGCAGCTGGCCGCCGAGGCCGGCGCGGGGGGACGCGTGGCCAGTGACCTGCGGCTGGGAGCGGCCCACGTCGTGGCCGGTCGTCCGCTTGCCACGGCGTGGAGCGCAACGCCGCCGTCGATCCGCCATGAGCTCGTGAGCGGGGAGCACGCGGGTGATCTCGCCGCGGCCTGTCGCCACGGTGCAGCGCGGTTCCTGGACGACGCGCAGTCGTGGCGCTCGCGCTTCCAGTCGCTGGTCCCGATCATCGCCATCCTGCTGATCGGCGGCGTGATCGCCGTGCGTGTGCTGGGCTACTACGCCAACATCTACGAGCAGCTGAACCGCTTCTGACCGACGACGCCGCCCAGGTCGAGGCTGGCGCCGCGCTCGACGTCCGGCTGCACGATGCGCCGCTCGACCGCGTCGGCGAGCAACGCTCCGAGGGCGACGGCCGTGGCGCCGCTGCACGACGGTACCGACGCGCTGCCCGCGCCGACCTCACCCACCACCAGCGAGCCGTCGCGGGCGATCGGCGCCATGCGCGTGCCCGCGCCAAGCACGGCGACCACGCCCTGCGTGCCGGATCGACGCAGCACGCGCACGCCGGCTGCCGCGAGGTAGCGCGCGGCAACGCGGGCCGTGAGGCCGAGGCCCTCGACCACGACCTCCGCGGAGAGCAAGCGGCGCTGTCCCGCCAGGCCCACCTCGGGGAGCACGACCTGTCGCGCGTAACGCTCGAGGTCGAGCGTGTCCTCGATGGCGATCGATGCGCCCGTGCCCACGACCTCCACGACGAGGTCGAGGCCGTCTTCCATCGCCACGGCGGCGACGACGAGATGGCCGGCCGCACGAACGCCGTCCGGGACCGTCGCGGCCCCTTCGGCACCGAGCCGGATGCGCACCCGCGAGCCGGGAGCGGCGGCATCCAGCGCCTCGCGCGCACGCAGCAGGTTGAGCGGGCAGCGCGTGGTGACGAGATCGAGCGTGGTGGCCACGGCCAAGGGGGGTGCGGGGTCGGCGCTGCTTGGCTCACCCACGGCACACGTAGGCCCCCCGGCGAGCTCGCCGGGCGGCACGGCCTCGCCCGAGCAGACCGGACAGTGCGGGTCCGGGCTGGCGCCGAGCGCGAAGGCGCGCGAGCTGGCGAAGTCGAGCACGTCGTACGTGGGTCGCGGGACCTCGCCCTCGGCCAGACGCACGGCCAGCGCCGCGGCCAGTGCACCCGTGACGCCGACCACGCCGTTCCACACGCCGAGGTCCGCGCAGCTGCCTCCGTCGCCGTCGAGGCGACCGAACAGGCACGCCAGACACGGCCGCCCGCCCGCCGGCACGGCGAGGCGCCGGCCCTCCGAACGCAGGCCCGCCGCGTGGGCCAGGGGGCGCCGCGCGTACACGGCGGCCCGGGAGACCCAGTCCTTCACCCACGCCCCGTCCGTGGCGTCGATCCAGACGTCCGCCGCCAAGCCCAGGCGGGCCAGCCGTTGCTCGTCGAAGCGGTCGTGAACGCCCTCGACCTGGATGTCGGCGATGCTGGCGAGCCGCGCCGCGGCAGCATGCGCCTTCGGGCGGCCGACGTCTTCGGGCTCGAACAGCACCTGACGCGGCAGGTTCGACGGCTCGACCACGTCGGGGTCGATGAACGTCACGCGTCGCACGCCTTCGGCGGCCAGGGCGAGCCCCGCCGGGCAGCCGAGTCCCCCCGCGCCGATCACGAGCACGTGCACGTCGCGACTCATGCCCGACGTCGCCGGAAGAACAGCACCATCACGGCGAGCACGAGCGCCGCCCCTCCGATGCGCGCCAAGCGGAGTCCCGTGGCCATGGGTGTGGACAGCTTGACGGTGGACGATGCCAGCGGGACGCGACCGTAGATCTCGCGCTCGTGCAGCCGATCGTGGCCGGCCGTGCCGTAGGCCAGCGCGAGCAGCGGGTCGTGGTCCACGACCTCGAGCCGCGTCAGGCCGCGCGTCTCGGGCGACACGCGGTCAGCCAGCGCATCGGCCCACAGCAACCCGGTGGAGGCGGCCACCACGGCCAGCAGCCCGACGCCCCCGGCGGCGGCCCAGGGAACGCGCACGCCACGGGCGAGCGCTGCGACGCCCGCGGCAAGAAGCGCAACCCCGGCGACGAGCACGCCGAGACCGACAGCGCCTTGCGCCCCCACGAGCAGCCCCACGAGGACGATCGACGCCAACCCGGCAGCGTCAGCAGCGACCGCACGTCGCGTGGGCCGGGCGGCGGTCCAGGCCACCAACGCCGACGCCACGAGCAAGCTTGCTGCGAGCGCTTGGAAGAGGCCCTGCGCTCCGTCGGCACCCGCGAGACGCACGAGCAGCATCGCGCCCGCCGGGGCGAGCGCGCGCAAGCCGATCGCGACGCGGGCGGCGGTCAGGCGTCCGCCTACGGAAGTCGGTTGACGAGGATGGCGAGGGTCTGCAGCGCGTAGGCCGTGCCGAGCACCTTCGAGCCCTCGTCCCAGCTGTCGTCGTCGGGGTTGTGCCAGGAGCCGTCCTCGCCTTGGAGGCCGATCAGCACGTCGGCCATCTCCTTGCGCCACGCATGCGGGCGGCCGTCGGCGTCGCGCACCGTGAGCGGCTTGCCGGTGACGTTCTCGTACTCGTCGAGCGCGCGGGAGGCCGTGTAGAGGTAGTAGAACCAGCCCTTGCGCGAGCTCTTCGCGGCATCGGTCGTGTGCTCGAAGCCGGGGTTGCGCTCGACGGTCCAGTGCTCGGAGACCCACTTCACGACGCGCTCCACGCGCGGGTCGCCCGCCGGGACGCCGGCGAACAGCAGGCACTTGAGCAGCGCGTAGGACATGGAGCCGTAGCTGCGCGGCTCGTAGCGGCCGTCGCTGCGCTGCACGAGCCCGGCCTTGAAGTCCTTCGCGACGTGCGCGGGGTTGTAGAAGCCGCCACCGTCGTCGGCGGGCACGACCTCGCGCTGCTCGCCGTCGATCTCCATCGTCGCGGTCCAGTCGTTGGTCTCGCTGGAGTTCTGCACGCGGCGCAGGTAGCGCTGCATGCGTGCCCACACGGGGCTGTCCGCCGGCACGCCGCCGTCGTCCTTGAGCGCCTGGGCGGCGATCTGCATGTTGGACAGGTCCGCGGGCGCGCCGGTGAGCTGCTGCTTGTAGGGGAAGCCGCCGTACGAGGGATCCGACTCGTCGCCGGCGATCTGCGATGCAACGAGGAACGCGCGAGCCTTGGCCTGGGCCGTGGCGAACTCGGGCACGCGTGCCGCCGCGAGGGCACCGACGGCGGAGCTCGTGTGGTAGTTCGTGAAGATCGGCTTGTCCCAGATCGAGCCGTCTTCCTTCTGCTGCGAGACCATCCAGGCGAGAGCCTTCTTGATGGCTTCGTTGCTGCGCACCTCGTCCTTGCTCATGGATCCGACGAGGCCCATCACGGCCATGCCCGTGTAGCCCGTGTCGACGCCACCGGCCGCCGGGTCGCCGAAGGCTCCCGAAGCATCCTGCTGCGCGAGGAGGAACGCGCGCCCGCGCTCCATCGCCGCCTTCACGGCGTCGGCGTCCACGCCCGCGTTGGCAGCGAGCTCGGTGCCGTTCGGAGAGCCGTCCGCCGGGGGCGCGCCCGCGGTGTCGGTGCCAGCTCCGGACCCGGAGCCCGTTCCCTTGTCGGTGTCGCCGCAGGCGCCAAGGGGCAGGAGGAGCAAGGCGGCCAAGACGAGGGCCACAGGCAGGGAGCGGGGCATGGAGGTCTCCGGAGGGGCGGCGCTCCCGGATGGAGCGGGCCCGGTCCCCGCAAACGTGAGGTCGCGGTGCGGGTTCGTCCAGCCGGGCGACAGGGCTTGTCTCGTTCCCCGTGCCGATAGGCTGCGCCGATTGCCGGCCCCCCCTGGAGGACGCCTTGCCCCCGCTGGACCCCGACGCTCCCGAAGACCGCGGGCGGTTCGACCGCGGCGTCGTCCTGTTCAACGCAGGCGCCTTCTACGACGCGCACGAGGACTGGGAAGACCTCTGGCACGAGGCCGACGGGGCGGAGCGCCTGTGGCTCCAGGGCTTGATCCAGGTGGCCGCGGCGTTCGTGCACTGGTCGCGCGGCTTCCACGCCAGCGGCTACGCCAAGCTCCTCGCACAAGCTCGCGAGAAGCTGGAGGGCTACGCCGGTCGCACCTGGGGCCTCGACTGGCCGCGGCTGCAGGCGGACCTGGAACCCTGGTACGCGCACGGGCGAGCCGTGGCGGAAGGTGCCGACCTCAAGACGGGCTGCCCCGCGCGCCCGCCCCAGGTCCACGAGGCCCCCGGATACGAGATCGACCCCCTACCCATCGAGGAGTAGGGGGTCGACCAGGGCACCCCCGGAGAGGGGCGCGAGCTCTAGTGACGGCCAACGGCCGTCAGGCTAGTGGCCTCAGGTGAAGCAGGTGCTGGACGCCGACGTGTAGGTGCCGGGCGTCGGACGGGGCGCCGAGTACTCGACGCGGACCGGACGCGGCGCGGGGACACCAGCGCTGGCGTTGCGCAGCGAGCGGACCGCGGTGCCGAGGCCCGCACCCGCCGCCGGAGCCGGCGACGACGTCGCGTACGACGGCGTGCTGGCGCGGTAGCCGCTGTCGCGACGGATCCACGGACGACCCGCCTCGTCGTACTCGACGCGCGGGTTGTCCACGCGGATCGAGCGGCTCGGCGTGGCAGCGGCCACGTAGGTCGGCTGGACGTAGCGCGTCGTCTGCACGGGGGCCGTCCGGGCGGGCGCGCGGTAGCCGCGCTCGATCCAGACGTTGCCGTTGCGGTCGACGTAGCGGTGCGTCGTCGGTGCGGGAGTCGATGCGACCGTCCGGGGCGTGCTCTGCACGTACCGGTTGTTCTGGGCGTACGACGTGCGGTAGGTCGTGTACGTCGTGGGCGCGCGGTAGTAGGCGCGTCGGGCGTACGAGCGGGCGTGCGAGCGGCTGCTCGGCGACGCGAAAGCGCCGTGCCCGTGGCCGTAGGCAGCGGCAGGCTCCTGGGCGAACAGGGCCGCTGCGGCGGCAGCGCCGCCGATGAACAAAAGGGCGCGGATGGTGCGCATGGAAACCCTCCCGCCGTAGCGACACGCCGCGCGGACGAGGCACTCCGGCAAGTTGCATGGTCGGCAGTTCGACGCCGCGACCGAAGCCGTCAGGGCCAAAAAACCGTCCGGCCCCCACCACGGGGGCCCCTTCGCCTGCCCCCGAAGGTTGTTCGTGGGCTACGAGCAGCCTACGCCTGCGACGCCTCGCTGGCAGAGGTCAAATCCACTGCCCCGAGAGAATTCGTCGATCGCCCACCCCGGCCCGGGTCACCGCCGGATCCCCAGGGCCCACGGATCCGGGGCTGGCCGGCACTTGCGTTCAGGCGGCCCGGCGCTATCGTCCCGACCCCTGTCATCTGACATGCGGGCGTAGCTCAATTGGATAGAGCACCTGACTACGGATCAGGAGGTTTGGGGTTCGAGTCCCTACGCCCGTACCATCCCCCAGCGCCGGGGCCCCGGAGCCCCTGGCGCAGATGGCTTTCGAACGCGCAAGGTTGATCGGGCGCGTTCAGGCCACGGTGCCCCTGGCACGGATGAGCGGCGATCAGGAGCCTTGGATCGGCAGCGTCTCGGCCCCGGAGCCCCGTTCGCAAACGGGCTTCGCGCGATCCTGTTGATGCGTGAGCCGAGGGGCCCGGCGGCGTCCCCCCGGGCGGGCACCATCCGCGCGTGATACGGACGTGGTTTCTCGACGATCCTCGCGCCGCGGCGGTGCAGGGCCTGCCGGATGCCGAGGCGCGGCACCGCCCCCACTGGGTGGAGGTCGTCGAGCCTGACGACGCCGAGCAGCGCGAGCTGAAGGCGCACTACGGCGTCCACGACGTCACCTTGGGCGCCGCGATGCGCGAGGGTCATCCGCCGCGCTTGCTCGAGAGCGCCCTGCACGTGGGCGTGATCTTGCAGACGCCGCTCGCCACGACGGACAAGGGGTTCCGCAAGATCGGCGTGCTCCTGGCCGACGGCTGGGTGCTCACCGTGCTGCGCAAGCCGCTGGCGCCGTTGCAGCACATGCTCCAGCACCTGCGCGCCAAGGCTGCCGAGAGCGGGCTGGCGCCGGGGGACGTGCTCTACGCCCTGCTCGACCAGGCGACGCTCGGCTTCGAAGGACTTGCCGACGCGATCTACGACCGCGCCCTCGCGCTCGAGCGCTCGCTCGACGAGGACGCGAACGGCAGCTTCTTGAAGGAGCTGCTTTCCGTCCGCCAAGACTTGCTGCGCCTCAACCGCAGCCTGCGCCGGCAGCGCGACGTCATCCAGTCGCTCTCTCGCCACGAGCATCCCGTCATCGGAGAGCGCCTGAGGCCCTACCTGCGCGACGTCGCCGACCACATGACACGCGTCTACGAGATGGCCGAGGCCGCCCGCGAGGGCATCCTGGCGCTGCGCGACACCCACCTCTCGTTGGTCAACAACCGCCTCAGCGAGACGATGCGCGTGCTCACCGTGATCGCCACGATCATGATGCCTCTCTCGCTCGTGGCGGGCATCTACGGCATGAACGTCGAGAACCTGCCCGGCGGCCGCAACCCGCTCGCGATCTGGGCCATCCTCGGCGGCATGGTCGTCGTCGCCGTGGGCATGCTGGCGTGGTTCCGCCGGCGCCACTGGCTGTAGGGGAGCCCCCTCGCGTCGCCGCCCAAGACGGCGTGAAGATTGCTCGGCGTCTGTATCTCTTGCGCAGGGCCGCCGGTCGTACCATGCGGCGCTCGACCCGCCGGAGCCGGCGGGCCGCTGGAGCGCTCGATGTCGAAGATCGTCCTGGCCTTCTCCGGAGGGCTCGACACGACCTTCTGCGTCCTCTGGCTGCGGGAGCAGACCGGCGCGGAGATCGTCACCGTCACCGTGGACACGGGAGGGTTCGCCGAGGGCGAGCTCGAGGCGATCGCTGCGCGCGCGGCCTCCCTGGGCGTCACGGACCACCGCGTGGTCGATGCCCGGGCCGATGTCTTCGACCGGTTCGTCAGCTACCTGATCAAGTCCAACGGGCTGCGCGGTGGGGTGTACCCCGTCTCCGTCGGTGCCGAGCGCACCGCCCAGGCCGAGGCGGTCGTGCGCGTGGCACGCGATGTCGGCGCCACGGCCATCGGCCATGGCTCGACGCGCGCGGGCAACGACCAGATCCGCTTCGACGTCGCCATCCGCGCCCTGGCTCCGGAGCTGGCCATCCACGCGCCCATCCGCGACCTCAACTGGTCGCGCGCCCAGGAGAGCGCCTGGCTCGCCGAACGCGGCATCCACATCGACGCGAAGACCGTCGACTACTCGATCAACGTCGGGCTCTTCGGCACCACGATCGGCGGCAAGGAGACCCACGACCCGTGGAAGATGCCGCCGGAGTCCGTCTACGCGATGACGGCCGACCCGGCGACCACCGAGCGTGAGCCGGAGGAGCTGGTCCTCGGCTTCGAGCAGGGCCTGCCCGTGTCGATCGACGGCGAGCGCATGGGCTCCGTCGACTTGCTGCGCACGCTCAACGAGCGGGCCGGGCCGCACGGCATCGGCCGCGGCACGCACCTGGGCGACACCATCTTGGGCGTCAAGGGGCGCCTGGCCTTCGAGGCGCCCGGGCCGCTGCTGCTCGTCATCGCGCACCGCGAGCTGGAGAAGCTCGTGCAGACCCGCTGGCAGGCGTACTGGCGCCAAACGCTCGGCACCTTCTACGCCAACCTCATGCACGAGGGTCTCTACTACGACCCCGTCATGCGGGACCTCGAGGCCTTCCTCGACAGCGCCAACGCCTACGTGACGGGCGACGTGCGCCTCAAGCTCTACCGCGGACACGGCGAGGTCGTCGGCGTCCGCAGTCCCAACTCGCTCATGGCACCCGAAGTCGCCGTCTACGGCGAAGGCGCCAAGGGCTGGACCGGCGAAGAGGCGGCCGGCTTCGCACGCCTCTACGGCTTGGGGGCCGCCCTCGGGCGGCAAATGCAGGAGCGCGCCAGCCGCCCATGATCCACTCGATTCGCCCGCACAAGATCACCAGCATCGTCCATCGACTCGATCTCGGCCCCGTCGTCGACTACACGACCGACGGCATCGAGAGCCGCGTCGGCCAGGTGCTCGTCGTGCGCGCCTTGGAAGAGAAGCGCGTCTACGACGTCGTCGAGCTCACGACGGGCCGCATGGCCCACGTCGCCAAGGGCGACGTGTTGGTCGGCGCCCTGGGTCGCCGCGACGCCCTGCGCGGCTTCGTCGGTCGCGTGCCGGCCAGCATCAAGCCCGGCGACGTGATCCACCTGCTCAACCTGGGTGGGGTGCTCGGTACCGCCGTCAGCGAGAACCGCGACGTGGGCCACCCGCTGCAAGTCGAGGTGCTGGGCATGGCCGTGCGGGACGGCGTGGGCCTCAACATCGCCGATGCGGCGATGCCCGAGCCTCCCGCCGATGCCCCTGTCCCGCCGCTCATCGTGGTGTCCGGCACGTGCATGAACGCGGGCAAGACGGTCGCCGCGTGCGAGCTGGTGGCCCGCCTCACCCAGCGTGGCTACCGCGTGGGCGCCGCCAAGCTCACCGGCGTCGCCGCCGTGCGCGACCCCTTCAACATGGACGACCACGGCGCCATCGTCACGCGCACGTTCCACGACGTCGGCCTGCCCAGCACGGCCGGCATGGAAGACTGCGCGCCGATGGCCAAGCGCGTGCTGCGCTCCATCCCCATCGAGGCCGAGGAGCCGCTCGACGTGATCGTGGTCGAGATGGGCGACGGAATCATCGGCCGCTACGGCGTCGAGAGCATCCTCGAGGACAAGGAGTACCAGAGCTGGATCGTGGCCCACGTGCTGGCCGCCAATGACCTGGTGGCCGCCTGGGGCGGCGCGCTCTGGCTGCGCGAGCGGGGCATTCGCCTCGACTGCATCGTGGGGCCCGCGACCGACAACCAGGTCGGAGAGGCCTACGTGCGCGAGGCCTTGAACGTCGAGGCCAGCAACGCGCGCACGGCCGCGGAGGCGTTCGTCGACATCGTGGAGAAGGCCGCCTTCCAGAAGGTCACGGCGCCCGTCTGATCGATGGCCGGCCTGCACCACGACTGGGGGCTGCGCCCGTACGCCGAAGTCCACGCCTGGCAGCAACGGGTCGTGGCCGCCCGCGTGGAGGGTCGCCTTCCCAACGTGTTGCTGACGGGCGAGCATCCGCCCGTCATCACGCTCGGCCGCAAGACGCCCGACGACGGCGCGTATGCGTCGGACATCCCGCGCGTGGAGGTGGAGCGCGGAGGCGAAGCCACGTTCCACGGCCCGGGCCAGCTCGTGGCCTACCCGATCGTGCACCTGACGCAGGCGCGCAAGGACCTCCACGCCTTCCAGCGCGACCTGGAAGAGATCGGCTTGCGCGTGCTGGCGGCGTTCGGCCTCGAGGGCGAGCGACGTGACGGGCTCACGGGCGTCTGGGTGAATGGCCGCAAGATCCAGAGCCTCGGCATCGCCGTGCGCCGCTGGGTCACGTGGCACGGTCTCGCCTTCAACGTGGCCACCGACCTCACGGCCTTCCGCACGTTTCGCCCGTGCGGGCTCCAGGGCGACGTCATGACGAGCCTCACGGACCAGCTGGGTCGTCAGGTGACGGTGGAGGAGGTCACGCCACACCTCGTGAAGATCGCGGGTGAGGTCCTGCCGGGCGGACCGTTCGAGCGCGGCGACCTGCCGCCCGACCTCCAGCTTTCCCCGCTACCCTCGCAGCCGACGGCCGCGCCCCGCGGTCGCCCCCCGGAGCAGCCATGAGCCCCGAAGCCGCCGTTCCCTCGATGCCGCTGCCCACTGCGATCCCCGATCGCAAGACGGTGGACCCCCACATCGACGTCGAGGCCGAGATCGACCGCCTGCGCAAGGAGCGCAACGCGGTGATCCTCGCGCACTACTACCAAGACGGCGTCATCCAGGACCTCGCCGACTACGTCGGCGACAGCCTGGGCCTCTCCCAGCAGGCAGCCAAGACCGACGCCGACGTCATCGCGTTCTGCGGCGTGCACTTCATGGCCGAGACCGCCAAGATCCTCAACCCGAACAAGACGGTCGTCATGCCGGACCTCGACGCCGGCTGCAGCCTCGCCGACCGCTGTCCGCCCGACCTGTTCGCCAAGTGGCTGGAGCAGTACCCCGATCACCTGGTCGTCAGCTACATCAACACCTCGGCGGCCATCAAGGCGCTCTCGCACATCATCTGCACCAGCAGCAACGCCGTCCGCGTGGTCGGCTCGCTGCCGTCGGACGCCAAGATCGTGTTCGCCCCCGACCGCCATCTCGGCCGCTGGGTCATGAAGAACACCGGTCGCGACATGGTGCTGTGGCCGGGCTTCTGCGTGGTCCACGAGCAGTTCACCGCGCGCAAGATGCTCCAGCTCAAGGCCGCCAACCCGCGCGCCCAGCTGATCGCCCACCCCGAGTGCGAGCAGGCCGTGCTCGACATGGCCGACTTCATCGGCAGCACGACGGGCCTCATCGAGCACGTCGTCAACAGCGAGCACGACGAGTTCATCGTGGCCACCGAGATGGGCGTCACGCACCAGATGATGGCTCGCCGCCCCGGCGTCAAGATCCTCTGCGCGCCGCCCGAGTCGGGCTGCCAGTGCGCGACCTGCCCCTACATGCGCCTCAACACCACCGAGAAGCTCTACCTCGCGCTCCGCGACCTCGAGCCCCAGGTCGACGTCCCCGCCGACATCCGCGAGCGCGCGCTCCTGCCCGTGCAGCGCATGCTCGACTTGGGGTAGGTGCCAGCGCGGGGTCTGATCCCGTGATGCGGCGGCGCGTC
>JACKGW010000006.1 GCA_020631815.1 Planctomycetota bacterium | reverse complement strand
CTTGATCCGGTTGGCGGACGCGCCACGGATCGCGTGGTGAGAGACCTGCAGTCGCGAGGACGAGCCGGGTGAGATTCCGGCTTCACGCTCGGAGGGGTGTCCTCGGCGCGGCATGCAGCGCAGCGTGAAGCGGAAATCTCACCGGGCTCGGTACACGAGCCGCCGGGGCCTCGATCTACCCTCCGCGCTCGATCGCGGACACGAACCACGGACAGCGCGATCCACGCTCGACGCGCACTCGCAGCGACGAAGCCACGCCACGCCACCACGCCTTGGAGCACGAGGAACATGACCTCCCGGACCCCATGTCCTGCCCCTTCATCACTTCTGATAATCCATGTTATGATGCGTTGTCCGTGGGGAGGAGCCCGGAAGACCGGGATTTCGCCGGAAACCAGCCGGCGTCCCCTGCCCCCGTCAGGAACCGCGTGAACGCGGCAGGAACGCGAGCAGCACCGACACCACGGCGAGGATGCCCAGGGCCAGGGCCACGAGCTGCCAGGCGTCCTTGCTCGCCGCGTTGCCTTCGTCGCGCGCTTCTTGCGAGGCCGCGTCGAGCTCCGCGTCGTAGGCGTAGTCGATCTTCTCGAGACCCATGCGGATGGCCGCCAGCGTGCCACCTTCGGTGTCGGCTGGGGCGTTCCGCAGGACCTCGTTCAGCTCCGGCGCATCGAGACGCTCGGGAGCGTCGAAATCCGCCGCCAGGCGACGCTGGCGGTCGAGAACGAGCGCTGCGAGGACGGGCCAGGGATCGGGCTCCCCGGCCGCCGGCATGGGATGGGGGTCCTGCCCCCCCGCCGCCAGCCAGTGGCGCCGCCGCGCCATCACGTCTCCCGCCGCATCGCCCGCGGGCAGATCCGTGCGGTGACCCGCGTCGACCGGGCGCCACCAACGGTCTCGCAGCTGGATCGCCCAGTCTTCCACGTCGTCCGGCGCCGTCGGCGGTACGGAGTCCATCTCGTCCCAACGACCCTCGGCCGCCAGACGCTCGATCGCCGCGCGCCGCCGCGCGCGCTCGGCAGCGGCAGCGTCGTCCCGGTCGTCTGCGGACGCGGGGGCCGCGGCGCCGACGAGTGCAGCCAGCAGGGCGAGGACCAGCGCGCGCCTCAAAGCCCGAACTCCTCGTCGGCAAGCTTGTCGGTCGGGCTCAGGTCATCGGTCAGCACGGGATCGCGCGGCGACGGCACGACGCGGACACCCAAGCGCTCCACGGCAAACACGGCTTCTCCGAGCGCAGGCGGCGGGGGGGCGTGCGCCCCCACCTGCGGCCCCGCCGTGGATCCCGGCGAGCTCCAGAGGATCACGTTGCCGGCGAAGTACGGGTTGGGCACGAGCCACGTGGCACCGAACGCGGCCTGCATGGTGGCCGCGATCGCAGCCGCCACCCGACTGGCGGCTCCCTGCCCGAGCACGTTCACCCCCACCCAACCACCGGGCTCCAGGTGGTCGCGAACGCGCTCGAAGAACTCGCGCGTGGCCACTTGGAACGGCACGTAGTTGGTCCGGGCGTACGCATCCACCAACACGAGGTCGAAGCGACGATCCGCAGGCAGCGCATTGACGATGGTCCGCCCGTCCTCGTTCGTGACCAGCTCGAGCCGCTCGTCTTCCAGCTCTTCGTGGGCGAGGTAGCCGCGCGCAACGTCCACCACACCCGGGTCGATCTCGACGGCGAGGCAGTGCACGGGCACGCCGGCGGGCGCGGTCGCACGCAGCGTGCGCCAGACCGTTCCGCCCGCGTGACCGATCAACAGCACGTCGATGACGCCGTCCGCGGGCAGCGGTACGAAGTGGGCCCCCACGGCCATCGACTCGAAGTAGCGGCCGCCGGTCAGCACGGAGTCGCCACGCGTCTGCAGCAGCACGCTCTGGTACGTCTCCGCATCCTCGTCGTGCCGCAGGAAGCGCGTGGGCACGGTCAGCGGCGACTTCCACGACGCGGGCGAGCCGGACGCCGGGTCGATGGCATCCATCGCCGCCTCGACGACGCGTACGGTCTGGTACGGCGTCTCGACCTCCACGAGCTGGCCGGGCTGCAAGCGCAAGGGGCCGCCGCGCACCACGACGTAGGCGCCGGGCGCCAGCAGGCCCACCAGGGCCAAGGCGGAAGCCGCCCGCGGCCACGGTCGCCTGGCCACCAGCAGGAACAGCACGAGCAGCAGCGCGCCCATCAGCAGGAACGTGCCGCGCGAGCCGAGGCTCGGCACGAGGAGCGGCGCCGTCAGCACGCAGCCGAGCAGCCCCCCCACCGTGTTGGCCGCCAAGAGGCGCCCCACGTCGCGCTGACCTCGCGCTGCGGCGAGCAGCGGAAGCGCGGCGCCCAGCACCACGAGGCCAGGTGCCAGCAGCACGAGGGCGCCGCCGATGCTGCCTGCGAACGCGACGGGCAAGATGACGAGGCTCTGGAGACCATCGGGGACGAGATGTCCCATCCAGGGCGTCACGAGGGCCGCGGGGAGCGCCGCCGCGGGCACGCCGACGGCCAGCACGAGGACGAGAGCCCGCCGCGGATCGAAGCGCGACGTCCAGCGGCCACCGAGCGCGCTGCCGATGGCCAGCGCCAAGAGGCAGGTGGCGATGACCGCCGCCCAGACGTGGTTGCTCTGGCCCACCCAAGGGCTCATCAAGCGCACACCGCCGACTTCGAGCACCGTGATGGCGAGGCCCGTGACGAGTGCCGTGGCCAGGGCCAGCCCCTGGGGCAAGCGCGCCTCGGCGACCGTGGCGGTCTCCTCGTCACGCACGCCCAGGGTGCGGCGCCCGCCGGAGGCTGCGAGCAGGGCATCGAGCCCCACGAGGCCGATCAGCACCCACCAGCTGCCGCGCGTCCCCAGCGAGGGGATCCACTCCAGCGGCACCACCCAGCAGGCGAGCAGGCTGCCCAGCGTGCCCAGTGCCACGAAGCGCCCCGTCGCGCGGCCGGCACGCCCATCGGACGCGGCACGCGCCACCACGAACGGCGTCGTCGCGGCCAGCAGGGCGCAGGGCAGCGCGTAGAGGGCCAGACAGGCGCCGACGACACCGAACCGACCCAGGGGCCATGCGCCGGGGTCGAGGCCGCCACGGGGCCCGAGCGCGGCCGCGATGTCGGGGCCGAGCAGGGCAACGCCCACCAAGACGAGGGCCGCCGCGGCATGCGCCAGGGCGAGCACGCCCTCATGGCGAGCGCGACTCCCCCATCGGCCGCCGAGTGCATAGCCGACCACGAGAGCCAACAGCAGGACGCCGATCACGGCGCTCCAGACGTGCACGGACTGGCCGAACACGGGGGCCAGCTGCCGCTGGGCGACGAACTCGACGCCCAGGATGGCGAAGCCGTTGACGAGCACCAAGAGGGCGCGACGGGCTGTCGTCAAGTCGCTCATCGGCCCTCGTCACAGGCCACGGAACCGCGCGAGGGCACGGTCCGCAGCGGGCGCATGATCAGCCGCCGAGCTCTTCCAGCAGCTTGCGAGCCTCGTCGTGGCTCGGCGTCTCCGGCATCTCGAGCACCTTCTTCAGCAGGTCCTTCGCGCGATCCGGGTTGGAGTCCTTCATGTCCTTCGCCTTGCCGAGCAGCCGGGCCGCATCCGCGACCTGCTTCTCGCTGGCCGCGGGACCCGCGCTGTCGCCGGCTCCGCCGGACGATCCATCGCCGGCCTCCTCGGCCGGGGCCGGCACGGGGATCCGCACGAAGAACGCGCTGCGCAGCCAGCCGTAGTAGCGGCTCTTGCGCACGTCGATGGGGTTGAAGCCGCCGCGCGCCTGGAAGATGGCGTCGAAGTCGCGCTTGACCTTGGACATCCGCTCTTCGAGCTGCAAGGACTCGTCCTTGACCGTGACCCCGTTGATCACGATGCGCACCGGGCGATCGAGGTTGACCAGGCTGTCGTTGAGGTACACGGACAGCTCGGCCATGCCCTCGGCCGTGATCTTGACCGTGTTGGGCTCCTCGGCCGTGTCCACGATGTCCACGTGGATATGGCGCTTCACGCCCTCGTCCCAGAGCGGCTGGTCGAGGTTGATGTACCAGGCGAGGACCTGGTCGGACTCGCGCGTGACCCAGTCGAACGACTTGGGGTCGCGACGACGCTGCTGCGCCATCCACGCGGGCGCGTCACCCGCCTTGCCTTCGGTCACGTTCTCGTGGCCGGCGTCACGCAGCGCCTTGGCCAGGTCGGGCTGGTCCACGACGTACAGCGGCACGGGGCAGAAGTTGGGAACGGAGGCCTGCAGCTTGGGTGTGTCGAGCGCACCCTCGCGCAACACGGCACCGGCGAACAACCACGGCGACGTGGCGAGGAGCAGCAACGCGTCCTGGCCCCCATCGAGAATGATGCGGTCGAAGTCGATGTGATAGCTCTCGTACACGCGACGAAGCGGCGTGTGCACGCGCTCCATCCGGATGCGACCGTTGTCGCTGTACGCCGCAGCCGCCGCGATCGGCACCGCGATGATCCAGTCCTTCTGGATGTCGGGCGTCAGATCCTTGGACCAACGGGCTGCCACCAGCTCCTTGCCCGCGCCGTCACCGGCGTGGTCCTTGCCGTGCATCGAGAAGACCAGCGGCCAAGGCCCGGGACGCTCGTAGCTCTCGAGCTCCCTGTTCTTCTTCGGGTAGGTGTCGGCGGGACGCACGTGCACCCACAGATCGCGGCTCTTCAGCTCGAAGCCGTGGAACTTGTTGTGGTCGGTGTAGGCCAGGTCGTTGGCCTTGTACCACTTGCTGTCGTCCATCTGCGGCTCGAAGGAGCGGCTCTGGTCGACGAGCCAGCGCAAGAACGGCGGGTCGGCCAGCGGGTAGTGCTTCTTCTTCGCCAGGTCCTCGAGCTCGGCGAGGAACGGCTTGCGGCCCACCCAGGCGTCCTCGAGCAGGTCGAAGTAGGTGCGCGCAGCCGAGACCAGGTCCTTGAAGCCCTTCCGCTCCTTGGCGTCCGTCGGCAGCGTCGTCGCACCCGGATCCTCGGCCACCGCCGTGCGGGTGGCCGGCACGCCGAGCACGGCCGCAACCGCAAGGGCGAGGAGGCAGGAGCGGAAGCGTCGGGGCAGGGCTTGGGTCATGCGAGCTCCAAGGCGAGGCGTGCGGGAATCGAGCAACGGGCTGCACGTCCCGGGCGGGCGTGCAGCGGTGTCCGGGCCGGAGGCGGGCAGGTTCGCGACCTTGGCCTCCGGCCCGAGGGCTGCCGGAGCGCCAACCTTACCGAAGAGGAGCGCCAGAGGCAGGCCTCGGCCTCGACGCTACCCGCCGCCCGAGGATTCCGGGCCGCCGGGCCCGTCACCGGGACGTCGTGTCCCGAAGCGCGCGCCAGGCCCGGCCCATGAGCAGGCGGTAGGGCGTCGTGCGATCACCGCGCGCCCGGGCCGACTCCAGGGCCCCTTGGAGGTCGAGGAGGGCGGCGCCAGGCCGTCCTGCCTCCAGATGCCGTCGTGCGGCGTTCTGGTGCGCCGAGAGGTGGCCCGGGTCGATCTCCAGGGCCTCCCCGAACGCCTCCAGGGCCGCCACGTCGTCGCCGGCCGCCGAGCGCGCCAGCCCCCGGTCCGAGCGGATGTCGGGGTCGTAGGGGTCCAGCTCGACGGCCTTGTCGTAGGCGGCCAGCGAGGCGCTCGCCCGGCCGCCGACACGCAAGGTGTTGCCGAGGTTGGACCAGGCCGTCGGGTCGTCGCTGCGCGCGGCCACGATCGCCTCCTGGGCGCGCAGGCAGCGAGCGAGCAAGCGACCGTCGGGCGTGTCCCGGTGCAGGCTCTCGTAGTCCGCCGCGGCGATGGCCCAGAGCAGGTCGCCGGCGAGGGTCGACTCGGGGTCCCGCGCCAGCTGCGCCACCGCCAGGTCCACGGCCTCGTCCAGGTCACCGGGCTTGCCGCGCGCCGCCAGGCGCGTGGCCAGCGAGGCGTCCAGCCCCGGGACCGCGTCGTCGCGAGCCTTGAGCGCACGCCACGCCGCGATCGCCTCCTCGTTGCGCCCCGCGATCCCCAAGGCCTCCGCGCGCGTCGCCTCGAGGCTCGAGGGCGCCGTCCCGGCCTCGACGAGCGGCGCCAGCGCGTCGGCCAGCGGGGACGCCGCCTCGGCGTAACGCGCGGCGCGCAGCGCCTCGGCCTGCAGGGCGGTGTCCTCGGGCGCGGCCGCCAGCAGCTGGCCGTAGAGCCGCGCCGTCTCCGTGGCGTCGCGAGCCGCCGACCACGAGGCGGCGGCGCCGTGCACGTTGCCGGCCTCGAGGAAGGCCTCGGCGGCCCCCCGCGGGTCGCCCGCGGCATGACGGGCGCGGGCCAGGGCATCGGCGAGGGGCACGCGCCACCGCTGAGGCAAGGTGCTGCGGTCCACACGTCCGAGGCGCGCGGCCGCGGTCTCCGGATCGCCACGAAGCGTCCGCGCCCAGGCTTCCGTGAAGAGGGCGCGCGCGCGGAGCTCGGCCTCGAGATCCGCGCCGTCGGTGCCCATCTCCCACAGCGGGGCCAGCGCGTCCAAGGCGTCCGCAAGCAGCGTCGTCACGCTCAGACCGCGTGTGACGCCAGCCGCGACGCGCCGCTGCGCTTGGCGCAACAGGTTCTCGGCCAGCGCGATGCGATCCACCGGCTGCTGTCGCTCGCGGGCCAGCCACGTGCGCGCGTCCAGGGCATCGGCGTCGTCACCGCGCGCTTCGAGGCGCGAGGCCCACGCGTCCTCCACGCGTGCGGCGTCATCGGCGGAGAGCTTGCCGGCGGACACGTCGTCATGCAGCGCACGAAGCGGTGCGTCCTCGGCCGCGGCGATCGCGGCCTGCAGGCGCGCGTCGAAGTCGGCCGTCGCATCGTCAGCCCGGGCGCGGAGCGGTGCGAAGGCCAGCGCCCCCACCATCAGCCCGATCACGAGAGAGCACGCAGTGCGCATGTCAGGCTCCTCTACTTGCCGAAGGTGAACGACACGCGGTGCACGACGCGAGCGACCGTGGTGTCCTGGACGTCGTCGGGCCCCTCGGACGCTTTCAAGCTGTCCTCGACGAGGGCATCGCGCGGCGTGAGCCGGTAGACGAGCCACGCCTCGCCACGCCCTTTGGGCAAGTCCGTCGTGAAACGACCGGGGCCCTCGCCCAACGTGGAGACGCGGGCCAGCGGCGGGATCTGCGTGTCGTTCTTGCCCGAGCCTCGATAGAACTTGCGGAACTTGGCCAGGAACGAGCGCTCTTGGTCCGCGCGCTTGAGCGGGTCCAAGACGACGCGTCCGTCGGCGTCCCACAGCTTGATGTAGGTATCGAACGAGCGGTGTCGCGCGTCGGTCGGAATCGAGTGGCCGGCGCCGCGGTTGGTGACGAAGACCTCGATCTCGAAGCCGCCACCTTCCGCCGGGCGGACCTCGACGTCGAGCGCCGAGGCCTTCTCGAGCATCGCGAAGCTGTGGCCCCCGCGCCACGTGTGACTGCGGCCCTTGCGCACGACGCCGCCTTCCACGAGCGGGCGCTCGACTTCGGGCATGTGGCACGTGATGCAGCTCTCGGCGGGACGTTGGCGCGGCAGCGGGGCTTCCGGCGCATAGGGGCCGGCCAGGTACTCGTTGCCCGTGTCGTGTTGGTTGTGGCACGGGAAGCAGATCTTCACCACGTCGCGCTGGCGCGGGTCGCCGACAGGGCGACAGGCTCCCTCCAGCCCGCCGAAGGGACCCGCGATGTTGGCACCGTCCTGGTGGCACGACAGGCACGAGATCGCATCTTCGCGGCGCGAGGCGCGCGCCACGGGCGTCTCGAACTGCGCCTCGCGCAGCGGAACGGGCGCATGGCAGCGGATGCACTCTTCCTTGTTGACCACGTCCTCGGAGAGCTCGAGGAACAGCGGGTCGGCCATGGCCTGACCGTGGAAGCTCTGCTTCCACTCGTCGTAGATGGCGCCGTGGCAGCGGCCGCACGCTTCCGCGGAGAGGAACGCAGGCTCCTGCGGTGCGGCGCCTGCGTCAGCCGTCGCGTTCGGCGCCTGCGCGGGCGGGTCACCCGCCTTCGGCTTTGGCCCCGGTTCGCCACAGGCGATGGGCAAGGCCGCAAGCAGGATGAGCAGGGGAATCGTGCGGCGAGCGGCACGGGGGGCGGTCATGCAGCCTCCAGCGGAGTGACACGCGAGACGACGACGAGGCCGACGGCGGCACCGGGCGGTACGTCGACGTCCGCTCGCGCCTCGATGCGCGTGCCGGCGACGTCGGCGATCACGTGGGTGCCCGTGGCCGTCTCGAAGCGGTCGACGACGGTGGCCGCGACGCCTTCGTGGGGTGCGCGCGCCCGGACGTCGTCGGGACGCAAGGCCAGGCGAACGGTGCGACCGTCCGTGGCGCCGGGCCCACCCGCGGGCTCCAGCGGCCCCAACACGGTGTCGAGCGCCGTACCGCGCCATGTGGCCGGCAGCAGCGTGACGGCGCCGAAGGCGCGGGCGGCGGCCTCGGTGCGCGGTGTGCGCAGGACGTCGCGGGGAACGCCGGACTCGGCAACACGGCCCTTCTCGAGGATGGCGACGTGGTCCGCGATCTCCAACGCGTCGTCGGGATCGTGGGTCACCAGCACGGCCGTATGTCGTCGCTCGCGGGCGAGCTCCCGCAGGAGCGCACGCAGGGCCTGGCGTCGGGTCGGATCGACGTGCGCGAGAGGCTCGTCGTAGAGGACGAGGCTCGGCTCGGCCGCCAGCGTGCGGGCGATGGCCACGCGTTGGCGCTCGCCGCCGGACAGGGCGCCGGGACGCCGACGCGTCAGCGCGGGAGCGAGTCCAACGCGCTCGAACCAGGCCTCGACGTCGGCACGGCGCCCCCGCCCGACGCCGGACGCACGCAGCGCAAAGGCGACGTGGTCACCCGCCGTCAGATGCGGCCAGAGCTCCAAGCCTTGGAAGACGACGCCGACGCGACGTGCTTCGGGCGCAACGTGCACCCCATCACCGTCCAGGAGGCGATCCCCCAGGTGCACGCTGCCGCTCTGCGGACGGACGAGGCCGGCAAGGGCGCGAAGCAACGTCGTCTTGCCGGCGCCGCTCGTGCCCAGGAGGGCCAGCGTCGACTCGGCGGCGTGGTCGAACGTGATGCCGTGCAGCACGACGGGCGCGCCGCGACGCGGCGCTACGACGAGGTCCCGGACGGCAAGCGCCTGACCGCTCATCGTCCACCCGTCTTCACGAGGGCGTTCCACCCGGCGTCCACTTGTTCGCGCGTCAGGTGCCGCGCCGTCTCGTCCTTGGGCTCGGACTGCGCGTCGTGGATGTAGGCCGGCAGGTCGAGCGCACGGCGGACCAGGTCCCACCAGGCGTGGCGCTGCTCGCGCGTGTTCGCCGTGAGCCCGGCCTCCACCTCGTCCCATACCGCGGCGGGACCTTCCTGGACCAGGCGGACCACGGCGTAGGCCCGTTTGGCGTCGCGGCCGTCGGGCACGAGCGTCGCGAGCGCGTCGGCTACGCGGGCGTCACGCGGCGCACCGACCAGCCCGCCCAGCGCCGCCACGCGGACCTCCTCCAACGGGTCGTGGACCAGCTGGAGGAGCATGTCCAGCGCGTCGGGGACGGAGCGCGCGTAGGCGCCGAGTGCGACCGCAGCGCGCGCGCGCACCATCGGTCGCGGGTCCGCCGCGAGGTCGAGCAACGAGGGAACGGCGCGCGGGTCGCGGACGAGCCCGAGAGCCAACGCGATCTCGCTGCGCGCCACGGGGCGCACGGCGGCCGCCGCGGCCTCGGCCAGCGCAGGGGTCATGGGCGGGCCGATGAGCTCGATGGCGGCCTTCGAGATGATGAAGCGTCGCGCGTCGTTGCGCCGCAGGTTCGCGACCAGGCCTCGCGACGTCTCGCGGAACGACGGGGCCGTTTCGTCGAACGACGTCGACAGCAGGTCCGCGCGGTCGCGGCGCTCATGCCACCAGCTGGCCAGCGCCTCGAACGCGGCTTGGCGCTGCGGGATGCCGGCGTCGGGAACAAAGGCACGCGCGGGCGAGTCGGGGAGATGGCGCTCGAGCGCGTCCGTGGCGTCTTGCAGCACGCGAATGCGGTAGCGCGCGCGGCGCGGGTCGAGCTGGCGATCGATCAGGTAACCGGTCGCGCGCGGCAGGCCGAGGCGCAGCAGCGCTTCGCAGGCGGCCGCGTCGACGGCGAAGTAGTCGATGTTGGGCCACGCACTGGCCGGGATCGGCGTATCGGACGTGCCGGGGTACTCCCAGCGATCGCGCGCCCGGATCCCGTCGCTCAGCACGCAGAGGTGCCAGGCGAGCGCCGGGGCGGCTCCCGGGTCGCCGAGGTCACCGAGCGCCGACGCAGCCACGGTGCGCATCCAGCCGTCGTCGCCGGCCAGCGCGGCCTCGAGGTCCTCGCGGACGCGCGCATCACCGAGGCGGCCAAGCGCCAAGGCGGCACGCGCGGCGCGGGGCGTGCGGCCGTCCGCACCCGGCAGGGCATTGGCGCGGCGCACGGCGGCCACCAGCACGTCGGCAGCCTGCCCCTTGAGGTCGCCGACGA
The DNA here is from genome assembly GCA_020631815.1 of Planctomycetota bacterium. Taxonomy (GTDB): domain Bacteria; phylum Planctomycetota; class PLA2; order PLA2; family JAEUHO01; genus JACKGW01. Next base: position 217,212 of record JACKGW010000006.1, on the reverse strand, counting down.
GTCGGTCCAGACCACGCGTCATGCGCTCGGCGTCGTCGGCCGAGGCGTCGTCCAGCGCCGCCAAGACGGGGGCCTCGCGCGACAGGAGGTCGGTCACGGCCCCCACCGGCGTCTGCGTGCCGGCCTCGTAGACGGGGTGGTGGCCGAGATCGAGATCGAGGGCCGCAGCGACCGCGGGCGCGGGCGGCCAGCGCCCGGTGATCCACGTGGGGTCCACCGTGCGTTCGCCGAGCAGCCAGCGCGCCGCGGCCCGGGCCGCGCGCTGGTCGGCGGCCTCGACGGCGTCCGGCGCGGGCCACGCCTCGCGAGCGCGGTCCGTGGCGGCGGAGCCGACGTCGGCCTCGGTCAGGGTGCGGACGACCAGCCCCAGGCCCACGCTGTCGTCGAGCGCCGCCACCCGCGGGGCGATCTCCAGGGTGGCCATGGGGTCGGCCAGGACCGGTGCTCGGAGCACCGTCGCCGCGGCCGCCAGACGCTCGGCCTTGCTCGACGACTCCCGCAGGAGGCGGTCGAGTGCGGTCCGCGCCTCCGAGACCGATGTATCGGCGGCCTGCACGGGGGACCGTGACCCGGCCACCACGGCACATGTCACCGCCAGCAGGCCTGCTGTCACCCAAGCGCGACGGTCATGCATCGGTCGGTGGCTCCTGGTTCGGGACGGGATACCTGTCACGCACGGCGCGTACCGCGCCGTCGCGATCCACGAGTCGCCCCTCGAGCTGTTCGTCTTGGACCCAGGCCAGGATGCGGCCGAGGTCCGGGCCCGGCCGATGGCCGAGGGCCAGCAGGTCCTTGCCCGACAGCAGCGGCGCGGGCACGGCAGGCTCCGCGGCGAGCTCGTCGCGGGCGGCCAGCAGGAACGTGAGCACCTCGCTCGCCCCATGGCTCGCGCCGCAGTCGGCGGCGTGCAGCCTCAGGTGCAGGTCGAAGTCGGGCTCGGCCAGGAAGCGGCGCAAGTTGGCCCGGCGCATGTGCGGCGTGGCGGCGATGCGCATGTGCTGGCCGATCAACGAGGCCACGCGTTCGCGGGTCCGACGTGGGAGACGCAGCCTCTCGAGCAGGCCCTCGGCAGCCTCCACGCCGCGCGCGTCGTGGCCGTGGAACACGATGCGGCCGTCGGGCTCGCGACGGAACGTCGTGGGCTTGGCCACGTCGTGCAGCAGCGCGGCCCAGAGCAGGACCTCTTCGGCACGCCGCGCGTCCGCCTCGACCTCCGGGTCGTCCTCGGCCTCGGCCGGGCGCGGCGGGAAGCGCACGCCGTCCAGCACCAGGGCCGTGTGCACGAAGACGTCGCCCTCCGGATGCCAGCGCGGTGGCTGGGGCACGTCGCGCATCGCGTCGATCTCCGGAAGCACGACGGGCAGCAGGCCCAGGTCGCGCAGCAGACGCAGCGCACGCCCTCGACCGTGTCGGAGGATCTTCACCAGCTCGTCGCGCACGCGCTCGGCGGCAACCTCGGCGACGCGCGGCGCCATGTCACGGACCGCGGCGCGCGTACCGGGATCGAGCGCGAAGCCCAGCTGCAACGAGAAGCGCGCCGCGCGCAAGATCCGCAGGTGGTCCTCTTCGAAGCGGGCGTGGGCATCGCCGATCGCGCGGAGAATGCGCGCGTCGAGGTCCGCCCGCCCACCGACGTAGTCGTGGATGGCGCCCGTGTCCGGATCCTCGAACAGCCCGTTCACCGTGAAGTCCCGCCGGGTGGCGTCCGTGGGCGCGTCGCTGAAGGTGACGTCGTCGGGACGGCGCCCGTCCACGTAGCAGCCGTCGGCGCGGAACGTGGCGACCTCGACCGGGCCCGCCGGGCGTGGGATCACGAGGACCCCGAACTTCGCGCCGACCGTGACCGCATCGGGAAACAGCTGCTCGCCGACCTCGGGCCGCGCGCTCGTCGCCACGTCGACGTCCATGGGCGTACGACCGAGAAGCCGGTCGCGGACGGCGCCGCCACAGAGCAGGGCCTCGTGACCTGCCTCGCGTAGGCGGCGTGCAATGGCGCGAGCCTCCTCGAGGCGACGCGCGGCCAGGGGGGCGCCCGTCACGACGCACCTCCCAGGGCGGCGATCGGCGAGACGGGACGACGGCGGGGAGATCGCACGCGCCGATTGAACCCCGCGGGCGGGCCCGTTCCTACGAGGGGCGGCCTTCGCCCTCGGCTGGCCGCAAGGCGTCCGAGAGAGCCGCAAGCTCGCTGCGGACTTCGGGCGGCCAGGCCCCGCCCCCGTACCGCACCTGCTCCTCCCAGGCGGTGAGACGCCGCAGCGCACGGGCCGCGCGGGGATGACGCGTGGCCGCCTGGGTCTCGAGCTCACGCGGCGTGGCCGAAGGCGCCCGACGTACGCCACCGGCGCGAAGCAGGGCCAACATCTCGGCGTACGGCCCCACGGGGCCCGCCGCGGTGGCGGCCGTGGCGCGTGTCGTCCGCCCGCGACGCAGCGCTCGCGCCACGAGCACGCCCAGCAGGAGCAGCAGCGGGATCCCGGCCCACGCGCTGTCCGGGCCGAACAGCAGCGACAGCAGATGGCCGCCGCCGTCCGCGACGCTCTTCCAGAGCCCCGTCCAGCCCTCGCGGTCGAGGTCGAACCACGGCGCCTCGGCGGCCCCACCCTCGACCTCCACGGTGTGCGTCTCGGCGTCGATGGCACGCCGGTCGGGCGGCGTCGGGTTGAGCGGCACCCAGCCCGCGCCGTCGAGGAAGATCTCCGCCCACGCGTGGTAGTGCGTGCCGCGGACGATCACGCTGCGACGCTCCGCGCTGGTGGCATCGCCACCCCAGAAGCCGCGCACGTAGCGCGCGGGATGACCCAAGCTGCGCAACAAGACGACGATGGACGTCGCGTAGCACTCGCAGTGGCCCTGGCGGACGCGGAACAGGAAGTCCGCCACGCGGCGCGTCGGGTCCAGCGGCGGCTGGGCCAGGCTGTAGACGAAGTCGGGTCCGCGCAGCCACGCCTCCAAGCGCTTGGCGCGCAGCCACGGATCCGTTTCGTCGCCCACGATCTGGCGCGCCAGCGGAAGCACGTCGGCCTTGAGGTCCTCCGGTACCTGCAGCCAGGCGCGCAGGGGGCTGACGGCGGCGTCGCTGCGTCGGCCCGCGAGCCACGCCGTGTCCCGCGGCAGCGGACGCGAGGTCTGCACGATCCGGTCGCCCGCTTGGACCTTCGCGGATGCAGTCCACGTGCCGTCGTCGCGCCGGCGGACGCCCTCGCCCGTGATGCTGCGACCGTTGCGTCGCACGCCCACCTCGAGCACTTGCTCCTCGAGGAACAGCCGGCGGTGACCGCCCTGCAGCACCTCGATGCCCAACCGACGCGTGAGCCCCGGCCCGGGACGCTCGTCGATGACGACGTCCCCGCTGCCACTCGCGCGGTACAGGAGGGCATCGCGGGCAAGGGCTTCCGGCGCGCGCCAGCTGCCGTCGCTCGAGACGGTGGACAGCGAGTTCTCCCGCAGCACGACGTCGCGCGGGGCCTCGTCATCGTCCAGACGCCGCACCTCGAAGAAGGGCCGGGCGGAGGCCTGGATGCGCGCAACGCTGCCGAAGGGAACGACGGCCGCGTCGGCATTGTCGCGCAGGTCCGGGCCCGTGACGCCCGTGCGCCCCCCACCGCTCGAGCTGCCGACCGGATCGTCCTCCGCGAAGGGCGACGGACCGCTCTCGGACTCCGCCACGTCACGAACCCAGGCCGCCAAGCCGCGCGGCGCCATGGCGTACAGCACGAGCGTCAGCGGAAGGGCCACGACGAGGAAGCGGGCGGCGAACACGGCAAGGGGTCCGAGCGTCGGCCGTCCATCGCCGACGACGAGGCGGCGCGCCCCCGGCGTCTCGCGACCGCGGTGCGTGGCCGGGTCGCGCTCGAGCAGGAGCACCGTCCAGCCGAGCGCACCGACGAACGCGAGGACCACGAGCAGGCCGGACGCGCCCGGCCACGCCGCCACGGACGCCACGACCTGCACGGCAGCCAGGAACAGCACGAAGTACGTGACCGTAGGTCGCGGGGCACGCACGAGCAGTCCTGCTTGGGCGATGCCCAGAAGCACCAACAGCGTGGCGTACGCGCGCTCGGGAACGTCGCGCAGGACGTGAAGCGCGCCGAGCACGAGCACCGGCGCCACGGCCGCGGCGAGGCGCGGGCCCCAGCGTCCGGCCAGCAGCGGTCCCGCGCCCGTGCCCGGCTTCAGCGCACGGACCACCGGCGGCAGCAGGACCAGCGCGGGGAGCGCCCACGGCACGCCGGGCACGGCGACGCCCAACGCCGTCGCCGCGACGGCCAGGAGGTGCGCCGCCACGCGTGCGGGCGCCTCGAGGGTCGCGCGATCCGGGCGCCCGATGGGGTGCGTGGCCGCGCTCACGCAACGCCCTCGACGAACGGGGCCAGGTCCGCGGCGCCTTCGCCCGGGACGACCAGCGCGCGGCCGTGACGTCCCACGAGGCGCTTGAGGCCATCGCTCAAGCCGGGCTCGTCGCGAGACGTCACGTAGACGACCGCAGTGCCCGGTCGGGGGGGGCGGGCCTTCAAGGCGGCGCGCGGCCGACGCCCGCCGCGGGTCACCAGGGCCAATGCGTCGAGGCCTTGGGCCAACGGACGTGCGACGGCACCGTCGCGTCGTCGGGTCACGCCAGCGCTCCCGCGATCGAGCACGAGGCGCACCGGGCGACCGCTGGCCAACAAGGCTCGCCAGATCGTCGCTGCGGCGCGAACTGCGCGCTCGAAGTCGGCGCTCGCGCCACCGGTGCCCAGCACGAGCGTGATCTCCTGGCCTTGGGCGCCGCGCCATTCGGTGACGATCGGCTCACCGCGTCGGGCCGAGGTGCGTGCGTGGACACGACGCGGGTCATCGCCTTCGCGCCACGCGCGGACGCCGTGCAGCTCTTCTTCCGTGCGGGCCCGCGCGTCCATGGCCAGCGGGTCCTGCGGCCCACTGGCGAGCCACGCACGAAAGCGCGGTCCCAAGCGACCCTCCGCCGGGCGGACGACCAGCTCGTCCGTCAGGGGCAGCGTCACGTGGCAGCGCACGAGACCGAGGGGGAAGCGGCTCGTCACGCGCGGGCCGCGCAGCGTGACCTGCCCGCGCTGTCGCCAAGCCACGTCCGTGGTGACGGTGGCCGAGGAGCCGCCCGCCAAGTGCGGGACGTCGACTTCGACCGCCCGTGGCGTCGAGCCGCCACCCGGCCGGTCGACCACCTTCAGGCCAAGCGCACTGCGCGAAGCGTCCCGGGTGACGGTCCACGCCAGGGTCGCCGGCCGCCCTACGGTGGCCCGGGACGGCACGCTGCGACGCACCGACACGCCCTCGACGTTGGCCCGCGCCAGCCGGCGTGCCCACCACGTGGCCGCCAAGACGGCGCACGCCAAGAGCAGCAGCGGGTTGCGTCCGAGGATCAGGGCCATGACGGCGAACCCGAAGCTGCCCCAGAGGTAGACGGCCCCCTCCTTGGTGAAGCGGCGCTCGAAGACGGGAACGGCGGGGCCGCTCGAGCGCGGGGCCCGCGCCGAGCCGCTCTCGCGCAGGGCCTCGGCGACGCGCTGGCTACGCCGCGGCCCGCGCCCCCCGCGCAGGCGTCGCGCGGGCAGCGTGTCCTGGCCGGGGGCACGGTCGAGGGCGAGGGCGCACACGCGGAAGGGCGCTCCGGGGCTGGGATCCGAATCCGTCGGAGTATACGTCTCGGGAGGCGTCGGGTTCGCCCGCAGGGGCCTGCGACCCGCTCGCGAGCCGTAGGCTCCCTGGCGAACGGAGAGGTGACGATGGCAGTCGACGCACGGCGGCGGGAGCGGACGTTGCCGTTCGTGCTCGTGCTGCTGGCCGTCGTGGCCTACGCGACGTGGCTGCTGCGCGGGCATGCCGCCGAGGGGCGTGCCCTGGCGTCACGCGAGGACCGAGCGCGCGATGCGCTGGTGCTCGTGCGCGAGGCCCAGCTCGCCCGCCGGGATGCCGTCGGCAGCTTCGGGACGTGGGCCGACCTCGAGCGCGAGGCGCACCTGCCTGCGGGCATGACGCTGCTCGACGCCCACGACGACGCGCACGTCGTCGTCGACGGCTATCGCCTGGATGTCCTCCTGCCGTGGCGGCTCGAGGCGGGTCGGCTGGTCCGCGTGGCGCGCCCCACACGTCATGACCCGGATCCCGAGCTGTCGACGCGCCACGTGCTGCTGGTGGCCCGGCCGCTGCAGCCCGGAAAGGACGGCTACCGCACGTACGCGACCGACGAGACCGGCGTCGTGTGGATTGCCGAGGGCGTCTCGGACGACATCACGGCCGCGCGCAACCTGCTGCCCGACGCCCACCTGTCCACGTCGGCCATCGCCGACACGTCGGGGCGCGTCTGGCACCGCTTGGACAAGATGGTCCCCTTCGGCGAGGACGGCGACTGAGCGTGGCAGCCGCGCTCAGGCGTCGAGGAAGCGCACGGCCCGCGGACCCGACGCGGTATGGCCGAGACGCCACGCGTCTTCGCCCGCTTCGCGCAGCGCCGCGATCGCGGTGTCGGCCTCGCTCTCGTCCACGACGACGACGAGGCCACAGCCCATGTTGAACACGTGGTAGGCCTCGGCCGCCTCGATGCCGGTGCGCTCGACGATCCAGCGGAACACGGGGTTGGGCTCGAACGAGGAGCGATCCACCACCGCCTCCACGCCCTCGGGCAGGACACGCGGCACGTTGTCTTCGAGACCGCCGCCCGTGATGTGCGCGAGGCCGCGGATGGTCACGCGCGTGCGAAGCGCCCGGATGGGCGCGAGGTACGAACGGTGCGGACGGCAGAGCGCGTCGGCGAGCGTCTCGCTCCATCCGTCGGGCGTGGTGGACAGATCGATGGCGTCGCGCTCGATCAGACGGTTCACCAGCGAGTAGCCGTTCGTGTGCAGACCGTCGGAGCGGACCCCGATCAGCGCTTGGCCCGCGGCGATACCGCGCGGCCAGACCTCGTCCGCCTCCACGACGCCCACGAGGAAGCCCACGAGGTCCATCTCGCCCGGCACGTAGGTGCCAGGCATCTCGGCCGTCTCGCCGCCGAGGAGCGCGGCGCCCGCGGCCCGGCACGCCTCCACGAGACCCGTCAACACGTCCTCGAACTGCGACGGGTCCAGGTGGCTGGCCGCGAGGTAGTCGAGGAAGAAGAGCGGCTCGGCGCCTTGCACGAGGACGTCGTTCACGCAGTGGTTGACGATGTCGTGGCCCAGGCCCTTGAGGCGACCTGCCGTGAGGGCCAGGCGCGTCTTGGTCCCGACGCCGTCGTTGCTGGCCACCAGGATCGGGTGGCGCATGCCGGCGAACTGCCCGCTGAACATGCCGCCGAAGGCACCCAGCTCGTGGCGGACCCCCGGGCCGAAGGTGGTTCGCACCAGCGGCCCGATGTCGCGGAGGATGCGCCCCTTCTTGTCGATGTCCACGCCTGCATCGCGATAGGTGAGCCGACTCGTCATGGGCCGGAAGGTAGCGCCAGGGACCCCGCTCGCCCCCCTTGGCCTTCCTCATCGGCCCATCAGGGCTCGTGGTCGGGGGCTGGCGAGGACGGGCGGCCCGAGGGTCCGGCGGTATCGTGGCCCGGTGCCCGAGCCCACCGCCCCCACCGCGCCCCGCGGGCGCGACCCGCGCCAGGGCGTGGCCGTCCTCGGCGCCACGGGCTCCGTGGGTGGCGCGGCCCTCGACGTGCTGGAGCAGGAGCGCGCGCGCTTCCGGCCGGTCGTGCTGGTCGCCGCGACACAGGGTGACGCCTTGCTCGCCGCCGCCCGACGCGTCGGCGCGCCCCGCATCGTGCTGGCCGATCCGGTTGTCGGTGCGGCGTGGGCCGAACGCCTGGGCCCCGACGACCCCGAGCTGGCCTTCGGCCCCGAGGCGGTTCGTGCCGCGGCCGAAGCACCCGATGTCGACGTCGTCGTGCAGGGGATCACGGGCGCCGCGGGCCTCGAGGCCAGCCTCGCCGCAGCGCGCTCCGGCAAGCGGATCGCGCTGGCCAACAAGGAGAGCTTGGTCGTCGCGGGCCCGCTCCTGGTCCGGGCAGCGCGGGAGGGCGGCGCCACCCTGCTCCCCGTCGACAGCGAGCACGCCGCGCTGCACCAGGCGCTGCGCGCCGGACGCCCCGACGAGGTGCGGCGCCTCGTGCTGACGGCCTCGGGCGGGCCGTTTCGCGGCAAGAAGCGCGAGGATCTCCTGCACGTCACGCCGGCGGAGGCCTTGGCCCATCCGACGTGGACCATGGGCCCGCGGATCACGGTCGACAGCGCGACCCTCATGAACAAGGCCCTCGAAGTGATCGAGGCCCGCTGGCTGTTCGACGTGGAGCCCGAGCGCATCGAGGTCGTGGTCCACCCGCAGAGCATCGTGCACAGCCTGGTGGAGTTCGTGGACGGCAGCGTGGTCGCGCAGATGGGCCCCCCGGACATGCGCCTGCCGGTGCGCTACGCCCTGGGCTGGCCGGACCGGCTGGAGGCCGCCGCCCCCCGGTTCGACGCCGCCGACTACGCCCGGCTGACCTTCGAGCCCCCCGACACGGAGACGTTCCCCGCTCTCGGGCTAGGATTCGAGGCCGCCCGCCGGGGCGGGACCGCCGGGGCCGCGCTCAACGCGGCCGACGAGACCGCCGTCGCGCGGTTCCTGGCCGGTGAGCTGGCCTTCCTCGACATCACCCGCGTCGTGGCCGACGTCCTGGCCCGCCACCCGTTCGTCGCCGAGCCCGACCTCGCCGACCTGCGCGCCGTGGACGCCTGGGCCCGCACGGAGACTGCCCTCGCATGCGAAGCCGTGTCCTGAGCTCTTGTGCCGCCGTCGCGGTGGCCACCCCCCTCGCGCTGTCCTTCCCGGGCGGCTCCATGATCTTGGCGATCCTCGGGATCGGCTTCCTGATCTTCATCCACGAGTGGGGTCACTACGCCGCCTGCCGCCTGACCGGCACGCGGACCGAGACGTTTGCCATCGGCTTCGGCCCGCGCCTCTTCGGCTGGGAGAAGGACCGCGACGGCAAGCGCCGCTTCACCGTGGGCGAGCGCCAGCTCGACCCCGAAGACCACGCGATGGACTTCCGCATCAGCGCCATCCCGCTGGGCGGCTACGTGAAGATGGCCGGCGAGATCCCGGGCGAGGCATCGACCGGTGCTCCCGACGAGTTCCCGCAGAAGACGGCCTCGCAGCGCGCCTTCATCATCAGCGCCGGCGTGATCATGAACATCATCACGGCCGTCGTCTTCTACGCGCTTACGTACGGCCTCGGCCGCCCCACGCCGCCGCCGGTCATCGCCATGGTCGAGCCGGGGGGCGGCGCGTGGGAAGCAGGCCTCCAGGCGGGCGATCGCGTCGAAAGCATCGACGGCAACACCCTCGAGAGCGACATCGACCTGCTCATGCAGGCGGCGCTGGCCACCCACGAGCCTGCGCACGTCGTGTACCTGCGCGACGGCGAGCGCCGCGAAACGAACGTGCAGGCGCGCCACGACCCCGAGCACGGGCGCATGCGCATGGGCTTCAGCCCGGCGCAGATCTCGCTCGTCCTCGGCAAGGGCGACGGTGCCATCACCCTCGGACCCGCCGAGAAGGCCACCGTCGGTGGGGTTCCCGTCGTCGGTGCGCGTGAGGCCCTGCAGCGCATCCAGGAGCTGCTCGCACGCGGGACGCTGCCCGTGACCGTCGACATCGGCGGCAAGCAGATCTCGCTCGCGCCCGAGCCGGCCGCGCAGGGTGTCGAGCCCTCCGAGCCCGCGCCGCGCTTCCTCGGCATCGAGCCGCTGCACCCCGTGGTCGTCGGCGAGGTGTTGGATCCGGCCTCGAAGGTGCTCCGCACGGGTGACGTGCTCGTGGCCCCTGTCGGCGCGGACGGCACCGCACGCCCGGCGCCGGGCTCCGTCGCGGGATGGGCCGCGGCAGCCGACGACGACGCAGCGTGGTCGGGTCTCCGCGTGCAGCGCGAAGGCACCGAGACCACGCTCGACGTCTCGCTCGCGACGGTCGCCGAGCGGCTGGCGTTCCTGCGCTCCGTGCACCTCAAGGACGAGGACGACGGCGGCGCGCGCGCGGCTTCCAGCCCCGGTCTCGTGCAGGTCGACGACGCCGAAGCCGAAGTCTCTTGGTGGTACCAGGCGCCGGCCTCCGCCGCGGCCCAGGCCGGCTGGCAGGAAGGCGATCGTCTGCGCCGCGTGGGCGAGATCGAGGTCGGGACCTTTGCCGCTGCGCAAGGCGTCATCCGCACGCTCCCGGCGGGCAAGCCCGTCGAGGTCGACGTCGAGGGCGTCGACGGTGCGCGACGCACGCTGTCGATCGAGGCGCAGCCGGGCACGTTGGTGGGCCAGCTGCCGATCGAGCTCGTGCCGGCTCTCGAGTCGCCTCCGGGCAAGCCGTTTGGCGCCGCGGCGGCGGCGGGTGCCCGTCGCACGTGGCTGGAGGTGGTCAACACCTTCCGCACGATCGGCGCGTTCTTCACGGGCCGGGTCTCGTTCGCCAAGAACGTGGGTGGCCCGATCATGATCGTGAAGGCCAGCAGCGACTTCGCCGACCGCGGCTTCCTGCAGCTGCTGTGGTTCCTCGCCTACGTCAGCGTCATGCTCGCGGTGCTCAACATCCTGCCGATTCCCGTCCTCGACGGGGGGCATCTGCTGTTCATCCTGATCGAGAAGATCAAGGGCTCGCCGCTCAAGGACAGCACGATGTTCAACCTGCAGAAGGTCGGGATGATGCTGCTCCTGGTGCTGATGGTCTTCGCCTTCTGGAACGACATCCAGCGCATCATCCTGCGTTCATGAAGGCTTGGCTGCGCCTCGCACGCGTTCCCTTCGCGTTCACGGCGGCTACCGATGCGCTGGCGGTGGGCCTGCTGGCCCACGTGGCGCTCGGCTCGGACGCCACCACGACGCGCTGGGCGGCCGTGCTCGGTGCCGCCGTGCTGGTCTACGCCTTCGGCATGATGCTCAACGACTGGGCGGATCGGACGGAGGACGCGCTGCACGCGCCCGACCGTCCGATTCCCTCGGGCGCGCTGCGACCGACGGCCGTGGCCGTGGCGATCCTGATCGTGGCGGCGGGTGCGCTTGCGCTCGGCCATCTCGCGGGCACGCTGCCCGCCGTCGGTGCTGCCTTGGTGTTGGCCGCGCTCTACGACCTCGGGACCAAGCGCTCGGTGATCGGGGGCGCCGCAGTGCTGGGTCTGGCCCGCGCCGCGAACGCCGCCCAGGTCCCGCTCGCTGCCGCCTTGGCCGGAGCCGTGGCCCCCACCGCGCTGCTGGCCGCGCTGGCGGTCGGTGCGTACGCCGCCGCCATCACGATCCATAGTGCCCAAGCCGAGGTGGGCGTGCGCTACACGCTGCTCGTGCGCACGCTGGTCGGCTTGGCGTTCGCGGGCGCCGCGGTGCTTGCGTGGGTGGCCGCGGGCTCGTTCACCCTGGCCACGATGTTCGCGTCGATGCTCGCGTTCGGCGTCGCCTCCAGCACGGCGTTCGGGCGCACGCCCCGCCCGGGGCCGATTCCGAAGCAGGTCCGCGAGATGCTCGGCGGCCTCTACGTGCTCGCCTACGTGATCGCCAGTGCCGCCCTGGGCGCCAACGCCCTGTGGGCGCTCGGCGGCCTGGTCGCAGCCTGGGGGATGGCCATCGCCAGCCAGCTGGTCGTGCGCGCGCTCCGCCCCTGACGAGACCCGCGCCAAGGTAGGCTCGGCCCGCGGTGCACGCGGTGGGCCGCGGACCAGGAGGCGGACGGATGCTGTGGGCCTTGCTGGGCTTCTCCGTGGTGGTCTTGGCCCTCACGTCGGCCTTCCACGCCATCCTGCGCACGCGGACGGCGCAGGGCGCCATGGCGTGGCTCGTGGCCCTGTTCAGCATGCCCATCCTGGCCATCCCGCTGTACTGGCTGTTCGGGCGCCGCCACTTCGCGGGCTACACGCAGAGCTGGCGCGCCCACATGGACGAGCTGCGTCCGCTGGCGCGCGTTGCCCAGGGCAACCTCGAGGCGTTTCATGTGCCGGAGGACGCCAGGCATCCGACGTACACGGGCCTCCAGGCGCTGGCACACGGCCAAGTCACCCGCGGCAATGACATCGAGCTGCTGATCGACGGTGAGCCGACCTTCGCCAGCATCGTCGAGGGCATCGCGAAGGCGACGCGCTACGTCCTGGTCGAGTTCTACATCGTGCGCGACGACGGGCTCGGTCGGCGACTGCGTGATGCCCTGGTCGAGCGCGCCCGCGCCGGCGTGGCCGTGAGCTTCGTCTACGACGAGCAGGGCAGCAGCAGCTTGAGCAAGGCCTACCGTCGCTCGCTCGAAGAGGCCGGCGTCCGCATCGTCGAGTTCGGCACCACGCGCGGTTGGACCAACCGCTTCCAGGTGAACTTCCGCAACCACCGCAAGATCGTCGTCGTGGACGGCCAGGTTGCCTGGATCGGTGGGCACAACGTGGGCGACGAGTACGTGGGCTTGCACAAGAAGCTCACGCCCTGGCGCGACACGCACATCCGGCTCGAGGGGCCGGCCGTCTTGGAGGCCCAGGCCGCGTTCCTCCTGGACTGGTGCTGGGCCACGGGCGAGCTGCTGGACCTCGAGTGGGAGGCCGTGGCGTCGCCCACCGGCGACCGCCAAGCCCTGGTCGTGGCCACGGGGCCCGCCGACGAGGTGGAGACCGGCAAGCTGCTGCACGCGCACTTGGCCAACCGCGCGCAGCGGCGCCTGTGGATCGCCACCCCCTACTTCGTCCCCGAGCCCGCGGTCGCGGCTGCCCTGCAGCTCGCTGCGCTGCGCGGCGTCGACGTGCGCGTCCTCGTACCGCTGCACAACGACAGCCAGCTCGTGCGCTTCGCGTCCTATTGGCACGTGCAGGAGCTGGGCGGGAGTGGCATCCAGTTCCTCCAGTACCCGCGTGGCTTCATGCACCAGAAGGTCGTCCTCGTGGACGACGACATCGCCTCGATCGGCACGCACAACTTCGACAACCGCTCGTTCCTGCTCAACTTCGAGGTCGCTGCGCTCGTCTTCGACCGCGAGGTCGCGGGGCGCGTCGCGGCCATGCTCGAGCACGACATGGAGCACGCCGTCCCGCTCGACCCGGCGGGGTTGGCCGCACGTCCGCTGTGGTTCCGGCTTGCCACGCGGGCGGCCCGCCTGATGGCACCGGTCCAGTAGGCACCGCTACGGGCCCGCCAACGGGCTAGCGCTCCGAAGGAGCTGCGGGATCGTCGTCCTCGGGGTCGGCCAAGAGCGCATCGAGCTCGGCCTGCATGCGGGCGCGCAGCGCCTGGTAGCGCGGGGTCTCGCGGATGGGATCGAGGTCGCCGTCTTCTTCCATCCAGCCGAGGTCGCGCCACCCCGACTCGTAGGCCTTGTCCAGGCAGTCCAGGGCATTGCGACGCAGCGCTTCCGCGTCGGCTTCGCCGGGGTCACGTGACCAGCAGGCGAACGCACAAGCCTGGTTGTACCAGTTGAGCGACTCCGTGGTGAACGCGGTGCGGAGATAGCGCTGGTACTCGCGGATGGCCTCGGCATAGCGCCCCGTGCGGATGAGGACCTGGGGCACCATGGCCTCCAGCTCCAAGGGCTGCACGCTCCAGGGCCAGCTCTGGAGGATGTCGAGGAACTGCTCGAGGGCGCTGGCCGTCCGGGTCGGTGCAATGTTGTAGATCGTCGTGAGCACGTCGGCGGCCAAGCCCACGCGCTCGCCGAGCAGGCTGAGCTGCTCCTCCCAGCGCGTGTCGCCGCGCCGCTGCCAACGAATACGATCGCGCATTCGGACCAGGCGTTCGCGCTGCTCGAGGGCCTCGATGAGGTGGGAGCGGTACCAGATCTCCAAGCGCAGCAGCAGGGCCTCGTCCTCGGGCTCGGCGATCTCGCCCAGGGCATTGAGCGCCATGCCTCGCCACTCGTAGAAGCGGATGTCCTGGGGTAGCACGGGCGCGTACGTCCCGAGCCCGGTCGCGTGCGGCAGCGGCAGCTGCTCGTCCAAGCCGATGGCGGCAAGGACATCGAGCACGAGCTGGCGTCGGGGATGCGCGGCGAGCACCGCGTACTGGCCGCGGTAGTACCCGGTGTGGCCCGTAGGCGACTTGCGCGACGTGAGCAGGGCCTCGATCTGGGTGCGGTCGACCAAGTCGACGAGTGCCTGGAGGCGCGCTGCTTCGCCGGCGCTGCCCAGGCCCCAGGCCAGCGGGTCGGCGAACGCGCGACGATCCTCGCTGGCCAGCGTGGCGAGGGCCGCGGAGGACGCGTCGTCTTGCGCCCACGCGCGCAGCAGCGGATGGGCGTCGGTGTCGGGCAGCGCGAACGCCTGGCGCAGGAGAGCGCGGCGCCCGTCGCGATCGCCATGGCGCAGCACGGCGACCCCGATGGCCTCGCGGGCCAGCTGGCTCGACTCGGACCATGCGGCGAGGAGGGGTTTGACCAGCGACGGGTCCTTGATCAGGGCGCGCTCGAGGTCGGCGCGGGCGGACTCGCGTACCGCGGCCACGGGGCTCGCCACACCGGACCTGAGCTCGGCGACGCCCTCCGCGGCGCCCGCTTCACCCTCGGCCAGCGACCCGCGAGCCGCGGTCGTCAGCACCAGGCCGAGCGCCAGCGCGGGGAGCGCGGGACGTCGCAGGGAGGCCAGCACGTGCCGGAGCCGGGGGACCATGGGGGCATCCTACCCCCTTGGGAGCGGCCCGCCGACGGCCCTGGCAGCCAGGTGGCCTGCATCCGACGGCCGACTCCGGCCGATAGAGCAAGACGGGGCGGGATCGACGGGAGCGGATGGCGGCGAGCGATCCGAAAGGCAGGACCACGGACGCGCTGGGCCCGGGTGCCGAGCGGGTGACCGACCCGCGTTTCGAGGCCGAGCTGCGCCGCGGCGTCTTGCAGCTCGTCGCCCTCTTCCTGCTGGACCAGCCGCGCTACGGCTACGACCTCGTGCGCTCCTTGGCGGCTGCCGGGTTCGCGATCGAGGAGGGCACGCTCTACCCGATCTTGCGCCGCTTCGAGCAGCAGCGCTGGGTCACGTCCTCGTGGAGCACGGCCGGCGCGCGTCCGCGCAAGTACTACCGCCTGTCCGACGAGGGTCGCGAGGTGCGCGAGCGGATGGCGCATACCTGGGACCACGTGCGACAGGCCACGGATGCGGTGCTCGAAGGCGGCCTCGCGTCCGAGGTGGCAATCGATGCGGAGGAGCCGGGCGATGATGAACACTCCTGACGCTGCGTCGCGTCTGCAGAGTGCTGCCGCGCGCGCTTGGATCGCACGTCTGTCGGCGCTCCTGCCGGCGGCGGAAGCGGAGCGCGTGCGCACCGACGTCGAGGCCATGATCCTCGACCACGCGGAGGCGGCCTGCAGCGCGGACCCCGCTCTCGACCCCGCCGAGGCCGAGCGCCTCGCGCTCGAGTCCTTGGGGAGCCCCGAGGACATGGCCGACGCGCTCGTGGATCGTCCGGTGCGCGTGACGTGGGCCACGTGGCGTTCCGTCCAGCGCATGCTCTGGGTGCTCGTGCCCTGTCACGTCCTCTTGTCGGTCGTGCTCACCGCGGCGGGCTCCACGACGCCCGCCCTCCCCGGCCTCCTCGGTCCGCTACCGACGTCGTCGTGGGCAGCGACGGCCCTCGCCGTGTTCGGTGTCCTCGTGGTGGACGTCGGTCTCGTCGTGTTGCTCCACGCGGTCTTCGGAGCGCATCTCGGGCGGATCCGCCCGCTCGGCGACCCGCGCCTCTCCGCCAACCGCGGCGACGCCGTTCGCCGTCTCGTCTTCCTGGCGCTCGTCGCCGTGCTCGTGAACGGCCTGCTCAAGCGCCTGTTCACGGTCGAGTTCGCGTCGGGCGAGGCCGCGTCGTTCCTCGTCGATGACGTGCTGGCGCTCGTGCCGTGGGCCAACGTGGTCTTGGCCCTGTTCGCGCTTCGCGACGTGGCGGCCCTCGTGCGTCCCGCGTCCGCACGAGCCCTGTGGGCCACCGACACCCTGGCATCCGCGGCCGCTGCCATCCTGCTCGTCGTGGCGGCCTCGCGACCCGAGTTGGTGCGCTTCCCGGCCGACCGCCTCGGCCCCCCCACGGCGAGCCTGCTGACCAGCTTGGTCACGCGCCTGTTCGTCTTCCTCTTCGTCGTGGGCGCGCTCGTGAGTGCCCTGCGCGCCGTAGGGGGCATTCGCCGCCTTCTCGCCACACGCAGCGCGTGACGCCCGTCGCCAATCCCATCTGGACCTATCCGACGCCGCTGACGGAAGTCCGTCTGGTCGGTCGTCGCAAGCGCTTCTTCGCCGACGTGGAAGCACCCGATGGCCGGGCGTTCGCCGTGCACTGCGCCAACCCGGGTCGCATGACGTCCTGCGGTGCCCCCGGCTCGCGCGCCCGCATCAGCGACAGCGGAAACCCGAAGCGCACGCTCCGTTGGTCGCTCGAGCAGGTGGCCGAGACCGACGCCTGGGTGATGGTCCACACGGCGCGCACCAACCCCGTGGTCGAAGCCCTCGTCGCCGCGGGCCGCGTACCGGGCGTTCCCGCCGATGCACCACGGCGACGTGAGGCGGCCGATGGCGCCGGGCATCGCTTCGACCTGCTCGTCGAACCGGAGGATGCGCCGCGTCTGTGGATCGAGGTCAAGAACGTCACGTGGCGCGTCGGCGACGAGGCGCGCTTCCCCGATGCCGTCACGGCGCGGGGGCGTCGCCACCTCGAGGGGCTCGCGGATCGCGTCGCGCTGGGCGATCGCGCGCTGCTCGTCTTCTACGTGGGTCGCGGTGACGTAGATCGCGTGCGCCCCGCCGAGGACGTGGATCCCGCGTACGCCGCGGCGCTGCGCCACGCCGTGGAGGCAGGCGTCGAAGTCGTCGCGCTCGCGGGCCGCGTCACGGCGGCAGGCCTGGATGCGACGGGCACGCTGCCGGTCGTGCTGGGGGCCACGCCCCCGATCCCAGGGGGAGGACCGCCCGACGTCCCGTAGCATCCGGCCCGTGACCTCGGCGTCTCCCGCGCTCCGGATCCGCGATCTGCGGCACGCCTTCCCCTCCCCCGAGGGGGGTGCGTTGGCGGTGCTCGACGTGCCCGAGCTGGACCTGGCCGCTGGCGAGCGCCTGGTCGTACGCGGGGCCAGCGGCGGCGGCAAGACGACCTTGCTGCATCTCGTCGCCGGCATCCTCCCGGTCCAGCACGGCACCCTCGAGGTGGCCGGCACGTCGCTGGCGGGCCTGGGCGAGGCCGCGCGCGATCGCTTTCGCGCTCGCCACGTCGGCTACCTCTTCCAGGCCTTCCACCTCCTGCCGCAGCTGACCGCGCTCGAGAACGTGGCCGTGGCGCTCGCGTTCCAGGGCGTGCGGCCGGCAGCTGCCCGCCAAGCCGCCGCGCAGTCGCTGGAGCGCGTCGGCCTCGCCGACCGCCGGCGCCATCGCCCCCATCAGCTGTCCGTGGGCCAGCAGCAGCGCGTGGCCATCGCGCGGGCTCTCGTCGGGCACCCCTCGCTCGTGCTGGCGGACGAGCCCACGAGCAGCCTCGACCCCGAGCGGGCCACGGAAGCGCTCGAGCTGCTGGAGGCCTTCGCCGCCGAGCGCGGCGCGGCCCTCCTGACGGTGACGCACGATCCTGCGGTCGTCGCGCGCGCCCCTCGCGTCTACACGCTCGAGCCGCCGCGCACCGCCGAGGTGGCCCGATGAGCCTGCTGGCGCTCGCGTGGCGCAGCGTGCGCGGCCGGCCGTTGGCCAGCGCGTTGACGATCGTGGCCGTGGCGTTGGGCGCGGCCCTCGTGATCTCGCTGCTCTCGCTGCGCGCCTCGACGCGCCGGTCGTTCCTCGAGGCGGCCCGCGGGTACGACGCCATCCTCGGGCCCACGGAGGGCTCGCCGCTCGACACCGTCCTCTCGACGCTGTTCCACGTGGGCGAGTCCAAGGGCACGATCCCGTTCTCCACCTGGGAAGCCGTGCAGAAGGACCCGCGTGTGGCGCTGGCCGTGCCGTACGCACTGGGCGACAGCTTCCGCGGTCGCCACATCGTCGGCACGAGTGCCGATCTGTTCCGCGCGCTCTCCGGCGCCGACGGCAAGCCGCTGGGCGAGGGCATCGTGGGCGCGCTCTTCGAAGAGGGTTCCTACGAGGCCGTCGTCGGCAGTGCGGCGGCCGCTTCGACAGGCTTGCGCCGCGGCTCGCAGTTCCGTGCGGCCCACGGTGTCGAGGTGGTCACGCACGAGCACGAGGAGCTGTGGACCGTCGTCGGCATCATGCGCCCCACCGGAACGCCCGCCGACCGCGCGATCTTCATCCCCTGGAAGACCTTCTACTCGATCGGTGGCCACGAAGAGGGCGCCGAGGCCCTGCGCGCGCGACGTGCGGCCCAGGCCGGGGCGGACGGGGAGCCGGAGGGAGACGGCGACCACGACGGCGAGCATGACCACGAGCATGAGGCGGACGACCCCAGTGCCGAGCAGACGCTGGGCATGTCGGCGATCGGGATCCGGCTGGTCAGCCCGGGCTTGCGCATCGCCTACATCGCCGAGCTGCGCCAAGACCGCGACGACGTCGATCCGGTCCAGCCGCTGGAAGTCATCCACGACCTCCTGCAGGTCGTCGGGTCGGTGGACCAGGTCTTCGAGCTGCTCGCCTGGGCCGTGGTCATCGTCTCCGGACTGGGCATCCTCGTGGGGCTCTACAACACGATCCACGGCCGACGACGCGAGATTGCGATTCTCCGCGCGCTCGGCGCTCGCGCGCGGCACGTGTTCGTCGTGATCGTCTTGGAGGCCCTGCTGCTGGTCCTGGCGGGTGGCATCCTCGGCCTCGTGCTGGGCCACTTCGCCCTCGCGGCTGCGGCGCCCGAGCTGTTGCGCGAGTACGCCATCCGCGCCGACATCGCGCCGGGCCTCCGTGACGTGGCCGTCCTTGGCGCGTTGCTCGGGCTCGGGCTGCTGGCGGGCCTGCTTCCGGCGCTCCGAGGCTTGCGCACGCCGGTGGCGCGCAACCTCCAGCCGCAGGACGCGTGAGCTCCCCCATGCGCAGGGCCGACGCGCTCTTGCTGGGCGTGGCCCTGCTGGCCGTGTTCGCGGCCGTCGGCTTCGGTGTGCTGGAGGCGTCGCGGGGGTCGGGCGACAACGTGCCGGCCACCATGCTCGGTGGCGTGCTGGGCGGTCAGCTGCACGCCGGCGTGGATCCCCTGCGACCGCCGGGCCTCCCCGAGGGTGCCAGCATCGACCCCGCCACGGGGCGCCTGGTGGGCTTGCGCGCACCCGATGGCGAAGGCGTGAAGGGCCTCGCCTGGGAGGACCTCGCGCTACCTCCCGATCTCGTCGACATGGCGAACGTGCCGGCCGCGGTCCGCGCGCTCGAGGGCCGCGAGGTGGCCCTCGTGGGCTTCGTGTCCCCGGCCTTCGAGCCTGTTGCGTTCCGCCACTTCTTCCTCGTGGCCTCGACCTTCGCGTGCTGCTTCGGCCAGCCGCCGGGCCTCGATGGCTTGCTGGAAGTCCGCTTGGCCCCGGCGGCCACGCCCCTGGACATGGATCCTCGACCTCACGTCGTCAGCGGACGGCTGCGCATCGAGCCCTTGCGCTTGCGCGAGTCGGACGATGCGCCGATCGTGCTGCTCTTCCACCTGGAGGACGCGCAAGCGACCGCCCTCGGCGGTGGCTCCGGCGACGGGTAGGCTTGCGACATGGCGCGTCGCCCGCTCGATCTCGTCGTCCTCGTCGCGGCCCTGGGCGCCCTCCTGCTCGCGTGGGGTCACGCGTTTGCGCGCACGGCCGACGATCCGGCGGCCCGCTTGCGCGCCGACGGGCGCCTGCCTCCGCGGCGCATCGTCCTCGCCAAGGACCCGCTGGGTGGCATGAGCTCCCAGGCGCAGCTCCCCGACGGCGTGTCCATCGACCCCGTGACGGGCGCGCTCGTCGGCCTGGCCCTGGAAGCGGAGCCCGGCGTGACGCCGCTTCCGTGGGAGGTGCTGCGCGCCTACGAAGTGCAGCCGGGCCTCGTGGGGATGCCCGAAGACATCCGCGAGCTCGACGGCCAACAGGTCGTGATGCTCGGCTTCCTGCAGCCCGAGTACGACTACGAGGACATTGCGCGCTTCACGCTCGTGGAGAGCCATTGGAGCTGCTGCTACGGCGTACCGGCGGGCCTGAACGGCAGCGTCTACGTCCAGCTCGCGCCCAAGGCGCCGCGCCTGCACCTCACCGTCCAGCCCGTGCGCGTCAGGGGCACGTTCCGCGTCCGCGAGCAGAAGGAAGGGCGCATCGTGTTCAGCGTCTACGCGCTCGAGGACGCCCAGGGGCAGATCCTGGGCTGGTAGCGCGTTTGTCCGCGCCACCCTCCGGGTGCGCTACCCTTTGCCGCTGCTCCTTGACAGAACGACGACGACGCATGGTCCCGCACGCCACGCATGTGGAGCGCGGGATGCCACGGCCCTCGAGGGGGCGAACGGATTCGACCGGAAGCCGGTCGGCTCAGGTGGCGCGCCGGGGGGCCGGACGAACCCCGTCAACAAGCGCCCGGAAACCACAGTTGCCAACAGCAACTACGCTCTCGCCGCCTAGTTCGCGGCGCGGCCCCTCCTCTCTGCCCACCAGGGGAGTACGGCCGCCATACGGTGGGCTGGTCGAGGTGCCGCCGCGGGTCGGCAGCTTGACGAGACTCAACCCGCTGGCCTTCGGCGAAGCCTGTCCCGGGCGTTTCCGCGGGTAAGACACCAAGTACAAGGACTACGCGCGTAGAGGCTCGGGTCGGCCCTTCTCGGGACGGGGGTTCGATTCCCCCCGCCTCCACCACCCTCGAGGCCACGCGTCATCGTCGGCGCTGTGCAAGCAACGCGAAACGGCCCGCCAGGCATCACGCCCGGCGGGCCGTCGTCGTATCCAAGGCGTAGGAACCGACCGGTTCGCTAGCGCTTGACCGTTCAGCCAAAGGGCGCGGTCTCGGTCTTCTCGACCGGCTGGCCCGCGCTCACCGCGGCGATGGCGTCCTTGAGCCAGTCCTCGCGCTCCTCGCCTTCCATCACGTCGTAGAGGTCGTTGTCCAGGCCACCGCGGTAGCGGACCACACCGCCCTTGTCAACGAGGATGAAGTGCGGCGTGTGCTCGGCACCCAGGGCGGATCCCAGCACGAAGTCCGGGTCCTGCAGCACGCGCAGCGGCAAGCCGTAGCGCTCCTGGAACAAGCGGACCGAAGCCACATCATCGGGCTTGTTGACCAAGACGGCGAACGCGCGCACGCCCGTCGCGGCCAAGACGCCTTGCAGTCGCTCGTTCAGCTTCTTGCAGGTGGGGCACTTCGGCGACCACGCGATGTAGACCGTCGGCTGGCCCGAGGCGCCGCCAGCCCAGGTCTTCAGGTCGCCCAGGGTCGTGAGACCGGCGAGCTGCTCTTCGGTGGCGATGCGCCCGAACTGCGAACCGGCGCGGTTGACCAGCGCCAGAACGAGGTCGTCGTCGACCTCGCCGTCGTCGCTCTTGACGCCCGACAGCTCACGGAGCGGCGTGCTCCACGGACAGTCGGCGGAGGCGCCAGCGGCCTGGGCAACCTTGCGCACGTGCGCCTCGACGGCAGCTGCCGGCGCGTCCAGGGCGTTGCTGTCGAAGGCCTGGTCGTCGATGTCCTTCGTCTGCAGGCGCGGGAGCTTCGCCCCGATCGCGGTGGCTTCGTGGAGCGTCGCCGCGCCCTCCCCGTCGGCCGACGCGGTCGGCGTGGTGTCGATGACGAGGCCAAGGCCGGCGGCCAGCAGGCCTGCGAGCGCGAGGCGCGCACCCGGCAAGCGGCGCATGATGGGCTTCATGGATGACTCCTGGGAGGTTGATCGACTTCCCCGATCCCATCGGGGCCGTCGTTCGGTTCTGCAGAGGGTACGTCCGAATCCCGGCTCGGCGTCAGTTCCGCGCCTCCGGCTGCCCGGCGGACCGGCTTGGCGGCACGGACCCACAGCGCCATGACGGTGAACAGGCCGAGGAACGACCAGAGCTCCACGTCGTTCCATGCCAACCGTCCATGGGCCAAGCGGTACAGCACGCGCAGCAGCCACAGCGTGCCGACGCCGGCCGCCACGTAGGCCACGCCCTTGCGGACGCGATCGGCCGCGAGGGGCGAGAGACCGCTCACGTGAGCTCCTCGTCCGGGTCCACGGCGAGCAGCCAACCTGCCAAGTAGCGCCCTACGTCACCGTCCCCCGCACGCGGGTGGTCGGGCCCCGCCTCCAGCGCGCGCACGACACGGAAGCTGCGCCGGCAGTCGCGCGCGGCACTGCGCACCGTCTCCAGCAGCTCGCTCGCACTCATGCGCGCGCTGCACACGAACGTCGCCAGCACGCCGCCCGCGGCAGCGACGCGTCCCAGGGCCTTCACGTTCAGCTCGCGGTAGGCCTTCCACGCGGCGCGCGCTTCGCCACGCTTGGGGAAGAAGCTCGGAGGGTCCACGACGACCACGTCGAAGCGACGCCGCTGGTCGCGGAGCAAGGTCATGGCCTCGCGGACATCGACGGCATGCGCTTCGAAGCGATCCGCGACGCCCGCGAGCTCGGCGTGCTCGTGGGCGCGGGCGATGCTGCGCTCACTGACGTCGACGGCGATGCTGCTGTCCGCACCCGCGCGAAGCGCTTGCACGGAGAAGCCTCCGGTCCCCGCGTACAGGTCGAGCACGCTGCGACCCGCGCAGAGCTCGGCCACGCGCAGGCGGTTCTCGCGCTGGTCCACGAAGTGCCCCGTCTTCTGGCCCACTCGGGGCTCCACGACCAAGCGCATCCCGGCTTCCAGGACTTCGATGCGCTCGGGGCAGGGCGCGCCCAGCTCGAAGACGGGAGCCCCCGACACCTCGTCGATGCCCTCCTCGGCCTCGTAGCCCGCGGGACGGGAGACGAGCGTGCGCGCCCCGCTCGTGCGCAGCAGCTGGCGGGCGAGGAGCTCGCGCCGGGCCGCCATCGCGGCCGTGGCCCACTGCGCCACGAGCACGTCACCGTAGCGGTCCACGACGAGGCCGGGGAGGCGATCGCCCTCCGCGTGCACGAGGCGGTAAGTGCTCGTGACGTCGGCGTCCGGGAACAGACGCTGGCGCAGCAGCACGGCGGCTTCGACGCGCGCGGCGAGCAGCGCTTCCACGTCGGGCCGTGCCGCACCCCACGTCAGCAGGCGCACGCGGAGCGCGCTGCCGGGGCTCTCGAAGCCATGTCCGATGACGCGGCCTTCCTCGTCGTCGACGCGCACGACATCGTCGTCGCTCGCCACGTCGTCACGCCGCTCCCCCACCACGCTGCGGGCATGGACCCAGGGATGCCCGTGCCAGAGCGGGCGGGCGTGACCACGACCGACGGTCAGGATGCGCACGGGCGGCTCCTCATCGCGGCCTCCGACGGCCGAAGCGCGAGCGCCAGGTCTCGAGCCAGGCCGCCTCCTCCGCCTCCAGCGATCGGCCGACGACGGCCTCGACCGTGCCGGGCGAGCGCCCGGCCAGGAGGTCGCGCACGGCTTGCAGCACGCGCGCCGTACGCGCCGGGTCGTCGGCGGTGAGCAACACGCTCATCCAGCTGGCCGTCTGGTCGTAGTGGCGCCCTTCGAAGTCACGAGCTTCCCGCGCGACGAGGTCCCGCAGTGGCGCCCATTGGCCCATGTACAGGCGCCGCCGGAACCGACCGTAGCGCGCGACATTCGTCGGACGCGGCCCCGTGTCGCCCAGCTGTTCGGCGTGCACGGCGATCCCTTCCCACAACCAGAACCACGGAGCGCCGAAGGCTTGGCCGCGCCGCCGCGGCGGGCGGGAGAGATCGAGCAGCTGGTGCGTCATCTCGTGACGCAGGTCCGCCGTCCAGGGCAGGGCGCCGCGGGGCGCGGGTTCGGCGCACACGTTCACGATGCCCGTCGTGGCGTCGTAGAACGCGCCCCAGCCCACGGGCTCGGCGACGCGATGCGCGAGGTGCATCGCGAACTCCTCGCGTGTGGCCATCAGCAGCACGACCACCGCATCTGCCGGAAAGCGGATGTCGAGGGCCTCCCCCCAGGCTTCGAACACGCGCTGTACGTGAAGCTCGGCTTCCCGGGCGACATCCAGGGCCAGTTCGTACGAGACGTTCGTGCGCAAGAGCACGTGGTCGGTGCGGAGCACGTGTCCGCCCTCGACCGGCGTCTCGGTTGGCAACGGCTGCGCGCGCGGCACGAGGTCGGCGCCGACGCGTACCAGCCCCTGTGCGTAGGCGTCGGCATCCTCCGGCGCGACGTAGTGCAGGTCGTCGACGCGCGTCCAGCCGGCGAGGAGCGGGTCGGGAGCCGCGCGCGCCGGCAAGCGCTCGCCCTCCGCACGCCACGCCGCAGGGCCGAGGGGCAGGTGCTCGGGGTGCGGAACACCCGGAGGGAGGCCGCGGCACGCCGTCGCCGCGAGTGCCAGCAGCCAGCAACCGTGGACCAGGAGACGCCGGGCAGGGAGCGGCTTGAACGGCACGGGCGCGTGAGTCTCGCCCGATCCACGGCCCGGGCCGCCCTTTCGTCCGCGCCGCGCCCGAAGGCCGTACCATTTGCCGCCCATGGCCGCGCGGCGCTCCCCCACTCCCTCCGGCCGTGATCGACGGGCTGCCGACTCCGGTGCCGCCAAGGCGCCCAAGAAGGTCATGCTCGCGACCAACCGCAAGGCGCGGCACAGCTTCGCCATCTCGCAGACGCTCGAGGCGGGACTCGTGCTGCTTGGGAGCGAGGTGCGGTCGCTGCGCAACGGGCGCGCCAGCATCGCCGAGGGCTACGCCCAGCTTCGCGGACAGGAGCTGTGGCTCCTGGGCGTTCACATCCCGCCGCTCCCCCAGGCGGCCACGTTCGGCCACGAGCCGCTGCGCCCTCGTCTGTGCCTCCTGCACAAGGCCGAGCTGCGCAAGTGGCACCGCCTCCTCGAGGCCCCCGGGACCACGGTCGTCCCGCTCTCCCTCTACTTCCTCGGGAGCAAGGTCAAGGTCGAGCTGGGGATGGCGACAGGCCGCACCAAGGGCGACCGTCGCAACCGCGAGAAGGAAAAGGAAGCCCGGCGCGAGATCCGCGACGCGAGCCGCAAGGGCCGCTAGCGAGGGCGCCCCGGAGCGGCAGGCGCCTCCGACCTCGCAGCTGCCTGCAGAATGCGCCGAGGTTTCGTCGTCCGATCCGCCGAAAGGGGGAGGACCGTCCCCACCTCGCCATGACCCTGACACCGCGCTATCGCCTGGGACTCGCCCTGCTCGCCGCACTCGCGGCGACGGACCTGTTCGTGTGGCTCTTCGTGCTGCCCGGTCGCCGCGGAAGCGTATCGGCGGCCGGCGAGACGACGTTCACCACCTGGGACCCGCAGGCGTCCGAGGGCGACGCAGCGCAGGGCACGTCGCTCGAGGGCCGGGGATCGGGACTCACGGGCCGTGGTGACGGGCCGCCCGCCTCCTCGAGGCCGGCCGACCGTGACGGCGGCCCGGCGCCGCGCATCGATCTGATCGGTGCCCGCGTGGAGCTGCGTGCGGCTCTCGGACGTCAGCCCACGGACTGGAAGCGCATCCGCGAGGTCCTTGCAGCGCGCCACGACGCGCTCGACGACGAGCTTCTGGAGACGCTTCTCGAGCGCTTCGAGGAAGCCCCGCTCGGTCGCGGCTTGGTCGAAGCCTTCGGCGAGGCGCGCCACCCGAAGCTCTTCGAGGAGCTCTTGGCCCTGGCGGAAGAGCAAGAGGGACGGGGTACCCTGGGCCAGATGGCCCTCGAGGCCATGGGCGCCCTGCCGGACGTGGACCCCGCGCGCGCCGTCGAGGCCCTCTCGCGTCACCTCGGCGACGACCCACGCGAGGACGCCCCGTGGCTCACGGCGCTCGCGCGTCTGGGCGGGGAGCCTGGGCTCGAGACACTGGTCCACTACCTGGCGCGCAGCGACCATCCGGAGCGCGTGCCGCAGAGCGCCGTGCAGGGGCTGCGCGTGCTGGATCGCGCCGCCGCCGGTCGCGTGCTGGCCAAGGCCTTCGAGGAAGCGAGCAGCGACGACGAGCGTGCGGTCCTCGCGCTCCTGGCTGGTTCCGTCAAGGCCGAGGGCCTCGACGAGCAGCTGGTCAAGCTGCTGACGACCACCGAGCAGGCCCACGTGGCGACGAACAGTGCGCGCGCGCTGGCGGAGCAGCGTACGGCGTCGGCGGTCGACGCGCTCGTGCGCGTGGGTCGGTCGGACGGTCCCGGGGCGCCCCAGGCCCGATCCGCGCTCAACCAGATGCGCGGGGGCGAGATCGAGCCCGACGCCCTCGATCGCCTCCGCGACCTCCTGCGCGAGGAGTCTCCGTCGGCCACCACGGTCATGGTCCAAGGCATCGCGATGGGCGTTCTCGGTGCACAGGCTGACCTCTCCTCGTTGCCCTTGGTCGCGGAGCGCGTGGCGGCCGACGACGAGGCCGTTGCCGCGCCGGCGATTGCGGCGCTTGGTGCCTACGGCTCGCGCGCCCGCGGCGAAGTCGGCGGTCTCGTGGCACGCTTCGACCGCTCCTCGGCACCGGTCCAGGCCTCGATCGTGCAGAGCCTCGGACGCATTGGCGGAGGCCAAGCGCTCGAAGCCCTGCGCCGCTGGAGCGAGTCCACGGCGACCCCCGCGACGCTGCGCAACCACATCCTGCATGCGATGCGCATGGCCCGTACCGTCGGGGGGCCCTGACCGCGAGGCTGCCATGGCCCTCAACCACTTGCACTTGCACGTCGCCGACACGGATCGAGCTGCACGCTTCTACGCCTCGTGGTTCGGCTTTCGGCCCCACATGCGCCATGGCGACATCGTCTTCCTGCGCGACGATGCGGGTGTGGACCTGGCTCTCGCCCCGAAGGACGCCGTCGAGCCGTGGCCTGCCGGCGTGCACTTCGGCTTCCGGATGGGCGACGGCGACGAAGTCCGGACCCTGCACCAGCAGCTGCGGGAGGCTTCGATCGACGGCACCTCGGAGCTGGTGGACGACGAGGACTTCGTCGGCTTCCGTACGCGCGACCCGGATGGACACCTGATCGAGGTGTACTTCGAGTAGCCGCCCACGCGCGACGTACGTGCGCGCGGCGTTCAGGCGAAGGGGCGGAAGTGCGGGAAGTGCCGGGTCGACTCGGCCAGGTCCGCCAGCGGCGGGAAGTCGGCGATCTCGCCCATCGCGCTCCAGATCTCGCCGACCTGGGAGTCCTCGTGCGCGCGCCGCGCCGCGTCACGGTCCTTCCACTCGAAGATCTCGAGCACCGCACCATCGCTGCTTCGCGCGATCACGAACGGTCGGTCGGTGACGAGCCCTGCCGCGACGAGCGCGGGACGATGCCGCGCCACGAGGGCGTCGAGCTCGGCCTCGCGGCCGCGACGGGGACGGTAGATGGCAATGACGATCTCGCTTCCCATGGGGTCCGGATGATACTCGACGCCACGATGGCAACCGGATTCCACGCTCTGTCGCCGGCCTCCCGGGTCCTGGGCCACGGCCAGCGAGGCCTCGCATGAAGAAGGTGGTCGGCATTGACGTCGTGGAGGACCGCACGGCGGCCTCCCGCTGCGACGAGGGCTTCTTGCGCCTGCGCCGCTTGCGTATCGCCAACGTCTACGAAGACGGCACCCGCTCCGCGCCGTACGCCTGCGACGTGATGACGCGTCGCCATGCGGACGCCGTTGCGGTAGCCCTCTACGACGAGGACGCGGAGGGACGCGTCCTCGTGCTGCTGCGGGAGGGCCTTCGCCCCCCCGTCACCTTGCGCGCCACGCGCACGGACCTCGTGCAGTCCGACGCCCGCTCGTGGCTCCTCCTGCCCGAGGTCGTTGCCGGGGTCCTGGAAGACGAGGACGTGGGCCACGACGGCCTGCTGCGTCGTGCCCAGGCCGAGATCGCGGAAGAGGCGGGTCTCGCCGTGCCGCCGGACGCCATCGCGCTGCTCGGTGCGGCGTTCTTCCCGGCGCCGGGCGCCGCGGAAGAGCGCGTGCACGTCGTGGCGGCGCCGTTCGATCGCAACGCGCCGCGTGCGCCCACCGGGGACGGGAGCCCCATGGAAGAGGGTGGCCAGGTGATCGTGCTGCCCCTCGACGAGGCCATTCGCCGCTGCCGCCGCGGCGACGTGCCCGATGCCAAGACGGAGATCGCCCTGCTGCGACTCGCCGACCACCTGGGCTACAGCCCGCACCATGGGCGGCGCTGGGCCGACGTCGAGGCCGGCGCCACGCCGTCCCCGGCACGCCTCGCCTGGCTGCTCGGCCGCGACGAGGTCAGTGGAACAAGTCCAGCTGACCGGACGGCCGTGTGATGGCGGCGAGCTCCGGGTAGCGCGCCACCAGACTGGCCGGCGCCGCCCGCGGCTGCCCATCGAGTCGGAACGCCAGCTCGAGCGACGTCGCGACCGCCTGGCCCCGAGGATGGTTGTTGGCGATCACGATCGTGCGCTCGCTGGTCGCGGCGAGGCTGCGGATGCGCTCCGCGATGCCGTCCAGGGAGGGCGCGTCGTAGTGGTGGTCGTAGCGCGCGTCCCGCCCGATGCCCGGCGTGAACCAGGTGCGATCGTTGCGGCCGTGCAAGCGCAGGTAGCCGAGCGTCCCGAATCCCGGCGCTGCGTCCGGGATGTGGTCGGTGGCCTGCGGCCAGTCCAGATGGACCCGCGAGGCACCGGTCGCCCCCAAGATCTCGAGAACGCGCGGCTCGGCGAAGCTCACGTGCCGCAGCTCGAGCGCTATCGCGTGAGGCTGCAAGGCGTCCACGATGGAGCGCAGGCGGTCGATCTCGGTGGACGTGGCGCGGGCGTGCACGGGGAGCTGCACCAGCACGGCTGCCAGGCGCCCGCACGCCGCGAGCGGCGCCAGCGACGCCTGGAAGGGCGCCACGTCGTCACGCGTGACCCGCGCGGCGTCGTGCGAGATCACGCGTGGCGCCTTGACGACGATCACCAAGCCCGGTCGCTCGGCCACGACGCCCGCCCAGCGGGCGACCGTCGCGACTGGCACGGGTCGGTAGAAGGTGACGTTGATCTCGATGGCGTCCACGAGACGCGCGACGGTCTCGAGCAGCCGCGGGCCGCCGCGGAGCGACGCCGGATGCACGATCCCGGCCCAGTCCGGGTAGGACCACCCGGCCACGCCGACGTGGATCGGAGACGAGGCCTGGGAGTGCACGGCTGCCACGCCGCTAGCCTGCACCCCCACTCCCCCAGGTGCGCCCAGGGCGGTTCCGCTTGCCTCGGAGCACCGGCCCAGCCGATGGTGGGGCGAGGCCATCCCGAGGTGGCCCACGATCTCCATGGGCCCCTCGCGTACCCCTACTGCGTGGCATGTCGCCGCGATCGACGACCTGGACACGCTGGCGGCCTGGGGCCCCGCGTGGGACGACCTCGCGCTGCGTACGCGGCCGGCCCAGCCGACGCTCTCCTACACGTGGGTGCGGGCCCAGCTGGAGCATCTACATCCGGCGGACACACCGTGGTGCGTCACGTTCGTGAGCCGGGGTACCCGCGTCGTCGGGGTCCTGCCTCTGCGCCGTGACCCGAACGCGCGCGGCACGGGTCGTTGGCTGCCGGTGTTGCGTAGCCTGGCCGACGACCACACCCCGATCGCGGGGCCGTTGCTCGGCGAGGTCGACGACCCCCACCACGTGCTGGACTTGTTGGTCCGGGCCCACTTCCGCCACCGCACGCACCCGGTGTCGATCGTGCTGGAAGGCCTCACGGCGTGGTCGCCCTCGACGATCGCCCTGCGTGGCGGGCTCCCACCGTGGCGCGTCCAGCGCTTCGCCGACGTCGCCGAGGGCAGCACCGTCGATGCGCGCGTACCCTACGCAGAGCACCTCGCGGCGCTCAGCAGCAACGCCCGCTCGCAGGTGCGAAGGGCCGAGAAGGCCATCGGACGACAGGGGCGCCTCGCGTTCGAGATCGAACGCGGTGACCTCCGCTTCACCGAGCGCTTCGAGGCCTACAAGGAGCTGGAAGCCAGCGGCTGGAAGGGGCGCGCCGGCACCGCACTGGCCCACCGTCCGCGCGACGAGGCGTTCTTCCGCACGCTATATGGCCGGCTCGCCGCGGCGGGTCACCTCTACTGGCACGTGCTCTCGTGCGGCGACCAGACCGTGGCCATGGAGGTCGTGGTCCGCCTCGGACGCCGGATCGTGGTCCACAAGGTGGCCTACGACGAGGCATGGCGCACGCACAGCCCCGGGCACGTCGTGTGGTCACGCACGCTCGAGGCCGCCTGCAGCGACCCCGAGCTGCGCACGGTCGACTTGCTCAGCTACGACGCCCTCGCCGATCGCTGGAAGGCCGTCCCGTATCCCTACGACCGCGTGCTCGTACACCGCACCGGTCTCGTGCCCCTGCTGTTCGCCCACGCGCCGTCCAAGGTCCGCGCCACGCTCCGCAGCTGGCGCGAGCTTTGGCGCGCCCGCAAGGACGGCTAGTGTGATGGAGCAGAATTGCCTTTGCATCTCCCGGTGCTGCGGGCTGGGCTGGGGGCGATCAGGCCGCTTCGTCAGCCTCGAGTAACCGATACGAGTCGGCCTCCTCATCGGCCTTCCGCTCCCCATCCAGCCCGCCGATCGGCGTCGATCGAGCCAACCAGCCAAGACCGGAAGTCACCGCCGTGCGGCTCGGGATATGCCACCGGACCTCTGCAGCGGAGCGCTGGGCGTCGCGCAGGCGAGAGTCTGTCGGAGGGCACTCCGCCGCGAGGGCGACGGGGCCCACGCGAGCCGCAGGCACGGACGGAATCCGCTACGGTTGCGATCGCCGGACCGTCGAGGACCGGGACTCGAGCTGGGCCGTGGCGCAGCGATTGACCCGGTGGCCGCAACAGGGGGTGGCTCCCGAGAGACCCTAGACCGCGCGGACTTCCAGGACCTCGGGGATGGTCTGGCGCAGGCGGGCCTCGATGCCCTGCTTCAGCGTGGCCAGCGACGAGGGGCAGCCCGCACAGCTGCCCTTCATGCGCAGGTACACGACCCCTTCGTCGAAGCGGTCGAAGACGATGTCGCCGCCGTCGCGCGCGACGGCCGGCCGGATCTGGGCGTCGAGGATCTCGATGACCTGCTGCGCCACGTCGTCGTAGTCACCGGCGTGGTCACGATCGGCCCAGACGCTGGTCACCACCTCCGTGCCACCGTCGAGCCAGGCCGGCAAGTCCCGAAGCACGACCGCGTGCACGTCGCCCATCACGGTCGGGTCGGACACCGTGAGCGTGACGAAGTCGCGCCCGATCATGACGGCCGTCACGCCCTGGATGCCCAGCAGACGTGCTGCAAGCGGCGACAGGGGGGCCGCCTCGGCGGCGTCGTCGAACGACGCCGCGCCGCGCTCCAGCAACGGCCGCGAGACCGTGTACTTGAGCGTGTCCGGGTTGGGCGTGAACTCCAGCTGCACGTGCACGGTCATGACGCGCTCCTTCCGGCCGCCCACACCTGGCGCAGCACGTACGGCAAGATGCCGCCGTGCCGGTAGTACTCGACTTCGTCGGGGGTGTCGATACGGCTGCGCACCTCGAACGATGCGCTGGATCCGTCGGCCCGGTGCACCACGAGCTCGAGGCGCTGGGCGGGCGCCAGGCCCTCGGCGATTCCCGTGAGGTCGAAGGTCTCGCTGCCGTCCAGGCCGAGCGCCTGCGCGGGGTCACTGCCGTCGGCCATCTCCAGGGGGAGCACGCCCATCCCGATCAGGTTGCTGCGGTGGATGCGCTCGTAGGAGCGCGCCAGCACGGCCCGCACCCCGAGCAGCAGCGTGCCCTTGGCCGCCCAGTCGCGCGACGAGCCCATGCCGTAGCCCTCGCCGGCCACGAGCAGGGTCGGGACGCCGTCCTTCGCGTAGCGCAGCGACGCGTCGTAGATCGACGTGACCTCGCCGCTCGGCTGATGCGTGGTGAAGCCTCCCTCGGTGCCCGGGGCCAAGCGGTTGCGCAAGCGCACGTTGCCGAACGTGCCGCGCACCATGACTTCGTGGTTGCCGCGGCGGCTGCCGAAGCTGTTGAAGTCCTTGGGCTCGACGCCGTGCTCGACCAGCCAGCGGCCGGCCGGCCCCTTGGCCTGGATCGACCCGGCCGGGGAGATGTGGTCCGTGGTGACGTAGTCGCCGAGGAGCGCCAGGAGGCGCGCGCCGCGGATGTCGCCGGGCTCGCCGGCGCCGGAGGGCACGTCCTCCAGGAACGACGGGCGGCGCACGTAGGTGCTGTCCGGCGCCCAGCCGAAGCGATCACCCTGGGGCACGGGCAGGTCGCGCCAGACCTCGTCGCCGTCGAAGACGGAGGCGTACTCGTCGGCGAACTGCGCCGGCTTCACGGCTTGCCGCACGGCATCGGCGACCTCCTGGGGCGTCGGCCACAAGTCGGCCAGGTGCACCGGGCGGCCGTCGGCGTCTTCGCCCAGGGGCTCCTGGGTGAGATCGAGGTCCACCGTGCCGGCCAAGGCGTAGGCGACCACGAGCGGCGGCGAGGCCAGGTAGTTCGACTTGACCTGCGCGTTGACGCGGCCCTCGAAGTTGCGGTTGCCCGAGAGCACCGACACCACGTGGAGGTCCTCGGCGGCGACCTGCTTGCCCACGGCGGCGATCAGCGGGCCGCTGTTGCCGATGCAGGTGGTGCACCCGTAGCCGACGAGCGAGAACCCGACCGCGGCGAGGTCCTCGAGGAGGCCGGCCTCCTCCAAGTAGCGCGTGACGACGCGCGACCCGGGCGCGAGGCTGGTCTTGACCCAGCTCTTGGCCTTCAGCCCACGCGCACGCGCCTTCTTGGCCACGAGGCCCGCCGCCAGCATCACGCTCGGGTTGCTCGTGTTCGTGCACGACGTGATGGCGGCGATCACCACGCTGCCGTGCGTCAGCGTGTCCGGCGCGGTGGCCACGGCTGCCGGCTCGGGCGTGGGCGCATCCGACGTCATCGTGCCGGCCTGGGCCTGCGCGTACGCGGTGCGGAAGCTGGCCTGCATCGCACCCAGTGCCACGCGATCCTGCGGACGCTTGGGCCCGGCGAGGCTCGGCTCGACCGTGCCGAGATCGAGCTCGACGACCTCGCTGAACGCGGGCGCGTCGTCGGGACTCGCGAAGAGGCCCTGGGCCTTGGCGTAGGCCTCGACCAAGCGCACTTGCTTCTCGCTGCGTCCCGTGAAGCGCAGGTACGAGAGCGTCTCGCCGTCGATCGGGAAGAAGCCCATCGTGGCGCCGTACTCCGGCGCCATGTTGGCGAGCGTGGCGCGATCCGCCAGCGACAGCGCCGAGAGGCCGGGGCCGAAGAACTCCACGAACTTGCCGACGACGCCCGCCTGGCGCAGGCGCTGCGTGACGGTCAGCACCAGGTCGGTGGCCGTCGTGCCAGCCGGCAGCGTGCCCACGAGACGGAAGCCGACGACCTGCGGCACGAGCATGGTGATGGGCTGGCCGAGCATGGCGGCCTCGGCCTCGATCCCGCCGACGCCCCAGCCCAGCACACCGAGCCCGTTGACCATCGTCGTGTGGCTGTCCGTGCCGACCAGCGTGTCGGGCCAGAGCGCCGGCTGGCCGTCCTGCTGGCCCTCGAACACGACGCTGGCCAGGTGCTCGAGGTTGATCTGGTGGACGATGCCCGTGCCGGGCGGCACCACGCGGAACCCGTCGAAGGCCCCGGCGGCCCAACGCAGCAGCTCGTAGCGCTCGCGGTTGCGCTCGTACTCGAGGGCGACGTTCTGGGCGTACGCCTCGGCGTCGCCGAAGTGGTCCACCTGCACGCTGTGGTCGATGACGAGGTCCACCGGGATGTGCGGGTTGATGCGCCGCGGGTCCACCCCCCGCTCGGCGCTGGCGTCACGCATGGCCGCGAGGTCCACCACGCACGGCACGCCGGTGAAGTCCTGCAGCAGGACGCGGGCGGGCATGAACGCGATCTCGGTGGACGGCTCGGCCTTGGGGTCCCAGTCGAGCAAGGCCTCGATGTGGGCCCGCGTCACCGTCCGCCCGTCCTCCCGGCGGAGCAGGTTCTCGAGCAGCACCTTGAGCGAGAAGGGCAGACGCCGGACTTCCGGGTGCTTGCCGTCCGCCAGCGCTGCGAGGCTCGCCATGGCGTACGAGGTGCCGTCCACCTCCAAGGTCGTGCGGGCTCCGAAGGAATCGTGGCGGGCAGGCGAGGCGCTCATGGGTTCTCCGAGGGAGGGACGGGAAGGCGCCGAGGCGTCGGTCGCGCACCCGTGCCGGGCAGGCTAGGACTGCGTAGGCCCCTTCCCAAGGGAAGGCGGCGGGACGGACGGGAACCCCCGCGCCCGTCCCGGGTCCAACCGGACCCGCCCGGACGGAGGAACCACCTGATGCGCGCCCTCGGCAAGCTCTCCCTCGCCGTCGTCTTGACCGCCCTCGTGCTGCCGGCCCTGCTGGCGGGCGGGCGCTCCGGCGACGCCGGGGAGGACGACCGTCCCACCGCCCCCGACGACGGCCGTGCGGGCACCGTCCGCACCGTCCAGGGCACCGTGCTCGTGCGTCCCGCCGGCAGCCTGCGCTTCACGCCGCTCGGCCGCGGCGACCTCGTGGCCGTCGGGGACCTGGTGCGTACCGCCACGCCCGGCGCGCACCTGGCCGAGCTGGATCTCGTCGGGGCACGCGTCGTCCTGGGTCCGGGGACCACCGTCCGCCTGAAGGCGCGCGACGGCCTGTTCGTGGACCAGGGCGACCTCGAAGTCGTTCCGGCGCCGGGGGCCACCGTGGCCGTCGAGGGCCCCGGGGGGTTCGCGCAGTCCGTCACCGGTGCTGCGCCCGATGCCGCGGGCCTCTCGCCGCGCCTCCAAGCGCGCTGCGACGGACGCACCGTCACGGTGCTCGACAAGGAGCCGCGCTGGCTGACGAGCTGGCGTGCCGCCGCAGGCGCGGCCTGGGCCGGAGGGCTCACCGCGAAGATCGATGGACGCGACGTGGACCTCGCCGTGGTCCGGCACGAGGTGACCGTCGAGGTGCGCGACCAGCTCGCCCGCACCACGATCGAGCAGGTCTTCCGCAACGCCACCGACGTGCGCACGGAAGGCACGTTCCGCTTCCCGCTGCCCGCCGGCGCCAGCATCAGCGGCTTCGCGATGTGGATCGGCGACGAGATGGTCGAGGCGGACATCGTCGAGCGCCAGCGCGCCCGCCAGATCTACGAGGACATCCTGCGCCGCAAGAAGGACCCGGGCCTCCTCGAGTGGGAGGGCGGCAACCTCTTCCAGGCGCGCGTGTTCCCCATCGAGGCCCGCAGCACGAAGCGGGTCCGCGTGCGCTACACCCAGGTCCTGCCGCTCCAGGGCCAGGCCTACCGCTACCGCGTGCCGCTCACGAGCGAGCTGCTGCGCCAGAAGCCGCTCGAGCATCTCTCGGTGAAGGTGCGCCTGCAGAGCGACACACCGATCGCCAGCGTGTCCTCGCCCACCCATCCGGTGAACGCCCGCACCACGGAGCACACCGCCGACGTGGAGTACATGCTCGAGGGCGCCTCGCCGGACCGGGACTTCGAGCTGGAGGTAGCGCTCACGTCGCCGCCGGATCTCGTGTTGCTCCCCCACCGTCGCGGTGACGACGGCTACTTCCTCGTCCAGCTGCGCCCCCCGACGCCCGAGGCCCAGGGCTTCGAGCGCACCTTGGTGCCCGAAGGCAAGCCGCTGGACGTGGTCCTCGTGGCCGACACCAGTGGATCGATGTCCGCATCGGCTCGCGAGGCCCAGGATGCGTTCCTGCGCGCGTTCGTGGCGCTGCTCGGCGCCGAAGATCGCGTCCGCCTGATGGCCTACGACGTGAAGCCCGTCTGGCTGCTCGGCGAGGAGACCGCGCCGGACGGCGCAGCCATGACCGGCGCCCTGGATGCGCTGGCGGCGCGCCGCTCGCTCGGCTGGAGCGACGTGGACGCGGGCCTCGCGGCTGCGCTGGAAGCCGCCCACGAAGGCGGCCTCGTGATCCACGTCGGCGACGGCATCGTCACCACGGGCGATGCGGACCCGCAGGCCCTGGCCACGCGCCTCGCCGCTCTCGGCAAGCGCTTCCCCGGCCGCGCCGTGCACGCCGTGGCGCCCTCCTCCACGTACGAGGCACCCGTGCTCGAAGCCATGGCCCGTCTGGGCGGTGGCTCGCTGCGCACGACCGACCCGGCGGCGCCGGCCGACACCGCGGCCGCCCTGCTGCGCGATGCGCTCCTTCCGCAGTGGAAGAACCTCAAGCTGCGCATCGAAGGCGTTCCGACCGCCCGCGTGTACCCGGAGGTGCTGCCCAACACGCCCGCCGGTACGCAGCTGATGGTGCTGGGCCGCTTCGCGCCGACGGACCACGACACGCCCATCACCGTGCACATCGAGGGCGACGGTCCCGACGGCCCCGTCCGCGTGGCCACCAAGGCCGTGCTGCCTGGCACGGACGGCGGCAACGACTTCCTGCCTCGTCTGTGGGCGCGTCGACATCTGGACGCCCTGCTGGCCCAGGGCGCCGACGCCGAGACCCAAGCCGAGATCGTCGAGTTCAGCGAGCGCTTCGGCATCCTCACGCCCTACACCTCGCTCCTCGTGCTCGAGAGCGACGAGGACCGCGAACGCTACGGCGTGGGCCGTCGTGTCCACATGCGCGACGGCGAGCGCTTCTTCGCGGAGGCCCGCGACACGGCCGTGCTCGAAGCACGCCGCACCGCGCTTCGCGAAGCGAGCGGCTGGCGCACGTGGTTGCGCGCGGCCGCCATGCGCGAGATCGCCGGCCTGGGTCATGACTACGGCGTGCCCTACCCGCCGTCGGATGTGTCGCCTGTCCTGCGCGAGGCCAACAGGGACTCGGCGCTCGGCGAGCTGGTGGACGCCACGCACGGCATGCGCGACGAGCTGCAGTCCGGCAAGCTCCTCGCCTTCAAGGGCGAAGGAGGCGACTGGGGCGGCGAGGTCTTCGAAGACGAGGTGTCCGAGACGCTCGGTCTCGGTGGCGGCGCTGGAGGGCGCTTCGCGGGCCGTGGTGGTCGTGGCGGCGGCGGCGCGTTCCGCGCTCCCCCCGCGGCATCGCCCATGCCCACGACAGCCGCGACGCGGGGCTACGACGCCAGCAACGATGACACCGGACTCGTTGGGGCACCGGAGAGCGAGCTCCGTCAGCAGCTGGACGAGGTTCGCAGCCAACTGGGCGCTGCACAGCCCCAGGGCGGCGGTGGCTTCATCGACGACATGGACTTCGAGGAGGACAACGACGACTACGCGCCTGCCGATCGCCGGGCCTCCCTGGAGCTGGCTCGCAAGCGACCCGCGCGTCGTCGCGAGGATCCGAGGCTCGCGCAGTCCCGCTCGCTCTGGGCCTCGCTGCGCACGAGCCCCTGGTGGGACGGCTTCGCGTGGCGCGAGCGTCCCGGACCCGGGCCCTCGGCGTCGTCGCTGGGCTTCCCCTACGTGCCCCCGGACCTGCCCGTGGCCGATCCCGAGGCCCCGGAGTCGCCCTGGCCTGCGGACCTCCGCGAGCGCTTGGAGTCGATTCTCCGTCGTGGCCGGTTCGTGCCTGCCGAGGGCGCGTGGCACGTGACGGTCCTGGAGCGCACGCTGCATCCGCTTCGTGGAACACCCACGAACGCGCGCCGCAGCGAGTCGTGGGTGGCGGCGGACGGCTGGTACCAGGCGCTGCGTCAGGCCACGACCGGCAGCGAGGCTGCCCAGTGGTGGCTGCTGGCCCAGCGCGGCGCCGTGGACGTGATCACACGTCTGGCGCGCACGCGTGCTGGCGCCGCGGGCGATGCGAGCGACTGGGGCTTGCCGCTCACCGACCTCGAGAACGCGCGCCTCCTGTCCGCGTTCGAGCGGTCGCACGAGGTGCGGATCGCGGGCGAGGCCGACGGTCGCGTCACCTTCCGCTTCACGCCGCGCGGTGAGCGCCCCGGCGTCTGGCGGGAGTGGGTCGTCGACACCAAGCGCCAGGTGCTCGTGGAAGAGCGCGCCGGCGACGAGCGGACCGGCCGCGTCACATGGCGTCGTGTGCACGAGGACCTCGTCGACGTCGGCGGGCTCACCCTGCCGTCCCGCACCGTGAGCTACGACAAGGACGGCCGCGCGATCGCTGACCAGGCCTTCGCGTGGGAGTCCCTCGATGCCGCCGCCTGGACCGCGAAGGCCGCGCAGCTGGCCCAGCCGGGAGAGGACGTGCTCGTGCTGTCGAGCGAGCTGCCGTCGCTCGTGGACGCGCGCCTGGCCGTCGCCGGGGGCAGTGCCACGCTCGCCGACCACCTCTCGATGCTCGTGGACGCCGCTGCTCGCGCCGACGCCGGCGCGGTGGCCAAGCACCTTGACGGTGCGCGCGCGGCAGACCCTGCCCATCCCAAGGCCCTCGATGCCATCGCGCTCACCGTCCTGCCGCGCGTCCGCCGTCCGGACGACATGGCGGCGCTGCGCCCGAGGCTGCTGGCGGACGCGCGGGGCTCATCGCCCTCGCGTGCCATCGCCCGCGCGCTCCGCGCCGTACGTGGGTTGGGCAGCCAGCTAGGTGCCAACGAGCTCCTGGCCCTGCTCGAGAGCGTGGCGCCGATCCTGACGGCCGACGCCGACGTGCTCGTGGACGAGGAGATCGCGTGGCGCGACCTCGTCTACGACCGCGCGCGCCTGCAGGGCCTCGCACGGGCCGAGCGTCGCCGGGAGGCAACGGCCTTCCTCGCCGAGCTCGCCGCGCGCTGGCCCCACGAGCTGGACTTCCAGCTGGCCCAGGCCCGCGCGCTGCGCAGTGCGGGTGACCGCGCGGCATCTCGCGCGTGGCTCGCCGACAGCTTGGTCCGCGGTGCCCCGTGGCTCGACCACGAAGTCGACGCGCTCTACACGGCGCTCACCGACGCCCTCTGGCAGGACAGGCTCCTTGACGAGCTCGTCGCGAGCACGACCGCTTGGACGACCGCGCGCCCGGACAGCGCGGAAGCCTGGAAGCGTGCGGCCACCATCGCGTACCTGACGGGCCGCGATGCCGAGACGGACGCGGAGCAGCTGAGCCTGCTTGCCGCGCCGCCCGCGAGCCGCGACGACGACGTCCTCGCCGCACGTCAGCAGACCGCCGTCTGGCTGCTGCTGGGCGATGGCTGGCTCTTCAACGTGCAGGGCATCCTGCCCCAACACGCCGAAGCCCTGGGCCGCTTCGCGGCGGCGGCATTCGCCCAGGACGGCTCCCCCACACCCCGCATGTGGTCCTTGGCCCAGCGCATTGCGACGCACTGGCGCTTCCGACGCACGGAAGGCAACCGCCACCTCGAAGAGGCGCTGCGGCAGCAGCTGCTCGACGGCGCGGCATCGGCCACGACGGAGCGTCTCCAGGTGCTGCTCGGTCGCGTCGTCCTCCAGGGCGACGCGCGCAACGAGGACCGCGAGCGCATCGTGGAGACGCTGCGCACACGCCAGGCTCAGGCCCAGGCGCTGGACGAGCGTGACGCGCTCGCGGGCATGATCTTGAGCTTGCTCGACCAGTCGGGGCAAGCCGATGCGGCGCTGGCCTTCCAGCGCGAGCGTCTTGCCCGCCGCCGTGCGGCCGAAGAGCCGACGGAGGCCATCGTGCGCGACCTCGTGGAGCGCCTGCTGCGCACGGAGGACGGTGACGAGGCCCGCGAGAACGAGGTCGTGGCCTTGCTGGCCACGTTTGCCGCGACCCAACAGGACGAGCGGGCCGCCGCGGCTGACGCCGCCCGCTGGGCGCACCGGCTGGCCGAGCGCTTCGAGGCCTGGCGGCAGCGCACGGCCCTGGGCT
Source organism: Planctomycetota bacterium (assembly GCA_020631815.1). Lineage (GTDB taxonomy): Bacteria > Planctomycetota > PLA2 > PLA2 > JAEUHO01 > JACKGW01. The sequence continues at coordinate 177,729 of JACKGW010000006.1, read as the reverse complement.
CGCTCGAAGACCTCGCCAAGCTTTCGCGGGAAGCGCAGGCCGAAGCTCGACGTGCCGCGCGCGACGAGGCGCGCAGCCAGCTCGTCACGCGCTTGCCGGCGCTGGCGTCGGCCCTGCCGCCGGCCTTTGGAACGTGGCTGGACCTCGAGGCGCTTGCCGTCAGCGTGCAGTCGGGAACGGACATCGAGGCGCGCACGGCCGCCGCGCTCGAGCGTCTGGGTGGCGACTGGGCACGGGACCGGCGACCGGCCGAGCGTGTGCAGCGCGAGCGCCTGGCCACGGCCCTCGCCTTCGCGACCCTTCGTCGAACGCCCCCGGAGGGCTTGGCGGAGCGGCTGCTCGCCGTCCTGGACGGCATTGCCAAGGCCGATACGTTCGCGCGCGAGGTCGAGACGGACCAGGGGGTCCTCGAGGTGCTCCTCGACGGGCGCTACCACGTCGCCCGCCTGCTCGTCGCACTGGACCGTGGCGAGGAGGTGCGCGCGCGCCTCGCCTCCTGGATCGGCACCGAGGGGACGTCTTCGCGCTGGACCGTCTTGCTGGCCCATCTGGAGGCCGAGGCGGGCGACTTGGCTGCCGCGGTGAAGCGGCTCGAGCCGCTGCAGGAGCAGGGCTCTCTGGCGGCGGACGTCCTCGCGCGCCTCGCCACGTGGAGGCTCGCGCTGGGCGACGACGCCGCGCGCGAGAAGGCGCGGCAGGACGAGCTCCAGGCGATGCAGCCCTGGGCGCTGCGCAACCAGATCCGCAACCACGCGCGCAACCTGTCGCGTCGCGGCGAGGCGGCCGGTGGCGAGCTCGAGCCCGAGGCGCTCCAGCTCGTGGAGGCGCTGCTGGCGCGTGTGCCGGACCCCGCGTCGTACGCAGGCGATCTGCGCTCGCTCTACGCGCCCACCAAGGACCACCGCGTGGTCGCCATGTTGGTGCCGGGCCTCGTCGGGTTCACCACCGAGCGCGCCTACAGCTCGCTCTCCGCGCTCTCGACCCTGCTGGGTGGCGTGCACGAAGAGGCCACGCTCGACGCCGTGCGCGAGGCCCTTGCGAGTCTCCGCGCGAAGGCCCAGAGCGCGGTCGACCGCCGCGTGCTGGACCTGGCCGAGACGCGTGTCGCCGCGCGGGCGGCCGAGGTGCTGATGGCCGACCCGGCGCACGCACGTGCTGCCGTGGCCGCCCTCGCGCGCGCGCTGGAGGCGCCGCCCGTCGAGGGGGAGCGCATGCTGTTGGCCCGCTACCTGGTGGGTGTCGGCCCGCAGCGCGACGCGTCCCTCGCACAGCTCACGGTGCGCGGCATCCGTGACCTGATGGATGGCCTTCCCGCGGCTGCCGAAGAGCGCTTGGTCATCGGGACGATGCTCGCTGGACTCCTCGGCCGCATGGAGCGCCATGACGATCAGGAAGATCTCCTGGCCGCCCTCTGGGGTGAGGTGCGCGCGTCGAACCCGACGGGGCTCTATGGCGCGGCAAGCAACGTGCTGCGGGCCCTCGTGGATGCGCGCTTGGAGCGCGGGCATGCCGAGCGCGCGGAGTCGGCGCTTCTCACGGAGCTGGCCGAGCGGCCCGAGGCCCCCGGCGTCGACAGCTGGCGCGAGAAGCTCTTCGACGTCCGCCTCGCTGCGCTGCAGCGCGGCTTGCGTACGACCCTGGGTGAGGGGGCGGCGCTCTACGGCGTGCTCCGCGACGCGCTGCGCTCACGTCTGGACGAAGAGGCCGAGCGGGCGAGCGAGATCGCGAGCCGCCTGGCCCAGGTGCACCAGACGGCGGCGGTCCACCCCAACCTGAAGGGGATGTCCCGAGCCGACCTGCAGTCGTGGTCGGAGGCGTCGCTTCCGGGCATTCTCCGACGCCTTCCCCAGCAGGCCACCGGCGTCGCGAGCACGTTCGCGGGCACCCTGGCCCAGCTGGGTGCACCGGCGGCCGGCCTTTCCCTCCTGCTGGACCGTGCCGAGGCCGAGCCGCGCTTCCTGCAGCGCGTCGAGTGGGACGTGGCATCGCGGCAGCTCGATGCCATGGCGGTCTGGCGGCGTGACGCGGGAACGTCCGCGCGTCCGTTGGAGGCGCGACTGTGGGTGCTCGTCGAGGCGGCGCTCGAGTCGGCTCTCCTGACGGGCGAGCGCGGCGGTCAGCGCTTCTGGAACGCGCACGACCGCTACGCCTGGAACGAGCGCTTCGACGACATGCAGGCCCTGATCGAGCGCGTCGTGGAGCAGGAAAGCGGCAGCTCGTCCGTCGCCTGGCGCGGTGCCCAGATCTTGCACGACCGCATGCAGCGCGGCGGCGCGGGCATCGACGTGCTGGAGTCCGCGGTCGCCCGCATGCCCGACCAGGACAACCTGCGTCGCCGACTGGCGGAGTGGCTCCTGCAGGCAGGACGTGCCTCGCGAGCCCGACCGCATGCCCAGCTGCTCGTCGACCAGCGGCCGGACCACTGGAACGACCGTGATCTCCTGGCCCGCGTGCTGATCGGCGTGCACGACCAGGACGCGTTGCGCACGCTGCTGGAGGACACGGCGAACCGCTGGCGCGAGAAGAAGCAGTTCGTCTCGGGCACGGCGCGCCACCTGGCGGAGCGTGCGACCGAGGGCGGTCTCCTGGACCGTGCGACCGCGTGGCTCGACGAGGCCGTGCGCCTGCGTCGCGAGGAGCGTGGCGACGTCGGTGGCCAGGACCATTGGCTCGCCGACACGTACACGCTGCTCTCGCGCGCACGCTCCAAGGCAGGCGACGACGCGGGCGCCTTCGAAGCAGCCCGCGCGGCCCTGGTGATGACGTCCGCACGTGATGCGCGTCGCGTGGGCGAGGCGCGTCTGCAGCTCGAGCGGGTGCTCCAGGAAGCGCGCGAGCTCGAGGCCCTGGACGCCGCGTACGAGGCCGAGGTGGCGGAGACGGGCCTCGACGCCGGACTCCTGCGCCAGGCCTTTGCTTCCGCGTGGCGCAAGCGAGGCGGCTTGGAGCGCGCCGAACACCATCTGCTCGAGGCCCGCGACCTCGAACCGAACGATGCCAAGGTGCACGCGACGCTCGTTTCGCTGTACGACGAGATGAAGCGCCCGGCGGATGCCGTTGCTGCGCTCTACGGCTCGATCGAGCTGGCGCCGCTCGGCTACGACGCCTACGAGGACCTGGCCCGCCGCTTGGCGACGCTGGGCAACCAAGCGGGCTACGAGCGCGCGCTGACCTCCCTGGCCGAGCCCGCGCCCAACCAAGCCGAGGGCCACCGTCGCCTGGGCCGTGCCTTCACCCGCGACGGTCGCTTGGAGGCGGCCCTCGTGCAGTGGGCGCAGGTCGTGCGCACGGAGCGCCTGGACCCGACAGGCTGGCTGGAGTACGCCGAGTCCGCCGTCCGCGCGGGTGACACCGCCACGGCGCGCAAGGCCCTCCAGCACGTCCTCGAGGGCACGTGGGAAGACCGCTTCGGCGACGTCAAGCAGCAGGCAGCCGCGCGCCTCGCTCGGCTGCCCTCCTGACCGTCAGCCCGAACGTCGCGAGCGTCCGGCTACCCTGGGGGCATGCCCGAAGCCCCCGTCGTCGAGCCGGAGCAGACGACCGACACCCGGACGCAAGAAGCGCCGCGGTGGAAGGTGTTGCTGCACGACGACGACGTCACCACGATCGACTTCGTGGTGTGGCTGCTCATGCGCGTGTTCGCGAAGCCGGCCGAGGAAGCCGTCGAGCTGACCCTCAAGGTCCACCGCACCGGCTTGGCCATCGTGACCATCACCAGCTTCGAGCGGGCCGAGCTCTACGTGGAACAGGTCCACTCCCTCGCCCGCCCGCGCGGGTTTCCCCTCACGGCCACGATCGAGAAGGCGTAGCAGCCCCGGAGACGGACGCTCGGCCTTCGTCCAAACCGAGGGTCGGCTCGATGGGCGCAACCGGGCCGGTCGACGAAGGCTGCGCAGCCGGGGTGCGGAGGCCCACCTCGGGTGTCAGACCCCGCGCCCCGCGTCGCAGAGCTCCGCTGCGCGGGATCAGACACCCTGGTCGCTCGCGCGACACGAGCGTCGTGCAAACCTACTGGCAGGGGCCGCCCAACAGGTCGCAGGGCTCGTAGCAGCCCCAGGGGTCGTTGCAGCGGGCCTTCATGCAGCCGGCCAGGGCGAGCGTGCCCAGCGTGAGGGCGAGAACGGCGAGGACACGGAAGGTACGAACGCGCATGGGGACTCCAGGGGTGGATGTCGGGGGATGAGGCTCCGCCGCGAAGAGGCGATCTACGGGCAGCAGCGATCCGGCGGCGGATCCTGGCAAAGCGACGGACAGGTCGGTCCGAAGCGCCCGGGGGGCCACGCGCCGCACTCGCAGTCCACGGACTGGCTGGCGCAGCCCCCGAGCCCGAGAAGGGTCAGGAGCAGCACGGCCAGCGCGGCGCGGCAACGGAGCAAGCGGTGGTCGACGGTACGCACGGACAGATCCTCCCTCGCATCGGCCGACAAGCCCCCGGGACTTTACCCCCCAGGCGGAAGGACCGTTAGCCTTCGGGCCTCGCGGGAGCGCACGGCGCGGAGCGGCCGTGGGCGCCCCCATCGCTTTGCCCCCTCTTGATGGCCTGGTGGCGAGCGCGCCTCGGAGCCCGCTATCCTCCGCCCGATGCTGCGCTCCGCCCTGCTGCTGACGCTCGCCTGCTGCCTGGTACCGGCTGCGGCGTGGGCCCGTGACGACAACGTCAAGGACCTCGTCGTCCAGCTCGAGAAGAACAAGCGCGACCCGTTCGAGCAACGCGAGCGCGAGGCCGCGATCCGCAAGCTGGCGGACCTGGCCACGCCCGAGGCGGCCGAGGCCCTCGTCGACGTCCTCGACGATCCGTTCGAGCACCTGCACGACCGGGTGGTCTCGGCGTGGATCCAGATGCTCCGCAGCAACCGCAGCGGCGACCTGCACACGATGTTCGCGCAGCGCCTGCTGGGCCACCGCACGGCGAAGGTGCGCTGCGGGGCGGCTACGGCACTCGGCCTCTCGAGCGGGGCCGAGATGGCAGGGGACTTCCGCCAGGCCCTGCGCACGGAGAAGGATGCGGAGGTGCTCGTCTGCCTGTGCCAGGGCGCGCTGAACCTGCGTGAGAAGCCCGACCTCGACGGCGCGTTCCTTCCGCTGCTTGGCAACAAGTCGGGTGCCGTGGTCGAGGCCGCGGCGTCGGCCTGCGTCCGCTACGAGACGAGCGACGACGTCGACGACACCTTGCGCAAGGTCCTGACGCGCCACAGGGACCCGCTCGCGCGTGCCGGCGCGCTGCAGGCGCTGGCCGCACGGGGCACGCTCGCTGCGTCCGACTTCACCGAGGTCTTCACCGACGCCGCCCCCGAGCCGCGTGTCGCACTGGCCCGCTCGCTGCCCTCTCCGAGCCCCCACCTGGCGGTGCCGGGGCCTGGCACGGACGTCCTCGTCGCCTTGCTGGGCGACGATTCGTGGCGCGTCCGCGTTGCCGCCGTGCAAGCCGCGCTTCGACTCTGGAACAGTGCCGTCGTCATGCCGTTGATCCGTCGTCTCGAGGTCGAGACGGGGCGCGTGCGCGAGGACGTCCATCGCGCCCTGGTCACGATCACCGGGGCCGACGTGGCGCCGGACGCCCAGCTGTGGACCGTCTGGTGGGCTGCGCGTGGCGAGACGTTCGATCCCGGGGAGCGACCCGAGGCGGACGCCGGCGGTCGCATCCGTTTCCGCGAGCCGCGTGACGCGGCGGGGAAGCCGGGGACCAAAACCGTCGCGTTCTACGACCTGCCGATCACCAGCGAGCGCCTCGTCTTCGTCTTCGACCTGTCCGGCAGCATGGGCAAGGACGACGGCGACGCCAAGGGGCGCAGCAAGCTCGACGTACTGCGCGAACGCTTCGCGGCGCTGCTCGCCGAGCTGCCCGAGAGCACGCTGGTGGACGTCTGGGTCTGGCGCTACCCCAGCTCCTACCCGCCCAAGCCGAAGCTGGAGCGCGCCTTCGATCGCTTGCAGCCCCTGACAGCGGGGAACCGCGCCAAGGCCGTGCGCTGGATGGCCAAGCAGGAGGCCAAAGGCTGGGGCGCGTTCTTCGAGCCCATCGAGGCCGCGCTGGGCGAGGACATCGACACCGTGGTCCTCCTCTCCGACGGCGTGCCCAGCCGCGGACGCTACGAACGCCGCGACCGGCTGCTGGCGGAGGTGGCCAAGGCCAACCGCTATGCGGGCCTGCGCGTGGACACGATCTTGGCGGGCACCAAGGGCACCGACCGTGCCTTCATGGACGACTTGGCCGCTTCCACCGGCGGCCGCTTCCGGGCCGTCGGCAAGCGGGACGAGCGCTGACCTCGGGCTCGTCGCGGGCATCGTGGACCCCGAGACACGGGGTGGTAGCGTGCCGCCTCCTGATCGGAGACCTCCATGCGCCATACGCCGCTCCGTGACCAGCACGTCGCCCTCGGGGCGCGCATGGTCGACTTCCACGGCTGGGAGATGCCCGTCCAGTACCGGGGCATCTTGGACGAGACGCGCTGCGTACGCACCCGAGGTGGCATCTTCGACCTGTGCCACATGGGCCGCCTGGAGGTCACGGGGCCCGACCGCGAGCGGTTGGTGGAGCACGTGTTCAGTGCGAACCTCGGCAAGCTGAAGCACGGCCGGGCCAAGTACGGCTTCTTGCTCGACGAGGGCGGCTTCCCGCTCGACGACGTGCTCGTCTACCGCGATACCGACCTCGTGCACATCGTGATCAACGCAACAGGCCGGGATCACGACTGCGCCTGGGTGGAGTCGCGTCGCGACGCCGCCGGGTTGGACGCGCAGGTGCGCGAGGTCTCGGACGACCAGGCGATGATCGCGTTGCAGGGGCCCGTCTCCGAAGCGGTCCTGCAGCCGCTCTGCGACGCCAACCTCGGGAAGCTCCGTTACTACGCGTTCACCAACGCACGCGTGCGTGGGATTCCCACCCTGATCGCCCGCACGGGCTACACCGGCGAGGACGGCTTCGAGTTGTTCTTCGACCCGGCCGAGGCCGTCGCCACGTGGAAGGCGTTGCTCGAGACCGGCGCCGACCACGGGCTCGAGCCCATCGGCCTCGGGGCACGCGACCTCTTGCGGCTCGAGGCCGGCATGCCGCTCTACGGGCAGGAGATCAACACGTCGATCGACCCGCTCGAGGCCGACTTGGGATTCGGCGTGGACTTGGCCAAGACGGCGACCGTCGGCATCCCGGCGCTCGCTGCGCGCAAGGCCCATGGCCTGACACGCCACGCCGTCTCGCTGGCGGCCGAAGGCGGGCGCGTCCCCCGCACGGACACCGAGCTGTTCGACGCCGCGGAGAACGGCGAGCGCGTAGGCCGCGTCACGAGCGGCGGCGTCAGTCCCACGCTGGGTCGCACGATCGCGCGGGCCTTGGTGCACACCGGGTACGAGAGCCTGGGCACGACGCTCTGGGCCGACGTGCGCGGCAAGCGCTGGCCGCTCCAAGTCGTCCCGCACCCGTTCTACCGACGCGGCGCCTGAGGGCCCGCTCGGCAGGCTCGAGGGCGGCCTCCCGAGGCCCTGGCACGGCTCGCGGAGGGCGCCTCCCACGGAGGCTCCGCGCACCCGTCCCGGACGCTCGCCGTCGGCCGGGTCCGTGGCAGGATGTGCCGCTCGTCCAAGGCTCCCGGGAGGGTTCCATGTCCGATCGTCCGAACGACATCCGCTACACCTCGTCCCACGAGTGGGTCCGCTACCAGGGCGGGGTGGCCACCATCGGCATCACCGACTTCGCCGTCGAGCACCTCGGTGACCTGGTGTTCGTGCAGCTGCCCGAGGTCGGCGACGAGGTCTCCGCCGGGGACAGCGTCTGCGAGGTCGAGAGCGTCAAGGCGGTCGGCGAGATCTACAGCCCCGTGGCCGGCGAGATCGTCGAGGTCAACGCGGCCCTGGGCGACGACCAGGGCCCCTTGGCCAGCGACCCGTTCGGCGCCGGCTGGCTGTTCAAGATCAAGACCGACGACGACGCCTCGTCGCTCATGGACCTGGCCACGTACGAAGCCCAGCTCGACGCCGCGTCCTGATCCTCCGACGCCGCCTGTCGGTCGCACGAAGGGGAAGGCATGCACCCGGTCCTCGTCGACATCTCCGAGTCCATCAAGATCTACAGCTTCGGCACGTTCATCGTGCTCGCGTTCCTCGTTGCGTCCTGGTACGCGCGACGACGGGCGGCCAAGCAGCTGGGCCTGGACAAGGAGCGTGTCTTCTCCGTCTGCTTCACCTTGCTCTTCATCGGGCTGCTCGGCGCCCGCATGGCGTACGTGTTCCTCAAGTACGAGGAGTTCGCGGCGCGTCCGATGTCGTTCCTCGAGATCTGGAACGGCGGCCTCGTCTGGTACGGCGGCCTGATCGCCTGCCTGCTCTGGCTGTCGTGGTACCTGCCGCGCAAGCCCGAGATGAAGGGCTGGGCGTTCCTCGACGTCCTGGCGATCGCGGCGTGCCTCGCGATCCTCGTCGGTCGCCAGGCCAGCTTCCTGAGCGGCGAGAACTACGGCAAGATCGCGCCGGACCTGGCGTGGGCCGTGACGTTCCCGCCCGTGGCCTACACCCAGGTCCCCGGTAGCCACATCGGCCAGCCCCTGCACCCCACGCAGCTCTATCACGCGCTGCACGGCTTGGTGCTGTTCGGGATCTTGCTGCTCGTGGCCAAGCGCAAGCCCGGCGCAGGCGCGCTGACGGGGCTGTTCCTGGTGCTGTACGCGATCGGGCGCGCCGTGATCGAGATCTGGCGCGACGACGACGTCGCTCGCGGGATGGTCTTCGGCGGACGTGTCAGCACGAGCCAGCTGATCTCCATTCCCGTGTTCTTCCTGGGGCTCGCGCTCTTGCTGTCGCGTTGGCACAAGCGCGGCGCCGCCCAGGCGGCCTGACCCCTTCGTGGACGCCGGGCGGGAACCGTCAGAGGGGCCTGAGGCGCCGGAGTCACCGACCGGTTCGGCGCCCCGCTACCGCGGGCCCGATCGCCGCCAGCGCCCCACGCCCATGATTTCCCGGTACCTGTTCCGGGGCCGGCGGCGTGCTGGACGCCGGGAGGGTGAGCGCAACCTCGTCTACGTGGACCGCCCGGGCCCTTGGATCCTCGGTGCGTTCATCGGTGTCGTGGGCTTGTCGCTCCTGGACGCGTGGTACACGCTCGACCTGCTCAAGAGCGGCGCGACCGAGGCCAACCCGGTCATGCGTGCGGCACTGCATCTGGGCGACCGCCCGTTCGTGTTGATCAAGACCGTCGTCACGATCGTCGCGACCTCGTTCCTGTGCTTGCACAAGAACTGGCCGCTGGGCCGCATCTGCCTGGCCGCCGCCCTGCTCGGGTACAGCGCGCTCGTCCTGTACCACCTGCACGCCCAAGCACTGATCCGCGGCTTCGGCGCATGACACCGCGCTGGCGCGTGCCGGCGATCTAGCGCATCGCGCGCAGGCGGACGCGGTCGAGCACCGGCTGCACCTCGGACCGATACGGCGGGTCCACACGCTGGGCCAAGGCCGCCAGCGCGGGAGCGGCCGTGGGCGGGAAGGTGCGCCACGCGGCCTGCAACGCAGCGTACAGCTCGGACGCGTCCGTCGTTGGCCCGATCGGCCCCACGAGGGCCTCGGCCACCTGCTGCGGGACATGCTCCGTGCCCACCGGCCAGCCCGCCATGTAGCGCGAGCGCAGGGGACCGCGCAGACCGGCGGCGAAGCGACCGGCCCCGAGCTCGCCGAAGTCGAGCAGCGCGCCCACCAAGAGCGCGCCCTGCTCGGGCGTCGCCTCGGCCACGCGACGCACCAGCTCATCGACCCAGCGGGTGCGTACGGGAGCCGGCAGGTCGGGGATCTGGGCGACCAGGACGAGCGCGCGTCGCCACACCGACCGGGCCTCCTCCGGGGGCAGGGACGCGAGGTGCTTCTCGATGGCCGGGACGTAGCGCGCGTCGGGGCGGCGCAGCATCAGGGTTCGCGCCACTTGCTGCTGCACCTCGTCGCCGGCGAGCAGCAGGTGCACGACGAACTCGACCAGCCCATCGTCATCGGGCCCCACGCGATCCTGGACCAGCTGCGCAATCGCCAGCCCGAGATCACCGGGCGGAAGCGCCGCGAGCACGCGAAGCAGCACCGCATGCGACGCCTTGTCCAGCGCGGGGTCGGGCAGCCCCGCCATGGCGCGCGACAGCAGCCCGACGTCGGTGGGCCCGGCGGGGTTGGCGAGCCACGCCTCCAGCGTGCCGACGGCCTCGGCGCGCACGTCGCCGGCGAGCTCGGGCAGCATGCAGTGCTTGGCACGTAGCGCGCGCGCCGGGTCGACCTCGTGGAGCGCCATGTCCCGCTTGATCGTCGCAGCCCAAGGACCGCGCTCGCGGCGCGCCATGTCGCAGCGTGCCTCGGCTGCCGGCTCGTCGCCCGTGAACAGGTACGCCATGAGCGGCACCACCAGATCGCGCACCCCTTGGGTGTGGACCCAGCCGTCCTTGGGGGCCGGACGCAAACCCACCGCACGCCCTGCGACGGCCGGGAGCGTGCGATCGTCCAGCTCGACACCGAGAGCGCCGGGGACGCATCGCTTTACGCGCGGCCTCTCGGTCGGCAGCGTCGGCCCGCTGCCTTCGGCCATCACGCCCCACCACGCGAGCGCGTCCATGCGGTCGAGGTCGATCTGTCCGGAGGGAAGGTCTGCGAGGAGATGGGAGCTGACGCGGATCCAGGCCTGTCCCGTCCCGTGCCGGAGCAGGACGCGCAGCGCGAGCGCCCGGTCGTCCGGCTCACCACGCAGCAGCGGTCGCGTCGCCGCCTCGAGCACGTCCACGGACGTGGCGTGGTCGCCCACGTACGTGCGAAGCGCCGAGCGCGCCCGATCGTCCCGTGAAGCCGCCAACAGACGGATCGCCGGACCCGGCAGATAGCGGCTCGCGCGCCCGTCGAGGACCGGCTGCACCCAGGGGATCAGCGCCTCGTACGGCACGTTGGGCATCCGCGCCAGGAGATCCAACACGACAAGCCAGGGCTCCTCGTTGTTGGGGTGGACGTTCGTCAGGCGCTCCACCAGACCCGGTGCGGCCAACGCGCGCAACGTGGCTTCCGGCAGGGCCAGGAGGTCCTTGCGTGCGAGCTCCGCACTGAGGCCATGGACCGCCCCATCCCAGATGCCCCCGAAGCCGACCGGCTGGCCGTTCGCGTCCCGAGCCATGCCCATCGTGAGCAGGTCCCGCCCCGGCCCGCGTAACACGTGCTCCAGGGCCCGCGCGGCGATCTCGTCGTCGCTGACGGACGGCAACGTGGGCAACGTCGGGCCCGTGCTCGAAGGCTGGACCGCGCGCTTCGGCTCGTCGCCTCCGCATGCCGCAACGAGGAAGCAGGCCACGAGAGCGAACACCCGGCAGCGCCCGGGCAGCAGGCGCACGTTCCCGGTCCGCGCCTGGTCCGGCACGGTCGTCAGCGCCAGCTGCAGCGATTGCAGGGGGCGAAGCGCGGTGCCGTCAGTCGAAGGCGTTCGGAGAGGGAGCCGGCGGCGCGCCAGAGCTCGGCCTCGGCGACACGGGTGTCGATCTGCGCGCGCGTCAGCCGGGTCTGGGCCTCGGTGAGCAGCTCTTCCTGCTCCAGCACGCGGTAGGGCGTGGACTTGCTCTCGGCGAGACGCTGGCGCTCCCCGTCGAGAGACTCGCGAGCGGCCGCCACCTCGGCCTCGGCCGCGCGGCGCACGGCGGACGCGGTACCCATGGCGCGGTGGGCACGCCGCACGTCCTGGACGATCTGGTTCTCGAGCTGGCGCATGCGCAGCTGCGTCTGCTCGCGAGCCCAGCCCGCGGCCCGGAAGCGTGCCTTCGCGGCCCGCTGTCCCAGGTACAGCGACACCTCGACGCCGAGCGCCATGGAGAGCGCCTCGCCACCGGCCGTGTCCTTGAGGCTGTCGTACCAACCCTCGCGGTAGCCCACGCTGCTCGCGGAGCCGATGAGATCGATGGTGGGTCGCAGCGCGTCCTTGGCTTCGAGCACCTCGACGCCGCGTGTGGCGAGCTCGGCCTTGACGGCGCGAAGCTCCGGGCGGGCGCCCAGCGCAAGCGCCACGGCGCGGGCCACGGGGAGGTCGTCCCCGGCCTCGAGCATGGTCGGCGCGTCCGGATCGTCGATGGCCACGACACGCGGCGCCGTCGAACCGTCGCGGAACGGGCGAATGAGCGCCAGCAAGGCATCCGATGCATCGTCGAGCGTGCGCTCGGCCAGCAGGCGCTCGCTGCGTCGGCGCTCCAAGCCGGCGCGGGCCTCGGCCGCGTCCAGCGGCGTCGCCACCTCCGCTTGGATGCGGGCTTGGATGTCGTCGAGCAGCTCGCTCGCCACGGTCTCGGAAGCAACGCGCGCGGCCAGGTCACGCTGGGCGAACGCCAGCTCCCAATACGCACGCAGCACGGCGAGGACCAGGTCCTCGACGGCAGCCTCTTCGCCGGCGCGAGCCGCGGCCATGCCGTTGTGTGCCTTGAGGATCTCGCTGCGCGCGATCGAGCCGCCGCCCTGGCCGAGCGGGACACGGAAGTCGACGCTCACACCATGGCGCCAGGCAGGGTTGACGGTGGACAACGGACGCGACGTGTCGATGCGATCCGCGCGGTAGAGAAGCGACACTTCGCCGCCCGTCGGCAGGCGACGGCGCACACCGCCGTAGGCGCTGTACGTCGTGGTGCGGATGGCGCCGCTACCGAAGAAGCTGGTGGTGCTCGGCTCTTCGTCGCGACGCAGGTCGACGCCAGCCGTGAGCAGACGATCGAACCCGGCCTCCGCCTGCAGGCGCTGCTGCGCGGCGATCGGCACGTCGAGGCGGCGCTCGGCAAGCCCCAGGTCCGACGACAGGGCCTGCTCGAGCGCCTCCCGCAGCGACAGGGGCAGCTCGTTGGCCCCGACCACCACGAAGCGGCTGCCACCCGCCGCACCCACGTCGCGCGTGGCGTCGTCGGTCACCGCGGCGTCGGCCTCGCCGGGCGTGACCAGCGCGGCGTCCGCAGGCGGCGGTCCGGCCGGGAGCTCGACCTCGTCGGCGGCTGCGTAGGCGCCCGGGAGAAGGGCCAGCGCCGCGGCGGCAAGCAGGCGCACGGGCAGCGGTGCGGTCGGCATGGGTTCCTCCCGGGTTCCTACCGTGGCGCCCGCGGGCGGACGCGCCTCCGTGGAGGGATCCTACGCGGCCGCCTGCGGGCGGGGCAGGAACCTCCGCAGGCCGGACGTCAGCGGACGGCCGCCTCCCCCTGCACGAACAGATCGGACAGCAAGTGGTCCAGCCACCCCATGCGCTCGGCGTCGGCGCCCTCCGCTTCGCAGGCCAACCGCTCGCGGCGCAACCACTCGAGCGCGTCGGCCGTGCGGACACGCGCGAGCGCCAGGGTCGCCGCATGCCAGAGGTCGGCACGCTCAAGGCGCGCCGCCAGCCAGGGCACGTCCTCGGCGCGGCGTGAAAGGCCGACCGCGCGGACGAGGCCCTCGAGCACGGGCAGGCTCTCCTCGTGCGCGTAGAGCCCGCGCCACTCCATGGCGTCTGCGGGAGGAGCGCGCAGCGGCAAGGCGTGGAGCCACGCCACGCGAGCCTCGGCCGGGGCGTGCCACCAGCCCCAGCGCAGGTCCTCCCAGACGGCGGCCCGTGCCTCGCCCCGCGCCTCCGTGTGGCGCGTCGCGAGCAGGCGTGCCTGGCCCTTGGCGTCCTCCGCCCGCTCGAAGGCGCTCCGCCAGCGCGCCGATGCCGACGCCGGTCCGCGGCGAGCCGGCGGAGGCGGGCTGGCACCGAGATCGGCCAACGCCATCGCGAGGTACATCGCCTGCGGGCGACTCGTCGGACCCGCGGCGACGCGTCGGAGGCGCAGCCGCGCGTCCGCGTCGAGGAGGCTCGGGTGGTGTCGCGCGATCCAGGCCATCTCGCGGGCCGCGTTCTCGCGCGTCCAGTGGCGCTCGTCGTCGAACGCGCGGAACAGCTGCGCGAGCGTCGCGTGGACCCGTTCCTCGGGGCCCTTCATCGAAAGCTGCACCTGGAGACGCGAGAGCGCCTCCACCTTCTGCTCTCCCTCCAGGCCGTCTGCCGTGAACAGCGCCTGCACCTCGTAGGCACTGCCACTGCTCGAGTCGGACAGGAACAGGACGTAGCGACCGCGATCCTCGGCGGCCAACATGGGCGCGGAGGGCGCGCGCGGATCAAGCGTCGGCTTGGGGCCCGGCACCCACGCAATCACCGGGTCGCCGGCCTTGATCCCTGTCTGGCCGGGCGGTGGCTCGGGGCGCTTCAGCACACGCTCCACCTGGGCCCGGACGAGCATCGGTCCCAGCGCCACCTGCCGGTTCTGGCGGATGTCGCGGATCGCGACCACGGCCACGACGGACGCCTTCGCCCACGGCCCCGACTCGACCTCGAGCAGCGGAGGGTTGAAGTCATCGGCTGCGTCCACGCGACCGTGGGCGGCAAGCAGTGCCAGGAGCAAGCCCCCGAGCAGGCGCGGCCAGGCAGGAGACGCAGGTCGGACGCGTCGAGGCAGGATCGGCGTGGAGAGGCCCGGCACGACCATGGGCCGAGCGTCCACGCCACGGGTCACGGGAGGGACACGCGGGGTGCGTGCTCCTGGCTAGCCTTGCATGCGAAGGGCGCGGTAGGTGCGCACCGCGACCGGGCGGCCACGCTGGGGCCTGAGGTCGCCGAGGTGCTCCTCGCGGACCTTGGCCGCGTGGACTTCGCGGTACCGGCGGCACTCCGAGTCGGTGCCGACGAACAGCTCTTGGCCGTTCTGCCACACTCCGTAGTAACGCTTGCCATCAGCGAGGCACTTGAAGACGACTTCCATGGCGCGGGACTCCGGGTCTCGAGGACCCTGGCGGTGGGAGGAGGTGGAGGCCACGCGGGCCGCCGCGCGCCGCCCGCGACTCCCCCGAATCGCATGGCCGGCGCCAGAATCGCCGCGCTCTCCAACGCTCGTGATCGGCCGTCCGGGGCGCGTGCATGAGCACGAAGCCGCAAGGGCTTCGAAGCTGTCGCTCAGTACGTGCGGTACGCCGCCTGCCAGGCGAGGACGTCGAGGATGCGCGCCAGCGGCTGGTCGGGAACGGGGGCCGCCGCAGGCGGGTGCGGCACGTCGGTGCGGTCGCCGGCCAAGCGCCGCCAGACACCGGCCGTGATGCCCTCGAGAGCCGTCAAGCCCGTGCTCGCGGCCGGCAGCGGCGACGCCACGCCGGCGGCCCAGCGGGGGAAGCCGACCTCGCCCGCGCGAAGCGGTCGGATCCCCGCGCGCGCAGCCGCGTCGGCCGCCCAGACGTGCCAGGGGCCTGCGTCTCGCCCGTCGTCGGCGGGAACCGCGTCCAGCAGCGTGCGAATCTCTGCGGTGCGGCGGCGGACCTCGCCGACGCCCAGCTGACCGTAGGCCAGCATGTAGTCCTCGGCCAGGGCCAGGGCGGCCGGGGCCAGGGCATCGCGAGGCGCGTCCGGTCGCACGTGCAGGCCCCCACGATCGGACACGATCAGCGAGCGCCGCACGTGGTCGGCGGCGCGGGCCAGCCAGGCCCCGTCCGCGGCTTGGGCGCCGCTTGCGAGCGAGTGACGACCCTCGGCCAAGAACGGCAGCATGCCCAGTGCGGTCACCGCGGCGCTGCTCGCGTGCGCGCTGGCGTCGGCCGCCAGCCCGCCGTCTTCGTCTTGGCTCACGCGGAGCCACGCGAGCGTGCGCTGTACGCGGCGCGAGGTGGCCGCGGCATCCCAGCCGAGCCGGTCCAAGCGAGCTTGGCGCAGGCCGTCCAAGCGCCGGACGAGCATGGGGATGGCGACGGCGGGCGGATGCTCGGCCACGGCCGTGCGCGCACGCGGGCCGATCACCTGCAGCACAGCGGCCAGGTCCTCGTCCTGGGCGCCACCCAGGTCGTCCTCGCGGCGGGCGATGCCCAGCCCCCCACCGGTGATCGAGGTCGGCACCTCGGCCAAGCCCTCGGGGGTGGCGGCCCGGTCCGTCAGCCACTCCGCCACCTCGAGCATGTCGTTGACGGGGAGCTCCTGCTCTTGGTCGGACTGGATGCGGGCGGCCATGGGCGCCTCGGCGCCATCCGGCCCCTCGGCTCCGTCGTGACGGGCCCACGTCGCGAGCAGGAACAGCGCCACCGCATGCGCAGCGACGGACGCGGCGAGCAGACGCGGCATCAGACGCCAGCGGCGCTCGGGCCGACGGCCGCCCGCCGTGCGCTCCTCGGCGGCGACCTCGGCCTCGATGCCGCGAGCGACCGCGAACGCATCCGCCCGGGCCTGGGCCAGCAGCGGTGCCAGCCGGGCCTCGTCCGCCGCGCGCAGACGGGCGGCGTACGCCTCGAGCTCGGGCTCGTCGGCGTCGGGCGCGGGCAGCTGCGGGTCGGAGGGACGGGTCATGGCTGGAGACGGGGTCCAGGGGCTACGGTGGCGGGGTGCGGCTGGGGCGCTCCCGACCCTGTGGAACGGGGCGGGCCGCTCACGGTTCGAACCCTCGAGCCGAAAGCCAAGCTCTCAGCTTGCGCACGGCCGCGTGGACGCGGGACTTCACGGTCCCTACCGGGATGTCCAGGATCTCGGCGATCTCCTGGTAGCGCAGGCCCTCGACCTGGGCCAGGGTCCAGACCTCCAGGAGATCCGGCGGGAGCGTGCCCAAGGCCTCTTCCAGCGCTCGCCCGAGCTCCCCCCCGGCCAGCCCCTCCGGAGGGGGCGCCTCGGTGCCTGGCAGGCGCGCGGCCAGCGTGGACCCCTCCTCGGCATCCCCGGCGCGGGCGTCGGCGGAAACCGTCGTCGGCTGGATCCCCTCGTGCCGCAGGCGGTCGATCCAGTGGTTGCGCGCGATGCGGAAGGCGTACGTGGTGAACCGGGCCTTCGCCACGTACTTGCGTCGAGCCCGGTAGACCTTGACGAGCACCTCTTGCGCACCGTCTTCCGCCTCGTCGGCGCGCGCCCCGAGCCGGCGGAAGTAGCCCACGAGGCGCGGATAGACCTGCTCGACCAGGGGGGCGAACGCGGCGCGATCCCCGGCCGCGACGCGCAGCATGAGCTCGGTGAGCGGGTCCTGCACGCTCGGGAGCATACGGAGGGCGCGCATTCGGCGGCGGGATTCGTTCTGTCGGCCCTGCTCGGGTCGTGCGGGGTCAGCCCCCGATCAGCGAGGTGCCAGCAGATCGAACGGCACCACCGTGGGCTCGCCTTCGACCACGTCGACCTCCAGGCGGAGCGGGGTCTCGCGGGGCGCCGGAACGACCTCGATGGCATACGTGCCCGGAGCCAGGTCGGACACCGTGACCACGCCCGTGCCCTCCCGCAGCTCCTCCAACCCCGGACGCTGCCGGCGGGGTCGCTCACCCTCCACGAGCACGGTGCCATCGGAGACGCGAACGACGGCCACGCGCACGGCGGCGACGGACGCGTCGTCCGCCCCGCTCACCACGAGCTCCAGGTGTCCGGGCGGAGGAAGCTCGACCTCGACTTCGGTAACGAGTCCCTCGCGAACTTCGATCGCGCGGGATGGCGGTGCCCCGAGCCCACGGCGCGCCACCAGCACGTACCACGTGCCTTCCGGTACGCCGCGGATCTCGACCCGTCCGAAGGCGGCCGTGCGACGCGGCCACGCAAGCAGGGCATGTCCGCCTGCGTCGACCAGC
This sequence comes from Planctomycetota bacterium, assembly GCA_020631815.1. Taxonomy (GTDB): domain Bacteria; phylum Planctomycetota; class PLA2; order PLA2; family JAEUHO01; genus JACKGW01. The sequence goes on along the minus strand of JACKGW010000006.1, from coordinate 160,179 downwards.
TGCACCTGCGCATAGGAGACGCCTTGTCCCCACTCGTCGACCGCGGCAACGAGCACGCTGCCGCCGCGACCCAGGAGGATGACGGTCTCGCGCTCGCCCCCCGGAGGGTCGGGGCGCACCCCGTAGGCGCGCCCCGGCGGCATGCCGATGGCCGTGGCGCGCACGTCCACGTCCTCGAGCGCGAGCCCGACCAAGCGGAAGCGCCCGCGTGCATCGGTACGGCCCTCGGCCAAGGCGGGCGCGCGGTCCGGCGCGCCGGGTCGACGCGCCTCGACCCACGCACCCGTGACGGGACGGCCGTCGAGGTCCTGCACACGACCGACGATGCGGCCGTCGTGGACCTCGACGTCCACGACGTGTTCGTCGTGCTCCTCCAGCGTGAAGCGGCGCACGATGCGCGTGGCGTCGACGCCGACCTCCAAACGCGCACGCCCCACCGCCACGCCCTCGAAGCGGAAGCGACCGTAGGGATCGGAGGTCGCGCGCCACGAGCCGGGCGCCTCTTCCGCCTCCGACTCCTCGTCCCGCACGTCCAGGGTGATGCGTGCGCCTGCCACGGGCCTGCCCGCGCGCACGATCTCCCCCTCGACGGCCGCACTTCCGCCGGGACCCAGCTCGACCTCGGTCTCCTCGTCCTGGCGGATGCTGACGGTCAGCGACTGACGCCCTTCTCCGCTGGTCCCCCGAGCCACCTCGACGACCCACGGACCCGGCGCCAGGTGCTCCACGCGGAAGCTGCCGTCCGGTCCGCTTCGGATGCGCCGCGACGAGGCCGTGCCCTCGACGGGCCGCACGACGACCAACGAGCCGTCCGAGGCCAAGCCCGTGGGTCCCAGAACGGTGCCGACGAGGGTGCCGCCCGCCTCGACGACAAGGTCGTCGAGCACGCGTCGCTCGCCCTCTTCCAGCACGATCACGCGGTCGAGCGAGGCGCGACGCGGGTCGTCCACCACGATGCGCCAACGTCCCGCCGCCAAGTCGTCGAATGCGACGTCCCCGACCTCGTCAGCCAGCTGGATGTGGATGTCCTCGGCCGGCGGTCGGCGCGGCATGTCGCGCAGGTCATCGCCCTCTTCGCCTTCGTCGGCCCAGGCCAGCACGCGCAACCCGGGCACGCCCACCCCCGCACCGTCGACGGCACGGAAGGCCAGCGAGGCTTCGCCCGGCACGTGCAGGCGGACGTCCTCGACGTCGTCTTCGCGGACGACCACGATCTCCGGCGGCGAGGTACGCCCGCCTTGCCGCGCGCGCAGCGCATACACGCCGGAAGGCAGGCCGCCCACACGGAACTCCGCTTCCACCACCCGCGGTTCCAAGCGCGTGCGCAACACGGTGCGCCAGACCGGAGCCTGGATGTCGTCGTCGTCGGCAAGCACGGGCTGGGCGAGCAACAGCTCGGTCGTCCCCCCGCGACGGTCCAAGCCCGACACGACCCCGACGACCGCGGCGCGCGGCGCCAGGGCGATCTCCACCTCCCCGTCCGAGCCGGGCAAGACGCCTTCGAGCACGGCCAGCGGCAGGCCGACGCCGCCCTCCTCGTCGTGCACCTCCAGGCGATGCGCGATGCCGCGCAGACCAGGGAACCGGAAGCGGCCGGTGGCTTCGGTGCGGACGCCGAGCCAGGCCGTCGGATCGTCCTTGGGGCGCGCCACCACGAGCCAGGGCCCGCGGCGGCGGTCGCGCGGGTCGGCCGTCACGACGCGCCCCGACAACGGCTCGGCGGGCACGAGGTCGACCTTCACCGGCCGGCCGCTCTTCACGGTGGCGGCGTCGACGATCACCCGCGCGGGGCGCCAGCCTTCGGCACGCGCGACCACGACGAGATCGGCCAGCGGCACGGCCTCGAAGCGTGCCTCGCCGTCCGCGTCTGCGACCGCCTGCGCGCGGAGGCCCTGGAGCGCGCCCTCGCCAAAGGCCTGCCGGCGGTCGCGGGGTGCGACCTCGACCACGACCCCCGGCGGTGCGCGGCCGTCAGGGCCGGTGGCACGGACCCGGAGCGACGTGCCGCGATCCAAGCGGAGGTCGCCCAGGTCGTCGTCCGCATCGTTGGAGCGGTCCTCGACCGGCCCCAGCCACGCGGGGGCCTGCGGCGCGATGACGAGCACGCGGAAGGGGCGGTCGGGACGGACGCCCGAGAGCACGAACCGGCCATCCTCGCCACTCGTGGCACGCGCACGAAGTGGATCGTCGGGTGCCGGGTCGGCACCCGCGTCCACCACCTCGACACGCGCGCCGCTCACCGGCTTGTCGTCGTGGTCCACGACGCGTCCCCGGTAGGTCCGGCGCGGAACGACGACCCACGTCGCGCTGAGCGCGCGCCCGGGCCGGTCGATGACGATGCGCGGCGGCGGCCCCGACCAGATCCAGCGCTCGTCCTGCAGCTGGACGTCGTAGGCCCCTTCGTCCAAGCGCGACACGAGCACGCGACCCTCGTCGTCGGACAAGCCCGTGGAGACGGCACCGGACCCATCGCGCGCGACCAGGGCGAGGCGCACGCCGCGCACCGGACCATCCTCGTCGTGGTCCGGCAGCAGCAGGGCCACCAGCTCCGCCGAGGACGTGATCTCGAAGTCCGCGGCCTCACCCGGACGCGCCAGGCCGATCGTCTGCCAACGCCCGTCGGCGCGGAGGAACGAAAGCCGCCAGACACCCGCATGCAAGCGGTCGAGCTCGTAGCGCCCGTTCTCGTCGGTGCGCGCACGATGCGCGATGCCGGACAGGAAGGGCACGGCGCGCGCCTCGACGACAGCGCCCGACAACGTGACGCCGTCCCGCGTGAGACGACCGCCGACCGCCACGGCGGGCAGCAGGCGCACGAGGTCGGAGCCGGAGGCAGTCGCGCGCCACCGTGCGGGCGCGTGGCGCGGAGCGGTCCACACGAAGGCGCCGCCGCGAGCCTGGTCGGCGAGCTCGCCACGCATCACCAGACGTCCGTCGGCGTTGGCGCGCGCGATCTCCTCCTCGCCGCCGGTGAGCACGAGGGCTCCGCGCTCTGCGGCAGGGCGGACCAGCACGGCGCCCGCGAGCGGACGACCGCGAGCGTCCAGCACCTGCACGGTCGCGTCCGCGTCGGCTGCGTGGGCCCGGCGTGCGCCCCCCGCCACGACGACGGCAAGCAGCACGCCTGCGACGAACGCGCGGAAGGTCACGCGGGGCTCCCCGGGGAGCCCGCCAGCTGCTGCTCCCATGCCGCCAGCAGGCGCGTGGACTCGGGGCCGAAGGCCGTCACGTCGAGCTCGCGAGGATCACCGATCTCGGGATCGGGCACCGACGCACCCAGGGCGCCGGCAGGACAGAGCTCGAGCACGAGGTGGTCCTCCCCGAGGGCGTCGATCACGCGATCTCCCCATTCGACGGCGACGAGCGCTTCGTCCTGCAGCAGATCGAGGAAACCGATGGCCTCGAGGTCGTCGACGCCCCCCAGGCGGTAGGCATCGAGGTGGTGCAAGGTCCACGCCCCACCGGGGCCGCTCTCCAGCGGCAGCGTCCGGAGCAGCGTGAAGGTGGGGCTCGTGACCCGCGCCCCGCGTGGCAGGCCGAGCGCCGTGGCGAGGGCGCGCACGAAGGCCGTCTTGCCACTCCCCAGCGGTCCGCGCAGGTCGATCACCACGCGTCGACGGCCGACGGACCGCAGGGCGGCCGCGAAGGCGGAGGCCACGCGGGCCGTCGTCGACAGGTCGTCGAGGGTGGTGCGCACGGCCCCGATCATGGCAGGCGCACGGGCCGCCGCCTCACGGAACGGAGGCGAGGTGGTCGAAGCCGCCGCGAGGCCAGGCCTGCGGCACGCCGGCGCGCACGAGCACGAGGCCCTCGGCGGCCTCCGTGACCACGCCGATCTCGATGGGTGTCGCATCCAGCCGCGCGAGCGCGGCCAGCGTGTCGTCGTCCCACGGGGCATGGGCCACGAGCAGCTCGAAGTCCTCGCCGTCGCACAGGGCACGCATCGGTCGATCCGGTGCCGCCTCGGGCACGTCGGCGTGCACGGGCACGCGTTCGAGGTCGATGAGCGAGCCCACGCCCGAGGCCCGGCACAGCCGGGGCAGGTCGCGCGCGACGCCGTCGGAGACGTCCATCATCGCGTGCACCCGGCCGCTGCGAGCGAGCACCTCGCCGGCCTCGACGCGGGATCGCGGTGCGAGGTGACGACCTCCAAGCGAGCCGCCCAAGGGACCCGTCACCGACACGCGGTCACCGACGCGCGCACCGGTGCGCGTCACGAGGCCGCCGGGCCCGGGCGTGCCGAGCATCGTGACCGCGATCACGAGCGGGCCCTCGGCCACGTTCGTGTCGCCGCCCACCAGGGCGAGATGGTGCTCGCGACAGGCCGCGCGGAGCCCGGCACGCACGCCCTCCAGGCAGGATGCCGTGTCGTCACGGGGGAGCACGAGGCCCACGAGCAGGGCGCGAGGCCGCGCCCCCATCGCCGCGAAGTCGCTCACGTTGACGTGCACGGCCTTGGCGGCAAGCGCGGCAGCGCCGACGTCGGCGACCACGCCATGCACGCCATCGATCAGCACGTCGGTCGCCACGACCCAGCCGTCGGGAACGGCGGCAAGCCAGGCGGCGTCGTCGCCGATCCCCAACCGCACGAGGTCCGCCGGAAGGGCCTCGCGTGCGAGGTCTGCCGTCCAGCCGTCCTCGTCCATGGACCCGCTCACGAGTCGCCGTCCGCCAAGCGCTGCTCCTGCAAGGCACGTCGCATGCGCGCGAGCACGAGCGCCGTCTGCTCACGCGTCATGGCGGGGTGCCAGCCGAGGTCGAAGCGCGTGGCGCGCTGCCACACGGTCATCAGCCGGAAGAGGTACGCGCGATCCGGAGCCGGGCGGGCGTTCTCGGCCTCCAACGCGTCGGCGACGGCGTAGGCGACGGGCCCCCGCGGCGCATTGCCGAGCGCCAGGACCAGCGGGTCGCGAAGCGCCGTGTCGTCTTCGCGCACGAGGGCCAGCAGCGAGGCCAAGACGCGACCGTCGGTCGGAGCAACCTCCAGGAGGGCAAAGGCCGTGACGCTGCGGACCTCGCCGTCGGTCTCGCGACCGAGATGCGCCAGCAGGTCGTCGCGCGCGGCGGGTCCCCCGATCGACGCGAGCCCACGGACCGCGGCGCTGCGCACGCTCGGCCGTTCGTCGGCGAGGGCCTCGCGCACGAGATCGACGTCGCCCTGCGTGGCCGCCTGCTCGACGGCACGCTGGCGGAGCCGCGGCGCCGGGTCACGCATCAGCTCGACGAGCCAGCGGCGCGGGACACGCAGGTCCGGGTCTTCGAGCAGCGACTCCAGGGCGCGTCGTCGGTCGTCGTAGGACGGACTGCGGATGGCGGCGAGGAAGCCGGGGCGTGCGCGGAGCCACGACTGCTCGAGGCCGCCGGCCACGACGTCCCAGACCACCTCGGAGCCGAGCCCCAGACGACCGACCAGGCCGTCCTCGCGCAGGGCCGCGTCCAGCGCGTCGAAGCTGACCGCCGACGTGAGCAGAGGCAGGTCGTCGAGGAGGCGCAGCGGATCGGCTTGCCAGATGGGCTCGAGCACGCGAAGGGCGCGCTCGTCGCCGGCGGCTTCCGCGGCCAGCACGAGCATCTGCTGGCGGGGCTCACCCCGCACGTCGGGCTGACGCATCACCATGTCCACGATCATCGCGGCCGTGGCGAGGCCCCCATCGACGAGGTCCTGACGACGCTCGGGCGTCGGCTCCGCGCGCCACGCGCGCAGGCGATCGGCCGCCCGTGCCTTGGCGGCGAGAGACGGGTCCTCTTGCTCGGAGGCCACGGCGCGCGCCACGGCCTGCAGCTCCGGGGCAGCGGCGCGGCGACCGAGACTCGCGAGGAAGCCCTCGGCCGCCCCGGCCCGGTGATCGAGCACGAGCACGCGGGCGTAGCGCTCGGCGGTATCCAGCTCGAGGCTCGTTCCCCCCTCGCGGGCCACGCGCTCGCGCACTTCCCGCATCCAGCGCAGCGGATCGTCCTGCAGACCCAACGTGGGCTCGCTGCGCGCCAGACGCTCGCCGGCCGGGCTACGCGGGAAGTCCAAGCGGAGCCGGCGCAGCAGGTCGCGCGCGCGCACCCGGTCGCCGCCGCGAGCGAGCTCGGCCTCGACGCCGAGGGCCAGCGCTTCGGCCGGCTCCCGCAGGCGCGCTGCGGCGTCGGCGGGGAGCGAGCGAAGCAGGCTGCGCCCCAGCTCGACCTCTCCGACGTCCAACGCCGCACGTGCGCGCAGCAGGGTCAGCTCGTCGGCAACGGCGGGCGGCAAGCGCGCGGGAAGCAGCGCCTCGAGGGCCGCGCGGCCGGCCTCTGCATACGCTGCCTCGGCCGCCTCCAGCAGGCGCCACGGACGCTCGTCGAGGTCGCGCACGCGCTGGTGCAGCACGAGCCGCGCAGGCTCCACCCAGCCACCGCCGGCCTCACCGGCGATGCGCCCCATCACCATGTCCGCGTCGTCGCCGTCGGCCACGAACGAGAGCAGGCGGTGGATGTCGCTGGGCGCGCCACGCTCCCCCACGAGCAGCAGCGCCGCCGTGCCGGTCGCCAACGCGGCGCGCGGGTCGTCCGGGTCCACGCGGATGGCATCGATGCGCCCGAGGGCCCACAGGCGCTGGATGCCGGCGAGGCGCTCCTCGAGGTCGTTCGCGGCGGCCATGCCCGCGACCTCCAGGACCCAGGCCGGCGCTCCATCGCGTCGGGCGAGTGCGTCTTCGAGCGCGGCCGTTCCGAGCGCGCGAAGCAGCGTGCGATCCACGTCGAGCAAGCCGCCCAGGTGGGGCTCGGCGTTGACGCGCACGGAGACGCGCTTGCGCCCGTCGACGACGTCGGCCGCCAGCTCGAAGGGGCGTGTCTCGTCGCGGAGCGCCGTCAAGATGACGCGCGGTGGCGGACCGGCCATGAAGGTCAGGCCCGTGACGACGGGCAGTCGCTCGCGCGCCTGCGCCACGCGCGCTGGCCATGTGGCCGCCAACACCGCGAAGCGGCGGTCGTCCGCGTACGGCCCGGGAACCACTTCGGCTCGGGTGTCGGCACCCGGCTCGGGCGGCGCCGTCAGCGGAACCGGACGCGGAGCCGGCGTGCCGGGCAGCGTGGGTTCGCTCTCGCCTTGGTCGCCGTCGGGCGATCCGGTGGCCGTGCGGGCGCTCGCCTCCGGACCGTCGCCAGAGCCCTCCCCGGGAGCGATCGCGCCCTGGCAGCCCGGCGCGGCTCCCAGCAGGAGCATGAGCAAGGCGGCCGGCAGCAGGTCGCGGGGCACCGGGGGGATGTAGCCGAGCGCCTTCACCGCCGGGTCATTCGCTGGCGAGCGACTCCGGGGCGGGGGCCAGACGGCGGGCGGCCTCCACGACATCCTCGGCATCGCGCAGCGCGCGGATCACGGCCACGCCGACGGCCCCGGCCGAGCGCACGGCGGGCGCCTCGTCCGGGCCGATGCCGCCCAGACCGACCACGGGCAGCTCGGCTTCGGCCACGAAGCGCGCGAACTGCGGGACTCCGAGCGGCTCCCCCTTCTCGGGGACACCGAACACGGGCGACAGCACGGTGTAGGTCGCGCCACCCAGTGCCGCTCGCTCGAGGTCACGGGCCGTATGGCAGCTCACGCCGATGGCGCCCGGGAACCACGGACGGATACGGCGGAGCGGGGGCGAGCGGAAGCCGAGCTGCACGGCGTCGGCCTCGGCCGCCAGCGCCACGTCGGCGCGATCGCCGATGATCAAAGCTGCGCCATGGTCGCGCGTCCGCCGCCGCAGATCCCGCGCCGTGCGGTACAGCGTCGCGCCGTCCAAGCGCGGCGCGCGCAGCCACAACGCGCTCACGCCATGTGCCAAGGCGGCGTCCAGGCGACCCGAGTCGTCGGCGCTCGTTCCATCCACGATCCACACCAGGCCCAGCTGGGCCAGGAACGCATCACCGCTCCCGAGGTCCGCCGTGCCGCTCACAGCAGGGCCTCCAAGCCGTCGACCCAGCCGACGTGATCCGGGAGGCGGTCGAGAGCCAGCAGGACACCCGCCAAGTACGCCTCGCGGCCATACGCCTCGTGCACGAGCATGACGCCCTCGTGCTCGCTCGCCATGCGCACCTCCTGGCGCGCGTGCAGCCCGGGCAAGCGCATGCTGTGCACACGCACGCCGTCCACGTCGAGACCGCGCGGGGTCGGGTCACCGCGATCGGGACCCGGGCGCGCACCCGCCTCGGCCAGCTGTCGTGCCGTGGCGCGGCTCGTGCCAGATGGTGCGTCGCGCTTGGCCTCGTGATGCGACTCGAGAATCTCGACGCGCGGTACGTACGGAACGAGGCGGCGCGCGGCGGCCTGCAACAGCACGACCACGGGCGAGAGGTTGGGGGCCACGAGCAAGCCGCGCTGGCGCTCACGTGCCAGCCGGTCCAGCGCCGGGCGCTGCGCCTCGGGAAGACCCGTCGTGGCCACGATCACGTGCGCGCCTTCCTCGAGCGCGACACGCGCGTGCTCGGCAACGACGTCGGGTGTGGTCACATCCAGCACGAACGTGGGCCGGCTCGCCTGCAGGGCCGCTCGCAGGTCGTCGCCACGTCCGACGCGGCCGACGATCTCGACGTCCACCCGCGCCTCGAGCAGCGGGAGCAGGGCGCGGCCCATTTTGCCGTTGGCACCCGCGACGAGGAGGCGGCGGGGCTCAGACATCCTCGCCTCCCCGCTCCGTGGCCCAGCGCTCGGCAAACTCGAAGATCGCGTCTTCCTGCCCGCGTGTCTCGATCGAGCCCGGACGTCGCCGACGCACGTCGGCGATCGCCAGCTCGGGCGGGAGTCCCTCGGCGACGCGCCACGCGGCCAGGACCGTGCCCGTGCGTCCGAGCCCCGCCATGCAGTGCACGGCGACCGCCCGCCCCGCCTGCACCTGGCTGCGCATCCACCGCACGATCTCGAGCAGCTGCTCGGGGGACGGCGGCGTGAAGTCGACCACCGGGTCGTGGCGCAGGACCAGACCGAGGTCTTCGGCGTCCGCGGGAAGGGGCCGCGAGGTGAGGCTCAGCACGGCACCGATCCCCTCCGCGACGACGGCAGGCAGCTCGTCGATGCGGGGGCAGCCCATACCGGCGACGCGACCCGCGTCGAGCCAGCCGAAGTTGGGCGGGAGGAGGGCCTCGGGCTCCACCCCCGCATCATGCGCCAAGTGCCACGGCCTGGCACGCTCGGCGCCGCCGGTGGGCCCCGGGTGGCGCGTGAGGGCGGGCTCCGTGATCATGGGCCGGTGGACCCCCTCACCTGGACCCTCATCGCCCTCGCCCTGGTCCTCGTAGGTGCGATCGTCCCCGCCATCTCGCTGGACGTCGTGGCCGTTCTCGGCCTTGCCATCCTCGTCCTGGGTGGCGTGCTGAGCGAGGCGGAAGCGACCAAGGGCTTCGGCAGCCCCACACTGATCACGGTCGCCTGCATGTTCGTGCTGGCCGAGGCGCTCCAACGCACGGGGGCCGCGCGCTCGATCGGCCGCCTGGTCGAGCGACGGGCTGCACGTGGCGAGCGGGCCCTGCTCGTCGCGCTGCTGCCGATCGTGATGGTGCTCTCGGCCTTCATGAGCAACACGGGCGTGGTGGTTCTGCTGCTACCGATCTTGGTGGCGGCCACGACGAAGGCAGGGCGCAGCCCGAGCCGCGTCTTGCTGCCACTCTCGTACGCCTCGATCGCGGGCGGCACCCTGACCCTGGTCGGCACCACGACGACGCTGCTCGTCGACGCAATGCTGAGGCAGCTCGGCCAGCCGGGCCTCGGGATGCTCGACATCCTGCCGATCGGCGCCGTCGTCTGCGTGATCACGTTCGTCTACCTCGTGCTCGCAGGGCCCAAGGTGTTGCCCGCCCGCGTGGGCCTCGTCGTCCCCCTCGACACGGAAGCCACCCGCCAGTACCTGACCCAGGTCCTGCTCGGGCCGGGCTCGCGCTTGGTCGGCCGTCGCGTCGCCGATGTCGCGGAGTGGAAGGGGCGCGTCCGCCTGCTGCAGGTCGTCCGCGGCGAGGAGACGTTCTGGCCGCCGTTTGACGACCTCGTCTTGCAAGCCGATGACGAGGTCCGCCTCAAGGGCACGCCCGAGGTCATCGCGGGCCTCTTGGCCCAGCCGGGCGTCGACGGGCCAGCGCTTGGGGATGAGCGCGTGCAGGGTCGCGACCTGGCGCTCGCCGAGGTCCTCGTCGCCCCCGGCTCGCGGCTGCGCGGCATGACCGTGCGACGCGCAGGGATTCGCGACCGGTACGGCGTGACGGTGCTCGCCGTGCAGCGACGCGGCGAACACCTGCGCGAGCGCATCGCCGACCTGCAGATGGCCGTCGGCGACGTCCTCTTGGTGCAGGGCGAGACCGAGGCCTTGGCGCGGCTCACGCGCTCGGAAGGCGACCTGATTGCCTTGGGCGGAACGCTCGAAGCTCCCGCCACGTTGGGCCGTGCCCCTCACGCCATCGGCATCGTCATGCTGGCGCTCGGCCTCGCCGCGTTCGGCGTCCTCCCGCTGGTCGTCGCCGCCCTGCTTGGTTCGCTGGGGGTGATCCTCGCCGGCTGCATCAGCGCCACGCAGGCCTACCGCTCGCTGAACCTGCAGGTGCTCTTCGTGCTCGGCACGCTGCTCGCCTTCGGTCAGGCCGCCGACCAGAGTGGGCTCGCGCAAGGCGTGGCCGACGGCTTGATCCGCATCGGGGGGCCACTGGGGCCGCGCGGGCTGCTGGCCATGCTGTTCCTGGCCACGTCCGTGCTCACGGAGCTGGTCACGAACGCGGGTACCGCGGGGATGATGATCCCCATCGCGATCCGCGTCGCCGATCAAGCCGGGGTCTCGCACGAGCCCTTCGTCTTCGCCGTGGCCATCGCTGCGTCGTGCTCGCTGCTCACACCCGTGGGCTACCAGACCAACCTGCTGGTGTTCGGGCCCGGCGGCTACCGCTTGCAGGACTACCTCAAGCTCGGCCTGCCGCTCACCGTGATGCTGCTGATTGCCAGCACGCTGCTGCTGCCCGTCTTCTATCCGTTCTGAGCGGGCGCCGACGCCCACGCCACATGGCGCGTGCGCCGCGCCGCGTGCTGCAGGTGCAGCAGCAGCACGAGGGCGGCTAGCGGGCCTGCCACCCACCAGCCGAGTCGGGGTACGAGCACTACGGCGAAGAGCGCCGCCACGGAGGTGAGCACGCCGTAGCGCAGGGCACTCCCGACATGCGACCACCCCGCGCGCGTCAGACGCTGGTGCAAGTGCTCGCGATGGGCGGCGGACCAGCGCAAGCCGCGTCGCCGCTTGATGACCAGGCCCAGCCCGATGTCGATGACCGCGGGGAGAAGCGGGGCGGCAGCCCACGCCCAGGGCAGGGGATGGAGGTCCGCGGCGCCCGCCAGTCGCATCGGCATCAAGGCCACGGCGAACCCAAGCAAGTGCGTCGCGGCATCCCCGGGAAAGGTCCGCGCCGGCGTGATGTTGAAGACCCCGAGGACCAGGACGCCGCCCAGCAGGGCCGCGTACAGCGTGCCGCCCGCGAGCCCCGCGCCCGCCGACGCCGCAAGGGCCAGCGGCGTCACCTGCACGGCGCACGTGATGAGGTCGATGCCATCGAGGAAATTGACGGCGGTCACGACCGCGACGATCCACAACCACGCCATGAAGGGGTCGAGGACGCCGAAGCCGAGCGCGGCAAAGCCCGGCGAGGCCTCCCCCGCGAAGCGCCAGCCCATCGCCACCGCGCCGGCGGCAAGCGCGGCTTGCACGGCTGCCTTGGGGCGCGCCCCCAGCCGCCAGCGATCGTCCACCAAGCCCAGCAGGAAGAAGCCCAGCGCCGGCAGCGTGAACGCCAGCAGCTCGCGATCGGGTGGCAACGTGCCATCGGTCAGCGCGAGCTGGACCGCCGCAGCGAGCAGGGCCCCCACCAGGGCGAAGCCGCCGACACGTGGTGTGCGGGCCACGTGGCTGCTGCGCGCGGTGGGGTTGTCGACGAGCCCGAGGCGCGGCGCCAGGCCGATCACGGGGGCCAGCAGCACGAGCCCCCCTACGAACCCCACGAGCACGACGAGCACGCACGCCTCCTGAACCGTCCCCCGTTCGACGCCGGAGAACCGCTCCACCGGCCCATGATGGTGCAGGCACGGTGCGACGCGTGCGCGCTTCCGTGGGCGCAGAGGGTGGTCCTTCGGCTTGCAGGGGCGACCACGCCCTCCTCGGCGCTATCCTGGGACCACCGCGTCGCCGCGCGGACCTTGCGAGGAGGTCGCTCGTCATGCGCGATCAGATGGAGGGCGAACGGGCCATCGCCCATCTCTTGCGGCGCACCGTCGTGGCGCCGGATGCCGCGCTGTGGGCCGCCTCCCGCGGTGCCTCCTACGACGACGTCGTCGAGGGCTTGCTGACCCAGCTGGACGCCAAGCGCCCGCCGGATCCCGCGGGTTTCGACCCCTACCTCCCTGGCGCCATCCAGCAGCTCTGGCTCGAGCGCATGGTCGCCGGCAGCACGCCCTTCGCCGATCGCGTGGCGTTCTTCTGGCATGACCACTTCGCCACGAGCGACGCCAAGATCCAGGACCCGCTGCTCATGTGGCGCCAGCAGCGGCTGCTTCGCGACGGAGGAGGCGGCTCGTGGCGCGAGCTGCTGCGCGGCGTGGCGCGCGACGTCGCGATGATCCGCTGGCTCGACGGCAACAGCAACCGCCGGGGCCACGCCAACGAGAACTTCGGCCGTGAGCTGCAGGAGCTGTTCGTGCTCGGCATCGGTCGCTACAGCGAGGACGACGTCCGGGAGGTCGCGCGCGCCTTTACCGGCTGGGGAAGTCGCCACCACGAGTTCGTGATGCGACCGGAGTTCCACGACGACGGCGACAAGACGGTGCACGGTCGCACCGGCCCCTTCGATGGCGACGACGTCATCGACATCCTTCTCGAGCAGCCTGCGGCCGCCGAGCACCTGGCCCGACGGCTGTTGCGCTGGTTCGTCACGCTTGACCCACGGCCCGAAGACGTCAGCTCACTCGCCGACGTCGTGCGTGGCGAGGACTTCCATCTGCGCCCCGTGCTCGGGTACCTCCTGCGCTCCGAGGCCTTCCGCGATCCCTCCTGCGAGTGGGCGCTCGTACGCAGCCCGGTGGACCAGGTCGTAGCCACGTGGCGCGTCCTCGGTCTGCGTGCCCTGCCCGGCTGGGTGCACGCCAGCTTGGATCGCATGGGCCAGATCTTGTTCCGCCCGCCTTCGGTCAAGGGGTGGACGCAAGGCACCGGCTGGCTGTCCAGCGGCGCCTTGGTCGAGCGCCTGGCCCTCGCGGACCGCGCTTCGGAGCTGGCGCTGCTCGATGGGCTCGACGCCATCGAGCGTCTGGCGTACGGCCCCGAGACCCCCGCTTCCCTCGTCCCCGCCCTCGCCGAGCAAGGCGGACGCGATCGCGCCCGCTTGCTGCTCGGCTCGCCGGAGTTCCAACGCGCATGAGCCCTCGATCGACTCCCCGTCACGACTGCGCCGCGCACGGAGCGGCCACCCGCCGCGGCCCGACACGGCGCGACATCCTGGGTGGCGCGCTCGCACTCGGTGGCGTCTGCCTGCTGCCACGCTGGGCGCGCGCCGACGACACGTCGGCGCCGCCGCGCCGACGGACGATCGTGCTTTTGCACCTCGAGGGAGGGAACGACGGCCTCAACACGGTCGTGCCCTACGCGGACGCCGCGTACTCACGCCTTCGTCCTTCGCTGGCCATCGAGCGCGACCGCGTCCGTCGCCTCGACGAGACGACGGGGCTTCACCCGTCGCTGACCGGCCTCGAAGCGCTCTGGCAGCGCAAGCGCCTGGCCATCGTCGAGGGAGTCGGCTATCCCGACCCCAGCCTCAGCCACTTCCGTGCCACGGAGATCTGGCACACGGGCCAGCCCGAGCGCGCACCCACCCACGGGTGGATTGGTCGAGCGCTCGACGCCCATCCGCGCCAGGCACCCCTGCGCAGCGTGGGTCTGGCCACGGAGCCGCCCCTCTCGCTCGCCATGTCCGGGCCAGGCTCCATCACGATGACTTCGTTCGAGCGCTTTCGCGTCCCTTCCAGCATGCAGGGCGCGGCCAGCCTCTGGCGCCAACACGCCGATGCCACCGGCTTGCGGGGTGACCTCGCGCGCGCGGGGACGGAGGCGCTGGACGTGGCTGCACGATTGGCCTCCATGTCGCCCGCGGGCGGTCCGTACGTCGGCCCGCTCGGTGACAAGCTGCGTCTTGTCGAGAGCCTCCTGGTCGCCGACCTCGACCTCGATGCCATCCACCTCGGCCAGGGCGGCTACGACACGCACTCCAACCAAACGGCGCAGCACGCCCGACTGCTGCAACAGCTCGGAACGAACCTCGACGTGTTCCAGCGCCGCCTCGAGGCCGCCAAGCTGGCTGACCGCGTCGTCGTGTTCGTCTTCAGCGAGTTCGGCAGGCGCGCCTCGGAGAACCTGAGCGGCGGCACGGACCACGGCACCGCCGGTCCCGTGTTCGTGATCGGCACGGGCCTGCGTCCCGGTCGTCACGGCGCACCCGCCTCGCTCGCCGAGCTGGACCGCGAGAACCTCGTCTACACGACGGATCTCAGGAGCGTCCAGGCCAGCCTCTTGTCCCACGCCTACCAGATCGATCCCGCGCCCGTCGTGGGCGACTTCGCGCCTCTGGAGCTGTTCGCATGACCCGCGCCCGCAACGTCTTCGCCACGCTCGTCTTCCTCCTGCCCGCCCTGGGCAGCTACGCCCGGGCCGACGACGGCGCCACGCCGACGGAGGCTGCGGCAGCACCCACGGTGCCCGCTACGTTCCCCGCGGCTCGCTTGGCCTGGCTGCCCTTGACGCCCGTGCACCGGGCGGCGCTCGCTGCCGAGCACCCGCGGCTGGCGGGACGCCTGGGTGCCCTCGCCCGAAGGGGGGAGTCGCTCGAGCGCCAGCTGGCGGACACGAAGCTGGCCGCGAGCGCGCGCAAGGGCATCGAGGCGCAGCTCACCAAGACCAACAAGGAGGCGCAGGCTCTCCTCGGCGAGCTCGTGGGGACGGACGCCGTCAAGGGCGTCACGACGGAGCTGCTGCTTGCCGTGGCCGCCGCGCCCGAGGGTCCGCACGCAGCGTTCCGCCACGCCATGGCACTCGGCGCGCGCCTGCTCGACCTCCCGCCCGACCTACGCGATCAGATCGAGACCGTACGTACCCGCATCGAGGGCGCTCTTCTCGCCATCGACGCCCAGCGCGACGTGCTCCCGGACGCTTGGAAGGAAGTGAACCTCGGTGCGGAGGACGCACGTCTGCGCAAGGAGCTCGCCTTGCGCACGCGCCAGGCCCTGGACCGCCAAGTGCGCGCGCTGGAGCGCAGGTGGTGGAGCTTCCTCGACTACACGCTGGATCGCCCCCAGCGGGCAGCCTGGTTCCGCGCCTTGCCACCCGAGTGGTTGCAGAAGGCAGATCCCGCCCAGCAGCTGTACGACCTGCCGGACATCACACCCTCGCAGGCTGCGCAGATCGCCTCGCGCCTGACCGAGTACGAGGCCGAGGCCAGCCCGGACCAAGCCGCCGTCCGTCGCTTGCGCTCGGAGATCGGCAAGGCCACCGACGACGAGACCAAGAAGACGCTGCGCCGCGAGATGGCGGATGCACAGCGTCGCCTCGGCGAGGTCGGTGTCGCCCTGGCCAAGGGTCTCAAGGGCTTGCTCACCCCCGAACAGGTCGAGGCGTACGAGGCGGTCCCCCCGCGTCTCTCGGCCAACGACCGTCGCCAGCGCCCCGAGCAGGTGCTCGAGCGGGTACCGCTCACGGTGCAGCAGAAGGAGCGCTTGCAGGAGATGCGCAAGGAGCTCGCAGGCACCGTTCGCGCCATGCAGACCCGCGCCGCCGAGCTCAACCGCGAGAAGGCCGCCTACGGCCCTGACGCCCCGCAGCAGATGATGATGATGGCCGAGCTCGCCGAGATTCGCGGCGAAGGCGCGCGTCTCGGCCGTCGTGCACTCGGCACCGTCTTCCGCGACGTCCTCACCTCCGAGCAGCTCATCACCTGGATCCTCGACCCCCGAGCGCGTTGATTCGCACGGGGCGTTGGGTGCGGAGGTGCGGCTCGCCGAGTGCTCGGTCCCGCACCAGCATCGGCTCCTGACGTGAACAGACCACGCGGCGTCGCCGATGCTGGCGCGCTACCGTCGCCCTGACGAGCCGGATCGAGCAGGAAGCGGCCTGTCGCCCGCCGTCGATCGCCGCTGGCAGCGACAAGCGAGACAACCGCGATCGTAGTGGGGTGCTACGCACCCCAGGGGAGGAGCCGGGGAATTCTTCGACGAATCGCCCCGGGGCGCGCGCGCACTTCCGGAGATGATCGGCGATTCGTTGAAGAAATCCCGGGCTCCGTACGCGAGCCACGGGAATCCCGATCTGCGAGCCTCGTCCACACCCCAAGGCACGAGCCGGGTGAGATCTTCCCTTCACGCTCGGGCGGACCACCTCATCGCGGTGCGCGCCGCCGCGTGAAGTGGAGATCTCACCGGGCTCGGTACAGCAAGCCACCGCCCATCCACCCACCCCGCGCAAGACGCGCACGTGCCGCTTCGTCGGGCTAGAAGGTCGGCGTGCTGCCCGAACGGGCCGATGTCGTGATCCTGGGAGCCGGCTTGGCCGGGGCCTCGACAGCGTGGCATCTCCTTCGGGAAGGCATCTCGGACATCATCGTCCTCGAGCGTCGCGCGGCACCGGGGCTCGAAGCCTCAGGCCACAACGCGGCCATCCTCCGACTCCCCGAGTCCCCACCGCAGCTGGCGGACTGGGCCCGCGCGAGTCGTCCGGTGCTCGAAGCCCTCGGCGTGGTGCACGAGACCGGTGGTCTGCTCATCGGTGCAGGCGACGAGGCTCCGCCCCCTGACCATCCGCTGAACGATGTCCGCGGACGACATGCAGCTCACGCTGGGGTCGTCGACGTTCCCAAGCTGCTCTCCATCTACTTGTCCGACGTGCACGTGCTCGCAGGTGTGACCGCCGAACCGCCCGTGCGCTACGACGCCGGATGGCGCATCGCAACGGACGTCGGCACGATCGACGCCCGCGTCGTGGTCAACGCCACGGGCGCGTGGGCCTCACGGTTCGGCGCGGGCGATCTCGTCCCGACGCGACGCCACATCGCGATCAGCGCTCCCGACAAGCGGGCGCTCGCCACCCTCCCGTGGCTCTGGGACCTGGCCACCGCGTGGTACGTGCGCCCCTGGGACGGCGCGTGGTTGCTCTGCATTGGCGATGAAGTCCCCGTCGATCCCGACGCGGACATGACGCCCGACGCGGAGGTGCTCACGGCGATCGAAGAGCGCTTCGCCGAGCTCTTGGCTCCCTTGCCCGAGCCGCGCCTGGCCCGGGCCTGGGCAGGCCATCGCACCTTCGCCGAGGACCGGCTGCCACGCGTCGGGGAAGACGTCTCACGGCCCGGTCTCGTGCACGTGGCGGCACTCGGTGGGCACGGCGTGACGGTGTCGCCCGCGGCGGGCGCCGCCGCCGCCGCCGCGGTCCGAACCGCCCTCGCGCGCTAGGGCCTGTCCAAGAACACGCCGTCGCGAGTACGCCGGGGCCGCAGCCGGAGGTGTTCTTGGGCAGGCCCTAGGAAATGGGCCAGACGATGCGGGTGCGGACCTCCTCGGGCGGGACGCTCGAGCAGTCCGAGACGTACTCCTCCCACGGCGCGCCCCGGCCCTCGTAGCCCTCGGCCTCCATCGTGTCGCGAAGCGCCTTCCAGGTGGCGTGCAGGTTGTCGTAGGGGCCGACGTGCCAGGTCACGAGCGCCTTGCCTCCGGGCAGGGCGTCAGGTCGAAAACGGCCATCGGGCGGCAAGGCGCGCTTCACCGGGACGGCCAGCTCCATCGTCCCCACGTCTTCGTTCCAGTCGTACCAGCGCGCGAGCGGGGGGCCATCCACTTCGGGGCCAGCGATCTGCATGAGCTGCGGGAGAAGCTCGCCGATGCGGTTGCCGATCTCCGACTGCTTCACCTCGAGCCTGACCGCCAACACGGGCGTGCCCTCGAGCTCGACGACTTCGATGTCCATCAGCGCTCGCCCTTCCCGGGCTTCTCGCCCTCCAGCTCGGCCTCGATGGCGCGCACACGAGCCTCGATGGCCGGCGCGAACGGATCCAGCCTGACGTAGCTGCCGTAGGCGTCGCGGGCCATCTCGCGATGCCCGGCGATGTCGGCCGCCGCGCCGAGCAGGTACCAGCGCAACGGGTCCTCGGGGACCTCCATGGCATCACGCTGCAAGTGCGGAAGGATGGCTTGAAGCAGATCGTGGTCCTCGCGGACGCGCTGCCAACCGGCCAACGCGGCGCGCGCCGCAGCCGTCTGTACCGCGGGGGAGCTGTCGTGCAGGGCGCGCAGGAACGCCTCGCGTACGGCGTCGCCCTCGAGCTCGCTCAGCGCACTCGCGGCGCGCCGGCGCACGAGGCTGTCCTTGTCGCGAAGGCGGCCCAGCACGGCCAGAGGCACCTTCTTCGCATATTTGGCCAGCAGCTCCATGGCCGTCGCACGCACGACACGAGGCGCGCTGTCGTCCTCCAAGACGGCGAGCAGGCCGACTTCGCCGCCTTCGGTCCCCAGGCGGCCGGCCGCAATCGCGCGAACCCAGGCGGGGAGCGGCGGCATGTCCGGCCACCACGCGTCCGCGGCGGCCTTCAGCTCGGCGGTCGTTCGAGGCGGAGCGACCTGGCTCCCCAGGGGCCCCGCCGTGTGGCACGTCGTGCACGCGTCCACGGCGAGGCGATCCGCCTCGAGCTCCAAGCCCGGCCGCGGGATGGAAATCGAATGATCCGCCACATAGCCGTGCCCACGCTCGATGCGCAGGAACGGCATGTGGCAGGCGACACACGACGAACCTTCGCCGGTGGGATCGTGATGCGTGTGGGCCGCGATGTCAGCGCCGATCTCCTCGTGGCACGTCGTGCAGGCGCGCGGGTCGCCGGGGGGCAGGCGCAGCTGACTGGCGTGTGGGCTGCCGTGTGGGTCGTGGCAGGTGAAGCAGGTCAGCTCCCCCTCGATCGCACAACGACTGAGCGAGAACGGCAGCCCGTCGTAGATGAGCTCGGTGACGCGGCCCAGCGGGTCGACCCGCTCCGGATCGATGATCAACGTGGGGTCCACGTACTCGAAGACGTCTTCGCCCGGGTGGAACGCGCGATTGACCAGGTCGGCTTCCATGTGGCACTGCAGACAGGCAGAGAGGGCGAGATTCGTCGGCAGGGCGCCGAGCTGGAGCACGGGGTCCTTCGGGCACGGCAGCTCTCGCCCCGCCTCCTTCGCCTCCTGCCAGGCGACGTGCTCGGCGCCGGGGCCATGGCACATCTCGCAGTCGGTCCCGAGCGCGCGTTCGACGCTGCGCCGACCTTCGGCGACCGGGGCGCCTGCGACCGGTCGGCTGCCGCTGGAGTGGCACCGCACACAGCTGCTGTCCCAGCTGCGGGTGGTCCCGGTCCAGAACGAGGCCTCCCCGGGCTGGACGACGGGCGCCTCGTCCCAGTCCAGGCCCGGTGCGCCGAAGAGCAGGTACGTGTAGTCGAACCACGTCCCGGTCGGAACCTCCAGCATCGCCGGCAGGACCTGCCGTCGGCCGTCTGGCAACGTCGCGATGAACATCTGCACGCGCATGCGTCCGACCGCGTGGGTCAGGTGGTAGTCGACGAGCTCGCCCTCGGGGCCCACGGTGCGGGCGATCCAGCGCTCTCCGTCCTTGCGCCACGTCGTTCGCCCGGGCGCATGCTCCACCGTCGCCCCCGAGACGACATCCGCGGGCAGGTTGTGCGGCCCCACGGGCAGGAACGTCTTGAAGTGGCTCGATGTCTTCCACAGCGCCGTGGCCTCGGCGTGGCAACGCGCGCAAGCGGCAGCGCCCACGTAGCCCGGCGCCAGCACACCGGCCGCATCGGACGGCAGCTGCGCAGGCGCCTCGTCCTCGGCCCGCACGCTCGCCGCCGGTGCGATGACCATCCAGCCGACGCACGCCGCGACGACGCCCAAACACCAGCGCGCTGCCCGCCAACGACGTCGTCCGCTCACGGCACCTCCTGCGGACCCAACATACCGACGAGGGCCTCCCCTCGCACATGCCCTGCGCGGGTCCCGAGGCTTGGGGTGCGGGCGCAGCTTGGGGGGGGCGGAGCCCCGGTAGCTCGTGTACGGAGCCCGGTGAGCGCTCCCACTCCTCGCTGGGACGTCAGCCACGTTGCGCATGCCTACCGGAGCGAGGAGTTGTTGCTTCACCCGGCTCCTTCCCCGGGGTGCGGACGCGGCTTGTAGCTCGAGATCCCTGTAGCTCGTGCACCGAGGCCGAGGGTGGCCCGTAGATCGGGATTGCCTTGGTTCGTGTACCGAGCCCGGTGAGATCTCCACTTCACGCGGCGGCGCGCACCGCGACGAGGTGGTCCACCCGAGCGTGAAGGGAAGATCTCACCCGGCTCGTGCCTTGGGGTGTGGCCGAGGCTCGTGGATCGGGGCTCCGGTGGCTCGTGTACGGAGCCCGGTGAGCGCTCCCACTCCTCGCTGCGACGTCAGCCGCGTTGCGCATGCCTACGGGGGCGAGGAGTTGTTGCTTCACCCGGCTCCTCCCCTGGGGTGCGAAGCACCCCATCACGATCGCGGTTGTCTCGCCTGTCGCTGCCAGCGGCGATCGACGGCGGGCGACAGGCCGCTTCCTGCTCGATCCGGCTCGTCAGGGCGAAGGCGCCGCCAAGCGATCCGCGACGACTCGTAGCCGAGCTACTCGAGGAGCGGATCGCGCCGGCGCCGCCGAGCACTCGGCGAGCCGCACCCACGCACCCCGCGCGTCGCGCAAACCTACCTAGTCGTGTGCCAGCGGAGGCCGAGGGTAAGAACCTTGTGGATGAGCTGATCGTAGGAGAGGCCCGCGGCGGCGGCGGACTTCGCGAAGTCCTCGTCATGCGCGAGGTCGGGGTTGGCGTTGCCCTCCAGGACGTAGACCTCGCCCTCGTCCGTGACGCGGAAGTCGAAGCGCGCGTAGCCGTTCATGCCGAGGTGGCGGAACAGGCGGCGGGCCACCTTGCGCATGCGATCGGCCGAGCCCGGCGGCAGGTCCTCGGCCGCGTCGCTGCGGATGTCGTAGCGCTCCTGGTAGCCGAGGTCGAACTTGACGCTCTCGGTGGCGATTCGCGCGCTGCCCGACGGCAGCCCCCCCATCAACAGCTCCCACGGTGGGAACAGCTGCGCACGCTGGTTGCCGAGCACGCCGATGTAGACCTCACGACCGTCGATGAAGCGCTCGGCGATGGCATCGTCCACGATGTGCTCGTGGACGAACTCCACGCGGCGTGCCAGCTGCTCGTCGTTCTCCACGATGCTGGCCTGGGAGATGCCCGCACTCGCGTCCTCGTTGAGCGACTTGACGATGAGCGGGAAGCCGAGGCGCGGAGGCCTGCGCACGCGCTGGCCGCGCGGGAACACGGCAAACGGGGGCGCGGGGAGGCGGTGGTACACGCAGATCTTCTTGGTCAGCGCCTTGTCGCGGCTCAAGACCAGACCGCGTGAGTTGCAGCCGGTGAACGGCATGCGCATCAGCTCGAGGTACGCCACGACGTTGGCGTCGAAGGCCACCACGCCGTGGAAGTCCTCGAGCATGTTGAAGACGATGTGGGGCCGAACCTCTTCGAGGGCTTCGCGGATGAGGCGCAGCTCGTCGACGACCTCGATGCAGGTGACGTCATGGCCCAGCGACTCGAGCGCTTGGAGGACGTCGTACTCCATCTTCCAGCGGCTGATCTCGCGTTCCGGAACGCCCTCGAGGCTCTCGGGGGGCATGAGCCCCTGACGCACCAGGGCGAGCACGCGACGATGCTTCATGGCCAGGCCCTCACAGCGCCACCCGGTGGCCGCGTCCTCGCGACGCCGCCATGACCTGGACGGTGAGCAGGATCGCCGACTCCAACCGCACCTTGCGCAGCGCCCGCCGACGCTTGAGGCGCAGGAGACGCGCCCGCGAGGTCATCTCGCGCAAGTACTGCTGGACGGTGTAGGGGTGCATGCCCGTCCACGCCGCCACGCGGCGGCGCAGGTCCGGGGCCTCACGCTGGAGGAACGTCGCGGCCGCTTCGGCGGCACGTATGCCTTCGTCGGCGCCGAACACGCGGCGCAGGTCGGCGTCCACGACGTGCTGCCCGTCGAGCCCGTAGTGGCTGCGGCGGCGGGCGTAGTGCTTCCCGAGGGTGAGGTCCAGACGTCCGAGCGGGTCGACTTGGCGCCGTGTGCGCACGGGCGGGGTGGTGGACCCCAAGGTGCGCATCGTCCGGTCCACGTACTCGAGCTTGGCCATGGCCTTCCAGCCGGCGTAGCGCGTTCGCCACCCGCCGCGCGGCTGCAGCCAGACGGCAAACGTCTCGGCAAAGTCCTCCACCGGATGGCTCTGGGCATACCAACCGTCCAGGTGCTGGACGAACGCATCGCTGCGCGGATTCGGCACGTAGACGTCGGGATACGGCGCACTGGCCGCGCCAAAGGTCCCTCGCCAGCCGCTCGAGCGCCGCAAGCGCCACGCCGTGTCCACCGCATGGCCCGCCTCATGCCGCAGGATGCGCAGGGCTTCGTCGCGCGTCCCCCCCTCGGCTTCCACCATCTGGCGTCGCTCGAGCGCAAGGAGGCGCGGGTGGGCGAGGTAGAAGGGAATGGCGATGCCCGGAACCCCGTCGGGCGAAAACCACTCGTTGCTGTACCAAACGTGGGGGCGGAAGCGGATGCCCCGCGCCCGCATCTCCTGGTGGAGCCGGAGTACGAGCGGTTCGATCCACGAGCCCCGCATGGACAGCTTCAAGTCCTTGAAGCGCAGGTCCAACAGCTCGGCATCGGTTGCCCGGGCCCACGCGGGCGCGGCGGGTTGGCGCGGGCTCCGTGCGGTCGGCATGGCCTCCACCCTACGGACGATGCGCCGGGATCCATGCTCCATCTGTTTGGCGGTGGGCCCCCGCCGACCACGCGATCGCAGCGCTCAGTCGCGTCGCCCGCGGAGGACCGCGAACGGGCCGAACGTATCCACGGCCGTGAAGCGGAAGAGCACGGCGCCGTCGCCCAGCGCCTGCACCGGCGCGAATGCCCCGACCGGTGCGACGACGCCGAGCGTGCGCTCGCCGTCGAAGGCCTGCGCCTCGAAGACCTTCAGGTGCCCCGCGCCGCGCTCGCCGGAGAAGGCACGCTCCGACGCCGCGTCCAGGCCGTCGGGAAGGTCGTCGGCTGCGCTGGCGCGCACGGCCTCGGACTCGGGAGCGGCGAACGCGACCAAGCCCCCGGGACCCGCCGCCTCGGCCGCCAGCTCGGTCGCCCGCTCCAACCAGCGTGCGCGTGCGGCCGTGGTCTCGGAGCCTGCGGGCAGGAGGCGCCCGGCGGCCGGTACGGCGAGCACGAGCGTCGACGCCGCACCCAGGGCCAAGGTCAGCAAGCGCAGCTGCGAGGCCCACACCGCGCCGAAGCGCGCGATGCCCCGAGCGCCCACGACCAGCAGGAGGGGAACGACCAGGGGAGCGACGGCCAAGGGGCCCGCCGAGGGCGCTGCAGGGGCGAGCAGCTCGGCAAGCACGTAGAGCAGCGCGGCGGCCACGGTCGGGCCCTGACCCACGACGCGTCCCGGCGCGCCCACAGCCCCCCGCAGGGCGAACGGAAGGCCGCCGCCCAGCGGCCCAGCGACGACGAGCACGAGGGCGAGGAGCGAAGCACCGAGGCCCGCGCCGGCCAGCTGCGTGCCCCGCGCACCGGGCAGCACGACGAAGGCGAGCAGCGCAAGGGCGCCGGGAGTCCAACGGAGCGTCGGGCTCGTCTCGCGCCGCGCATGGTGCACGAGCAACGGTGCGGCTGCGATGGCTCCATGCGGTGCGCCCACCGCCACGAGCAGGCCCGCCACGCCCACGTGGCGCGCCGCGAGCACACCGGGCGCATCACGCCGCAGCAACGCCAGGGTGAACAGGAGCGTTGCCAGGGCCAACCCGTGATCTGCGGCTCCCCCGGCGGCGATCGAGAGCGACGGATGGAACAACGTCAGCAGGCCCACGACGACCGCCGTGGCGCTTCGCGCCCCGACGCGTCGGGCCAACACGGCGGCCACGGGCGCCAGCGCGGCGCCCGCCAGGGTCTCGACGAGGCGCACGGCCGTGGTGGGCGACAGCCCAAGCGCGTCGAACACCAAGGCGATCCAGGCGGTGAGCAGCCCCCCGCCCGCGGGGGCGGCCAAGCGCGCCTCACCCAGGCCACGCGTGGCGGCGGCCACGTCGGCACCCGCGCCGAGCAGCGGGAGGTGGAAGGCCTCGGCGCGTACGACCAGGCCGGCCAGCGCGAGGGCTGCGAGCACGGCACCGCCCCCCGCGGGGCGCACGCCACCGAGGACAGCCGGGTCTGGCCGGCCGGGCGGCAGCTGGACCGGGTTGGAGGACGACGAGGGCGGATGCAAGGACGCAGACCCTTCGCGGTGGGACGTACCCGGGCGCAGGGAACGAGAGCTTCGCTACCCGGCTCGCGGAGCATGCCCCGGAACGCCGATCCGGCGCCGCCCGATGGACCAGGCCGGCACCTGGTGACCGTTCTCGCAAGGGCGGGGATGGGGAGCCACGTCCCGCCTTGCGGCAGGGCGTCGAGCGCTCGATCCCCTAGGCCTTCGCGCGTGCTCGCGACGTCTTCGGCAGGTTCTTCTTGTACCAGAGCAGCGTCTTGGCGAGGCCCTCGGCGATGCGCACGCGGGGCCGGAAGCCCAGGACTTCCTGTGCCTTCACGATGTCGGCAAGCCCGTGGCGGACATCGCTCGATCGCGCATCGACGAAGGTCGGCGTGATCTCGCGCTCCAGCATGGTCCCGAACATCGTGATCAGGCCACCGACGCTGAGTCGGCTGCCCGAGGCGATGTTGAAGACCTCGCCCTCGGCCTTGGGCGCGACGCACGCGAGGCGGAAGGCCTCGATGACGTCGGAGACGTAGATGAAGTCGCGCGACTGCTTGCCGTCGCCGAAGACGGTCGGGTTCTCGCCGCGCAGGATCGAAGCGCAGAACGCGCCAACCACGCCGCCGTGCGGGCCCTCGATGGACTGGCGCGGCCCGTACACATTGAAGAGCCGGAGCGACACGGTCTCGAGGCGGTACGTGGTGTAGAAGACGCGCGTCAGCTCCTCACCCATGAGCGCCCCGGCGCCGATCGGCGCGTAGGGCGTGGGGAGCATGTTCTCCTCCTTGGGGAGGACCGGGCTCTCGCCGTAGACGGCGGCGCTCGACGCGAACACGACGCGCTTGACCTTCATGTCGCGCGCGGCGATCAGGCAGTTGAGCGTGCCGACCGCGGCAATCTCGATCGCCGTCTTGGGGTCCTGCACGGACGGCTCGACACCGGGGGGGCACGCGAGGTGGAGGAGGTAGTCGCAGCCCTTGGCGGCCTTGCGGACCTCCTTCTCGTCGCGGATGTCAGCCTCGATGACCTTGACGTCCGTGGAGCGCTGGTCCTGGAGGTTCTTGCGCGAGCCCGTGCTCATGTCGTCGAGCACGACGACCTTGTCGCCGCTGGCAACCAGCGCATCGACGAGGTTGGAGCCGATGAAGCCCGCGCCGCCCGTCACCAGGTACTTGGCCATCCCAGCTCCTCATCCACCAGCAGGAAAGCGGGGCGTGGCACCCCCAAGGTGGCCGGGAAAGGTAGGCCATGCGCGGCCTGGGGCGAAGCGTTTTCCCGGCGCGAAGGCCCTCCAGCGGGCGATCAGGCCTGGCGCGCGACCTCGTCCGCCTGCGCCCGGAACCACGCCAGGGTGCGGGCGAGACCCTCGCGCAGAGCCACCTTGGGCGTCCAGCCCAGCGCCAGCAGGCGGGTCACGTCGGGCTCGCGCCGCTGGGGGTCGTCCGCGTTGGCCGGCTCGTGGAGCACGGCGCCCGGGTGACCGGCCAGCTCTGCGATGAGGTGGGCGAACTGCAGGATGGACAGCTCCCCCGGGGCCCCCACGTTGACGGGCTCGCCGTCGCCGTGCTGCGCGACGGCCAGGAGACCTTCGACGGTGTCGTCGACGTACGAGAAGCTCCGCGTCTGCGTGCCATCGCCGTGCACGGGCAGCGGCTGGCCGGCCAGCGCCGCGCCGACGAAGGCGGGCAAGACGCGCCCGTCATCGGGACGCATGCGGGGGCCGTACGTGTTGAAGATCCGCGCGATCTGCGTGGACACGCCACGGTGCCGGCGCCACGCCATGGTGAGGGCTTCGGCGTAGCGCTTGGCCTCGTCGTAGACGCTGCGCGGGCCGATGGGGTTGACGCGACCCCAGTACGACTCGGGCTGCGGGAACACCTCGGGATCGCCGTAGACCTCGCTGGTGCTCGCGAGCAGGAAGCGGGCGCCCTTCTCCTCGGCCAGCTCGAGGGCTCGCTCCGTACCCTGGCTTCCGGTCCGCAGGATCTCGAGCGGCATGCGGGCAAAGTCGACGGGGCTCGCGGGGCTCGCCAAGTGCAGCACGCAGGCCACGGGACCTGGCACCGTCAGCGGCGTGCAGACATCCTGCTCGATGAACGCGAAGCGCTCGTTTCCCGCGTTGTGCGCGATGTTCTCGTGGCGGCCGGTGCACAGGTTGTCGACCACGGTGACCCGGTGGCCCCGCTCGAGGAGACGGTCGGCCATGTGGCTGCCGACGAACCCGGCGCCACCCGTGATGACGAGGTGGCTCCCGGAGGGGAACGGTGAGCCCGGTCCGCTCATGCCGACAACAGCTCGTCGAGGAAGCGCGTGCTGTACTCGCCGCGCTGGAAGTAGGCGTTGCGCAAGATGCGGCGATGCAGGCCGAGGTTGGTCTTGACGCCGTCGACCTTGTACTCGTCCATGGCCCGACGCATCCGCAGGATCGCCTCGTCGCGCGTATCGGCGTGCACCAGCACCTTGGCGATCATGCTGTCGTAGTAGGGCGGGATGCGGTAGCCCGACACGACGTGACTGTCGATGCGCACGCCCGGGCCGCCCGCGGGCCGGTAGCTGGTGACGAGGCCCGGCGACGGAGCGAAGTTCCGGTCGGGGTCTTCGGCATTGATGCGCACTTCGATGGCGTGCCCACGGAAGTTGACGTGCTGCTGCTTGCGACCCAGCGTCTCACCGGAGGCGATGCGGATCTGCTCGCGAATGAGGTCGATGCCGGTGACGAGCTCGGTGACGGGATGCTCGACCTGGATGCGGGCGTTGACCTCGATGAAGTAGAAGCTCTTGCCGCTGACGAGGAACTCGACGGTTCCCGCGCCGTGGTAGCCCACGCTCTTGGCCAGCTTGACGGCCGCGCGGCCCATCTTGGTGCGCAGGTCGTTGCCAAGCGCCGGGCTGGGGCTCTCCTCGATGACCTTCTGGTGCCGGCGCTGGACGGAGCAGTCGCGCTCGCCCAGGTGGATGACGTCACCCTTCTTGTCGCCGAGGATCTGGATCTCGACGTGACGCGGGTCCTCGATGTACTTCTCGATGTAGACGTTGGCGTCGCCGAACGCGGCCTGCGCCTCGGTGCGGGCCGTCTGCAGGTTGGTCACCAGGCTCATGTCGTTGTGGGCGACGCGCATGCCGCGCCCCCCACCGCCGCTGACCGCCTTGATGAGCACCGGGTAGCCGACCTTGCGGGCGACCTCGAGGGCCTCCTCGTCGTTGTTCACGGGGCCGTCGCTGCCTTCGACCACCGGAATCCCGGCGGCCACGGCCGCGGCCTTGGCTTCCGCCTTGTCACCGACGCGGCGGATCGTGGCCACGTCCGGTCCGATGAACTCGATGTTGTTGGCCCGGCAGATCTCGGCGAAGTGCGAGTTCTCCGAGAGGAACCCGTACCCCGGATGCACCGCGTCGACGTCGGCGATCTCGGCCGCACTGATGATGTTGGGGATCGAGAGGTAGGACTTGGCGCTGGGGCCCGGTCCGATGCAGATCGCCTCGTCGGCCAGCTCGAGGTACGGAGCCCCCGCGTCGGCCTGCGAGTAGACGACCACGCTCTCCACGTCGAGCTCGCGGCACGCGCGGATGACCCGCAGCGCGATCTCGCCTCGGTTGGCGATCAGGACGCGCTGGAACATGCGCTCAGGCGACCTTCACGCGAAACAGGGGCTCGCCGTACTCGACGGGCTGACCGTCTTCGGCAAGCACCTCGAGGATCTCGCCCGACAGCTCGGCCTGGATCTCGTTGTTGACCTTCATGGCCTCGACGATGCACACGACCGTCTGCGCGGAGACGCGGTCGCCGACCTCGACGTACGGCTCGGCATCAGGGCTCGGGCGTCGGTAGAAGGTGCCCACCATCGGCGAGGGGATGTCCTTCGTGCCGGGCGGGGGTCCGGAAGGCGCCGCGGCGCCGTCGGCCGCCGGGGCGGCTGGCGCGGGCATCGCGCCGGGGGGCGGAGGCGCATACGCAGGCTGCGCGTAGGTCACCAGCGGGGCGGAAGGCGCCTCGGCCTTGCGCAGATGGACCCGCCAGCCTTCCTGTTCAAGCTCGACCTCGACGAGGCCGTTCTTGTTCATCAGCCTGACGAGCCGCCTGAGCTCCTGATGGTCCATCGAGCAGCCTCCGCCGGGGCACCCGTCGTGGAGCCCACTTCCGCGACCGGCAACGGGCGGTCCGGCGTGCACACGCGTCCGTCGGGCACCCCCAGGGAGGTGTCCGTCAGCCACGCGCCAGCCCCGGGGCCCCATGCGACAGCGCTTCGGCGGCCCGATCCTATCCCCGTGCCGGGAGGCCTCCAAGGCTGGCCCCCCCGGGCCCGAGGCTCAGCCGCGGAGCAGCTCCTCGGCGATCTCGATGGCGTTCTGGGCGGCTCCCTTGCGCACCTGGTCACCCGTCAGCCAGAGGTCCAGACCCCGCTCGTGCGAAGGGTCCCGGCGCACCCGACCGACCAACACGTCGTCCTGGCCGTCGGCGTCCCGGGGCGTGGGAAAGGCGAGCGTGGCCGGGTCATCGACAAGACGCACGCCGGGGGCCGCAGCGATCCAGGCGCGGGCCTGCTCCGGCGTCACGGGGCGCTCCAAGACGAGGTTCACGGCCTCGGAGTGGGCGCGGCGCACGGGGACGCGCACGCAGGTTGCCGTCAGCCGCAGGTCGGGGCGGCCGAGGAGGCGCCGGCTCTCGCGGACCAGCTTGCGTTCTTCCGTCGTGGTGCCGTCGTCGGTGAAGGCCTGCACGAAGGGCAGGACGTTGCCGTGGATCGGCTTGGGGTAGACGGCCGCTTCGAGCGGCTGGCCCGTGCGCTCCTGCTCACCCTGCCGGGCGAGCTCGTCCAGCGCCTTGGCGCCACTGCCGGACACGGCCTGGTACGTGGACACCACGGCGCGCTCGATCTTGGCGTGGCGTTCGAGGGGCGCGACCGCCATCACGAACAGGATCGTGGAGCAGTTGGGGTTGGCCACCAGACCCGGCCGCGGACGATCCCCGGGAACGCGCAAGCCGTCGAGGTCGTGAGGGTTGACCTGCGGCACCACGAGCGGGATGGAGGGGTCCTCGCGAAACGCCGAGCTGTTGTCGATGACGGTCGCGCCTGCCTCGGCTGCACGGCGCGCGTGCGCAGCCTGCGCACTCCCCGCGCTGAAGAACGCGAAGTCCACACCGTGGAAGTCGGCCGTCGCCAAGTCCTCGACGACGACGTCGTGATCGCGCCACCGGACCTGCTTCCCGGCGCTGCGTGCTGACGCCATGAGGCGTAGCGAACCCACGGGGAAATCACGCTGGTCGAGCATGGCGAGGATTTCCTCGCCCACGACTCCGGTTGCACCGGCCACGGCCACCGACCACGTCCGCCTCGTCACGATGCGCTCTCCCCGACGCCTGGGCGCCGCCAGGAGCCGCTCTTGCCCCCGTCCTTCTCGAGCAAGTGGAGTCCTTCGATGGAGGCCGTGCGGTCCACGCCCTTGACCATGTCGTAGAGCGTGAGCGCGGCGACGGCGGCTGCCGTGAGCGCTTCCATCTCCACGCCCGTGCGCGCCGTGACGCGTGTCTCGGCAATGATGCGGACGGCGTCGGGGGCCTCGAGCTCGCAGCGGACGTCGACGTGGTCCAGGCCGAGCGGGTGGCACAGCGGGATCAAGTCCGCGGTGCGCTTGGCCCCTTGGATGCCCGCGAGGCGCGCGACGGCCAGGGCGTCGCCCTTGGCCGTGCGTCCGTCCCGTACGAGCACGAAGGTCGCGGGCGCCATCCGCACGCGCGCCTGGGCAAGCGCACGTCGGGCCGTGACGGCCTTGCCGCCCACGTCGACCATGCGTGCCTCGCCGGCCTCGTCGGCGTGTGTGAGTCGCTCGCTGTCCATCACCGGATGGTACGTCCCGCCCACGCCCAGGCGTACGGTGGTGCGATGCGCGACGACGCCGAGATCCACCTCCATCGCGTCACCGCCGCGGACCACGCCCTGGTCCGCGAGGTCCGCCTGCGGGCGCTCCGGGAAGACCCCGATGCGTTCGGCTCCACCTTCGAGCATGAGAAGGACCGCACGCCGGAGGAGTGGGCGGCGTTCGCCGGGCGCGAGCACGCCGCCACCTTCCTGGCGCTGGCGGCGGGACGTCCCGTGGGCATTGCGGGCGGAAGCCCCTACCGACCGCCCTCGACCAAGATCGGCCTGTTCGGAATGTGGGTGGCGCCCGAGGCGCGGGGCCGCGGTGTCGGCGGACGCTTGGTCGATGCCGTGGTCGCGTGGGCGCGCGAGGCGGGTCACCGGCGACTGTACCTGGACGTGGGTGACGCGAACCCGGGCGCCGTCCGCCTCTATGCCTCACGCGGCTTCGAGCCCACCGGCGTGACGGGTGCCGTCGACGCCGAGCGTCCGCACATCACCGAGCACGAGCGCGTCGTGGACCTCTGAGCGACGGGCGCGCACCCACGGCGCTCGGCTGGGGTGATGGCCTTGGCCCTACTTCGCCGGCGCGACGTTCCCGGGGACCTCCGGAGGAGCCACGTTCCTGGGGATGGGGTGGAGCGGGCCGAGCACGGCGGCCTCATCGACCTCGAACCCCAAGCCCTGGAGCGCGAACACCGCCGCGTTTCGCACCGCAGGGTGCCTGCTGTCCAGCAGCTTGCGGAGGTCAGGGGCCAGCTCCCGGGCCTCGACGTAGCGCGCAACGTCCGCGCCGTAGCTGCGGAGGTTGGCTGCCTCCGGGGCTCTCATCATCTTGACTGCGAGCCAGGTGAATGGGCGCAGGTCAGGGTCGCCCGGTCGCCTCGGCTGCAGGGCGATTCGTCCGAGCTGCTCGGGATCGCGGCGCATCAAGGCGCACTCCGAAACGATGCACGAGATCGCGCTTCCCGCCCAGGCGCGCGTCGAGCCCGACGCGCCATCCAGGAGGGGTACAAGCCAGGGAATTGCGCGTGGATCGCGGCAGTGCGCGAGCATTCGACAGGCGATGGACTCCCGATCCTGCTGTCCGCTTCGCAGATCACGGACGATCTTGGGATAGTCAGCCTCGAGCGTCTCGCAACCCAGCGTGGCCACGTGTTGTTCGTAGGCCGAGCGCAACGCCTCGACATCGAGCGTAAGGGGCTGCTCGTCTCCCGACCGGACTGCAGACGAGGCATGTGTCAGTGCCACCGCGAACACGGCGAGCGTTGTCCACGCGGTCTTCATCCTCGCCTCCCGTACCCAGCGAGCTGGGGATGGCGAGGCTATCGCAGCGGTGAGGGCATCAGAGGCGCAACGCCAGCGCCTCGTCGACGTGCTGGGGCTGGATCGTCTCGAGGTCGGCGAGATCGGCCAGCGTGCGCGCGACGCGCAGCGTTCGGTGCACGGCCCGACCCGACAGGCCGAGGGCTTGCGTGGCGCGCACCAGGCGCTCCAGGGCCGCTGGCGTGGGTTGCACGATGCCCGGCAAGCTGGAGGGAGGGAGCTGGGCGTTGGCGTAGAGGCCAGGGCCCAGGGACCGACAGCGCATGGCCTGGCGCGCAAGCGCAGCCGCGACCTGGCTCGCGGTGAAGGGCGCCTCGGGCGGCGGGCCGACCAGCTCGGCCGGGTCCACGGGTCGGGTCGTGACGCAGAGGTCGAAGCGATCGCGAAGTGGCCCCGAGATGCGTGCCTGGTAGCGCGCGATCTCACGCACGCCGCATCGGCAGCGACTGCCCACCCCTTGCCAGCCGCAGGGACAGGGGTTCATCGCGGCCACGAGGACCACACTGCTGGGCAGGCGGACGCGTGCCGCTGCGCGGCTCACGACGAGGGATCCGTCCTCGAGAGGCTGCCGCAGGGCCTCGAGCGAGGTCCGTGCGAACTCGGGCAGCTCGTCGAGGAACAGCACGCCGCGGTGCGCCAGGCTGACCTCTCCCGGGCGCGGCGGTGAGCCGCCCCCCACCAAGCCCGGCAGGCTCGCCGTGTGATGCGGCGCGCGAAAGGGACGCTGGCGAACCAGACCGCCGGCCAGCAGCCCCGCGGCGCTGTGCACGCGGCTCACTTCGAGAGCCTCCTCGCGCGACAGCGGCGGGAGGAGGCCTCGGACCTCGCGGGCCAGCATGGTCTTCCCGGAGCCCGGCGGGCCGACGAGCAGCACGTTGTGACCGCCAACGGCTGCCACCCAGGCCGCACGAACGGCCTGCGCTTGCCCGCGGACTTCGGTGTGCGTCGGCACGCCATGTCGGGGCGACCAGGGCGGCGCCTGCGTGGGCTCGAGGCGAGCCACCCCCTCCAGGTGCTCCACCGCGCCGAGCACGTCGTCGATGGCGTAGACGGTGACGCCCTCGACCGCGGCCGCCTCGGCTGCGTTGGCCCGCGGGACGAACGCTGCCGTCAAGCGTGCACGCCGTGCCGCCTCGACCGCTGCCAGCACGCCGCGCACCGGGCGGATCGAGCCATCGAGGGCAACTTCGCCCACGCACAGCACCTGGGCCAGGCGCCCCCGAGCGCGCAGGTGGCCGAGGGAGCCCAAGAGCCCTAGCGCGATGGCCAGGTCCAGCGCCGCGCCCTGCTTGCGATCGGCCGCGGGCGCCAGGTTGACCGTGGCGCGTGTGTCGGGCCAGCCCCATCCACCCGCCTGGAGCGCAGCGCGTATCCGCTCGCGTCCCTCGCGCATGGCGATGTCCGGCAGACCGACGATGCGGAACGTGCGCTCGCCGCCCTGCTCGCGGCGGGCCAAGGCGACTTGCACGTCGACCAAGCGTGCTTCGGTGCCAAGCAGGGTGGCGCCCACGGTCCGTGCGAAGCCGACGTCGCTCACGGAGCCTGCCTCGCATCCGGAGCGCGATCGGTCACGTGCCAACGCGCGGGCGGGCACGCGCGTAGGGGGCCTCGGAGGGTCCCATGCACCGACGTTCCGACACGCAGCGCCCCCGACCGCGGGCCCGCGTGAGCACGAGCACCTTCCTCGCGGCCGCCCTCGCCGGGCTCAGCCTGATGCCGCTCGCTTCACGCCCCGCTGCCGCTGCACCCAAGCCGCGAGGTGACGAGCTGGCCGAGCGTCGTGAGCGCGCGATCACCAAGGCTCGGGCGTGGCTCGACGACCACGTCTTCGCGCTCGCCGAGAGCGAGGGCACACCGCGCAAGCCCTTCACCGTCGCGCTCTACGGCCTGATCGAGTTGAAGTCGCGCGGCCCCACGCGCGAGGCCCGCCGTCGCGACGGTGCTGCCGCCAAGGCACGTCGCTACCTCGAACACTGGCTGGACGTCGTGGAGGCGCGCGCTGCCAAGCCCGCCGAGCTCCCGCCGCGACACGGCTTGGCCTCGAGCCGTCATCTCGTCCAGTACACGTGGCCGGCTGCCCTCGCCATGTGGTTCCTGGCCGAGGCGGACACCTCCGTGGCACGGGCGCGCGCTCCCCGCTCCTCGCTGCGACGCCTCGCGCAGCTCCTGGCCGACGCGCAAGACGAGAACGGCGGCTTTGGCCACGGGCGCATCAACCCGCTCCCCCAAGGCGCGGACGACGGACTGCCCTTCGACGTGCCGCTCGGCTACCCCTCGACGCTCGTGTCCTCGACGTACGTCGTGCTGGCCGCCCTCGGCCACGCCCGGGAACGGCTCGGACCGGCCATCGACGGTGTTGGCCAGCGCGCCGTGGACCACCTCGTGGCGTCGCAGCTACCCGAGGGCTTGCAGCCCTACGACACGAGCCAGCGCAGCGCGCACCGCGATCCCACCGGCGTCCCCCGCGCTGCGGGCGCCGCGTATGCACTGCACGCCTGGGGCGTGCCCTGGACACACCGCCACCAAGTGCGAGCGCTGCAGCAGGTCGACGACCACGTCGACCTGCTGTCGGAGGGCCACGGAAGCAGCATGCTCGGCCTGTGGTTCGGCGCCCTGCTCGCGCGCGCCCGAGGACCTCGCGCCTGGGCGGACTTTCGCAAGGCACACCTCCCGGCCCTGCTTGACGGCCAACGGGACGATGGACGCTTGCCGTGCCCTTGCCGCGGCGACACGTTCGGCGCCACGGACGACGACGAGCCCATCCCCGGCATGGCGGCCTCCATGCCGGGCGTGTTCCGCGACGGGACCGACGCCTACGTGACCGCGCTCGGCACCTTGATCCTGCTGCTCGACCGCGACGACGGCGCCTCGGCAGCACCCGAGCGCCCGCGCGGCGACGTCACACCGCGATGAGAGCCCCCCGTCCCGCCCCCGGGCGATCCCGCCGCGTCCCGTCCCTCGGGGGGTGGCAGCCCGGCGGATAGGGCTAGGATGAGCGGCCTCGTAGCTTCCGGAGACCCCATGCGCCATCTCGTGCGAACCCTTGTCGTGGCCCTGCTGCTGCTGCCGGCGCTCGTCGTGCCGACAGGAGCCGACGAGATCGAGGAGGGCGCCGCCGCCCGCAAGGTCGAGGACCTCCTCCGCGATGACCCCGGCGACGACGTGCGCGCCGTGTGGTTGCTCGCGACCCGCCTGAAGCAGCTGGACACGGCGGCCTTGCCCGCCCTGCACAAGGCCGAGACCGATGCCACCCCCGGCCGGCGTCTGGCCATCGGCCGCGCCCTGGTCCTGCTCGAGGACTACATCCGTGGGCTCGAAGTCCTGCGCAGCGTGGCCGGGAACACGGACGTGCCCGGCGCACTGCGCGCGGCCGCGCTCTCCGTGATCGGGAACGAGGGCGAGCCCGAAGACGCGGACTGGATCGAGGAGCGCATCGACCTCGAGCTGGACCCGCACACCAAGCTGGCCATGGCCAAGGCCCTCTGGGACCTCAACCGCAGCAGCAAGATGAAGGGCAAGGAAGTCATGCTCGACTTCCTGGCCAGCACGGATCCCGACCTGAGGGCCCTCGGGGCGCTCGCGCTGGGTGAGATCGGCGCCATCGGGGATGCCCGCGGCGTCCTCAACGAGCTCAAGGACGAGCCCACGGAGCGCGGGCGCAGCGCCCAGCTCCTGATCAGCCTGCTGCAGCGCCAGCGCGTCATCGAGAACCTCGAGGCCGCGGCCGACCGCGCGGCGCCGGCGCCCGAGCCGAGCAAGCCGGTCGAGCCCATGGCGAACAGCGGCTGGCCGCTGCTCGACGAGATCTGGAACCGCCTTGGCGAGGCCTACGCGTTCCCCGACAAGGTGCGCGATCGACGCAAGCTCGAGGACGCAGCGGCGGCCGGCCTGACGAAGGCGCTGGACGAGCACACCACCTACATGTCGCCCGAGGCCTACGGCGAGCTGATGGATAGTCTCGACCCGTCCTACGGCGGCATTGGAGCCTACGTCCAGAACGACCCCGACAACGGTCAACGCTTCACCATCTCCCGACCCATCTACGGCGGGCCCGTCTACAACGCGGACCTGCGCGCGGGCGACATCGTGGTCATGGTCGAGGACACGCCCACGCTCGGCCTCACCGCCGACGAGTGCGTCAAGCTGCTGCGCGGTCCGGCGGGCACCAAGGTGCGCATCTCGGTGGTCCGGCCCGGTTGGACCGAACCGCGCGAGTACACGCTGACGCGCGCGCGCATCACGATCCCCACCACGGCCTACGACGTGCTGCCCGGCGGGATCGGCTTCGTGCAGCTGCAGCACTTCAGCGAGGAAACGGCCGACGAGGTCGGCCGCGTGCTCGACGACTTCCAGCGTGACGGCGTCAAGGGCCTCATCATCGACCTGCGTGGCAACACCGGTGGCTACCTGCGGAGTGCGGTGGACATCGCCAGCCAGTTCCTGCCCGAGGGCACCACGGTGGTCACGGAGACGGGGCGGCAGGGCATCTGGCCCGAGCGCCGCCATGTCTCGGACGGCCGCGGCGACAAGCGTCCCGACCTGCCCGTCGTGGTGCTCGTCAACCAGTCCACGGCCAGCGCTGCCGAGATCCTCGCGGGCGCCCTCAAGGACACGGGTCGCGCCAAGCTGGTCGGTCAGATGACCTACGGCAAGGGCACCGCCCAGGTGCCGCTCCCGCTGGCCAGCCGCCCCGGCGAGACCTTCACCGACCAGCCGCGTGCCGTGCGCCGCTTCGAGGACCGCAACCGCAACCAGCAGTGGGACGAAGGCGAGCCCTTCACCATCGTCATGCGCGAGAACCACGAGTACGACCCGGCGGAGCGCTTCACCGACGAGAACGGCAACGGGACGTACGACCGGGGCGAGCCCTTCGCCGATGACAACGGCAATGGTGCCTGGGACCCGGCCGAGCCCTTCGAAGACGCCAACGGCAACGGCAAGTGGGATCCGGGCGGCACGGTCAAGATGACCGTGGCCCGCTACCTGACCCCCAGCGGCTTCAACCCCAACGGCGAGCTCAAGGTGGTCGACGGGCGCATCGAGCGCGTGGGCGGCATCGCCGTGGACGTGGGGCAGCGCCCCGACGGCGACTTCGACTTCTGGGAGATCCACGAGCAGCGCAAGCTCGAGGGCACGCCGGCCGTGCGTGACTACGTCAACAAGCTCTACGCCGAGCAGCCCGATCGCATGGAGGAGCTGGCGCGCAGTGACGGCAACGACCCCGACGCTTACCCCGGCTTCGAGGCGTTCTACGCCGGCCTCGACACCAAGCTCGACCGCGATGCCGTGCGTTGGCTCGTCCGCTTCCACACACGGCGCGTCGTTGGCAACGCCCACGGCCGCGAGCTCGTCGGCGACGTCGTCGACGATCTCCAGCTGCAGCGCGCGCTGCAGGTGTTGGCCCAGGAGCTCGGCGTGAAGCTGGGTGACATCGACGGCCTTGCCTTCGTCCCGGCCATGCTCGAGACGTCGGACAAGAAGGCCGCCGAGGCCGCCACGCGGTGATCGACGACGCCCCCGATCTCGCGGGGGCGCTCCTGCACGACGAGGCCCTGGAGGACATCCCGGGCCTCGTCCACGGTGCGCTGGGCCGCCCCGCCGTGGACGCGGTCGCGCGGGCGGACATCGCCCGTCGCCTCGGCTTCCCGGCCCTCGTCACGCCCAAGCAAGTCCACGGCGCGGCCGTGCACCACGTGCGGGGACCCGACTGTGTCGGCACGCCCTGCGACGCCTTGCTCCTCGACCGCCCCGGGCTCCTCGGTGGCGTGCTGGGGGCCGACTGCCCCGGGGTGCTGGTCGTGGACCCCGGCGGCCGCCGCCTGGCCCTGGTCCACAGCGGCTGGCGGGGCACGGCGGAGCGGATCGTGCTCCGCGCCCTCGACGCGCTGATCGCCCTGGGCGCCGAGCCCACGCAGGTCCGTGCGTGGATCGGCCCCGGCATCTCGGGCCGCTCGTACGAAGTGGACGAGCCCGTCCTCGAGGCCCTGGCCCGAACCGTCGACGCCGCCGCCTACGACCGCGCCGTCACGCCCACCCGCCCCGGCCA
Organism: Planctomycetota bacterium; assembly: GCA_020631815.1. GTDB lineage: Bacteria > Planctomycetota > PLA2 > PLA2 > JAEUHO01 > JACKGW01. Next base: position 122,611 of record JACKGW010000006.1, on the reverse strand, counting down.
CGCGGGCGTGGACCTCGGCGTGCTCCTCGAGGCCCAGCTCCTCGCCGCGGGCCTCGCCCCCGACCACCTCTCCCGCGCCCCGATCTGCACCTACACCGACCCCGCCTGGCACAGCTTCCGCCGCGACGGCCCCCGCTCCGGCCGCCACCTCCTCCTGGCCGGCTGGCGGGAGTAGCCCCTTCGCCCGCCGTCGGACCATGGGTCGACCTCGGTCCGTGGATCGAGGTCCCTGGAGCCCGTCTACGGAGCCAGGGATTCCTTCAACGAATCGCCGAGCGCCTGCCGACGTGCGCAGGCCTCTCGCGGCGATTCGTCGAAGAATTCCCAGGCTCCTCCCCTGGCGTAGGCAGATGGCCTGTTGATCGGGATCCCTGGGGCTCGCGTATCGGATGCGGACGATGTCCGTGGTTCGGGATCCCTGTGGCTCGCGTATCGGATGCGGACGATGCCTGTGGATCGGGTTCCCTTTGGCTCGCCTACCGAGCCCGGTGAGATCTCCTCTTCACGCGACGAGTCCGCGAGGCGCCGGGTGGGTGCGGTTCGGGTCCCCTGTGGCTCGCGTACCGAGCCCGGTGAGATCTCCTCTTCACGCGGCAAAGCGCACTGAGGTGTCCCCACCCAAGGGAGCGTGAAGCAAAGATCTCACCCGGCTCGTCCCACGTGCATTCGATCAAGGAGGCGCGGACGCCGATCGGATCAAGTCGCTCTCGACACGAATCGGGTTGCCAGGGCGACGGTAGCGCGCCGCCATCGGCGACGACTCGTGGTCTGTTCACTCGAGGAGCCGATGGCGGTGCGGGACCGAGCATCTGGCAAGCCGCACGCCCGTACCCCGGGCATCACACGTACTAAATCTCGACGTGGCTGAGGTCGTCGTCGAAAGCATGATCAAAGGCCTCGGCAAAGTCGTAGAGGCCGACGAAGTCTTCGCGTCGGTCGTCGGCCGTGCGCTGCAGCAGGTCGACGTCGATGAGCTGGAACACGATCTCGCCGAAGTCGGCCGTCGCGTGCACGCCCCACGCTGCCAAGACGGGACGCGCCAGATAGCCGAACCGCTCGAGGGCCAAGCGGCGTACGCCTTCCATGATCTCCTGGCCCGTCACATGGCGGCGCGTGCCACCACGTACCTCGAGCGTGTAGTCGAGGGCCTCGAAGACGAAGTGGTACGCCTCCGGCCGGAACCGCGGATACGCACGCACGAGCTTGAGGATGAGTGCATCCTTGTCCATGGAAGACCCCGCCTCCCCGGGGAGGGCCCAACCTAGCCCGGCGGCTTGGTTCGGCCCGAAGCCAAAATCGTCCAGCGAGGCCCCGAACCGTAGCAGAGCCCGCAGGCAACTGACGGATGCCTGACAGGCGCGGGCCCGGGGCGCTGACGAATGCCTACGTCAGGGGCTCGTGCGCTTCGTGCCCGCGGCACGTCGCAGCCGACGCGACAGCTCTGCCACCACGACGCTCGGCGCGACGTGCACGGCCGCCGCACCCGAGAGCTCGTCGACCTCTTCGGCGAACGCCAGGGCTGCATCCGGTGTCGCGCCGCGCTCGGCCCACGTACCTGCCACACCGGTGAGCTCGCCAGCAGCAACGTCGCGCGCGAGCACCATCGCAAGGCGCACGACCTCTTGGACGATGACGAACAAGGGCACGTCGTCGGCGGCCTTCGCGCACGCCCTGCAAGCCGCATCCAACATGGCGACGGCCTCGGTCGTGCGCGGCTGCACGTCGAGGGCCAGGTCGACGAAGCGATCGAATGCGTCGAGCAGCCCGCCGTCCAACAAGCGACGCGCGCGCGCCAGGGAGCCGCCGGCTCGCTTCGCGGCATCGCGTGCGGGCTCCTCGTCGAAGCCCTCGGCGACGAGCGCTGCAGCAAGCTCCGCGGCGGGTAGCGGCGGCACGACGAGCACTTGGCAGCGACTCGTCACGGCCGTTGGAAGTCGTTGGGGACGCGACGTGACGAGCAGGAACGTCGTGCGGTCCGGCGGTTCCTCCAGCGTCTTCAAGTAGCGCGCGATCCCCTCGGGCTCGAGAGCGTCGGCCGGGGTCACGATGAACACCTGGCGCGCTCCTTCCCGCGGCGTCGAGTGGGCACGCTCGAGATGCTCGGACAGCGCCGCCACGGAGATCACCGTGGGCTTGTCGCGGCGCACGCGATGCACGTCGGGGTGCGCACCGGCGAGGATGCGTGCGCGAACCGCATCGCGCCGCGTGACCTCGGGCTCCGTCAGCCACGTGGCGATCTCGAGCGCCAGCACGTCGCCGGCTTCTTCGTCGGGCCCCGCCACGATCCAAGCCGGTGGCACGCGCCCCGCAGACAAGGCCGCGGCAAGACGCGGTCCGCGGTCGCCCAGGACCGGGAAGGGCTCCGCGGGGTCCACGGCAGCCGTCATGGACGCGGCTCCCCCGACAGCAGCGGCTCCACATGTCGCCAGATGGCGGCCTCGACCTCGTCCGGAGACGCGGACGCGTCGATCACGTGTCGCCGGGACGGGTCCTCGGCGAACACCTCGCGGAAGCCCTCGGCCACGCGGTCGCGGTAGCTGCGGGCACGTGCCTCGATGCGGTCCTTGGGGCGGTCCATGCGCTGGGCGGCGACGTCGGCCGCCACATCGAGGAGCAGGGCGGCGTGCGGCTCGACGCCCCCCGTGGCGAGCTCGCTCGTGAGCACCACGGCCTCGCGCGGAACCCCGCCACCGAAGGCTTGGTAGGCCGTGGTCGCGTAGTGCCAGCGCTCGCACACGACGTCGCGCCCGGCGTCCAGCGCGGGCCCGATCGTGCCGCGTGCCAGCTGCGCTCGCGCAGCTTGGTAGAGCAGCATCTCGCACATCGGGACCACCTCACCCAGAGCGGGGTCGAGCAGGACGTCGCGAATGCGCTCGCCGACGACGGTGCTGCCGGGATCGCGCACGTGCAGCACGTCGCGACCTGCCGCCTGGAGGCGGCGCACCAAGCGCAGGGCCTGGGTCGTCTTGCCGCCCCCATCGGGACCGTCCAGCACCACGAAGCAGCCGCGCGTCGTCATCGGCCAGAGGCTACCGACCCACCCCCCCGCCGGCGCCATCCGCACGCGGCTCCGACGGGCATGGGCCCGGGACCTCGCGGCCTGTCCTCGTCGTGGGTGCGCGAGGCCCGCGAAGCGGCGCCGTCAGACCCGGGCCAAGAGCCCGTCGAGCATCTGCTCGACGCCAGCGTCACGCTCGCGCAGCGTGCGCACCTCCTGGACGGCGCGGCTGACGCTGCTGTGGCTGCGCAGCCCGAACGCCTCGCCGAGCCGGCCGAGCGGCAAGGCGCAGGCCCGGTACACGAGGTACATCGCCACGCGACGCGGGAACGCCGCCTGGCGCAGCTTGGTGGGCCGCTCGAGCCAGCGACCCTCGACGCCGAAGTGCTCGGCGACGACTTGCTTGACGCGCCGTACGACCTCTTCGCTCGGCGTCAGGGAGACGCCGGGCGCCACCTCTTCGAGCCACGTGGCGTCCAGCGCCTCGCCGGCCAGGCGCGAGCCGAGGGCCCAACGGTCGACCAAGGCCACGGCACCCGGCACGGACGTGCTACGGCGGCGAATGGCCTGCCTCACGTCGTCGGGCACGACTTGGGCCTGGGCGGCAGCGCGGCGCACCAGGATCTCATCCAGCACCGTGTCGGACGGGGCGCGCAAACGCGCCTCGAGGCCCGCCGCAAGCCGACATCGCAGGCGCTCGGACAGCCCGCCGAGCTCGGCAGGCGCGACGCGCGAGGCCAGCACCCAGCACGGTCCAGTGTCGCCGCTGCTCTTGTCGAGCAGGCGAACCAGCTCCTCTTGCGTGGCGGCACGGTCGGCGAGCTCCTCCAAGCCGTCCAGCAACACGAGCTCGCGCTCTCCGAGCGACAGCTCGAAGGCGCGAACGGCATCCAGGTCGCGCGCACGAAGTGCGGAGACGTAGCGCTGCGTGAGGCCTTGGGCGTCAAGCAGCGCAACCGCTCCCGGTGAGCGACGGCCCCGCACGTCGGCCGCGGCCTGCAAGAGATGCGTCTTGCCGCTGCCGGGCGGGCCGACCACCACCAGGGGGCCGCGCGTGGCGTTGGCGCCAGCCGTGGCAAGGCGCTCGAGGAGCAGCAGCGCAAAGCGGTTGGCGCTGTCTGCGACGAACCCCTCGAAGGTCGGCGCGGGCCGGTGCTCGGCGAGACGCGCTTCCCATTCCCCCGGCTTCTGCGGAAGACGATCGCGAAGCGCACCCCGACGCGCCGCCTCGCTGCTGACGCGCACGTCCACGTGGACGCCCTCGCCCAGCACGCGCTCGCAGGCCTGGCGCAGCACGTCGCCGAACGTGACCTGCATCCACGCCAGATGGACGTCGCTCGGGACGTCGAGCACGACTTGCTCGCCGTCGACGTCGGAGACGGCCAGGTCGCGGAACCACAAGCGGAAGCGGTGGCGACCCACCGCCTCTACGAGCTCCGCCTTCAAGCCGTCCTGGATCTCGCGGATCGTCGCGTTCACCGGCCCCCGCCTGCTTCGAGTGCCCTCTGCTTGAGGGTACGCGAACCCAGATGATCGGGGGAGAGGCGGATCCCGGCCAGGGCGGCTTCGAGGGCGTCGTCGGGGAGGCCTGCGTCGAGTGCGGCGTCGCCCAGTGCCATCAGGTCGTCCAGCATGCCGGCGTCCAGGCGCTCCTCTTCGCGGAGCAACCAACCCAGCTCGACCTGCACGCGGCGTTCGCGCAGCGCTTCGTCCTTGCGACCCAGCTCCTGGAGGGCTTCTGCCGTCCAGCGATGGAACTCCATGTCCGGACGCGCCTCGCCGGTGCGCAGCGCCGCACCCGTGCCGAAGGGACAGATGTCCACCATCTCTTCACCGAGGCGGGCCACGTCTTCCCATCGCTTCTCGGTCCGCGCCTGGGACATCAGCTCCTTGCGAGCCTTGAAGTCGTGGGGCTGCACACGCGTATAGGCCTCGAGCTCGGCCAGCGCCGCCTTCATGTCGCCCGTGCCGCGGTAGATCTTGGCGAGCGCCAAGTACGCGTTGCCCTTGCCGGCGTAGGGCGGGAAGCAAGCCTTGGCGGCCTTCAGGTGGTCGATCGCGGCGGCCATGCCACCGCCCTCGCCGCGCACGGCCCGGTCGGCCAGGTACAGGCGCATCTCGAGGTCGTCGTTGCCGCCATCGAGGAACGCCTTGTAGTGCTCCTGGGCCTTCTCGTGATGGCCGCTGTCGGCAGCGAAGCGGCCGAGCAGGAGCTGCACGAGCGGTGCGTCGGGCGTGAGTGCCTTGGCCTTGGCCAGCGCAGCTCCGGCGTCGACGCCGCGGTCGCGCTGGTAGTGGGCCCAGGCCAGACGGATCCAGCTCTCCGCGTCGTCCGGTGCCTTGCGCACGCGTTCCTCGAGCGCTTGCAGCGTCTCCTGGTCCCACGTGGGGACCATCTTGTAGTCCTTCACCAAGTCGTTGACGTAGGCACGGAACGTCGCGTCGTACGTATCGAGGTCGACACCGAGCACTTCGCGGAAGACGTCGGCCGTGGGCCGGTCCTTGGCGAACTCGCGGAGCATGGCCGGGATCACGGCGAAGCCCCGGTCGCCCAGCAGCTGATCCGCGATGAGCCCACCCTGGTAGTAGGCAAACAGGATGTCGGGCCCCTGGAAGGCCTGGTTGATCGCGCCCATGCGCAGCAGGCGGTCGTTGTGGTAGCGGTCGAAGAGCTGACGCTCCATGTCCCGCCCCCAGATGTCCTTGCGCTGCTGCTCTTCGAAGACGCTCAAGCCCTCCGTGAGCCAGCGGGGCACTTGTCCCTGGCTCTCCTGCAGCGTGACGACGTGGGCGTACTCGTGCCACGCGGTTCGGGACCAGGAGAAGCTGCCCATCGGCATGGCCGTCGGACCGAGCAGCGTGATGACACGGCCGAAGCAGACGCCGAGAGCGGGCAGGCCGGGGACGCCGATGCTGCGGACGCTGAAGTCGTCGGATCGCTCGAACGCGTCGACGTGGATGGGCGTCTCGACCTCGTAGCCGTACTTGTCTCCCAGGACCTGCCAGGAGGCCTCGAGCAGCTGCGGAAGGTAGTGCTGCATGACGCCTGCCTCGCGGGCGGGCAGGCGGATGATGAAGTGCGGCGTCTCCAGGGTCTTCAGCTGCGGGATCACGCCGTCCAGGACACGGATCCAGTTGTCGCGGTGGACGTCCTTGTGCCGCTTGCTGGCGGACACACCCTTGCCGAACGCTTCGCGCGCGGCGTCTGTCTCGCCCAGGTTCATCAGGGCCTCGCCCAAGACGACCCAGGCGCTCGGATCGTGCGGATCCACCTCGATGGCGCGACGCGCCTCGGCGGCTGCCAGATCGTAGCGACGGCGGCGCTCGCCGAGCAGCTCGGCCGTGCGCACGTGCACCTGTCCGTAGGTCGGGTCGTAGGCCAGGAGCTCGGCGACCAGTCGCTCGTGCTCCGCCGTGTTGCCGAGGACCGCCTCCAGCGCGGCACGCACGGCGCGCACTTCGCGATCTTCAGGGGCCAAACGGCCTGCGCGATCCAGGTCCTTGCGCGCCGCGTCGTAGTCGCCGTTGCCGACGTTGACGGATGCGCGAAGGGCCAAGGCATCGACGTGGTTGGGGTTGGTAGCGAGCGCGCGGTCGAGCTGCTTCAGCGCGGCGCCCTGCTGCCAGAACACGAGGTCGATGCGCGCGGACGCCACGCGTGCGTCGGCATACTCGGGGTTGTCGTCGAGCAGGCGGCGCAGGCGAGAGCGCGCCTTGGCCTGGCCCATGGGGCCCTTGTCGGAGCGCCATGCTTCGGCGAGCGCGAACGACGCGTCCTGGTCGTTCTCGTGCTCCTCCACGTGACGCCCCAGCAGGTCCAGCACGTCCTGCTTGAGGTCGACGCCCTGGCTGGTGGAGACGCGCGTGGCGCCGAGCGCGGCCTCGGCGACCCAGGTGACATCCTCTTCGAGCGTGACGCGCGGACGGTAGGCCTTCACGACCTCGGCGTAGCTGGCATACGCCTGCTCCCGACGACCGTGGGCCTCGTCGGCCCAGCCCGCGACGACGCGGGCCGGCAGGTCGTCGGGGTGATCCACGAGCCAGGCGGTCGCCTCGGCGCCCGCGGCGTCGTGGCGCGAGAGCGCGCGAAGCAGACGCCACCAGGCCAGCCGCAGGGAGCGGGCTTCCGGCAGACGTGCGCGGGACTCCTTGGCCAGGGCCTCGGCCTCTTCGTACTTGCCCGTCCGCGTCAGCACGCGCAGCGTCAGGTACGGCGCCAGCGGGTCGTCGGGGGCCAGCTCGGCCAGGCGCTTCATGCGCGCCAGCACCTCGTCGTGGTTGCCGCGTGCGAAGGCGCGCAGCCCCCGCTCCGTGTGGCGCTCGATGTCCTCGAGGCGCTCCTCCTCGTCGACGTCGGTCGCGGGCGACCCGGTCGGGTCGTCGTCGGCATGGACCTGACGCAGGCCCGGGAGGGCAAGGAGGGCGAGGGCCAGCAGCAGCGCCAGCCCACGGAGGGCTCGGGCCCGGAGATCAGGGAGGGTGGAGTCGCTCACGCTCGCGAGTCTAGGCCGACCTGCGGGGACTGCCCGTCCCGGACCCGCGAGGTCCGCGGCAGCGCCCGCTCGCGTACGTTCTTCCTAGACGTGATGGGCTTCCCCCGCCGCTCTCCGCTGCTCGCGGCGCTCGCGCTGCTGATCCTCGGAGCGCTGCTGCCGCCCGCGACGGTGGCCGCGGAGCCCGAGGCCCCCACCCCGAGTGCGGTGGACGAGGCCCTGTCGCGCGCGGTGCGCTGGCTCGTGACGGAGCAAGAGGTCACCGGCGCCTGGGGCTCGGGCCCGAAGGCCTTGGGGCCGACCGCCCTGGCCACGTACGCGCTGCTGCACGCAGGGGTCCACGAGGAGGCCGACGACCGGGCCGGGCGGGCTCTGCGCCGAGCGCTGCGCTGGCTCGAACGCGAGGAGCCCAAGGACGCAGCCAGCGCGCGCGACACGGGTACGTACGCGCGCTCGTTGTTGCGCCTCGCCCTGGACCTGCGCGGGCGCCCGGCGGACCGGCCCTGGTGCGTGCGCCTGACGCGCCAGCTGGTTGCGGCGCAGAGCGAGAACGGGCAGTGGGGCTACGAGACCCCGACCCGCGACCCAGGCCCCACGGGCGACAACAGCAACGCGCAAGTGGCCGCCCTGGCCCTCGGTGTCGCGGCCGCCGCCGGTGATCCCGTCCCGCGCGAGGTGCTCGAGCGTGCCGCCGCCTGGTGGCGTGAGCACCCGCAAGACGACGGAGGCTTCGGCTACGCGAGCGGCGGGGGGCACCCCAGCGCGACGTCGGGGTCCATGACGGCCGCCGGCATCGCCTCGCTGGCGCAGCTGGCGATGGCCACGGGGCGGGTCGACGTGCTGGCAGACGATCTCGCCGCGGCCCTGCTCGAGGCCGAGCCCGTGCTCGCGAAGGCCGTTCTGGCCCTGGAGGCCATGTTCCGCGTCGACCGCAACGAAGGGCCCTCCCCCGGGCGACGCCAAGCGCGCCGTGCGTCGGGGCGCGGCTGGCTGCACTACTACTTGTGGAGTGTCGAGCGCGCGATGGTGCTGGCCGGACGCGCGGAGCTGGCCACACTCGACTGGTACACGGCGGGCACGGAGCACCTCCTCGAGACGCAGGCCAAGGATGGCTCGTGGCGTAGTGAGCACCCGCTCTACGCGACGTGCTTCGCCGTCTTGTTCCTGACGCGCGCCGCCGATCCGCCGCGAGCGTTCACGCCGCGCGCCCGCGCACCCGAGGACACGGTGACGGGCCAGCCGCCGCGCGCGGAGGGCGAAGCTCCCGACGCGCCAGCCCGCCCCCACCTGGACCTCGTGGCGGGCGTCCGCGGCAAGGCGACGCTCGTCGAGCTGCTCGATGCCGCGCGCGGCCAGGGCGCCAAGGCCCTGCTGCCGCTCGTGCCCGTGCTCGACGACCGCGACCCTCTCGTCCGACGGCGCGCGCTGGAAGTGCTCGACGCACTGCTTCCGCCCGAACGCATGACGGGCGTCGCTTCCCACGCGCTCGCACGCGGGCGCCTTCGCACGTGGCTAGCGCGCCTCGGCGCGATCCTGCGCCTCGTAGACGGGCGGTTCGTTCCCTGAGGTCGCTCTCGACGGATCAGGAACCGGAGGGAGCCGGCGGCGTCGTGGCATCGGGCGCCGGCATCGGAGGAGCCGGGGGCGGCTTCCACCCCATCTGCCCGAGCCTGAAGAGGACCTGGCCCAGGTTGTCGTCCGCACGCTGGCGCTCGTTCGTCGCCTTCGTGAACGGGCCCGCCAGCTCCTTGACCAGCTCCTGCGCGGCCTCGATCTGGGCGGGGTCCTTGCTGGCCTTGGCCTTGACGAGCTCGAGGTTGGCCTGCTCCATGGGCCCGCGCAGCTCGGACCAGTGCTTGTTCGCAGCGCGAAGCTCGGTCAGCAGCTGGGCGCGCTGCTCCAGCAACGGGGCCCACTGGGCCTCCTTCTCCTTCTGCTTCTCCTCCTCGCTCTTGCTGCAGGCCACGAAGGCCAGGGCTGCAAGCGCGCAGAGTGCGAACGTGGCAAAGGGGAAGCGCTTCATGGACCTACCTCCTCTGCCGGTGCGTCGACCGGCCCTGCTCACGCTACCGGCAAGCCACCTTCCGGCGCCAGCGTGAACGTGACGAGGCGCTCCACGCCGGGTCGCCGCTCGAAGGGAGGCAGGTCGATGCGGCCGACCTCCTGGAAGCGACGGGCAAACCACGACGAAATCAGGTCCCCGGCAATGTCGTAGGGCGGTCCACCATCACGTCCGTGCTCCCAGAGCACGGCGACCAGCGCGCCTCCCGGCACGAGCACGTCCGCTACCGCATCCACGTAGCGTTCGCGGTCGGCGGGGTCCAGGGCGCAGAAGCAGGTGTGCTCGAAGACGACGTCGAACGGGCCGGCGCGCTTCGCGTCGCCGACCAGCAAGTCGCCGTGCACCACGTCGACGGAGGCCCCGGCTGCCGCAATCGTCTCGCGCGCCCGGGCGACCGCCGTTGCCGCGATGTCGAGCGCCACGACGGCATGCCCTGCGCGCGCCAGGGCGATGGCGTCGTGTCCTGCACCCGCACCCGGCACGAGGACGCGCCGCGGCCCGTTCGCGAGCGGACCCTCCCGCAACGCGGCGGCGACGGCCGGGGCCGCGGCGCCGAGGTCCCACGGCGTGTCGCCCGCCTGCCAGCGCGCTTCCCACGTTCCACCCGCTGCACACTCGCTCATCGCTTGTCGTCCTCGTCCGCCGCGGAGGTCTCGATGCCCAGCGTCTGCGTGAGTCGCTGCTGGTGCCGCGGGATCCAGACCGCGTCCTCCCAGCCCGCCCCGGCGCCGGCGAGCACGTTCATGATCGACGTCGGGTGCTCGGTGTCGTGGTCGCAGCCGCAGCAGTGGCCGTACTCGTGCGCGAGCGTGAGCCCCACCGCGCTGGCGAAGCCGTCTACGAGGCAGCGGATCTCGTCGGCGCGGCGGTTGGCCGTGAGGTCGTCCCCCCACCGCGCGCTGCCGTCCAGCAAGGGGCGGTCGGCAGCCGACACCGGCGGGACCAAGGCGAACTTCTGGTACATGGTCCGCCGCAGGAACGTGCTGTAGACGGCGACCCACGTGCCGAAGGCTTGGCCTCCCGCATCGGGGTGGTCGCCGGCCACACGCGCGAGCCAGATCTTGGATGTCGGGATCTCCTCGCCGGGATCGCCGATCGTGATGGCCATCCCCCACGACCAGCCGGGAATCGGCGTGCCGTCGGCTTCGCGGCGGAAGAGCTGATGCGCGATCCGCGCGGCGCGCGCCAGGATCTCCTCGAGGATGAACGCGTCGATCTCGGGCTCGGCGCCGCCCGTCGACAGACCGAGCAGGCCAAGGTCCTGTTCGATGGTGCGCTTGTCGCCTTCGCCGTAGGTGAGCACCCCCACCCGTCCGCGTTCGCCGACGGCAGGTCGCGGGGGTCGCCCAAAGCCCAGCGGAGGCCCGCAGCCCTCGGTGGGAACGCGATCGGGGCGTGCCGCGCGGACCAGCCCGCCTTCGACGTTCCACATCGTGAGGGGCCAGCGCGCGATCGCGCCATGGGGTGCGAACGCCGAGGGGCCGAACGTCGTGACGACCTCCTCCTCCGGCGCAAGGGCCTCGAGCACCTTCTTCAGCTTGTCGCTGTCTGCAACGCGACGGGCCTCCAGGAGCCGGCGGGCGGCCTCGTAGGCACGCAGCGCCGTGGCCGTGACGGACGCACCGTCCCGGTCGAGCGCCTCGACGGCCCGCTCGCCCAGGCGCCCGGCGAGCTCGGCGTCGGGACCGTCCAAGAGGACCGAGCCTTCGAGCGTGTCCGCATGGCGTGTCAGCGCAGGATCCCCGTGCAGCCCGTCGGCGAACAGCAGCCGCGGATGCCAGTCCCCCGCGGCCAGCGCCTCGATGAGCGAGCGGGCGTAGCGGCCCGACACGGCGGCGTACACCCACGTCGCCTCGCGCGCCTTCAAGTCGGCGACGTCGGCTGCCCCGGCGTTCGCGGGCCAGACCTGCATGCCGGCGCTCTTGACCCACGGCGACAGGTTGCGCAGGAACGCGGCCGCCAAGCGCGCGCCGCGCGCGGTCGGCTCCTGCACGATCGCCACGCGGCGCGCCGCGAGCGGCGCCACGACGAGGTCGGCGGCGTGGATTCCCTCCTGCTCGGGTGTCGGACCGAGGTGGAACCACGCTCCGGGCTGCGACAACCCGTCGGGCGGCAACCCGCCGATGGAGACCACGGGCGCCTTCCAGCCGGAGCTGGCCTTCCACCAGTCCTTCATGCCGTCGGGCTCGGGCAGCGCCACCACGCCGACGGGATCGGACTTCTTCACGGAATCCAACGCCTTGCGCCGTCCGGAGCCCTCCGCGGGCACCGCAACGCTGACGACCACGAGGCCACCGGGCCACGCCGCGGGATCCGCGCCACGGGCCGCGAGCTCGGCGCCCCGTACGGCCTCGGCGAGCCGCTCGGGCTCGGCCGCCTCGCCGACCACGACGAGATGGCTCGGCTTGGGGGCCGCACGCGCGTGCGGTCGGGCCCCGCTCAGCAGAGCGGCCAGCACCACGAGCGCGCACGGCGCGCCCCGCCAGCGCCACGCGGGGGAGGCCCCTGGCAGCGGGCGGGTGAGCGGTAGGGCCTGCGACATGGGCGTGACGTTCCGGGCCTGGGGCGGCTGCGTCAAGCGCTCCGCCTGCGGGCAACCCGGGATAGGATCCGAGCGAGGAGGGGCCGCCCCCGTTGGAGGCCCTCCGAAAGGGTCGGCGGCGCCATGTCGGGCGCCATGCCCCGTGGAGGACGCATGCTTCGGACTCGATTCGCTCTCGCGCTTGCCGCGCTGCTGGGCCTCACCCTGGCCACGGCCGCCCCGCTGGTCGGCGAGGACGGTGGCGCTCAAGACAATGACTGCCACCGCCTGGGCATGGAAGTCACCTGCACGGTGGAACCCAGCAAGGTGATCTTGGTGGGCGACCCCTTCGAGGTCACGGCCACCGTCCGCAACACGGGCAACATCGCCCTGGCCAACGTCACGTTCGCCCTGGCGGGCGGCGAGGGGATCATGCACGTGGGCGGCGACGACCTGCGCATCCAGATCCCCAAGCTCGAGGCCGGCGAGACCCGTCAGATCACCTCGCGCTTCATGAGCGACGGCGTCGGTGAGCGCCGCGTCAACGCCTCGGCCCGCGAAGAGCGTGGCTGGGCCGCCGCGGGCTGCATCTGTGGCGTGCTCATCAAGGGCCTGCCGGCCCTCCAGGTCGAGATGGTCGACGTGGACAACGCTCGCCAGCCGAAGGGCATCTTCGACGAGGGCGAGGAGTTCATCTACATCCTCCAGGTCGAGAACGACGTGGGCACGGCGAACACGCCCGAGCTCAAGGTCGTCTGGGAGCTGCCGCCCGAGCTCGAGTTCGTCAGCGGCACGGGTGACCGCGGCGCCATCGTCACGGGCTCCGGCCGCTCGGCCGAGTCGAGCGCGTTCGACCTCCGCCCCAACCAGGTCCAGAACTTCGACCTGGTCGTGCGCGTGAAGTCGGTCCCGCCGACCAACCTGGTCCAGACCCGCGCGGCCGTCGTGACGGCTTCGGGCGGTCAGGAGCTGGCCACGGAGACCGAGAGCACCACGGTCAAGAAGGCCGGTCAGTAGCGCCCGGTCCGTAGAGCTTCGAGCTCACGGCATCACGCGGCCGCTGGGGTCGCACGTGGCAGCGCGCGTGGGTTCTCCCACGCGCGCTGTTCGTTTTGCCGTGCGCAACCACGGAAGGACGGCGTGGACGGGCCGCCGCGCCCCTCACGTTGGTGGGGTCAGGCGCTGGCGGGAGACGGCGCGCCGAGATCCGCGGGCGAGAACCCGTAGCGGACCTCGGGGAAGCGGTCGCGCAAGGCGTGCACTTCGTCGCGCACGTCGCGCGCCTTCGTGATGGCCGCGTGCAAGAGGTCGCCGATGGCGTCCATCTCGTCGGGCCCCATGCCGAAGCGGGTCATCTCCTGGACGCCCAGACGGACGCCGCGCGGACGCATTGCGTTCTTGGAGGGTTCACCCGGCAACAGGTTCATGTTGCAGACGATGTCCTGCTCGCAGAGACGCTTGCCCACCTCGTAGCCGCCGCCGTGATCGCCGACATCCAGGGCGACCTGGTGGCTCGACGTGTAGCCCTGGTCGGCCAGCGCGGGGTGCAGCCCGCGGCGGGCCAAGGCCTCGGCGAGCGCGCGCGCGTTGGAAATCGTGGCGCGTGCGTAGTCGCTGCCGAACGTCTGCATCTCGACGGCCGCCACGTAGAGCGCGGGCAACGAGAACAGGTGGTGGTTGCTGCTGGAGCCGGGGAACACACCCTTGTCGAGCGAGCCGTCGAGATCGCCGTCGACGCCACGTGACAGGACCACGCCGCGCTGCGGGCCGAAGAAGGTCTTGTGCGTGGAGCCGCACAGCACGTCCGCGCCTTCCTCGAGGGGGCGCTGGAACTCGCCGCCGGCGATCAAGCCGAGGACGTGGGCGCCGTCGTAGAACATCAGCGTGCCGTTCTCGCGGCAGACGTCCACGAGCTCCCGCACGGGCTCCGGGAACAGGATCAGGCTGCGCCCGAGCACCACGAGCGCCGGCTTCTCGCGGGCGATCAGGTCGCGCGCCGCGGCCACGTCGATGGTGTAGCCGTCGGCCTGGGTCGGCCACGGGTGGATCTGGCGCGTGCGCTTGCCCAGGCTGCCGATGCGCGCGTGGCTGATGTGGCCGCCTGCCGCGATCGTGTGCGACACCACCGCCGCGCCGTGGGGCACCAGGCGCGAGAAGACGGCCTCGTTGGCCACGGTGCCGCTGATCGGGCGCACGTCGGCCCAACCCGCCCCGAAGAGATCGCGCACGACCTTCTCGGTCTCCGACTCGATGTGGTCGACGAACTGCGTGCCTTCGTAGTACCGGCCGCCGGGGTGGCCCTCGGCGTAGCGGTGGAGCAGGTCGCTGTCGAGCACCGAGCGCGCAGCGGAGGACAGGACGTTCTCCGAGGCGATCAGGTTGAGCGTGGACGCGCGCCACCGGTCGTGGGCGTCCAAGGTCGAGCGGATGCCTGCGAGCCTCTCCATGGGCCCTCCTCACCTCGTTCGTCGGCCCGGGGGCCGGGGAGGCATGTGATCGGGCACGGGCGGCCCGCCAGGGCAGTCATCCGCCCTTGGGGGGCGAAGGGTAGCAGCACGCCCCGTGGACTCCGCCAAGGTTGTCGCACGCTTCCTGGGCGTGCTCACCAGCCCTCGGCGGCGCCGCGGGTGACGGCCAGCCGGGCAGGGCCGTCGCGGCCGGCGATGTGGAACAACATGTCCGTGAGCGTCTTGGAGCCGCCCGCCGAGCGGTAGGTGCGGGCCAGGGCGTCGAGCAGCCCGAGGCGGATGGGCGTGACGTCTTCGCCGACCGTCGGGTCGGCGGCCACGCCGCGTGGGTCCTTGAGGATGCCCAGCGCCACGATCTCCTCGATCTCCGCCAAGAGCTCCTTGTCGGCGCGCGTCCGGCCCGCCGCCTCGACCAGCGCGCGCGCGGCACCTGCGGCCGCTTCAAACGCGCCGAAGGGGACGGCCGTGGTTCCCTGTCCCTTCCAGCCGCGATGCAGCGTGCGCAGGGCGAAGCGCAAGTCTTGGGTGGCCTGGACCTCCCCCAACGCACCCAGGGCGCCCGCGGCGGCCTCGACGAGGCGCGGTTCGTCGCGCGTTCTCAGGACGTCCCCGACGGCCACCAGGGCCTCCGGGTCCTTCCACTGCTCGAGGAGGCCCAACGCCACGCGCACGGCCTCCACGGGCGCCTCGCGCTGTCCGACCAGGGCGCGCGCCTGCTCGCGCCACGCGGCGCCACCTGGGCCCTCGCCGTAGACGAGGAAGGCGTGCGCCGCGGGCTCCGCCTCGGCCCGCCCCGCCATGATGTGGGCCCAGAGCGCGTCCGCGCCCAGGCCCTCGAACGACTCCGGATGCCACGCCGCAGCCGGATCGCCGCTGCGCGCACGCTCCGTCTCGCCAAGGGGCACCAAGAACGACGAGCGCGGAAACGCGCTGCTCGCACGCGGCCGGCGTCGCGAAGCCACCGCCTCGCCCCAGTCGCGCACCGCTGCCGGCGGCCAGCCATGGCCCTCGCGAGGCAGCTCGCAGTAGACGGCGTCCGCCTTCTTCTTGCGCCACGTCTCGGCTTGCGCCCGGACATCGTCGACGGGCACCACGTCGTCGCGCTCGCCGTGGAAGCACCAGAGGCGCACGCCCTTGGAGAGCAGCGCGGAGTGGCCCGGCGCACGCGGCGCGCTGGCGGCGCCGACGGAGGCGAACGCATCGGCGTCCTTGGTGCCCAGCGTCCAGGCGCCGGTACCGCCCTCCCCCAGTCCAACGAGATGCACACGCTCGAGGTCCACGTGCCAGCGTGACGCGACTTCGTCGACCAGGGTCTGGACCCAGCGTTGGTTGCGCGTCGTGGTCCAGGGCCACTCGAGCGCCGTCGGGCAGAGCACGAGGAAGCCGCGCTGGCGCGCCTCGTCGACGAGCACGGGCAGCAGCTCCTTGCCCCGCCCGCGCACGGCCTTGGGGTTCTGGGGATCCGTCCCTCCCCCGTGCAGCGCCACGACGAGCGGACGGGGGTCGATGGGGTCCAGCCGCTCGGGCACATAGAGGCTGTACGTGCCGCGGTCCTCCTCGTCCTCGGGCCAGGTCGCGACGAGGTCCTCCAGCACGCCGCGGCGCGCGACGAGCAGGCGCGCGCAACGCTCCACGAAGAGCCCGTCGGGCGTCCAGCCCGTGCGCGCGGCCAGCTGCAGGACCTCCTCGCGGCGCGAGGCGGCGTCCCGTCGGCGCAGCGCCAAGCGCAGGCCCGTGCGCAGGGCCGGCGCCACGCGCAGGTCCGCGGCCAGGGCCTCGGCGCCCGGCGCGCGCCGCCCCAACGCCTTGGAGGCGGCCGGGTGACTCGGCGACCGCGCCAGCAGCTCGAGGCCCAGGCGCTCCACGAAGTCCTTCACGCGCCCGTCGATCGCTCGCTGCAGCAAGGCCTCGCGTCGGGCCACGTCGATCTCGGCGATCTCGTCGAGGCCTGCGACGAGCGCATCGTCGAGAGGCCACGGGTCGATCGAGCGCACGTCGGCCCGTGGGAACGTCTCCACACCGAGCGTCATGTCGGCGACCGTGCAACCGAACGTGTTGACCCGCACCGTGGTCGCGTTGCTGGTGACATGGCCGCGCACCGTCCGCCCGTTGGTGAACGTCACCTCGTCGAGCGCGACCGCCGCCGCGGAGGGCAGCAGCAGGGTCAACAGCAAGGTCGGAAGGGGAGCCAGGCGGCGGACCGCACGACGCTCCCTCACGCGAACGCGCCCTCCGAGGGGAGTCGCTTGCCCGTCTCGGGGTCGTAGTGGCCTGGCTTCGAGCGACGCTTGTGGCACACGTACAGCGTGATCAAGCCCAGCACGATCATGATCGAGCTCAGCAGCTGCCCCTGCGTCAGGCCCAGCGCATAGCGACCGAGCTGCTTGTCGGGCAGACGTACGAACTCCAGCGCGAAGCGGATCAGCCCGTAGCCGATCAGGAAGACCCCGGCGATCCGCCCGCCGCCCAGGCCCTTGCGCAGCATCAACCATCGCAGCACGAAGAACAGCAGCAGGCCCTCGGCGAAGGCCTCGTAGAGCTGGCTCGGATGGCGGACACCCGGCACCATCGGCTTGCCCAGCGCCTCCCACCTCTCCGGGCCGTTCTCGTAGTTCGGGAAGCGCATGCCCCAGGCGACGTCGGTCACCGTGCCGTAGAGCTCGGCATTGATGAAGTTGGCCAGCCGCACGCAGAGGAGTCCCGGCGCCGTCGCCAAGGCCAGGCCGTCGCCCAGATCACCGAACGGGATCCGCGCCTTGCGGGCCCAGAGCACGTACGCGATCACGACGCCCAGCAGGCCGCCGTGGAACGACATGCCGCCGTCCCACACCCGGATGATCTTGCCCCACTCGAACTCGCCGAAGGGGATCATGTAGAAGAGGACGTAGCCGAGGCGGCCGCCGATGAACACGCCGAGCACGCCCCAGAAGAGCACATCGGCCACGCGATCGACGGCCACCGGGAGACGCCCGCGCTTGGCCAGCATGCGCAGCACCAGGTAGGCGAGCACGAACGCAAGGACGTACGACACGCCGTACCAGCGGATCTTGAGCTTCCCGAGGTCCAGCAGGATCGGGTCGATCCGCGGGTAGGCGATCTCGGCCAGGATGCTCATCGTCAGCTCTCCTTCGCGGACGCGGACGTGCCGGAGCCGCCCACGACGAGCCGCGCTTGGCGGCGCCGACCGACACGAAGCACTTCGCCGCCCTTGAGCTCGACGCGTGCACGCCACTCCGTGACCGTCACGTCATCGAGATGGACGCCGCCGCCCTCGACCAGGCGCCGGCCCTCGGACGTGCTGGCGGCGAAGCCGCAGGTCTTCAGCAAGTCGAGGATGCCCCAGCCGTCGTCGCCACGCGGGCCCGCCTCGTGCTCGGGCAGGTCCTCGGGCGTCTCGCGCCGGCGGAACACGGCGAGGAAGGCGTCGCGCTGGCGCTGCCCTTCCTCGGCGCCGCGGTAGCGGGCCACGATGGCCTCCGCCAGCGCGAGCTTGGCGTCCATCGGGTTGGCGGCAGCAAGCAGCTCGTCGACCCGCGCATCCGGGATGTCGGTGGCGATGCGCATCCAGGTCGGCATGGCCTCGTCCGAGATGCGCATGGCCTTGCCGAACTGGTCCTTGGGGTCGTCGTCGAGCCCGATGGCGTTGCCCAGGCTCTTGCTCATCTTCTCGCGACCGTCGATGCCCTCGAGCAGCGGTCCGATCAGACACGCCTGGGGCGGCAGCCCCACCTGCTCCATGAGGCGCCGACCCACCATCAGGTTGAACGTCTGGTCGGTCCCGCCCAGCTCGACGTCGGCCTTCACCTCGACCGAGTCCCAGCCCTGCATCAGGCAGTAGAGGAACTCGCGCAGCGAGATCGGGTCGCCGCTGGCGTGGCGCTTGGCGAAGCTGTCCCGCTCCATCATCTGCTGGACGGTCATGCGGTCGGCGAGCCCCAGCACGTCGTGGAAGCCCATCTTGGAGAACCACTCGCTGTTGCGGTGGATCTCGACCTTGTCCATGTCGAGGATCTGGGCGAGCTGCTCCATCCACGTCGCGAGGTTCGCCTCGATGGCCTCGGGGGTGAGCATGGGACGGGTCTTGTCCTTGCCCGACGGGTCCCCCACCGTGGCCGTGGTGTCGCCCAGGATGAGGACGGCCTGGTGCCCCAGGTCCTGCAGCTTGCGCAAGTTCCAGAGCTGCACCGCGTTGCCCACGTGCACGCTGGACGAGGTCGGGTCGATGCCGAACTTGCAGCGCAAGGGACGCCCCGCGGCGAGACGCGTGCGCAGCTCGGCCTCGGGCACGACGGTGTCGATCGTGCGCGCGAGGGGCGCGAGGTGCTCGCGGAGCGTGGGGTCCTGCAGCATGCGCGTCAGGGTAGCCGCGCCCGTGCGCAGCGCGACCGTTGCAGGCCAGCGCAACGCAGCGGAGGCCGCGGGGTCAGCGGTCGGCGCTGCGCGGCGCCGTCACCAGGGTGGTGGCATCGACGTCACGTGCCCACCAGTCGCGCCAGAGGCGGACATCGGCGGCCAGCGCGCGCCCGGAGAACGCGGCGAGCCCCTCCATGAGTGCCGGGTCGCGGGCCGGCCAGGTCCCCAGCCGCTCCACGAGCGGCTCGGCCAAGGGCTGGAGGGGCTTGCCCGCGAAGCGCTCGCGCATGCGCTCCAGGGCGCCCAGCGCGGCGCGCCGGAGAGAGGGATCGCCCTCCGTCAAGGCACGCGCGAGCAGGCCCATGCCCTCCGGCGCCCGTGCGCGCGGCACGAACTCGCTGGCCACGAGCAGGTGGACGGGGGCCACGCCGTCGATGGCTTGGCGCAGCGTCCCCAGCGGGTCCTGGACCAGTGGCTCGTAGCTCTTGGGCAGCACCACCACACGCCCCGGCCGGATGCGCAGACGCAACGGGCGGGCTTGCCCCTGCACCTCGACGCGCGCGGGGCGCAACATGCCCGCGACCTCGATCGTGCGCAGGCCCACCAGGGCCGGGCCGACCTCGTCGGCGGGGATGCGAACGGGAACACGGTGCACGGCGCCGGGCGCGATCTTCGTGGCGCCGTCCTCGGGACGCTGCCAGAGGAAGTTTTGCGTCCACGAGCGCTCCATGCGGCTCGCGTAGATGTCGCGATCGACGCGCTTCACCTCGAGGGACACGGCTCCCGGCGAGAGCACGTCATCGGCGCGCGCACCGCGCTGCGGCGGCAGGAGCGAGAGGGGCTCGCGACCCACGTTGCGCAGGCGGATCTCCAGGTCCACCGGCTCGCCGAAGACGACGTAGTCCTTCAGCGGCCACGCCTCGGCCCGCAGCAGCTCGTCTTCCATGCGCAGGACGCGGAGGCTCGACTCGAGCGTGGTGAAGCGCCCGGCCCAGGGCGACGGTGGATCGAGAGAGAGCGCCGCCTGCACGATCTGCAGCGCCTCGGCGTCGTAGCCACCCGCGCTGTAGTCCTGCGCGAGGTCGTACTTGGCCTTCCAGGCCTCGTCTTCGTCGTCGACCGGTCGGCGGTCGCGCAGGAACGGGATCTGCTTGATCGCGTCCTTGCCCCGCGGCATCACGATCGGCTCGAGGCTGATCTCGTCCTCGTCGGGCTCCTGCTGGAGGCCGAGCGTCTTGGCCACGTCTCCCTGGCAACCCGCGAGCAGCAGGGCCGCGCACACGAGGGCGCAGCGGGCCGCCGCCTGGCGAAGCGAGCTGCGGGCGGGGGACGACGGACGCATGCCCCCAACGTCCCCGCGACCGATCACATGGGCGTCATCGGGCAGGGTGCCCGAAGCAGGGACGCCCGGGCGGCCACGACGCCGCATCCGCAGCGGGCGCATGCCGTCAGGTGCCCCGCGGGGCACCTGACGCGGTCGCGAACGCAGCGCCACGCACCACCGCGTGGTGCGTGGGCGGGCGGGCCCGAAGGCCCGCGCCATCAGGCCCCGGCCTGCTCCTCGCCCGCCTTCTCGGCGGACTCGTCGTCGGCGGGGGCGTCGGCCGCAGGAGCCTCGTCGGTGGAGGCGACCTCCTCGGCAGCCGGCTCCCCAGCGTCGTCCATGGACGCCTCGGCCGCGCCGTCGTCATCGAGCTGGACAGCCTCGGCGGCGGCGCTCTTGGCGGCCGCGGCGTCGGCGGCACCGCCCAGACGCGCCAGGAGCTCGTCCTGACCCTCGAGGGTGGCCTTCGCCGCGTCGCCACGGAGCAGCGTGAGCGCGATCTTGCGCTCGTCGGTGTCCAGGCGCAGCACGCGCACGGCGACCGGCTGACCGGCCTCCAGGGCGTCGGCCGGCGTGAGCTCGCTCACGTGCAGCAGGCCCTCGAGGTCGTCGTCCAGCGCCACGAAGACGCCGAAGTTGGTGACCTTGGTGACCACGCCGGCGTGCTCGCTCTCGGGCGCGAAGCGCTTGAGGATCGAGTCCTGCCAGGGGTCGAGCTCGAGCTGCTTGAGGCCGAGCGCGATGCGCTTCTTGTCGGGATGGACCGACAGCACCACCGCGCGGACGCGCTGACCCTTGTCGAGCACGTCGGCGGGGTTGGCGACCTTCTTCGTCCACGACATGTCGCTGACGTGGAGCAGACCGTCGACACCGTCCTCCAGCTCGATGAAGGCGCCGTACGTGGTGAGGTTGCGCACCACGCCCTCGACGACCGTGCCGGGCGGGAAGCGCTGCTCGACGTCGTCCCAGGGGTTCCCGTCGGCCTGCTTCATGCCGAGCGAGATCTCCTGCTTGTCGCGGTTGATGTCGAGCACGACGACCTCGACCTCGTCGCCCACCTTGACCACCTCTTCGGGGTGGTTGATGCGCTTGGACCAGCTCATCTCGCTGATGTGGACGAGGCCCTCGATGCCGTCCTCGAGCTTGACGAACGCGCCGTAGGGCATGACGTTGACCACGCGGCCCTGCACACGGCTGCCGACGGGGAACTTGAGCTCCACCGACTCCCAGGGGCTGGGGAACTTCTGCTTGAGGCCCAGCGCGATGCGCTCGCGCTCCTGGTCGACGCGCAAGACCATGACCTCGATCTCGTCGTCGATCTTGAGCAGGTCGCTCGGGTGCGTGAGGCGGCTCCACGACATGTCCGTGATGTGGAGCAGGCCGTCGATGCCGCCCAGGTCCACGAACGCGCCGAAGTCGGCGATGTTCTTGACCACGCCCACGCGGATCTGGCCGGCCTTGATCTCGTCGAGCAGGCGCTTCTTGGCCTCTTCGCGCTGCTCCTCGATGAGCTTGCGGCGCGACACGACGATGTTCATGCGCTCGGTGTCGATCTTGATGATGCGGGCCTCGATGTCGCGGCCGATGAACTCGCTGATGTCGTGCGTACGACGGATGCTGACCTGGCTGGCCGGCAAGAAGACCGGCACGCCGATGTCGACGAGCAGGCCGCCCTTGATCTTCTTGACCACGTGGCCGCGGACGTCGTCGCCCTCGCCGTAGGTCTGGACGACGCGCTCCCAGCCCTTGATGCGGTCAGCGCGACGCTTGCTGAGGCGGACGCCGCCCGCGCCGTCGTCGACGCTCTCGAGGAGCACGTCGACCTGGTCGTCCACGTCCACCTCGTCGATGTTGGCGAACTCGCTGGCCGGGACGATGCCCTCGGACTTGTAGCCGATGTCGATGACGACTTCGTCGTTGCGAATGTCCACGATGCGGCCGGTCACGACCTTGTTGGGGGTGAACTCTTCGCTGCCCGCCTTGTAGCGCTCGTCGATGTCAGGCGTGGCGCCCATGATGGAATCGACCTGCGCGTCGATGTCCTGGGTGGGAAGGTCGAACTGCCGAATCTTGTCGCGTGCACGCATGTGTGGATGAACGTCCTAGGGGCTACCCGGGGGTCGATGGCTGTCGCGGGGAGGACGTCGGCCGTCCCACCACCGCGGTGGAACCCTGCCGACGTCACCGGTGGAGTCCACCGCGCGCCCCTCGACCCCACCCGTCGGCAGCGACCACGCCAAGCGTGGGCGGGAAGCCCTTGCCGCCGTCGGGGGGTTGGAACTCAGGTCGAAAGGGCCGACTGTACCGTCGTAAGGACGGCCTCCACAACCTCGTCCGGGGTCATCGCTGTCGTATTGATCCGCCGGGCATCGTCCGCGGGCTTGAGCGGGGCCACCGCGCGGGTGCTGTCCAGCCGGTCGCGGCGCTCCAGACGCGCCTTCATGGCCTGCAGGTCCGCGGGGTCCGATCCAGGTGCCCGCGCCGTCTCCGCGAGGCGCCGCCGGGCCCGCTCCTCCGGGTCGGCGTCCAGCCAGACCTTCACGCGGGCATCGGGGAAGACCACCGTGCCGATGTCACGTCCCTCGGCCACGATCCGCCCGTTCTCCCGGGCGAATCGCCGCTGGTGGCGGACCATCACGTCGCGCACGGCGGGAATCGCGGCCACGGTCGAGACGGCCTCCGTGACCTCGGGCGAGCGCAGACGGGCCGTGACGTCGGCGCCCCCCACCGTGACGCGACCGTCGGGCGCGAGGACGAGGTCCAGGTCCGAGGCCAGGGCCGCCACCGCGGCTGCGTCTCCGGGCTCCAGGCCCCGGTCCAGCGCCTCCCGCGTCACGGCGCGGTACATGGCGCCCGTGTCCAGGTAGGCCCAGCCGAGGCGGTCGGCCACGCGGCGGGCAATCGTGCTCTTGCCGGCTCCGGCCGGGCCGTCGATGGCCAGCACCTCGGATGAAGGGGTCTCGGCGGACTCGCTCATCGGCCGCCGAGGGACCCGCCGACCTTGCTCCGCCACCAAGCGCGCAGCTGCTCGGCCCGCTCCGTGACGCCGAGCGCGTCCAGCTCGGCGTCGGACCAGCGCGGGAAGTCCGCGAAGATCCGATGCCCGGGCGGGTCGGCCTTCTCCGCCTCCGCGGGATCGCCCTGGGGCAGCGCGTCGCGAAGGACGGTGTAGGCACGACGGGCCACCGGGCCCGGCGAAGGCGGGAAGCAGCTGGCGAAGATGTAGCGGTGGCACCAGAGAACGGGGCCATACGGCGGCGCCTCGACCTCGGCCGCACGCGCCATGTCATCCAGCGCACGCAGCACGGAGGTCTGGCCCTCGGGCCCATCGAACCAGTCCGTCCACGTGTCGCGATGCGCGCTGGCCTCCTTGAGGGGCACCCAGCGCGCCGCGGTGGCCGCGAGGTCCTCGTGACCGGTCAGCTTGACGAGCGCGGCACGCGTCGCGTTGTACTCACGCTCCGCAGCCTTGTCGGCCACCTCGTCGCCGGTCGGCACCAGGTCCAGGGAGTACAGGTACGGCTGCAGGTACAGCAGGGCGACGGGCACGCCGAGGCCACCAAGCTCCTCGGCGACGACGCTGCGCACGCCCGGATCGGGATCCTCGAGCGCGTAGGCCAGCGTGCGTGCCGCCGTGTACGGCACGATCGGGTCGCTGGCGCTCTCCGCGTCGAACGCACCCAGGATGCGCGCGACCAGGATGCGGCACGTGCTGTCGGGCTCGATGTCGTAGTGGACGCGGTTGTAGATGATGCGATCGAGGACGCCGATCTCGGCCTGCAGGTACTCCTGCAGGGCCGCACGCCGCACGGCGACGTCGTCGCCCGTGCAGCGACGCAGCAGGTCCACGAACGGGCTCTCCTCCGGGATCTCCGGCGGCGGCTCCGGCCCGGCGGGGCGCTGCGGCCCGCGACGCGGGTCGAGGCCCTGTCGCAGGAGCTCGAGCAGGTCCGTGGCGCGCTTGCGCGCGGCCTCGTCCTTCAGCTTGGGAAGCAGCAGCTCCAGGTGGTCGCGCGCGGCGGCCACGTTGCCCGCGTCGATGGCCAGGTCGACGGCCATCATGCGCATGCCCGCGTCATCCGGTGCGCGCTGCAGGTAGCTCTCGACCTCCTTGCGCCGCGCCGCGGGGGCCGCGTGGGTCTCGGCCAGGATGGCGATCAGCATGGCCTGCAGGCGCGGGTTCTCGTTCCACACCGGCGTGCCGCGCAGCTCCTGCATCTGGCGCAGGGCCACTTCGGTCTGCCCGCTCACCATGGCGGCCTGGGCGAGCATGACGGGCCAGCGGGGATTCTGGTCCCAGTAGGGCGTCTCCTTGAGACGCAGGAACCAGCGCACGGCCTCCTCGGCGCGCTCGGCCACGAAGCACGCTTCGGCGAGCGCGGCGACGATCTCGGGCTGGTCGGGATCGGCCTGGAGCAGCTGCTCCATGTGCGGGATGGCCTCTGCGTAGGCCTCCTGGTCGAGCAGCAGCTTCACGAGCAGACGGAGCGGCTCGGGCTCGCCGGGGACCTGGGCACGGACGCGCTCGATGACCTTCCGCGCGTCATCCGTGTGCCCGGCATCCATGTAGACGAGCGCCATGGCCATCTTGGCCTGCCACAGCTGCCCGTCGGCGCGCACCGCGCGCACGAAGTAGTCGAACCCGCGCTTGGTACGCGCGGGACCATCGGGCGCGTCCTTGGCCGTCGCGCACAGGATGCGCCCCGCCAGGTAGAGGTCGATGGCCGTTCCCGTCTGCTCGGCGCGAAGCGCCTCGCTCTCGACGAGGCGCTTGAGGGCAGCCTCGCCGCCGCTGGAGATGGTCCGCTTGATCTTGCGGTCCTGGTCGGCCCGGGCGCGGTCCACGTCGGCGGGCGCCGCAGCGGCGACTCGCGCGCCAAGCTGCATCCCGAACGCGAGCAGCACGAGCCCCAGGGCCGCGCGGCCGAGCGCGGGGCGGACGACGTCGCGAAGGGTCATGGGCGCTGGCTCCGCCACGTCTCGAGGCGCTGCCGCGTGGCGGCCAGCGCTTCGGCACGGAAGTCCGCATGGTCAAGCGGGGGTCGCTGGTCCCACCAGCGCACGCGGGCATCGCCCGGCGGCAGGCTCGCCACGAAGCGACCGATCGCGTCGTAGGCGGCCTTCGCCACGATGCCCGATGCGTGCATCAGGTAGCGGCCAAGGATGTCGTCGGCGAAGCGGTCCTTGAGCACGTCGTAGCCATCCAGCGCACGGGCGAGGACCTCTTCGCCCTCCGCGCTCGCCAGCCACGCGTCGTACGCCGCGCGGTGGGCCTTCTCGTCGGCGTCGTCGGCCAGGCCGAGGCGGTGCTCGGAGAGCTGCAGCACGCCAAGTCGCGCGCTGGCCGCGACATCAGCATTGCGGTCGTCGTGCAGCAGATGGACGACGGCCACCAGGGCGCGGCGCGGCGCGCGGTCCCGGAGCCCGATCACGACCAGGCCATCGAGGGCGGCTTGGCGCACCCGGGCGTCCTCGTCGGCCAGGGCCAGGCGGACGATGGGGACGGTGCTCGTGCCCCCCACCTCCGCGAGCGCACGAACGGCCACGGCGCGTACGCCGGCCGCCGGCTCGGTGGTCGGGCCCACGTGCCGGGCGATGCGACGCATCGTGGCGTCGTCCGGCGGCGCGTCGCGCGTGAGCACCCAATAGACGGCACGCGCGCGATCGGCCTCGTCCGGCGCGCTGTCGAGGATCTGCAGCACCTGGTCGAGGGTGGGCTCGGCGCCCTCGGGCAGCGTCGGCTTCAGGCGCTGCGTCTCCATCGTGCGGATGTCGCCCTCGAGGTGCGCGCGACGCTCGGGATCCGTCTCCAAGCGCAGCAGGCCGCGCAGCGCGAACAGGTAGTCGTCGAAGCGCGGAGGCTCCGACGGCATCTGCTCGCGGCGCGCTTCCAGGGCCCGCAGGATGCCCAGGAAGGGCTGTCCCATGCTCGGGTTGGCACGGGCCAGCGAGCGGTAGGTGGCGAGCCCCTCCTCGAAGCGACCCGTCGCGAGCTGGATCTGCGCCAGCAGGTCCAGGTAGGCCGGGTGATCCGGCTGCGCGGCCAAGCCGGCCTGCACGTAGCTCTCGGCTTCCGCGTGGCGTCCCACCTGGACGAGGCCGCCGATCAGCTGGACGCGGGCCACGCCGTCGTCCGGGACCTGGCGCACCAGCACCTCGAGCTGCTTGACGGCCTCCTGCTGCTGGTTGCCCTCGAGGTAGAGGCGGACGAGCTTGCGGCGGGCGTCGACGTAGCCCTCGTTGATGCGCAGGGCCTGCACGAGGTGGTCGAACGCCGACCGGCGCCGGCGGTCTTCGCGTCGCAGCTCCAGAACGGCGATGTCGTGGTGCGCGAAGTAGCAGCGTGGCTCGACGCGGAGCACGTCCGCGTAGGCGGACAGGGCGCTCTCCAGGTCACCCTGGGCGGTGCGGGCGAGCCGCTCCTTCTCGTCGGCCGTGGTCGCCGCCTCCGCCTGGTCCCGCGCCTCGCTGAAGCGCAGGCCGTACGCGCGGGCCAGGAGGTAGAGATTGGGGACCGTCTCGGCGCGGCGTGCTCGGCGGCTCCACTCGCGGACCAGGGCGTCCAGCTGCTTGTTGCGACGGCGGTCGCGGTCCTGCTCCTCGACACCGTCCACGACCTCGCGCTCCCACGGCAGGCCGAGGAGGTACGAGCGCTCGGGTGCGGCCAGCGCCGACGGTGCCCGGGCCAGGGTCACGAAGGCCAGGGCGCCCAGGACGAGGGCGATCAGCGGGACGCGGGCGGAAGGCGCGCCGGGGCGCGCGACGTCGGGCGAGGGGGAAGCCGTGGCGAACAGGGCACGTCTCCAACGGCCGGAAGCGGCCAGGGCGGCATCCTATCCCTCGCCCGGGCACGGCCCCAGGACGTCCGCGAGGAACCAGGGATCGCTCTTGCTCGCCGCAGACGCCCCTTCCAGGCGCACGCCCGGCACGCAGCGGGCCAGGACCGCGAAGGCGAACGCCAGGCGGTGGTCGCCGCCGACGGCCACGGTGCCCGGATGCAGCGCGGTGCCGCGCACCACGAGACCGTCGTCGGTCACGGTTGCGTCCCCACCCAGGGCCTCGATCCCGCGCGCCACGGTGACGCGGCGGTCCGTCTCCTTGTGCTTGAGGTGCGGGGCGCCGACGAACCGGGTCGTGCCGTCGGCTGTCGCCGCGAGTGCGGCGAGCACGGGCAGCAGGTCGGGGCTCGCACGCAGGTCGACCTCGCCCGCCGCACGCAGGCGCCCGGCGGGACCCGTCACCCGCGCCTGACCGGCGGGGTCCGCGTCCACGGTCGCCCCCATGGCCTCCAGCACGTCCAGCACGGCGAGGTCCGGCTGGCTGCCGTCCCGCCGCAGGCCCGGAACGACGATGCTCTCGCCCGCCAGGGCCGCAGCGGCGTAGCGCCCGGCCGCCGCGCTCGCATCGGGCGGAACCGTGACGACGTCCGCCGTGGGTTCCGCACCGGGAACGTCGAGAACGACATCGGCGCCGAGGCTCTCGCGCCGGGCCGGGACGCCGAAGGCGCGGAGCGCCTCGATCGTCAGGTCCAGGTACGCCGCCGACACGACGGGCCCGCGCACGCGGATCGTGAGACCGCCGAGACGCGGGGCGATCAGGGCCAGCGCCGAGGCGTACTGGCTGCTGCGGGTGCCGTCCACGTCCACGGCGCCGCCGCGAACCCCGCCTGCGATCACCCGCAAGCTACCGGAGGGCTTGCGGCGCACATGGGCCCCCAGCCGCTCGAGGGCCAGCCGAAGCGGGCGGTGCGGCCGGGCCAGGAGGGGCGGGCGCCCCGTGACGAGGGTCCGTGCACCGCTCGGGCGCAACACGGCGAGCGCCGTCGTGACGCGAAGGCCCGTAGCCCCCAGCCCCAGGTCCAGACGAAGGCTCCGGCGATCGATGCCCAGGGAGCCGTCCGTCCAGGGGCCCAGGGCGTCCAGGGCACGGCTGAGCAGGACGACGTCGCGGCCCGCGGGGGCCTCGCCCAGGCGCACGATGCGCGGGGGCGTGGCGCAAAGCGCCGCCAAGGCACGAACGCGCTGCTCGATCGACTTGCTGGCCGGAACGCGCACGCCGAGCGGGGAAGGAGGAGGCGCCACGCCGCCAGCATGGGCGGGGCAGCCCGGGAAGCGCAGGCTTTCGCGGCGCGCCGCCGGGGACCGCGCGTCACACGGGAAGATCAGGCCGGGCAATCTCCGCCCCCCCTGCCGCGCGGGCTTCGGGCGTCTCCTTCGCTCGCTACCATCCGGCCCACGATCGCGGAGGGTTTCATGACGACTGCACTGGCCACCACGGACCTCGACGGCCTGCGCTGCGTGAGCCGCGGCAAGGTCCGCGACATCTACGAGGTGGGCAACGACCTGCTCCTCGTCGCGACGGACCGCGTCAGTGCCTACGACGCCATCCTCGACCCGCCCATCCCCGACAAGGGCTGCGTCCTCACCCAGATCTCGCTGTTCTGGTTCGCCACGCTCAAGGACGTGGTGCCGCACCACGTCCTCGAAGCCGACGTCGAGAAGATGCCGAGCGCCGTGGCCAAGCACGCGGATGTCCTGCGTGGCCGCGCCCTCCTCGTGCGCAAGCTGTCGATGCTCCCGGTCGAGTGCGTGGCGCGTGGCTACCTCGTCGGCAGCGGCTGGAAGGACTACAAGGCCAGCGGGGCCGTATGCGGCCATGCGCTGCCGGCCGGTCTGGCCCAGGCGGCGCGCCTCGACCCGCCGCTCTTCACGCCCGCGACCAAGGCCGAGACCGGCCACGACGAGAACATCGACATCGAACGCGCCGGCCAGATCATCGGCATGGAGCGCGCCCGCGAGCTCGAGGCCAAGACGCTCGAGCTCTACGCCCGGGCCCGCGAGATCGCGGCGGAGCGCGGCGTGATCATCGCCGACACCAAGCTCGAGTTCGGTGTCGACCAAGACGGCCAGCTCGTGCTCGGCGACGAAGCCTTTACGCCCGACAGCAGCCGCTTCTGGGACATCGCCGAGTGGCGCGAAGGCCAGAGCCCCAAGAGCTTCGACAAGCAGCTGGTCCGGGACTGGCTCGACGCCTCGGGCTGGGACCACGAGCCGCCCGCGCCGCGCCTGGCGCCCGAGATCGTGGCCCAGACAACGGCCACCTACCGCGAGATCTTCACGCGCATCACGGGCCGCGATCTCGACGACGCCGTCGCCGACCCGACGTTCTGACGAACACGACGGGGTGCCCTCCGGGCGCCCTGGAGACGCGTCCGCCCCTCAGGCCGGGGAGCGCCGCCGCCGATAGGGGGTCCGAGGTTGGGGCCGCGGCGGCTCCACGCATCCCCCACCGGGGCGCGCGCATGGCACTGCAGGGCTCACTCGGACATCTCGGACTCGCCGACCTGTTGCAGACAGGTCTGGCTGGACAGGCTGCCGGCCTGCTCTCCATGCGCAACGGCGCGGGTCGCGCTGCGCTCTACGTCGGGGCCGAGGGCCTCACGCTCCTCGAGCCGGACGTTCTCGACGCCGAGGACCTGATCCACGCGTTCGTGCTGCGTGGCGTGCTGAGTGGCGAGGCCGTCGAGCGGGAGCGGGGCGAGGGTCGCTCGGGGCTTCCGCTCATCGAGAGTCTCGTCGCAAGCGGCGAGCTTCGCGAAGCCGAGCTGACCGACGTCCTGGCCGGCTGGGCCGAAGACACCATTCTCGACCTGCTCACGTGGGACGAAGGCGAGTTCCGCTTCGTCGAGGGTCCCCTCGAGCAGCGTCGTCCGGGCCTGGTCTGCCGCACGACGGTCGACTCGGGCGCGGTGCTGCTGCGCGCCGCGCAGCGCCTCGACGAGCGCAACGAGATCGCGTCGTCGCTCGGCTACCACGCCGCCCTCGTCATCGGCCTGCCGGGCATCACGGTGGGCGCCCAGCACATGGGCGATCCCGGTCCGCGCATGCAGCCGCTGCTCGACGGCGAACGGACGATCGACGAAGTCGCGCTGCTGCTCGGCATCGGTGGCTTCGCGGCCTTGAAGGCGGCACACGCCCTGGTCCTTGCGGGCGGCGCGCGCCTGCCCACGGCTGAAGAGCTTGCGATGTGTGTCGAGAAGCGGCTGGCGGACCACGCCTACCGCTCCGCTCGCGGCTTGGTCCTGCAGTGGATCGAGATGGGCGGCCCCACGCCGCGCGCCTACGAGTCGCTCGCGCTCATCGCCCAGGCGTGCGGCCGCACGGAAGAAGAGATCGACGCCCTGCGCATGCTCGCGCAGCTCAGGACCTCGTCGGGCTCGCCCGGTGCCGCGCTCGGCACCCTGCGGGACGCCCTCATCCGCTGCCCGAACCACCCCCTGCTGCTGCAGACGCTTCGCGACTCCGCCGAGGCGGCGGGGGACGTCGCGTCCTATGTCGACAGCACGCTGCGCATGGCCGAGAACGCCCTGCAGGACGCTCAGGGGGATCGGGCCGTCGCGCTGCTCGAGCCCCTCGTCACGGCGCAGCCCGATGCACTTGGCGTGCGCACGATGCATGCCAAGGCGCTCGAGCGCTGCGGCCGCATCGAAGAGCTGGTGGCCGCGGCGCAGGACGTGACGCGTCGCATCGGACGCCGGTGCCGCACGCGCGAAGAGCGAGACGCGGCCCGTACGTTCGCGGACATGATCGACCGGAGCGCTCCCGAGCGCCCCGAGATCAGCCGTCGCCTGCGCTCGGCCCTCGAACGCAGCGACAGCAAGCCGCGCCGGTTCGCCCTGGCGGGCTCCCTCCTGGCCGTGCTCGCCGTGGCGGGCATCGTGATGTGGCCCCCCAGCGCCGACAGCCTGCTCGAGCGCGCGACGGTAGCGCTGGACGCGGGTCGCCGCGCCGAGGCCCAGGAGCTGCTCGACGAGCTGATCGAGCGCTACCCGGACAGTCCGGAGGCGGAGAGTGCCTTCCAGCTGCAGGCTCGCCTGACGCGTCCCGCGCAGCCCCAGGCCCCCACCGTGAAGCTGGATCGCGCGCAGCGTGAGCATCTCGAGGCCAGCGCCGCAGCGGCCCAGACCGCGCTCGGTGACCTGCCCTCCGCCGCGGCGCGCGACACGCTCGAGTCCTTCGCCAAGGAGCTGGCGAGCGAAGAGGCCTCGGCCTTGCGCCCGACCGTCCTCAAGGAGCTGCGTCGCTACCTCGCGCGCGCCATGCACGACCTCACCCGGGAAGCGCGCGGTCGCGCCGAGATCCTCGCGAAGTCCTCCACCGTGGCGTCCTCGCAGGCGAAGGACGAGGGGCTGCTGCGCAGGTACCTCGCCGAGGCGGCCGAAGCGGGCGACGCGGAATGGACCAAGGGCCTGCAGGAGGCCGTGCCCATCCTCGGCACCTACGTGGAGATGGAAGGCACGGCGACGCTCCACCAGCTGCACGCCACGCTGGCGCAGCATGCGACGCGTTTGGCCGGCGCCGGGGCCGGCAACCAGGAAGGCCTGGACGCTTGCCACCGCGCCGTGCTCGCCCTCGAGGTCGACGAGGCCTACCGCAAGGCCGCGCAAGACGGCATCCGCGAGCTGACGTACGGTCGTCTGGAGAGCGCCGAGGAGCTGTACAGCAACCTCGAGACCCTCGTCGAGAAGGCCTCCGCGGAGCGCCGCTTCGAGCCCCTGTTCCGCGATCTCGAGCGCCAGCGCATTCCGGCCTGGATCGACAGCAAGCGCCAACTGATCACCACGATCGGCCAGCGCGTGCGTGAGGGCCGGGCCCACGAAGCCGCGGGCCGGCTTGCGGCCGCGTCCCAGGCCTACGCCGGTCTGCTGCGCACGTTCGACACGTTCAAGCTCGAACGCTTGGCACCGCTACCGCTGCAGGTCCTCAGTGACCCGCCCGGCGCCATCGTGGAAGTCAACGGCAAGCGCGAAGGCGTGACGCCGCTCGTCATCCACTACCTCTGGAGCACGCCGGTCACGGTTCGGGTCTTGGCGAACGGCTACGTTCCGTTCGAGCAGGTCCTCGACTCGGCAGGCGAGAAGCCGGACTGGCAGGTCGAGGCTCGCCTGGCCCCGCAGCCCGTGTGGGCCGTCCGTGGCGAGCGCACCATCGACTGCGCGCCCGTCGAAGCGGACGGCAACGTCCTCACGGCCAGCCGGGGCGGCCGCCTCACGATGTACGACGGCAAGGTCGGCTCGATCATCTGGACGCGGGCGCTCGACTCGCTCGAGGGCATCCGCTTCCGCCCCGCGTACGTGCCGGGCCGCCTCTACGTCGTGCTCGTCGACGGCACGGTGCACCTGATCGACCCGCGCGATGGCGCACCCGGTGGTCGCCTGACCTTGGACCGCCCCACGGGGGATCCCGACGTGGCGGGTGACGTCGTCGCCGTGCCCACGCGCAGCGGCAAGCTCGTCCTGCTGCGCCACGGATCGGTCGAGCGCGAGATCACGCTGCCCGCACCGCCGAGCACCAACGTCGTGGCCGCTCATGGCGCGTTCTGGGTGGGCCTGGGCGACGGACGCATCGCTCGTGTCCACGTCACCACCGGGCGCCTCACGGTGGAGCGCATCGGCGACTCGGGTACGAGCGTGCGCGCACTCGGCGGCGCCGTGAACGGGATCGCCGCCACGACCTCGATGGGCGACGTGGCCTTCGTCGGCTCTGACGGGCGCCGTCGCTGGTCCGTGAGCGGTCAGGGCGACCTGCCCGGCCGTCCGGCCGTCGTCGGCGGCTACCTCGGCGTGGTCGAGCGCAAGGGCCGCTTGTTGGTGTTCGACGTCGAGACCGGCCAGCTGACCGGCACGACCGAGCTTTCCGGCTCCGCGCCGCACGGCCTCCTCGGCGTGGACGACGTGTTCGTCACCGCGCTCGAAGACGGTCGCATCATGGCCATCGAGCCCGAGGGCCCCCACGTGCGCGTCGAGTCCGGCATCGGTTCCACCTCGCCGCTCCCGCCGGCCCGCATCGGCGCCGACCATCTCGTGATCGCCCTCAAGAACGACGAGATCGGGCTCGTGCCCGTCCCCCGCCGCCCCGACTCCGAGTAGGTCGGGCGACGCGCGGCGTGCGGGAGTGCGGCTCGCCGGATGCTCGGTCCCGCACCACCATCGGCTCCTCGCCTCAGTGCCCTTGGCGCGACCTGCCAAGGCAGGCCGACGCGGACCACGAGTCGTCGCCGATGGTGGCGCGCTACCGTCGCCCCGACGACCCGATGCGGGGAGGTGAGCCACCTGCGGCCCGTCGCCGGACGTCGCTGGCATCGCGAGTCGCGACAACCGCGAACGTGCTGGGGTGCTGCGCACCCCAGGGGACGAGCCACAGGCACCGCGATCTACCTTGCCCTCGAAGGCCACGGCCACGAGCCACACGTGTCGCGAGCAACGGCGCGCGGGGTCTGATCCCGTGATGCGGTGGCGCGAAGCGGCGCCGCGGGCACGGGGTCTGACCCCAAGCCGCAAACGCACTGCGGTGTCAGACCCCGCGCCAGTGTCGCTTCGCTCCCAGGCACGGGTTCAGACACCTCCGCGCGCCGCGTGAAGTGGAGATCTCACCGGGCTCGGTACAGATGCAACGCCCGCGGGGAGGCGGGGATTTCTTCCGCAACTTGCCGCCTTGCTCTTCGGCATGCGGAAGTGCCCCCCGGCAAGTTGCGGAAGAATTCCCCGCCTCCGTACCGCGTCTCGCTGGTCGCGGGACCTACCTCCCCGCGTCGCGCATGTCGACGACGAACAGCAGCACGTGTGAGCCGCGCACGGCGACGGCGGCGATCAGCGGCTCGGCCGCCGCGGCGCCGACGGTGTGGTGGGCGGAGAGGTTCGTCCCTCCACCACCGACCAACGCCAGCTTCAGGTGTTCGCCGCTCGGGCGCCGGAGCGCCAGCTGCCCGCCTTCCGGCGCCGCCCACGTCGCCTCGGCCTCGACATCCAGAACACGTCCCTGCTCGGCGCGCTCCAGAGCCACCGATCCGAACATGCCGTCGAAGAGCGACCACGTGATCGTGCTGAAGCCAGCGGCCTTCTCGGCGACCTCGGTGTCGAGGTCGATCAAGCCCGGAACGCTCTCGCCCAACCGGAAGCTGCTCCGGAGCCCCAACACGGAGGGGAACGTCTGGCCGGCCACGAGAACCGCGCCCTCTGCTTCCAAGGAGGCGCGTCGTGCCGCCGGCAGCGTGAGCCCCGGTGCCAACACGCCCATGCCTCCCGCCGCGCGCCAGGTCTCCTCCGGCACCGCGAGCAGCTCGACGCGGGCCTCGAGCCCACCCAAGGCCTCCTGCTCCGCGCGCCACAGCCCTTCACGCACGCGCTCCAGCAGCTCGGCGGGGCCGTACAGGATCCCGGCCCCGGTCGACGTCACACCCCAGCTCGCATTTTCCTGCAGGGCACCCGTCGGATCCGCCATCTGGATGTAGCGGGCCAGATGTTCCTCGACGTCCACGTCGTAGTCTTCACGCGAGCCCAGCTCGAGGTGGCCGTGCCGCGCGCCCAGGCGCAAGGCGACGTGCTTGTTGCCGTCGACACCGTCTGCCATGGCAGGCGGCTCGCCGGGCGTCGTGACCGCCAGCCGTAGATGCTCGACCGTGTCGCCGCGGCGCCAGGTCACGACGCGCTCTTCGCGCTTGCCGTTCGGAAGCACGAGGGCCGTGCCCACGCGACGTACGCGCGTCGTCGGCAGCGTGAGGGTCGTCAGCTCACTGGCGCGGAGCGGTCCCTGCAAACCCGCCACGTCGATACGCGCGGTCTCGAGGTGCTCGACCTCGCCGACCCAGAGCTCGACGACGCTTCGCGTCTCACCGGGCAGCAGGCGGGCGTAGATCTCGTGGCCCTCGACGAGGTTGGCAACGAGCGGATCCAGCACCACCGAGTCTTGCGCAATCTCGACGTGCGACCCGACGACGCAGGGCAGCTCCTCCTTGACGAAGGCCACCGGGACCCAGCGCCCCGGCAGGAGCAGGGCGCGACCCACGGCACGAACCGACGTCTCGGGCGCCACGCGCTCCAGGACCGCGTCCACTTGACCGGTCGGGAGCAACGCGGCGAAGCACCACGCCGCGGCGCGCTTGACCTCGTCCGCCAGACTGGCGGGGACCCGCACGTAGGCCTTGTCGCCGACGATGTCCGTCCCGGCGCCGTCCACGTTCTCGAAGGCGTGGGCCACGAGCGGCGACCCGTGCCAGAGGAGATCGGCCCACTCGTCGGGAGAGGCTGCCAGACGCGCATCGTCAGGCTGCAGCGCGAAGGGCACGAACGGCGTGCGCTCGTCGGCCGGATCTTGGTTCCACGTCGCAACCAAGCCCTCCGCGACTTCGGCACGTGCGATGAGGTCGGCGGGCGTCGCCAGATTGGGTCCGTTCACGGGAGGTGCTGCGACGAGCGGTCCGAGATCGATCACCACGGTGACCAACGGCTCGTTCGGAGCTTCTTCGTCATCCCCATCGGCGCGCGCAACACCGCGCGCACAGAAGGCGGCGAGCACGAAGCTCGTGATCAGCAAGGTCATCCACCGAGGCGATGTGCGATGAGCGGCCATGGTCGTGTCTCCTGGTCGGTGTGGGGATGCAGCGGTCCCGTGCGGAGGAGCAGCAGCATCGAACAGCGAGGGGGCGTCGGGTGACGCGTGCCGCTACAGCGGCGGGCGCGGATCGGGTGGCGACGGGGCCTGGGCGGCCGGGCCTCCACGCGGACGCGGCGGCGTCGGTCGCGAAGGGCGGTCCGTGCCCTGCGTGTCGCCGTGCCGCTTGAGGAACGCGCCCGCGTGCTCGCCGTCGGAAAGCGCCACCTGGTCCAGCACGTCCGCGCGATGTCGTGTGGCGAGCAGGCTGACCAACGCGTCTTCCGCGCTCGGCTCACGCTCCAGACGACCCACGAGGTGCCGAAGCGCCTCCGCGCCGACGATGCCGCCGCCGTCGATCAAGGCGAGCAGACGGGCATCGGCGGCAGCCGTCGGCGCGGCGGCCAGCGCACCGAGGGCCTGCTCGCGCGTGGTCCCTCGGGCGGTCAGCCGGACGAGCGCATCCAGTCCCGCTACCCCGCCGCGGGCCAAGGCCCGGCTCGCGGCAAAGCGCACGCCGTGCTGGCGACGCGCTGCCGCCTCCAGCGACGCGAGCTCGGCCGGAGCGCGCTCGACCAGCGCGTGCTCGACGGCGCGGCGCACCGGCCCGTCGAGCTCGGCATCTTCGGCCAAGCGCGCGAGCGCCAGCGCTGCGCCCGTGCCGTCGGCATGCTCGAGGTCGGCGATCGCCTGCACGGCGCCCGCGAGCGGCGCGCGGCGCACGGTGGCCTCGAGCAGCGGGACGGCCTCGCGCCAGCCGGCCTTCCCCACGACCATCCCTGCGACGGGGCTTCCGCGCTCGGCGGCACGCAGCCAGTCCCGGCGCAGGACCGGTGACATGGCAGCCAGGCGCTCGCGGACGCGTGGCGTCATCAGGAGCTCCGCCAAGCGCGTCGCGTCCCACGACCCCACCTCGCCAGGCCGGACCACGTCCAGGGCGCAGGCCAGCGCCGCGGCGGAGCGGTCGGCCAAGGGCAGCACGAGCGAACGCCAGCGCGAGCCCGCACGGCCCCGCTCGGCGAGGGCACCCAGCGCGGGCTCCACCAGGTCGAGTCGGGCAGCGAGCGCACCCTCGAGGGCCTGTTGCCCCTCGGGACCACCTCGCACCCAGAGCAGCAGCGCCACCGGCCCCGCGTCCTCGGCCTGGCCGCGTTGGCCGAGGGCCTCGGCATAGGCCGCGGCTTCGTCGGCGGCCACCGTCCACGGCATGCGGCGCCGCAGGACGGCCGCCACGCCCGGGGCGCCACCACCCGAGACGTGGCGCCAGAGGACGTCCGCGGCCTCGGGGCCCGCACCACGCAGTCGCGTGCGAGCCAATCCATCCCCGGCAAGTGCATCGGCGACCGTGCGCACGAGGGCCCCGTCACCGGTCTCGGGCTCGCTCGGCTCGTCGCGCGTCGCAGCGACCGGTTGCGTGCTCTGGGCGATCTCGGGGGCGGCGTGACCCGGGCCCGTATCGCGACCATGAGGCGCCGCCGACGGCCACCAGGAGAGGCGACCCACCCCGAGCGCCACCAACACGGCGATGGCCCAGCCCATACGACGCCCGCCCCACCACGAGGCCGGAGCGCCGCGCAGCCGCAGGCGGCCCTCGATGCGCGTGGCGGCCAGACCCACGTCGTCGGATCGCGGGTCACCGGGCCGCATGGCCGCAAGCTCGGCCAGCGGATCGCTCGCGCCGAACGCATCGTGATCGTGTTCGTGGGCCGAGGAGCGCTTCACGACCGAGCCCCCTCACCCAGCTGGGCCTCGTGCGCGTCACGCGCCATGGCCAGGGCCCGGCGGGCGTGATGCAGATGCGACTTCACCGTGGCGTAGCGCATGCGCAGCGTGGCTGCGACGTCCTGGAGGGACAGCCCCTCCCAGGCATGCAAGAGGAGGATCTCGCGCTGGCGCTCGGGGAGCGCCGCCGTCCATGCGGCAGCGCGCCCCAGCTCGTCCTGCATGGACGGCAGCAGCCACGTGGGCGCTTCGCGCCGCACCGGCATCGCCTCGGCCGCATCGGCCTCGTGCCGACGCCGCCGGGCCTCGGAGCGGTGCCGGTCCACGGCGACCCGACACACGATGCGGTGCAGCCACGTGCCCAGCCGCGCATCGCCGCGGAAGGCGGCCCGCTTGCGCCACGCACGAAACAGCGCCTCGGCAACCACCTCCTCGGCCACGTGCCCATCACCCGTCAGGCGCCACGCGGTGCCGAGCAGCCGCGGCAGGTCGCGGCGCACCGCGTCATCGAAGGCGCCGCGTCCGAGGCGCCCGCGAC
Source organism: Planctomycetota bacterium (assembly GCA_020631815.1). Taxonomy (GTDB): domain Bacteria; phylum Planctomycetota; class PLA2; order PLA2; family JAEUHO01; genus JACKGW01. The sequence continues at coordinate 84,704 of JACKGW010000006.1, read as the reverse complement.
TCGCCGCCGGGGCCAGCTCCGCCGCAAGAGGCCGGACCGGCTCTTCGGTGGGCGGGATGCGCGGCTGGGCGAGCGGGCTCTCGGGCATCGGGTTCCGTGGGCGGGTGCGTGCGGGGCGGTCGGAAGTTGGACGGCCCTGGGCGCGGGCGGTCCAAGGCCCGTGGCAAAGCCTATCGAAACGATCCGGTCTTCGTAGGAACGGCCTCCCGCCACGGCTCGCCCGGCGGTCCGCGTTGGCGTACCCTCGCGCCGTGAGCACCGACACCGCATCTGCCCCTGCATCCCCCGCTTCTTCGGCCGCGGCGACCCCCATCCGGTTCGAGACCAACCCCGACGCCTACCGCCACTGGCGCCTGTCCTTCGACGGTCCCGTGGCCCGGCTGTCCATGAAGGTCGACGAGACGGCGGGGCTCCGCCCGGGCTACGTCCTCAAGCTCAACTCCTACGACCTGGGCGTGGACATCGAGCTGGCCGACGCGGTCCGCCGCCTGCGCTTCGAGCACCCCGAAGTCCGGGTCCTCGTCCTCGACAGCGCGATCCCCGGCATCTTCTGCGCGGGCGCCAACATCAACATGCTGGGCCAGTCGGCCCACGGCTTCAAAGTGAACTTCTGCAAGTTCACCAACGAGACCCGCCTCTACCTCGAGGACATGTCGGCGGAGTGCGGTGTGCATACCGTCGCCTCGCTCGCCGGCACCTGCGCCGGGGGCGGCTACGAGCTGGCGCTGGCCTGCGACGAGATCCTCCTGCAGGACGACGGCAACACCGCGGTCAGCTTGCCCGAGGTGCCGCTGCTCGGCGTGCTGCCGGGCACGGGCGGCCTCACGCGCGTCGTCGACAAGCGCAAGGTCCGTCGTGACCTCGCCGACCTGTTCAGCACCCTCGCCGAAGGCATCAAGGGCAAGCGCGCCGAGCGCTGGAACCTCGTCGACAAGGCGATTCCCTCGAGCCGCTTCCTGGCCGCTGTCGAAGAGCACGCCAAGTCGCTGGCCGGCGGCGAGGGCCCCCGCGGTCGCAAGACCGGCGAAGCCGGCGTCGTGCTGGCGCCGCTGGGCGGCACGTACACCTCCACGGGCGTCAAGCACAAGTACGTGACGCTCGAGATCGAGGACCGCGTGGCCACGATCGTCGTGCGCGGACCCGACGCACCGCCGCCGGCGGACGCCGCAGCAGCGCGCGCCGACGCCAACGGCCTCTGGCTGCTTCGTGTCGCGCGCGAGCTCGACGACGTCCTGCTGGACTTGCGCTTCAACCGCGTCGAGGTCGGCACGTTGGTCGTGCGGACCGAGGGTGACGCGGCCCAGGTGCTCGCCCACGACGCGTTCGTGCTCCAGCATGCGGACCAGGACTGGTTCATCTTCGAGACCCTCATGGCCTGGAAGCGCGCGCTCAAGCGCCTCGACCTCACGGCCCGCAGCGCCTTCGCGCTGATCGAGCCGGGGTCCTGCTTCGCCGGCAGCCTCTACGAGCTGGCCGTCTCCGCCGACCGCGCCTACATGCTCGACGACCCGGACCGCCCCAACTCGGTCCAGCTCGACGCGATGAACCGTGGTCCCCTGCCGATGTCCAACGGGCTCACGCGCTTGGCCACCCGCTTCCTCGGCGACGAGGAGGCCCTGGCCGCCGCGTACGCCAACGACGGCCCCTACGACGGCCCGGCGGCCGAAGAGGCGGGCCTCGTCACGCTGGCGCCCGACGACATCGACTACGAAGACGAGGTGCGCATCGCCATCGAAGAGCGCGCGAGCCTCTCGCCGGACGCGCTGACCGGCATGGAAGCCAACCTGCGCTTCGCAGGCCCGGAGACGCTGGAGACCAAGATCTTCGGTCGTCTGTCCGCTTGGCAGAACTGGATCTTCATCCGCCCGAACGCCACAGGCACTTCGGGCGCACTCACGCTCTACGGACGCCCGGAACGCCCGGTGTTCGACTGGAGGAGGACCTGATGGGCAACGTCGATCTCCAAGCCCGCATCCCGAACAACGTCGACCTCAAGGAGGACCGGCGCCTGCAGCGGGCCCTCGAGTCGTGGCAGCCGGACTACCTCCAGTGGTGGATGGAGATGGGCCCCGAGGGGTTCCAGGCCGACCAGATCTACCTGCGCACCGCCGTCGACGTGGGGCGCGAGGGCTGGGCCCACTTCGACTACGTGAAGATGCCCGAGTACCGCTGGGGCATCTTCCTCGAGCCCAGCTCCCCCGACCGCGCCATCCCGTGCGGTGACTTCGCCGGTCAGCCGGCGTGGCAGCAGGTGCCGGGCGAGTGGCGCAACAGCCTGCGCCGCATCATCGTGACGCAGGCGGACACGGAGCCGGCCTCCGTCGAGCAGCAGCGCCTGCTCGGCCACACGGCCCCGAGCCTCTACGACTTGCGCAACCTGTTCCAGGTCAACGTCGAGGAAGGTCGTCACCTCTGGGCGATGGTCTACCTGCTGCACTCCTACTTCGGCCGTGACGGCCGCGAGGAGGCCGAGGACCTGCTGCGCCGCCGCTCGGGCAACGCCGACAGCCCGCGCATCCTCGGTACGTTCAACGAGCCGGTCGAGGACTGGCTGTCGTTCTTCATGTTCACGACGTTCACGGACCGCGACGGCAAGTTCCAGCTGCTTGCGCTGGCCGAGTCGGGCTTCGACCCGCTGGCGCGGACCACGCGCTTCATGCTGACCGAAGAGGCGCACCACATGTTCGTCGGCGAGACGGGCGTGGGCCGCATCATCCAGCGTGCCGCCGACGTCATGAACGAGCTGAAGACGGACGACCCCGAAGCCATCCGCAACCACGGCGCCATCGACCTGCCGACCATCCAGCGCTACATCAACCGCTGGTTCTCTTCGTCGGTCAACCTGTTCGGCGGTGAGATCAGCAACAACGCGGCCACCTACTTCGCGGCGGGCCTGAAGGGTCGCTACAAGGAGGAGGATCGCTTCGAGGACCACGTCGTGGTCGAGGGCATCTACGAGATGCCCGTCCCCCACCAGAACGGGGCCGACGTCGCGCGTTTGGCCACGGAAGAGATCCCGCTGCGCAACGCGATGAACGAGATCCTGCGCGACGACTACATCGGCGACTGTGAGTTCGTGGTCGACCGCTGGAACCGCATCCTCGAGAAGGCCGACCGCCCGGAGCGCCTGTCGCTGCCCAACCGTCGCTTCAACCGCGAGATGGGCATCTACCGCGGCTGGTCCTTCGATCCCGAGGGCAACCCCATCTCGGCCATCGAGTTCGAGCGCCGCAGCGCCGACTGGCTCCCCACCGCGTCGGACAAGTCCTACGTGAAGAGCCTCATGACGCCCGTCCTCGAGCCCGGCAAGATGGCCGCCTGGATCGCCCCGCCCCGCAAGGGCATCGACGGCAAGGACTGGGAGTGGGAGTACGTCCGCTTCGACAAGGCCTCCGTCGGCATCGGCCTGGGCGCCAAGCCCTCCCTGATCGGCTAGCTGTCGCGCGGAGGTGTCTGATCCGGCGCAGCGGAGCGAAAGCGACGCGGGGCGCCGGGTCTGACACCGCAGTGCGGCGTCCGCCTCGCGTGAACCGCTTGCGTTCGAACCCCTCGCTAGTCCCTCGCGTTGTCGAAGCGGTGCAGGTCGTGCTCCTCTTCGGCCGCCGACCGCGGATGTGCTCCGCCGATCACGCGATGGAGCCCCACGGCAACCGCCGTGACGCCCAGGCCGAGCAGGGCACAGAGTGCTGGGCCACCACGGCTGCCGGTCTGGACGATGTTCCAGACGATGCCCACCCAGAACGCCACCATCCCGAGTGCGCCGAGCACGGCGAGAGCCACGAGAACGGCTCGCGGTCGCTCGCCGTCTCCCGTCACGCCGCGGCGCCCCCGGCGAGCCCCGCCAGCTGTCGATCGTGTACGCGCGACAGCAGTGCCAGCGCCACGATGGCCCCGACGCCACACGTCGCCATGTCCCACTGCGTGTCCCAGACGTCACCCTGGGTTCCGAGGAACGCCTCCGCCGCGTGCCCGCCCGCGACCGCCGTCCACCACTCGATCAGCTCGTAGAACGCACTGATCGCGAGGCACACGGCCACGACGAGAAAGCGCAACCAGCCGCCGGGCCGGAGCGGGCTCGTCCTGAGCAGCATCTCCCGCGTGATGATCGCGGGCACGAAGCCTTGGGCAAAGTGCCCCAGCCGGTCGTACGGGTTGCGGCTCAACCCGAAGGTGTCCCGCACCCAGTCCCCGGGCGGCACCTCGGCGTACGTATAGTGCGCACCCCCGAGGAGGATCAGCGCGTGCAGCACGAGCAGGCGCTGCAGCAGCGGCGTAAGGGGGAAGCGGTTCCGGAAGGCCAACACCAGCGGCAGCCCCACCAGCACGGGCGCCGCTTCCAGGAACCACGTCAGCCGATCGTGCGGCCGGATCCACGACACGATCGTGGCGACCACGACGATGCCGACCAGGGCGTAGGGTTCGCGCCGGGGGCGAAGCCCCTCAGGCATGCGCGTCGTCCGCGTTGCCCGGCACGGGCTCGCCCGCCTCGTCCAGGTCGTCCCGCGTGGTCGGGCACGAGCGACGCAGGTGCTCGTAGGAGAAGATCCCGCTGTCGTGGCCGTCGCTGAAGTCGAAGCGCAGGGCGTAGGAGCCCACGGGCCCCGCACCCAGCAAGCGCACCTGACGCACGTCCTCGAAGCGCGGCGGCTCGACCTGACCCGGCGCGTGCCCGCGGCACGCGGCACACGGGCACGTCCAGCGCAGGTACGCGCCCGTGTACCGACTCTCGTGCCCGTCACGCCATGTGATCACGACGCGGTTGGTGTCGAGATCGACGCGCACGGAGCTCGGATCGGTGGACGTCATCGCGGGCTCCCGGGTCCCAGCAGCTGCACGAGCGTACGCCGCAGGGCCGCCAGGTCATCGACTTCGAGGCATGTGGTGTCGGTGCAGAGCGTGACCACCGGGCCGCCCGTGCTCGGCGGGTCGATGCGCACGCGCGGATCGCGCAGTGCCACCAGCCTCAGCTCGCGCAACAAGGCGGCGCGCTCCGGCGCGTCCGACCGCACGGCCGCGTGCAGCAGGGGCCCTCGGGCCAGGTTCGAGAGGCTCCGAGCCGCACGCAGTGCGCCTGCGCCATGGAAGCCGTGCTCCTCGACGGCGCGCGTGTCCGCGACGGCGCGCAGCGCCCGCAGGCAGACCTCCCGCTCGTCGGCCGTCGGGCGCAAGCGCAGCCGGAACCTCACGGCCCGCGCGACCCCATCGAGCGAGGACCGACGCTGGGCGAAGAAACCCGTGTCGCTGCGCAGTGTCGTGGCATCGGACCACGCTCCCGATCCCGGATCGGCGAGCTGGGCATCCATCCCCTTTGCCAGGGCTTCCGCGGCCTTGACCCAGCGTGCGCCTTCGGGCGTCTCCCAGCCCCGGGCCGTCGCCAGGGCCACGAGACCGCGCCCGAAGTCCGCGTAGTCCACGAGGAACAGCCGGCGAGGATCGCCACTCGCAGCATGCGTCAGCACCTCACCGTCACCGCGCACGTGCGTGGACAGGATCCGGGTGGCTGCCGCTTCCGCGGCCTCCAGCGCATCGTCCGAGCCCGTGGCCAGGGCCCAGTGGGTCAGGGCCTCGACAAGCTGTCCGTTCTCGCTGGCGTAGACCGAGCCATCGACGCGCGGAACGCCGTACGGGGCGCGCGCGGCAGCATCCAGTCGGTGGTACCGCTCGCCCGCGAGTCCCGGGGCGTCCGCATCCTGGCTCGCGCCGAACGCACCGCCCGCCTGACGCAGCGTGCCGAGCATCCACGTGACCAGCCGCGTACCCGCATCGGCCCAACGCTGATCCCCGGTCAGCGCGTACGCCTCGGCGTAGGCGTGCAGCGCGCCGGCGTTCACGGGGACGATCTTCTCGGGATGCCACCGATCCCAGCGCCCTTCGAGGCTGTACTGGTACATCCCGCCCGCCACGGGATCGATCAGGCTGCGCCATGCCTCCAGCGTTCGAAGCGATCGCTCGAGGCCCACGGCTCCGGCCAGGGGATCGGCGGACCCGCGCTCGAGGCCGTCGAGCACGGGATCGGCCAGCGGGTACTTCTGCGGCGTGCCCCAGCCCGCCATCCGCTCGTCGAACGTCGAGTCCAGCTGCGCTGCGAGGGCCCGGATCAGCGCATCGAGGTCCGCGGGCGGACGCGACGTGGCGACGTCGGCATTCGGGTCCGCGAACCCGGGATACGGGCCGCCGCCCGCCACCAGCGACTGCACGCGCGCCAGGATCTGCAGCAGGTCGTCCGGTCCACGGTAGCCACGCAGCGCGAGGATGGGCTCCCCCTCGGGCGTGAGGAACGCCGTGGTGGGCCAGCGGTAGCGCCGGAAGCGCTCGGCGAGGTCCGGCCGTGCGTCGGCATCGACGTAGATGGGCATGAAACGCCGCGCCAAGACGGCGCGCACGCGCGCATCGCCGTAGGTCTCGCGCTTCATGACGTGGCACCAGTGACACCACGACGTGGAGACCATCAGCAGGACGATGCGCTGCTCGCGGCGTGCCTGCCCGAACGTAGCCGGCGACCAGTCCTGGAAGCCTGCCGGCGGCTCGGCCAGCACCGGCGAGGCCCCGAGGGCAAGCAACGCGGCGACCGCAGCCAGCAGGAAGCCGCGCCTCACGGGCGGCCGATCTCCTGGGCCAGGAACGCGTGCTCGTCGAGCAGCTCTTCCTTGTACTGCTTGAGCGATGCGCTCCCGTGCCCGCTGTCGCGATCGACGCGCAGCAGGATGGGACGGTCGGACGTGGTCAGGTACTGCAGCGCCGCGGCCAGCTTGCGCGCGTGGAACGTGTTGACGCGCCCGTCCTCCAGGCCCGACGTGACGAGCACGGCCGGGTAGGCCGCGGGCTTCAGGTTGTGGTACGGCGACCACGCCCGGATCCCCGGGAAGGCGTCGGCGTCATCCGGATCGCCGTACTCCTTCGTCCAGGACTTGGCGAACTGGAAGCGGTGGAAGCGCAGCATGTCGATCAGGGGCACGCCGCAGAGCACGGCGCGGCAGAGATCGGGGCGTTGGGCAATGACGGCGGCGACCAGCAGGCCGCCGTTGCTGCCGCCTTCGATGGCGAGCCGTGAGCGGTCGACCTTGCCGTCCGCCACGAGACCGTCGGCCACGGCAATGAAGTCGTCGAACACGTTCTGCTTGTTCTCCAAGCAGCCCTGTTCGTGCCAGGACTCGCCGAACTCGTCACCGCCGCGCAGGCAGGCGATGGCGTACACGCCACCCCGCTCGGCCCACAGCGCGCGGGCCTTGCTGAACCCGGGGTACAGGCCCACGCGGAACCCGCCGTAGCCGTAGAGCACGAGAGGCGTGGAGCCGCCGTACGCCACGTCCTTGCGTCGCAGCAGGAAGACGGGGATCTCGGTGCCGTCCTTGCTCTTGTAGCGAACGCGCTCCGTGACGAGGTTGTCCACGTCGATGGTGGTCGGCATCTGCTCGATCTGCGTCGGCGCGATCGATGCCAGGCCCCCGTCCGGGGATGCCTTGCCGGGCGTTGCCAGATCCACGACCCAGGTGCTGTAGGGCACGCTGTAGGACTGGAAGCCGAACCACAGGCGTGTGTCGCCCTTCCGCGTGCGCAGGCCCCGCACCGTGCCGGGAGCCGGCAGGCGGACTTCGCGCGGCGTGTCGCTGCCATCGATGAGGCGGATGTAGAGCCGGCTGATGACGTCCTCGCGGATCAACGCCACCACGTAGCGGTTGTCGACGACGGCGATCTCGTCCAACACGGCCGTGGCGCTGCGCGGCAGCTCGAGCTTGGTCCAGTCGCCGGGCGTACCGTCCTCGGTGACGGGCGCCGTGTAGAGCTCGCGCAGATCCGAGTGACGGTCGCTGTTGAGCAGGAACGTGTCACCGATGCGGTCCACCCAGGTGCGATCGGTCATGCCGGTCACGATGGGCGTCTTCACGAGGCCCCCTGGGACCAGCTCCACCTGCCACGTCTCGTGGTCCTGCCACGGCATGCCCTGGACCAGGAACAAGTGCTTCTCGTCCGAGCTGCGGTACAGACCCCGCCACTCCAGCTGCGGACGACCACGCCCGTAGATCATCACGTCGTCCCAAGGCATGTCGCCCAGACGGTGGTGGAAGATGCGGCGGTGGTACTGCTCCTGGCCCGCCGGCACGGACTCGGCGTCCGGCAGTCGGTTGTAGAAGAAGCCCTTGCCGTCCAGGTCCCACGTGACATCCGTGAACTTGCAGCGCGTGATGCGCTCGGGCAGGTCCTTGCCCGTGACGACGTCACGGACCAGCAGGTCCATGTCCTCGCTGCCCTTTTCGTCGCGCAGGTAGGCGACGTGCGAGCCCGTCGGCGAGACGAACCACTCGCCCATGCCCGCCGTGCCGTCGGTGCTCCACGTGTTGGGGTCGAGCACCACGCGCGGCGTCTCGAGCGTGTCGTCCTCGTCCGTGACGTAGAGCACCGCGTGGTTGGCGCCCTCGGGACGGCGTGTGAACCACCTGCGACCGCCCTCGAAGGTCGGAAGCGAGCGCATGCCCGGGAGGTCGAGCTCCTTGGCGATCCGCTGGCGCCAGGCATCCCGCTCGGGCCAGGCGTCCAGGCGCTTGCGCACGAGCCCCAGCTGCGCCTCGTCGAACGCCACGACCTCCGGCGCGTCGTCGTCCTCCGTCCAGCGGTACGGGTCGGCGATGGCCTCGCCGTGCATGGTCTCGACGACGTCGCCGCGCGGGGCCGGCGGGTAGTCGGGCTTGCCCTCGGCCCGACCCGGCGAGGTCGGCAGGAGGGGCAGGAGCAGAGCGGCGAGCACGAGAGGACGGAAACGCATCAGGACTCCAAACCACGAAGGACGCGCGGGGGAAGGAACCAGCAGAGGGTGCCCCCGCCGCGACGCGGGACCCCCGGATACCCGATCGCCAGGGCCGAGGCCTTCTTCACCTCGATGCGCACGTCGGGCTCGCCCGTCAGCAGCCACGAAGCCAGGGCCTCGAGCGAGGGCTGATGGCCTACCAAGACGACGTCGCCCTTCGGCGCGGCGAGGGCCGGATCCGCCAAGATCTCCTCGTACGGCCCCCCCAGCGCCAGCGCCGGGTTCGTGCGGGGCGGCGGCGCATGCAGCGCCTGGGCCACCACGACCGCAGTCTCCTGCGCACGACGCAGCGGGCTTGCGATCACCGTAGGTGGCGCATCGAGCAGGGTGGCCAGCCCGCGCGCCGCCTCGCGCGTCTTCTCGAGACCCTCGGGCGAGAGCCCACGCTCCGCATCGCTCCGCGCGCCGTCCACGCCGACGGGCGACGCAATGCCATGACGCACGAGCACGACGAGCATGGGCGAGCAACCTCCGCGACGCGGCGGAGGATACGCCCCCAACGTGCGCGGAGCGCCGTCGGCGCGTAGCCTCGACGCACGTGACCGCGCCGAAGCGCCCCCGCCCTGTGCCCCTGCCCGAAGCCCACTGGCCTGACGCCGCCACGGCTGCCGCCGCGCGGCTCTTCCAGCCGCTGTCGCTGGGCCCGCGCACGGCGCGAACGAGGACGTGGGTCCCGGCGATGGTGCCCTGGCGCGCGACGGACGACGGCTTCGTCACGCCGAACAACCTCGACTGGTATGGCCGCTTCGCGCGCGGACGTCCCGGCGTCCTTGTCGCCGAGGCCACGGGCATCCGCGACGTGAAGAGCGGTCCGCTCCTGCGCATCGGACACGATCGCTTCGTGCCCGGGTTGCGCGACCTCGTGCAGCGCGTCAAGGACGAGAGCGACGGCGAGACGCTGTTCTTCGTGCAGCTGATCGACTTCCTCGTGGTCCGGCGTCGCCCGGAGCCCGCGACGTGGTTCGCCCGCTGGTACCGCCCGCAGCCTGGCCACGCCGCAGCCCTGGCGGACATCACCGGCCGTGCCGAGGACGCAGCGCTGGATGACGACGCCCTGCGCACGGCTTTGCAGGAGGCAGGGCCCGAAGCCTGGCGCGCCGTGCTCGACGAACGGGCCTTCGAGGAGCTGGAGCGCGGCTACCGCGAGCGCGTGACCGACACGCACCTGCCCCACATCCGCGATCTCCCCCAGGTCCTGCCCGAGCTCTTCGCTTCGGCCGCGCGACGGGCCGTCGAAGCGGGCTTCGACGGCGTCGAGCTGCACTACGCCCACGCCTACACCATGGCGTCGTTCCTGAGTCGCACGAACGTCCGCACGGACGGCTACGGCGGCTCGCCCGAGGGCCGCCTGCGTCTGCCCCTCGAGGTCCTGGCCGCCGTGCGCGCGGCCGTGGGTGACGCCGCGGTCGTGGGCGCGCGCATCCTCGGCGACGAAGTGATCGCCGGCGGCAGCCGCATCGACGATGCCTGCCGCTACGCCATCGCGCTGGCCGAAGGAGGCCTCGACGTGCTCTCGCTCAGCAAGGGCGGACGCTTCGAGGACGCCAAGGTCCCGCGCATCGGCGAAGCCGTCTACCCCTACACGGGCCCCAGCGGCCACGAGTGCATGCCTACTGTGCGCATCGACGAGCGTGGCCCCTTCGCGCGCAACCTGCCGCTGGCCGCCGCCGTGCGCAACGCCGTCCACCAGGCAGGCCACGCCATGCCCATCGTCGCAGCCGGCGGCTTCTGCACCTTCGACATGATGGAAGACGCGCTCGTCGCCGGCCATGCCGACGCCATCGCGAGCGCACGCCAGTCGCTTGCCGACCCCGACTGGTTCGAGAAGATCCGTCAGGGTCGCGGCGACGAGATCCGCCGCTGCGTGTTCACCAACTACTGCGAAGGCCTCGACCAGATGCACCGCGAAGTCACGTGCAAGCTCTGGGACAAGGACATCGCCCCCGACGACACCACCACCCCCCGCGCCGCCGACGGCCGCCGCCGACTCGTCGCGCCGCCGTGGCTGGCCTCCTGAGCGCCGGCTTGACGCCGGGGCCTCCGCAGCCGCCTCACTTGGGCGGCATCTCGAGCCAGTCGTGGTGTGTCCATACGTTGCCGTCGAACAGCCAGATGCCCAGGCGGTTCCACGTGATCGTGACCGGCCCGTAGGAGACGACCTGGCCTCGATCCAGATGGGCATAGGGGGTGCGGACGCCAACCGCACGCACCTCGGCAACCAGCGTGGGATCCCCGCCTGACGTGCCTGACGATGCGAACACCTTCACACTGCCCTCCGCACCGCCGCCCACGCGATGCGTAGGCCGCGCGGAGTACACGACCCCGTGGCGAATTGCGAAGGGCTGGTGCCAGTAGGGAAGATCGACCGTCGCGAGGTCCGAGATGCGCACCACGCTCCGAAAGCTGGCGGCAAGGCCCGCGCCGAGGGCGCGAACCGCATTGTGCTCCCCGATCCCCAGCTCGACGCGTCGCTCCGTCTCGAGGTCGAACACGCTTCCCCCGGCGCAGGCGAGATCGCCGTCGAGACAAGCGGCGGGGTGTTGCGTCACCCGCACCGGTTCCGTCGTGACCTGCTTGTGCTTGGCCCAGTCGAGCTGGGTCCCCTCGAGCGGAACGAAGAGGACGGGGCGCGCGTTGCTGTAGGCACTCTCCTGCACGAAGAGGCCTGCGGGGTAGCCCCGCGCTACGTGGAATCGCTTGCCCTCGAAGACAAGAGGGACGTCCATCTCGCGCGTGTGCTCGACGGGGTCGGAGCCATCAGGTCGGGCCCACACGAGCGTGCTCCAGTAGGCGACTCCGATCGTGCCGTCTGGAAGGACCGTGACGACGTCGTGCGTTCTGGTTCCGCGCGTGCGCAGCACGGAGCGCGTCGTCGACTCGCCCACGCGCTGCAGCCGATACGTACGAACGTAGCTGGGCGCGACGTTGCGTTCCGTGCCTGGTACGCGTTCGAACGTGAGCCACACGATCCAGTCGTCGTCGGCATAGGCCAGACGGGTCATCGTCGGATCAAGAGCCGGGCGCGCTGGATCGGCTGCGCGTGCGGCCCGAGCGCTGGCGCACACGACGGCCACCATTGCGAGGCCGAGCAGGGCACGCAAGTGGCACACGTGCGGGTTCAGGTGGGGTCCCCGAGGCATGGGGCCGATTCTCACAGCGCGCCAGGGGCGTCGGGTGTCCGGGGAATCACGGTCACTTGACCCCGTTCACGGCGCAGGACACAGCACCCGTCTTGGACGCACCGCGCTACGAAGCCGTCGATCACGCTGCGCCTGGGCGGCCACTCCGGCGCCGTAGGCGGGCGCACAGAGACGATGCCAGCTTCGGATGCTGTATCGACAGCAGTACGCATTCTGCCGAATTGCGGCGGATGCGGCGGCTGAGCGCCCTTGCATCAAGGCTCCCCGCGCCAACGCGGCGCCGAAGTGCGGCAGATGTAGCCCTGGGGACACAGCCCCTGGAGCCCGGCGCCGGGCGCCGAGGGGTCGCTAGCCCGGCCGCCGCTACCGGACGCTCGCGTCGCGAAGCTGCCCGGCGGTCGCCTCCACGTGTCGGGCGGTCACGAGGCCAGTTGCGATCGATCCGGAGTACCGAGTGCGGGCAGATGTCACGGATTGGTGGGCGAGATTCATGCGATTTGCCCGCACTCGGTACTCCGGCGCTCCTGCTCGCTGCATCTGCAAGCCGCAGGCGACGACGTGGTTGGTGCTGTTGGCTTGGTGGCAAGCGGACCGTGGCCGACGACCAGAACCCCGCCATAGACTGCCATGTCGTGAACGTCGATCTGCACCTCACCCTGACCGCCGTCGCCGTGATTCGCGACGCAGACGATCGCGTACTGCTGACTCGACGGGCGGACAACGGCCTGTGGTGTCTACCCAGCGGGCATATGGAGATCGGCGAGACCATCGAAGGGACCGCGGTGCGGGAGGCACGCGAGGAGACGGGACTGGACGTCATCACGGAGACGCCCGTGGGAGTCTACAGCGCTCCCCACCCCTACTACGCGCTGAGGGGACGGCAGGTGGTCGCCTTGGTGTTCCTCTGCCGCGTCGTTGGCGGACGGCTCAGGCCAAGCGAGGAGACGACGGCGTTTGGCTGGTTTTCCGCCTCTGAGTTACCCGACGACATTGTTCCGACACACCCACAGCGCATCGTTGATGCCATGGCGGTTCGAAGTGGCGCGCCCTTCTTCCTTCGGTAGGTTCTCGTCTTCCTGCAGATCCGCGGAGCATGCGCCGCTCCTCGTGTTCGCGTGACGGAGTACCGAGGAGTACCGAGTGCGGGCAATTCTCATGAACCTTGCCGACTAGGAGCCTGCGCCGCAGATCCACCCTCTAGGTGCGATCGGCCCCTACGCGGCTCCGGTGGAGGGCTCGCCGTGGTCCGGGGCTACGTACGCGGCGCTGACGCGGCCGCCACCTGCGCCCCGTGGGTCAGCTCCAAGCCCAGTTGCTGCCCATCCGCTTCAAGTTCAAGGCCATGCACACCAGATTCCACTCGCCTCGTACGCTCTCGATCCCGCGTAGGTGGAACCTCCGGAAGCCGAGCACCCCTTTGATTCACCCGAAGGGGGCTTCCACGATGTGCTTGCGCTTGCGGTAGCGCTCCCGCCCGCGCCGGCTCGTCACGCGGCGCATCATCCGGCGCGTCGCCTTGGAGTACCGGAGTACGGAGTGCGGGCAAATCTCATGGATCTCGGCTGGCGAGCGACACCTATCCTTGGGGGTGCACGGCGCCGAAATCCATGAGATTTGCCCGCACTCCGTATGACGCATGACCTGCCTACCTCGGGTTGGCTTCCACTTCGATCGGCAGGATCCACAGAGGCGCCGCACTCAGCGGCAACGTGAGGGTCTGCTGGCGGGAGCGTACGTCGTTACCCCAAGGGGCGTCGTCGGCGAGCGCGGTCGTCTCGATGCGGTAGCGGCCGTCGGGAAGCGTGACGGCCACACCTGTTGCGGTTCCGGCCATCCCGTCCCCCGCCCAGTCGGTGTCCGGGTCGGCCAGCAGCACGGCGGACCAAGCACGCTTCGGGGCCGAGGGGTAGGTGAGCAGGATCAAGTGCGCCGCGCCAGCCGCCGGCTGCTCGCGCACACCACGGTGGCCGTCGAGGTAGCGAACCAGCTGGCGCAGGGCGTACCACATGGGCGTGCGTTCGCCGCCGTCGCCTTCGGGCTGCACGACGCCACGGCGCGGGCAGCCGGTGGTGTGCGCGGCGGCCTGCGCGTCGCTTACGTCCAGGGCCGAGGCCACGTACACGGCGTCCGCGCCCGCGGCGCGGGCACGCAGCACGGTGCGCACGAGGTCGTAGGCCTGGCCGCGACGCAGCCAGGCAAGTGCGTTCGCGTGATCGGAGTGACGCGGGTCGCGCGCGGCGCGCACCAGCATCCGTCGCCGGTTGCGCTCGCGGGGATCCGGACTCGTACCCACGGGTACGACCGGCTCGCCCAGCTTCTCTTCCGGCCCCCCCACCAGCCACACGGCGACGTTGGTAGCGCCCTCTTCGTCGAGGCGACGTCGGAGGTAGCGGACGTTGGCCACGTCGTCCTCCAGATGCGCCGCCCCACGTTGGGGCAAGACGTCGTAGAGGCGTGGCAAGTCGAGCAGGCGGGACAGTACCTCGTGGCTCCGCTCGGCCACGAGGCGTGCTTGGCGAGGTGCGGGCGGCCACGAGGCCTCGGCACGGCGCCGCCACTCGGCCACGTCCGGATGGGGAGCGTGGCCCAAGCCATGCACGTCGATCGTCGCGCTGACGACCCGGACGGACGCATCGGCTTCGCGTGCGGCGATGCCCGCGGCGTGCAGCAGGCGCAGGTACTGCTCGGGGCTGCCCAGCCACGACGTGGGGAGGTCGGCGCGCTCCAGGATCTGCACGTGGCGCACGGGACGCCGCAAGCCGGGCATGTCGTCGACGCCGTCACCGTCGTAGCGCTCCACGACCGCGCGCACGAAGCGCGCCCACGCGCTCCACTGGTCGCTTCGCGGCGGCGTCGCGCCCGTGGCCTCGCGCAGGGCCATGGCGACTTCGCCCGCGGGCAGCTCCTGACGCAGGGTCCGGGCCCACGCGCTGTCGTCGCGGGCGACGCACGCCCACGGGTTCTCCGACGTCAGCACGAGCACGGGCTCGAGCCCGGCCAGCTGCCACGTGAGGAAGGCATCGTCGAGCTCGTCGAAGCGGTAGCGGCGCACACCCTCGCGCGGCGCCTCGGGCTCGAGACGGGCCCACGGCACGGGTGCGGTGATCACGCCGAGGTGCCCCATCCCCCCCAGCGGGGCGACGCGGGCCGCCTTGCGGTGCTCGGGGTCCAGCGGGTCCAGACCGACGAGGCCGAGGCGTGGCGAGGGCTCGGGCTCGGCGGCCCGCCCCGGGCGCCCCGGAACGGCCACGAGGAGAGGCAGTGCCAGCAGGACGACGCGGACGGCGGCGGCCGCCGGGTCGGAGCACGTGGATCGCCACCCCATGCACGGAAGATACGCCGTACCTGAGGCGTGGCCGCACCTTCCGCGCTGCCCGTCCGGCGGCGTCCCCGGGGGGTGCCACCATGCGCACCTCCCCGAGAGGACGAATCCAGGTCATGGCCCGCGATCCCCGCCGCGTCGACGTCCAGGCAATCCGCCACCCGCGCGGCTGCCGTTCCTACGTCATCGTCGACCCGCGATCGCACGAGGCGGCCGTCGTGGACCCGCTCCTGGAGCACCTGCGGGAGACGACCGAGGCCCTCGGCGCGCGGAAGGCCAAGCTGCGCTGGATCATCGAGACCCACGCCCACGGCGACCATCTGAGTGGCGCGGCCGTGCTCGCACGACGCACGGGCGCCGCCATCGTGGCCCACCCGGAGCATCCCTTCACGGGTGTCACCGTCCGGGCGGCCGACGGCGAGGCGCTCGCGTTGGGCGATCAGCCTCTCGTCGTTCGCTACGCCCCGGGCATCACGGGCGACGCCATCGTGGTCGAGGCCCCGGGGGCGGTCTTCACGGGCGACGTCCTGCTCATCGGCAGCGTGGGTCTCCGCGATGCCCCGGGCAGCGACGGCAACGCCTGGTTCGACACCTTGCACAGCCTCTTCGACAACCGCGACGAGGGGACGGTCCTGCATCCGGGCCACGACGACATGGGCCGGATCATGACCACCGTCCGGGCCGAGCGCACGGGCAACCGTTGGCTGCGCGAGAACGACCGCGACGCGTTCCTGGATCTCTACGCCGGCGACGACCGCCCCACCTGCCCGGAGGCCACGCGCATCCTCGAGCTCAACCGCGAGGGCACGGAGCGGGTCGATCGCGACCTTGCCGGCCTCGGTGGCTACCTCAGTCCGGTCGAGCGGACCGAGGCCGACCTGCGTGAGCGCAACCAGCCCCTGGCCCCCGAACCCGACGAGTCGCTCGCGACGGCCTCGGGACCGGGTTGGTACCTGCTGGGTGGCTCCCTGGCCGCCGCGGGCACCGTGCTCGGATGGTGGGTCCACCCGGGTCTTCACGGGCTCTCCCTGGCGGCCGGCGTGCTCCTCTTGGGGCTGGGGCTTCGCGGCCTCGAGGCCCGGCACCGGCGTCGGGTCCGTGCCCGCGAGGAGCTCCACTACATGGGCGCCCCCACCACCGATCCTGCCTAGGCCCTGTTTCGAAAGGCCCCCGGCTACGTCGACCACTGCCCTCGCTGCGCGCCGCGTGCACCCGGATCTGCCTCCTCACCGTGGACAGACCACGCCTGCGGGCCAGATCCGCGCGCCCATCGGCGCTCGCGTCGGCATCGGCCGCCTCGCGGCGGGGTCTTTCGAAACAGAGCCTCGCAGCGGGGTATGCGCGCACGAGGGAGCGCGGGGGCGGGCCCCTCGGTAGTCTGCTCGCATGCTCACGCCCAACGACGACGACCTCCCCTCCAACGCCGACGAGGACGGCCCCGACGACGACGCGCTGGCGCGTGAGATCGAGGAGGCGCTCGGCGGCCAGAGCGTCGCGCAGCTCGCGGGCCTCGCCAGTGGTGCCGATGCCGCGGAGGCGCTGGACCGGGCCCCGCTGCCCCCCACGCAGGACGTTCGCGAGGGCGCCAAGGCCCATGCCGTCGTCGCGGGCGTGAGTGGCGACGACGTCTTCCTCGAGTTCGGCCTGCGCCAGCAGGGCGTCGTACCGCGTGCCCAGTTCGCCGCGGCTCCCGAGGTCGGAGAGACGATCGAGGTCCACGTCGTCGAGCACGATGCCAAGGAGGACCTCTGGATCTGCGCGGCCCGCCCGCAGATCCGCGGCGCCGGCGAGCGCCTCTCCGTCGGCGACGTGGTCAAGGGAACCGTGCGCCAAGTCAACGCCGGTGGCCTCGAGCTGCAGGTCGGCTTGCAGTCCGCGTTCCTTCCCGTTTCGCACATCGAGCTGGAGCGCGTCGAGGATCTCGAGCCCTATCTCGGTCGCGTGCTCGACGTCGAGGTGATCGAAAGCGATCCGGAACGCCGCCGCTTGGTGGTGTCTCGCCGTGGCGTCCTCCAGCGCGATCGCGACGAGCGCCGTCGCGGCGCGGTCGCCGGCTTGTCGGTGGGCTCGCGCATGACGGGCCCGGTCACGCGTGTCGAGACGTTCGGTGCATTCGTCGACCTGGGAGGCGTCGAGGGCCTCGTCCACGTCAGCGAGCTGGCCCACCGCCGCGTCGAGCGAGCCGCAGACGTCGTGCAGGTCGGTGAGATCCTGGAGGTCGAGATCGTCGGCATCGAAGAGGACGGCCGCCGCATCCGCCTCTCGCGCCGCGCGCTCCAGCAGGATCCCTACAGCCGCTTCCTGACCGAGCATCCCGTCGGCAGCCAGGTCGAGGGCAAGGTCACGCGCATCGCGACGTACGGCGCCTTCTTGGAAGTCGGCGAGGACGTCGAGGGCTTGGCCCACATCAGCCAACTCGCACCGGGCGGCGTGGGCAGCGTGAAGGAAGTCCTCAAGGTCGGCCAGACGGTCAACGTCCGCGTGGCGTCGATCGAGCCCGAGCGCCGGCGCATCGGCCTCTCGCTGCTGACCGAGCGCGGCGACCGCCTCACCGACGACGTCGCCGACGACGCCACCATCCGCGAGTACGCCAAGGGCGGTCGCGACACCGATGCCGAGCCGACGCTCGGTGACCTCCTCCGCCGGGCCCTCGAAGGGAAGTAGCTCCCGCCGAACCCGGCCCGTGGATTGCACGGGGACCCCGGATGCCGCTGCACGCATTCGCACGCTGCCGCCTGCTCGGAGGGGTCTTTGCAGCCCTCGTGGTGGCGGGCTGCGGGGGTAGCGCCTCGGTCTACACGGGGCCGATCGGCGACGAAGTCCCGGGCCTGACGGGGCCCGAGCGTGTCACGTTCGAAGCCTTCGACCAGAGCGTGAGCCCGGAGATCCAGCCTCTCGAGCTGGCTTCTGGCATCGTGGCCACCAGCGACGCGTCGCTCTACGTCGCCGGCGAGCCGGCCAGCTGGGGTCTGGGGCCGTGCGTGGCCCGCCCGACCTCGGGCAGCAACGTGCTGGGTGTGAACGGCATAGGTGCGGTTTTGCACATCGCCTTCGATCCGCCCGTCGCACGGGTCGACCTCCAAGTCGCGGCGCAGGAAGACTCCGTGGTCACGATCGAAGCCCTGGACGTCAACGGCCAGGCGCTGGAGACCGTGGAGCAGGGTGTGGGCCCGTGCCCGGTGGCCCCCCAGCGCCTGCTGCTGGCGCCACCGCAGCAAGAGGACATCATTCACGCCGTCCGCGTCATCGGCTCCTTCCTCGCCGTCGACGACCTGCGGACGTGGCGCGACGCCACACCCTGACCCGCGGCTCGAGCCCCGGTTCCCTACTCGGGGCCGTGGTGGCCTGAGGTCGCCGTCGCGATCGCCTCCAGGAGATCGGCGTCGAGTACGTCGGCTGGCGCAACGGGTGCTCCGTAGCGCGCGCGCACGAACGCGTTCAAGGCCACTGCCGTGCGCTCCGCGACGGTCGAAGGCAGGCCCGCCGCCTCCAGCTTGGCGCGCACGTCCTCGCCCACGAGCGAGGCCGGAGGTACGCCGAGCCGCTCGCCCACCCACGCCGTGAAGTGCTCACCCACGTCCGGCTGTTGGTGCTCCAGCGCACCCAGCAAGGCCGTCCACGTGCCTGCATGCGAACCCGCTTCGCCACGGCGGGCACTCGCCGCTCCCCGGACGCGCTGCCACAGGCCCAGCCCAAGCAGGGCCACCAAGCCGGCGGCGAGCCACACGACCCACGGCGGCGTCCGGACGACGACCTCCGGTTCCAGCGGCGCGCGCCAGGCCTCGGGAACGGGCAGTCCCGCGGAGCTCGTCACGACGTACTCGCGGGCCTCCGGGTCGTAGCTGACCAGCTCCAGCGGCTCGACCGCGTCGCGGTGCGCGTCGACCGCGACGAGGTCGTAGACGAGCGTGCGCGTGTTCCCTTGGGTCTCGTCCAGCGTGCCGAGCACGTGGAAGCCCGCGAGAGCCGCCTTGCCCGGCGGCGTCAAGGTCGCGAGGTTGCCTGACCCGGTGATGCGAAGCGTCACGCGCAGCACCCGCTGGTCGACCGGCCGCAGCGCTTCCAACGATGCGTCCACGCCAAATCGACCGACCGCATCCACCCACCCTCGCGGGCGTCCCTCCTCAGGCGGGTCGCGCACCACGAGACGTGCGGTCTCGCCTGCGACGTCGTACTCGACGACCTCGCCGGGGACGCGCGTGCCGAGCAGGCTCTCGCTCCAGTCCCGACCGGCACGGATGGTCATCCGCGGCGCACGGAACAGGGTGGTGCCCGCCTCGCTCACCCGCCATTCGCGCCGCAAGGTGATCGTGTCGTACCTCCGACCCTGACGCGTCACGACCTCCCGCACGCCGCGCACGACGTGACCGTCGAGCACGAAGCTGGCGTCGCCCTGCTCGCCCTCGTCGACCGGCCGCGCCCCGGCTGGCTTGATCGCAGCGCTCGCTACGCGAACGGGGAGGTCGAGCGGTCGGTCGATCTCGGGAACCAACCACGTGCGCCACGACGACTCCAACCCGACGCGAAGCACGTACTCGACACGCTCGCCCACGAGGACGTCCGTGGGCTGCAGCTCCTGCTCGACGAACGCCCGCCCAGCGGCGTCCTCCGCACGGGCCGAGGCCGCAAGGAGCAGGAAGGCGGCGAGGAGGCCACTGGCGGTCCGCAGGGCGCTCACCAGTCCTTCTCCACACCAGCTCCCTGGCGGGCGCGCTCTTGCGCCCGCAAGGCGGCCTTCTCCTGCTCCTTGGCGGCGAGCACCTCGGCCAACCGTGCGACCTCGGCGTCGCTCAAGGCGTTGGCCGTCGCGCCCGGCAGCTGGGTCTCCTCGGCCCGCGGCGTCGCCTCCGGTGCCGCCCCGGGCGCGGGTCGCGGGAGCGGCTTGGGACGCGGCCGCGCGTTGCCGGCCTTGCGTTCGCGCAGGCGATCCAGCAGGTGCAAGGCGCGCTCGACGTTGCGCGCCGCGGCGCCATCTCCCTCGTCCACGGCAGAGCGGGCCCAGGCAGCAAGGGCCTCCTCGACCAAGGCCACGCGACGCTCGCGCGCCACGATGTCGTCGGGAGGCGCATCAGCGAGCGACGCGGCCAGCTCCCATGCGAGCTGGGCCCGCAGCGCCGCCGCCGCGCTTCCCGCGCCAACGTCCTGCGTCGCGCGCGCGCGCTCCTCGGCACGGATCGCCAGCTCGGAGGCCGCACGTGCGTCGCCCAAGCGCCATGCGCTGTAGGCCGCGTCGTAGCAGAGCGCCGCCGACGCGTCGTCCCCTTGGCTCTCGAGCGCCGCATGGAAGCGCTCGTGGGCGCCACGCACATCCCCGGCGGTCCACGCTGCACGACCGGGCTCCGTGGCGTCCTTGCACGCGCACAGCAGCGACGCTCCGAGCAGGGCGAGGAGGACGCGGGCGCGCATCATCGCCTGATTCTCCCCGCACCCGCGACGAGCCACAGGCCCGCGAGGCAAGCCAGGACCAAGAGCAGCCGCCACGCCTCGCCCGGTGCGTCCTCCGCGTCGGCGCGCTGCACGCGGCGAGCCCGAGCGTCGAGCTCGTCGTGACGCAGGTCCACCAAGACGCCGGGGGGCGTGGTGCCGTCCACGGCCTGTGCGGTTCCGCCGGTGGCCCGCGCCAGGGCCTCGAGAGCGGGCAGGCTGGCTCGCGACAGCACCTCGCCTCCGGACGCATCCTTCACGAAACCACCGGCACCGTCGGGAATGCGGGCACCGGCCGCGCTGCCCACGGCGAACGCGTGCACGCGGATGCCTCCCTCGGCCAGCTCACGTGCGGCGGCCAAGGCATCGTCGCCCAGGTCTTCGCCGTCGGTCACGAGCAGGACGGCCGCCTCGGCATGTTCGCGCGTGGCGAGTGCGCGCGCGGCCGCACGAAGCACGGCGGCGAGGCGGGTTCCACCCACGGCGACCGACGTGGGATCCGCCTCGCGCGCCCGGCGGGTCAACGCCGCACCATCGCTCGTCAGCGGCACGAGGAGCCGCGCCTCGCCAGCGAACGCGATCAAGGCCGCGCGGTGGCTGCCCAGGTTGTCCGCCAAGGCGGCGATCTCGTCCTGCGCGCGTCCGAGACGATCCGGCGTGACGTCCTGCGCGCGCATGCTGCGCGAGACATCGAGGGCGACCACGAGATCGAGGCCGACGGTCGTCATCGCGGTCTCGGACCCCGCGCGCGGCCCGGCCCCCGCCAGGAGGGCCGCGGTCAGGGCGAGCGTGGTGACCAGGGCAACGCGTCGAGCGCGGGCGCGCGGCGCGATCTCGTGGCGCCGTACGCCGAACACGTCCACGCGCCGTGCGGCCTCGCGCCGGCGCAGCAGGAACACCACGACACCCAGGACGGGCACGAGCGCGAGCCACGGAAGCCACTCCGGCCGCACGACGACATCGAGCGCGCTCATGGCCGCACCGCCAGGACGCTGCCGCCGAGGGCGGACGCGAGGAGGAACAGGGCGAGCGCGAGGGCGATCACGTCGGCGTGCAGCGGACGCCACCGCTCGCGGGTCTCCTCGCGATCCGCCCGCGTGAGGGCATCGATCTGTTGCCACGCCAGGTCAAGACGCGCGGCGTCTTGCGCCAGGTGGACGTCGCCGCCCGTCGCGCGCACCGCCTCGTACCACGGTGCCACACGCGCTGCCGCTGCATCGCCCGGCGGCGGACCGACGGCCACCACGTGCACGACGACACCGCGTGCCCGGGCCCACTGCGTGGCATGCAGCGGATCGATCTCACCCGGTCGCCCCGTGCGCGCGACGTTCTCTTCCCCATCGGTCACGAGCACGGCGACCCGGCTCCCCGGGTCGTCGTTCCCGGCCAAGGCGTCGACGAGACGAGCGAGCGCCGTACCGATGCCCGTGGCGTCCTCGGGTCCATCGGGCTTGACGGGTTGGATGCCGTCGAGCCACGCCAGCAGCGCGTCGTGGTCGGTCGTGGGCGGTGCCAGGAGGTCCGGGTAGCGGGCAAAGGTCAGGAGCCCGATGCGATCCCTCGGACGGGCCTCGACGAACACACGTGCGGCGTCCCGTGCGACGTCGAGGCGTGTGCGCTCGCGGTCCAGGTCGCGGGCACGCATGGACGACGAGATGTCGATGCCCACGGCCAAGTCGACGGCTTGGACAGGACGCGTGTCGGCGTACGAGGCCTGGGGCCCGGCCAGCGCCAGGACGCCCAGCAGCAGCGCGGCGATCGCCAGCGCAGCGGGCGCGTGCACGAGGCGGGAGCGCGGCGACCGCGGCAGCGCGTGGTCGGCAGCGACGACGTGCAGCGGCGCGAGGGCTCGCGGGGCGGGCCGCGAGCGACGACGCCACCATGCGGCCGCCGCCACGGCGAACCAGCCGAGCAGCCAGAGCGGCTGCTCCAACGTGAGCTGGGCCAGCGGGCCGGTCACGTCGCCTCCGGATGGAGGAGGCCCACGACGCGCGATGTGGCATCGAGCCCTGCCTGCGTCGCCTCGCGGCTCGGCACGTGGGCTCCGTACTTCACGCGATCGGCCAACCGCAACAGGTCGCGTGCGCCCGCCACGGCTGGCGCCGTGCCCTCGGCCGTCGCGACGCCTGCCACGTGCTCCTCGATGGCGCGCAGCAGGCGTGATGCTGCAAAGGAGCGCGCGTCCACGCCACGCGCGGTCCCCACGGCCTCGCGCAGCAGGTCCGCCGCGAGCATGACCTGACGTGCGCGGGCCACGGCGTCCCCCGCGTCCACGGGTCCCAGGGCCGCCACACGCGCGGACCACATCGGCCCGGCGGGTGCGTCGCGCGGCGCGTCGAACGGCTCGTTGCCCATCGACGGCCGCCCACGTCGGCGGAGCGCCACGACACCGAGCGCGGCAAGGAGCCCGGCAAGACCCGCCAGCAGCGCCCACGGGACATCGACGGGGCGCTCGGCCAGCGGCTCGGGCGGAGGCTCGACGTCGACGTCTCCGGCTTCCAAGCGCGTCGCCACCCGCACGTCCGTCACGTCACTGCGAACGCTACGTAGCACCACGCCATCGGGGCCGAGC
Organism: Planctomycetota bacterium; assembly: GCA_020631815.1. GTDB lineage: Bacteria > Planctomycetota > PLA2 > PLA2 > JAEUHO01 > JACKGW01. The sequence goes on along the minus strand of JACKGW010000006.1, from coordinate 61,443 downwards.
ACACGATGCGTCGCCGCGGGGATGCGAACGTCGTCGAGCGCAAGCACCTGGGCGGTGTAGCGGCGCGTCTCCCGCACGCGTCCCTGGGCCTCGTCTCGCGCTACGCCCGGAGCCTGCACCACCAAGGGCGCGAGGTCCTTCGCCTCGAAGGGCGCGGGCTGGGTGCCCTCCGGCCACGTCCGCTCCACCACGACCTCGAAGGGCACGCCGGGGGCCACGACGTCCTCGGCAACCGCGATGCGCAGGTCGACGTCGGGACCTCCCATGGGTCGCCCACCGCACGCGCCGAGCAGCAGGGCCGCCGTCGAGAGGAGCAGCAGGCGCCTCATCGTTTGAGCCCCCGCAGCTCGCGCATGCGGAAGAAGTCCAGCAGCGACTGCGCCACGTGATCCCGCTGGCGCATGCGTGGGGTCGAGAGATCCATGCGGTCCACGCCAGCACGCGCCAGCGCTTCCACGGTGCGCCGGTCCCACGCGGCGCGGCGCTCGTGCCACGCCTTGCGCGTCGGGGCGTGGCCCGTGTCGACCAGGCGCGCGACGCCGCTCTCGGGGTCCACGACGCGGAGCATGCCGGCGCGCGGCAGATCCGTCTCCGGGACCACGAGGCGTACGGCGATCACGTCGTGCCGCCGCGCCGCAAGGGCCATCGACGACGTCCAGCCCTCGTCGTGGAAGTCCGACACCACGAACACCACGGCGTGGCGACGCACGACGCGACGTACGCGATCCAGGGCGGCCGCAAGGCCCCCACCGCCCGCCTCCCCGCGCAGCACGAGGGCATCGCGCACGATGCGCATGGCATGCCCCGGACCGCGCTTGGGCGGGACGAACGCGTCGACGTCCCGGCTGAAGGCGACCAGCCCGACGCGGTCACCCGCGCGCACGGCGTTCATCGCGAGACACGCCACCACACGGGCCGCGCTGTCCCGCGCGCTGTAGGCGCCCCAGCCGCCGTCCATGGACGGTGAGACGTCGAGCGCGAACAGCACCGCGAGGTCGCGCTCGTCCGTCATCGTCTTGACGAAGGGTCGCCCCATGCGGGCCGTCACGTTCCAGTCCACGAGCCGCGGGTCGTCGCCCGGGTCGTACTCGCGCACGGTGTCGGGCTCGATGCCCGATCCCCGGAACACCGAGCGGTACCCACCGGCCAGTGCGCCTGCCGCGAGCCGACGTGCCTGGACCTCGATGCGACGGACCTCGGCCAGGAGCTCGGCGAGTTCGGCGTCGGGGTCCGTGACGTCGGGCATCGGCTTCGGCGACCCGTGGGCGGGGCCTCTCTCCCTCAGGGAATCGGGACGTGGTCGAAGAGGCGCGTCACGACGTCCTCGCCGGTCACGCCCTCGGCTTCGGCCTCGTACGTGGTGAGCACGCGGTGGCGCAGCACCTCCAGGCCGACGGACTTGACGTCCTGCGGCGACACGTAGGCGCGGCCGTCGAGGAACGCCCGCGCGCGGGCCGCCCGGACGAGCGCAATGCCGGCACGTGGTGACGCTCCGTACAGGATCAGCGGCTTGAGGTCGGGCAAGCCGGCCGCCGTGGGGTCGCGGCTGGCCACCAAGAGGTCCGTGACGTACGTCAACAAGCGGTCGTCGACGTAGACCTCGTCCAGGACCCGACGGGCCGCCAGCACGTCCTCGGGCGTGGCCACGGGCGAGGCCTTCGGGACGCGCGTGACGTCCATCATGCGACGTAGCACTTGGTGCTCGGCCTCACGGCTCGGGTACGTCACGACGACCTTGAACAAGAAGCGGTCGATCTGCGCCTCGGGCAGCGGATAGGTGCCCTCCAGCTCGACGGGGTTCTGCGTGGCGAGGACGAGGAACGGCGACGGCAGGACGTGGGTCTCCCCCGCCAGCGTCACCGTGCGCTCCTGCATGGCCTCGAGCAACGCGGACTGCACCTTGGCGGGAGCACGGTTGATCTCGTCGGCCAACACGATCTGTGCGAACACGGGCCCTTCGCGCACGGACCACGTCCCGCTCGCCGGCTGGAAGACCTGCGTCCCGAGCAAGTCGCTGGGCAGGAGATCCGGCGTGAACTGGATCCGTCGATGCGAGCACCCGAGCGCGGAGGCGAGCGTGGAGACCGTCAGCGATTTCGCCAGACCCGGAAGGCCTTCGAGCAGCACGTGGCCATCGGCGAGCAGGCCGAGCAGGAGCGACTCGACCAGCTCACGCTGGCCGACGACGACCCGCTCGACCTCGTCCACGACGCGGCCGAGGAAGGCGCCGGCTTTGCCGACGCGCGCCTCGAGGGCCTCCATGTCCACCGGGGTCACGGACGATCGAACCGCAGCAGCTCGGGGTCGATCGTGTCGAGCGCCTTGTCCAGGCGCCTGACGTCTTCGGTCCGCGAGGCCGTGTCCAGCCGGGCACGCAGCATCTGGGCCGTCTCACCCGGCGTGATGCCCATGCCGTCGCGCGTACCCGCCGTGTCGGGACGACGCGCGAACGAGGCCAAGATGGCCTCCAGGGCCGCGGAGTCGTCGTCGGCCTGCAGGGCGACGCGCGCCTTGGCGGCCAGCGCGAGCGCGACCCGATCGTCGACGTCGTCCTTGGTCTCCGGCCAACGTGCGGCCGTCGCCTCGAAGTGCTCGATGGCGCGGTCGTAGGCCTTCATCGCCTCCGAGAACCAGTTGCCGCGGCGCCACTGCTCGGCGGCTTCGACCTCGGCGAGCCCGGCGAACCAGTGCATCGCCTCCGTCTGCTCCGGTCGTGCCATGAGGTCGCGCGCCAGCTGCTCCAAGCCGTCCGCGCCGCCGCGCGTCTTGGCGATGGTGCGCCAGCGCTCGTGCAGCAAGGCCGACGTGGGGAAGCGCTCGAGGCCCGCCTGAAGGGCCGCCTGGACGTGGCGGTCGGCACCCAGCCAGGTCAACAGGTCGACGTGCCACGCCAGCTGGGTGTCGGTCCCCAGCGGATGGGCGCGCAGGATGGCGTAGGCCGCGTTCAGGTCGGCGATCCACACCGGCGGGAAGCGCTCCTTGGCCATGACCGCAGCCTTGATCTGCTTGTAGCGCCCCTCGGCGAACACCTGGGCGATCGCCATCGACAGGTAGGTGGTGTCCCCCGGCGGAAGCTCGGCCATGGCGTTGGTCGCGCGCTCGTAGGCCGTGGCCTTGTCGTCGAGGTGGTAGGCGGCCAGCGCGATGACGGCGTCGGTCCGCCAACCCTTCGCGCCCAGCGCCTCGGCTTCGTGACCCGTGGCCAAGGCCTCCTCGTAGAGCGACTTGGCCCAGCGCTCCGCTTCGCGCTCCGTGCGCGTACGCACGTAGGGCGACTCCAGTGCCTGTTGCAGCAGCGAGGCTGCCAGCTCGATGCGTACGGCCGGGTCCTCGGGATGCTCGCGAACGGCCTTGGCCTTGCGCTCGGCGTGCGCGACGAGACTCGCGTCCTCGAGCACGATGGTCGGCGCGGGGTAGGTAGCCCCACCCAGCGCATCGGCCCACGCGCCCGCGTCCACGGTGTCGCTCTTCACGTCGAGCCCGCGATGGACCACGGCCAGCCAACGGGCCAGCGTGTTGGACGAGGCCAGACGGTCGAGCGCCGCCACCAGCTGCTCGCGCTGCGCGGGCTCCAGCGGGGCCTTCAACGCCTCGGCGAGGGCGTCTACGGCTGCGGGGTTGTCCATGCTGGCCAGCGCTTCACGGGCCAAGCGGGCCTGCTCGGGGTCCAAGCTGGCCATGCCCTCGCGGACCAAGCCCAGCTGGGCGGCGTCGGCGTTCTGCTTGGCGGCTTCGAGCAGCGCCTTGCGCGTCTCGGCATCGCCGGCACGGAACGCAGCCTCGACGGCGTTCCGGTCCTCGGCCGCGCGGCTCGCCACACGCTCGATGACCGGGCGATCACCACGGATGATCAGCGGCTTCTCGACGTCCTCGTTCGGGACGCGCTCGCGGATCGCCGCGAAGACGGACGCCGTGTCGTTGGCGTAGTAGGCGTCGTAGACCTCGTTGCCTTCCAGGTCCACGGCAATGTGACGGGGCGCGATGCGGCGCCCGTCGCAGAAGCGCTCGAAGAGGTACGGCTCGATCGCGATGTGCTCGCCGCAGGTCACGCTCCCGAAGCGCGGGCAGAGGATGCGCCGGCCCTGCTCGTCGAAGTCCTTCGGGTTGTGGCGGTACACGGACGCGATCACGCACACGTACTTCTCGTACAGGGCCGCGATCTCGGGCTGGCGGTAGCGGACGCCCGCGTAGTGCTCGCTGGCAATCTCGCCGTCCATGTTGATGCAGACGAGGATCGGCTTCTTCGTCTCCTTGCTCACGGCGACCGCGTCGTCCCACGTCCGTTCGAAGGGGATGAGCACGGGCTTGGCCCAGTCGTCCGCCGTCGGCGCGGGCCACATCATCTCGCGTGCACTGCCACGCGGCGGTGTGCGCGGCCCACCGACGTCGTGCGGTGCGGTGGAGCCGGGCGGGCCGTCGTTCTCCTCACCACCGGCAGGCGGCGCCTCGGTCGTCGGGGACCCGGTACCCGGTCCGGGCGCGGGAGCGGGCGGGTCTTCCTCGGCAGCCACCTGCGTGGCGAGAAGGCCCACGGTGAACGCGAAAGCCCAAGCCGCGCGCCCCAACCAAGGACGGGCGCGCCGACGGAGCGACGTGGAGACGGTCATGGTCGTCACCTCCGCCTCCGATGGTACGGAGGCGGACGGTGACGCGCGATGCGGGCGCGAGTCCAATCGGACGCGACGTTTCCCTCCGGTAGCGCGGCGTCCTCTTCGACACCGTGCCAAGCGAGCGCCCCGCATCGCGACGACCGGCGTGGCGGTAATGGAGCTGGCAAGCCGCCTACCGCCACCGCCTCTGCGGCGCACGGTTGGCGGCTAGCCGGCGGTGCCTAGCGGGCCTCCTCGGGTACGGCCTCCTCGATGATCTCTTCCTCGAGCTCTTCGTCGAGCATGAGGGAGGCGAGCTCCTTGGCGTGCAGACCGAGGGCGCCCCAATCCGAACCGACGGGCCCGTCGGCGAGGCCTACGACGCCAAGCCGCGGCGCACCGGCGGGAAGGTCGGCTCCAAGCTCGGCGCCACGATCCACGCGAACGACGGGAACGCAGGTGCCCTCGCGCAGCTCCTTGGCGACCTGCGTCCAGACGGCCGGGTCGTCTAGGCCCGGCCGCGAGGCGGACCCCTCGAGCGTCACGGCCCCCGCGCCAGCGCGCAGGATCACGTCGAGGACGCGGACCATGAACCCCGTAGGCGTTCGCCCGCTGGACGGCGGCGGCGAGACCAGCTCGACGACCATGTCGGCTCGGGCCGCAGCAGGGCGATCCAGGAGGGTCGAGTAGAGCGCGTCGAGTGAGGTAGCCGTGCCCGTCGGGCGCGCGAGGACGACGACCTTGCGCTTGGAGAAGGTCGGCTGGACGATCGGCCCCGGCCGAAGCCCGCGATCGGTGGGAAGGAACACGGCCAGGGCACCCCGCTCACCGCTAGGAACCCGCACGGCGAACCACGTGCGACAAATCCGCACCTGGGGGTCTGCCGCGATCTGCAGCACCCACGTCGCGAGGGACCACGGGAGCTCGGCATCGACCTCCAAGATCAAGTCCGTGGACGAGGCCGCGCTGGGCAGCTCGGGCCGCGCCGCCTTCTCGGCCAGCGCCCTCCGCAGCGTGGCTGCGCCCAGAGGCGTCGCGTCGTCGCCCAGCGTGATGACGCCGTCCTTCGTTACCTGGACGCGAAGCGCGTCCTTCGGTGCCTTGCCGGCATGCGTCACGGTCGGCAGCGTGATCGGCGCTGCCGTGTCGTCACCGGCCTGGCTCGGCACGGGTCCCAGGGCTAGCAGCCCCAAGGCCAGCAGCCCGCCTATCGCGCCTCGGGCGCTCCTGGGCATCCACGTGGTCATCTGCGTCCTGCGCATGGCAGTCCTCCGCGCATCGGGTCGGACGCGGGAGAGATGATGCCACGAAGGGCGATCGGGCGCACGGAGCCCGTGCCGCAGCCCCCGCGCCCGGCCGCTCAGCGCTTGCCGCCGACCCCCACCTCGTCCACGAAGTCCCAGACCTGCTCGACGCAGGCGATGTGGCCCACGCCGTCCAGCATCGTGCGCTTCACGTTGGTGAACCCGGCATCCTTCAAGGCCTCCATGGCCTGGTCCGTCTGTTCCTCGATGCCGGGCGGCGTCTTGCCGAAGGTCAGGTCGCGGTGGGGATCGAGCGCCCCCGTGAAGATGTGCACGGGCGGCCCGCCGTCCTTCACCTTCACGTCGCCTGGCGCGATCGACGGCAGGAAGTTGGGACAAGCAGGCGCCGCGGCCGCCACGCGCTCCGGGTGACGGAGCAAGAACCCGTAACAGAGCTTGCCCCCGCCCGAGAAGCCCGTGATCGCGATCTTCTCCTGCGCACCAAAGTGGGCCGTGAGCAGGTCCAGCATGGCGAGCAGGCCGGGGACGTCGAAGCCAAGTCGATCGCCGTCCCAGCGGTCCACGAGCGCCTTGTCGTAGGCCGGGAACTTGGTCAAGTCGATGGCGTTCGTGCACGACAGTGCGTGCGGAGACACCGTGATGAAGGGGCGACTGCCGCGGCCGTTGCGGAAGCTGTTCGCATTGCCCAAGAACGCGGCGCCCGCCCCGTCCACGGAGACGAGGACCGGGTACGAACCGCCAGGCTTCCACGACGACGGCAGCGAGACGTACGCGACGGACTCGTGATCGGCCGTGGCGAACAGCACGGGCTTCTTCTTGGCCTCGTCGGCCAGCTTCTTGATCCGTGCGGTCGTGGGATCCAACGAGAGGGCCTGCACGAGGGCTTGGCTGCGCCGCGGGTCGCTCTCCTCCTTGGCCAGCGCCTTGGCGAGGCGATCGTAGGCCTTCGCTGCATCGGTCCGACCCTTGCGCACGCGGTCGATGACCTTGGCGTCCGTGCTCGCGGCGCCTTCGGGCAGGGCCTCGACGAGAGGCGCCAAGGTCGTCAGCTCCTTGGCGTCGGGCTCCTCGCGACGCGCCCGCGCCAGCGCCTCCCGGGCCTCGGGGCCTGCACCCAGCTCCACCAGGTCGGAAGCGAGATCACGCCACGCATCGGCGATCTTCCCGCGCGCCGACGCCACCGCCTTCTCCAACCGCGCGTCCTCCGCACGGGCTGCGGGGCTGGAAAGCAAGAGAACGGTGCCGAGAACCACGGTCAGGCGGAGCCACGTCTTGCGCATGGCTCCAAGGTACCGGCGGGCTCGCACCGATGGAGCCGACGGCGTAGACTCCGCCCCCCGTGCTGCGCCCGGCCGTCCCCCTCTTGCTCCTGTTGATGATCCTCGCGGGCGGATTGCTGCCTGCCATGCCCGGCGAGGACGGCGACGTCGTCACGGCCCACCTGGCGCTCGAGCCCGACCTCCTCGCCAGCACGGGCGCAGGACGCATCCCGTTCCGCAAGGAGCCGATCGACGGCGTGAAGATGCCCGGTGAGGCAAGCGCGGACATGCGGATCTCGAAGATCCGCATGGCGTCGTCCAAGGGACTGCTGGTTGCGATGGCCGTCGACCCGAACAGCCCACGGCTGTGGGTGGACCGCAACATGGACGGGAGCCTCGCCGACGAGCGACCGCTGTGGCCCCGCCCCCCGACGCCGGGCGCCGCGGCCAGCGTTCTTGTGGAGATCCTCGCTCCCTACGAAGGCGAGGCCGACCCCCAGCCCGTGGGCCTGCGCCTCACGTGGCTCCCGCAGAACGCGCCCGAGCACGTCACCTGCCAAGCGCAAGTGCATCGCCGCGGCACGGTCGTGCTCGGAGGGCGCCTGCGTCCCGTCGCCATCTCCGATGGCTCGTTCGACGCCGCGTTCGACGACAAGCGCGACCAGATCTGGCTCGATCTCGACGGCGATGGCCAGATCCAGACCGTCGGTACGGGCATCGAGACCATCCCGCGCGATGAGCCCTTCCGCGTCGGCGACGAAGGCTGGATCGCGACCGTACCGGGTCGCAGCGGTCGCGCCATCGAGTTCCGACGCAGCGCGACGGTGCCGCCGGCACCGCCGCCCACGTGGAACGTCCTCACCTTCGCGAAGGCAGGGCAGACGCCCGCGGCCCCGACCGAGTCGTTCGCCGAGGTCAAGAAGCGCATCGACGAGGAGCGCTCGCAGCCCTACGCGCAGCGCTACGCAACCATCAACGTGCTGGGCCGCTTCGGCACGGAGGAAGCGGCCGATCTGCTCTGGTCCCTGGCCCAGAAGGACAAGGACGACGCCGTGCGCGCGGCCGCGCTGCGCGCACTCGCCCACCCGGCCCACCTGGACGTGGTGGGCAAGCAGGTCCTGGCCTTGGCCAAGAAGGGCAAGGGCGCGATCGGCGCCGCGGCCTTGCAGTCGCTCTACGGCATGGGCCATCCCGACCGCAGGAAGCTCTACCTGGCGGCCCTCGAGGACTCGGACACCTCCGTCGTCGCGACTGCCGCACGCTACCTGGCCTACGAACCCGACGACACGCTGCCGCAGCTCTTTGCAAAGGCCATCGACAAGGCCTCGTCGCCGGCCTTGGCCTACCAGGTCTATGGCAACGGCATCCGCAACGTGCGGACACCGCCTGCCGTCGCGGATCTGATGCGCTGGAGCGAGATCCCCTATCCCCTGTTGCAGGGGCAGATCGTCGAGGACCTGGGCAAGCTCCAGGCCCCGGAGGCCCTGGCCGTTGCACGGCGACTCGCCGAACGGCCGGTGGCCTCCAAGATCGTCTCGGATGCCTTGGTACGCACGCTGGGGCGGAGCAGCGACGCCAGCTCGGTCGAGGCCCTGATCGAGCTGTTCCAGCACGGCGGCACCACGCCTGCCGTCACGTCCCAAGTGCGCACGACGGTGCTCGAGGAGCTCCGTCGCTTGCGCGGACCCGCCGCCAAGCAGGCGCTCCTGGCCGCCCTGGAGGCCAAGCTCGCCGACGCACGCCTCGCCTCCGCATCCGTGCTCGGCTCGTTCCTCGACCCGGACGTCACGGATGCGCTGCTGGTCCGCGCCAAGAAGGAGAAGGACGAGGCCACGCTGGCTGCCGTGCTTGCGGCGCTGGGCGACCACGGCGACGGGCGCGCCGTGCCGCTGCTGCTTGCACGCGCCAAGTCCCGCAAGAGCGATGAGGTTCGCGGCTCCGCCGTGCGCGCCTTGGGGCGCCTGGGCTACCACGTCGACGACGTGCGCCCCTTCCTCGTGAAGCTCCTGGACGCGAAGGACGACCAGGACCGGATCGTGGCGCTGGACGCCGCCGCGGTTGCGAAGGACGACTCGCTCTTCGACGCGATCCTGCCCAGCTTGGCCCACGACGCGTGGGCCGTCCGCCTGGCCGCCATCGATGCACTTGCCGCACCGCGCGTCGTGGCCGCCATCGAGCCGCTCATCGCTCGCCTGGAAGTCGAGGAGACCCCACGCGTGCGCGACGCGCTGGCCACGGCCCTGTTCGACCTGACGGGCCAGCCGTTCTACGACGATGCCACGGTGTGGCGTCGCTGGTGGGAAGGCGCCAAGGACGGCTTCGAAGTACCTGCGGAGCGCCCGCAGCCTCCCGACGAGCATGTCGGCGGCACCCAGGCCGGCTTCTTCGGCCTGCCCATCAAGAGCGAGCGCGTGGTCTTCGTGGTGGACCAGTCGGGCTCCATGAGCGCCGAGATGGGCGAGCCGGGCGAAGACGGCAAGCGCAAGAACCGCCTGGACATGGCCATCACGGAGGTGTTGCAGGCGGCCGCCCGCATGGCGCCTCGCGGCCACGTCAACGTGATCCTGTTCGATACCACCATCCGTCCGTGGAAGGACGACCTGCAGCGCCTCGACTCACGCAACGCCAATGCGCTCAAGTCGCACCTCGAGAAGCAGCGCCCGATGGGCGGCACCAACATCTACGACGCGCTGGAAGCCGCGCTGCGCACACCGGAGGTCGACAGCGTGTTCCTGCTGTCCGACGGCGTACCGGGCGCCGGCAAGTACGTCACGACGCCCGACATCCTCAAGGCTGTCCGCCGCGAGAACCAGACGCGACGCATCGCCATCCACACCGTCAGCCTCGGCATGGAGAGCGACCTCCTGCGCCGCCTCGCGCAGGAAAACGCTGGTCGATACGTCCGCCGCTAGCTTGGGGTCTGATCCCGTGCTGCGTTGCCGCGCCAGCGGCGACGCGGGCACGGGGTCTGAACCCAAGCGGACGGCGCACTCAGGTATCAGTTCGTCATGCCTGCGGCAAAGCCCGTACGGAGGCGGGGATTTCTTCCGCAACTTGCCGCCTTGCTCTTGGGCAGGCGGAAGTGCCCCCCGGCAAGTTGCGGAAGAAATCCCCGCCTCCGTACCGCGAGCCGCCCGCGGGATGCCTCAGTGCACCTCGACGTCGGAGGGATCGACGTCACGGATGGGCGCGGCACCTTCCTTGGGCGTTCCCGATGCAAAGGGGTCGGTCGGGAACTGGAACTGCCCCATGGAGCGCATCGCCCGACCCTGCACGCGCTTCAGCATCAGGCGGGTGAACGCCTTGCGCGGTCCGGGCACGAGCGCCAGGAGTCCCAGCGCGTCGGTCAAGAAGCCGGGAATCATCAGGAGCACGCCCGAGGCCACGAGCGCAAGCGGGTCCGCCCCCTTCGGAGCCGGCGCCGCACCCAGCGAGCCCATGATCCGATCGAGCATCGAGGTCGAAGCCAGCCGCTGACGGCCGAAGCGCACGAGGCCGTAGCCGACCAGCGCCGTGACGCCCAGCCACGCAAGCACCGGCCCCCCACCCAGGTGCCGGCCCGCGAACAGCAGCAGGAACAGCTCGGCGACGGGGACCAGGAGGACGAGCAGGGCGATCGGGCGTGACACGACGGCCGAGGCTACCCTGGGGAGGAAGCCTGGGGGAAACGGGCGGAAGGGGTGAGGGCCATGGCCAAGGTCTTCCAGCTTGCCCGCGAGGACATCCGCCTCGACGCGCTCCTCAAGGAGGCGGGCATCGCGTCCTCCGGCGGTGAGGCCAAGCACCTGATCCAGAGCGGCCAGGTGCGGGTGGATGGCGCCGTCGAGCTACGGCGCAGCACGCGCCTTGGCCCGGGCATGACGGTACGCGTAGGCCCCCACGAGCTACGCCTGGCGGGGCCACCGGCTTCGCCCACACCCTGAACGTGCCAACACCGCACGGCCCTCGCGACGGAGAGGTCCCGGAGGCGCCCACGGCGTACAACGGCCCCTCCTAGGAGCCCCATGGACCACCACCACGTCACCGGCCACTCGGACGCCCTTCACCACCGCGGATGTCGTCGCGTCGCGGCACAGGCCGACTTCACGCTTCCCGGAGCCCAGGCGCACTACCCGCCGGACCTCTCGATCGAGCCGATCCACCTCGACATCGATCTGCGTGTCGACGTGGCCGAGAAGCGCTGCGCGGGCACGGTCACCCACACGCTGGAGGGGCGCCGTCAGGGCGCGCGCGATCTCGTGCTGAACGCCGTGGACTTCGAAGACCTCGACGTGAAGGCCCCGGGCGGCGAAGCCGTCCACTGGTCCTACGACGGCCGCGAGATCCGCGTCCGCTTCGAGAAGCCGATGGCCAAGGGCGAGCACCGCAAGCTGGCCATCACCTACCGGGTCCAGGATCCCGTGACGGGCTTGTTCTTCTTCGGTCCTGCCGCGCACGCCGAGGAGATGCCGCTCGTGGCCGCCACGGACCACGAGACGGAGCGCGCACGACACTGGCTGCCGACCATCGACCTGCCCTCGTGCCGCCCCACGCTCTCGTGGCACCTGCGCTCGAAGACCGAGTTCACCATCTTGGCCAACGGCAAGGCCGCCGGCGAAACGCACCACGACGACGGCACCAAGACGTCCCACTGGGAGCTCGAGCAGCGCTGCCCCAGCTATCTGACGTGCTTCGTCCTCGGCGACCTCGTCGAGGCCCGCGACGGCGAGTTCGAGGGGCGCCCCATCGCGTACTACACGACACGCCACTTCCAGGCCGACGATCTCGTCCGCGCCTTCGGTCGCACGGGCCAGATGCTCGCGTGGATGACGAAGAAGCTCGACCACGCCTTCCCGTTCCCCAAGTACTACCAGTTCGCGCTACCGGGCTTCGGCGGCGCCATGGAGAACATCTCGCTGGTCAGCTGGGACGACATGTTCGTCCTCGACGAGACCATGGCTCGCGAGTGGACCTGGCAGACGGACCAGGTCAACTTGCACGAGATGGCGCACAGCTACTTCGGCGACGCCATCGTGTGCCGCGACTACGCGCACGCGTGGCTCAAGGAGAGCTGGGCCGTCTACATGGAGACCCTCTGGCTCGAGGACTCCAAGAGCGAGGAGGAAGCGCTCTACGACGTCCAGGTCAACATCGACAACTACTTGAACGAGGCCGACAGCGCGTACCAACGCCCCATCGTCACGCGCGAGTTCAACACCTCGTGGCAGATGTACGACCGCCACCTCTACCCGGGCGGCGGATCGCGCCTGCACATGCTGCGCAAGGAGCTGGGCGACGACCTGTTCTTCGAAGGCGTGCGCACGTACGTGAAGCGCCACGTCGGCGGCCTCGTGGAGACCGACGACTTCCGCAAGGCGCTCGAGGACGTGTCGGGCCGACCGCTGGGCCGCTGGTTCGACCAGTGGATCCACACGGCGGGGTACCCGTCCGTCAAGGTCAGCTGGTCGCGCGACGCCGAGCGCGGCGTCGGCACCCTGACCGTCGAGCAGACGCAGGTCGACGAGAAGCAGGGCAAGAAGCCCTTCGCCTTCGGCTTGGACGTGCGCTTGGTCGTGGATGGCCAAGAGCGCATCGAGACCCTGCACGTCGAGCACGCCAAGCACGTCGTCGACCTGCCTGCGGCCAAGGAGCCCGACCTCGTCGAGGTGGATCCGTTTGGTCGCGTCGTGATGAAGCTCGAGTTCGACCCCGGCGCCACGCTACTGCGCAAGCTGCTCCGTGACGCCAAGACGGTCGTGGGTCGCATCCGCGCCGCGCGCACGCTCTGCAGCTCGGGCAAGCGGGCCAACCTCGAAGCCGTCCGCGAGGCATACGGCCAAGAGGCGTTCTGGGGTGCCCGCGTCACGTTTGCGCGCGCCATGGGCACGGCCATGGCCGATGAAGCCGTCACGATCCTCGCCGAGTGGCTGGAGCGCGAGGAGGACGGCATGGTGCTCGAGGCCGCCATCCGCGCCGCCTCGTCGATGCGCGACCCGCGCATCCGGGGCGTGCTCGAGCGCCGCTTGGACAGGGGCATCGACCTCTACCGGGCCGCGGGTGCCGCCTTCGAGGTGCTGGGCATGCAGCGCGGCGAGGCCCCCTTCGCCGAGCTGAAGGCCGCCCTGCGCCGTGAGGATCCCTACGGTTGGCAGGCGCAGAGCGCCGCACGTGGTCTGGCCAACAGCCGCCATCCCGAGGCGCTCGACACGCTGCTCGCGCACCTCGAGCCCGGCCAGGCCTCGGACCGCGTGCGTCCGGTCGTGGCGCTGGCCATCGGCAGCATGGGTCGCACGCTGGACGACGGCGAGAAGGAGCGTGCCGGGGAAGCCCTCGTGGATCGCCTGCGCGACCGCACCCCCCACGTCCGCAACCGCTCGATGATGGCGCTGGGGATGCTGGGCTGGGGTCCGGCGATCGCCGCGCTCCGCGCCTACGGCCAGCGACTCTCGGAGCAGGAGCGCGTGGCCGTGGATCGCGCCATCGAGCAGATCCAGCGCGCCCAGAAGCCGGCCGGCAAGGCCGACGAGAAGGCCCGCGAAGAGCTGGAGAAGCATGTCCGCACCCTCGAAGGTCGCGTCACGCGCCTCGAGGCACGCGCCGACATGGACTCCTGACCTCAAGGCGGGTGCCTGATCCCGCGCAGCGGCGCCGCGAAGCGGCAACGCGGGGCGCGGGGTCTGGCTCCGCCGGGAGGTGGACGCACCTCGTCAGGCCCGTCGCGCACGAAGGCGAGGAGGCCATCCCGTCGGCGGGCGCTGCCCTCCGGTGTGAGACACCTACGCGCACGCAGGCGGGTGCCTGATCCCGCGCAGCGGCGCCGCGAAGCGGCAACGCGGGGCGCGGGGTCTGGCTCCGCCGTGAGGTGGACGTACCTCGTGGAGCCCGTCGCGCACGAAGGCGAGGAGGCCATCCCGTCGGCCGGCACCGCCCTCCGGTGTCAGACCCGGCGCCCCGCGTCGCTAGCGCTCCGCTGCGCCGGATCGGACACCTACGTGCGTTGTCGCCGTCGCTGGTGGGCAATCGCCAGCAGGACCCCGGCCGCCATGCCGCCCGCAAGGGGCAGGCGCCCCACCCAAGGCGTCAGCCGGTAGGCGGTGTGCCAGCGCGAGTAATCGTACGGAAGCAGGAACCAGGTGAGCGCCACGACGATCGCCATGGTCCCGACTCCCACGCTCCACGACTTCATCTGCGTGAAGTCGATGCGTCCCAGGCGTCCGGGCCACTGTCGGTACCAGTCCAGCCCGAGGAGGTCGCGTGGACACGTGATCGCGAGCCAGGTCAGCAGCGCGCCGCACGCACCGGCCGGCCCGACGAGGTAGTAGTCCCGCCCCGCATAGGCCACCAAGGACATCAGGACGCCTGCGCCCTGGCCCAGCACGAGCAGCCAGGTGGTTTGCAGCGGCCCGATGATCCGCTCGGTTCGCCCACCGAACACCCACAACACGTACACCGCCAGGGCCAGCCTCCAGGCATCCACGGACACGATGGAGAACGTGATCCAGCGCACGGGGTCGCCCGTGAAGAGCCCTCCCAGCGAGAGGCCGTGCGCCACCGGTGCGGCATGCTTGTCCAACCCCCACACGATGGCGGTCACGATCAAGCCGATCGCCAACGCGAAGGTCACCGGCCGTCCCAGCACGACTCCGAACCGACCGTCGGCCCACGAGGCTGTCGCGTGCTTGCCCGCGATCCGTTTCACGTCGTCCGGCGGATCATGTCGCCCCCGACCGCTGGTCCGCTGCCCGTGCTCGAGGTTGAGCTGCGCCATCGCCAGCGCAGCCTTCGGCGACAGCCCCGTGGCACCGTTGCTTCCCGGATCCGATGCCCCCGCCACGCGATCACGTGCGCCCTCGTGCGTCAGCTTCGCGAATCCACCCTCGGCAAACCACACGGCATCGCAAGCCAAGCAGGCCGCTGCCGCGATCGGTGAGCCCCCCGATGCCAGGACCGTGCCGTGAAGGGGCTCGCGGCAGAACGGACAACCGCGATGCTCCGGCGCCGATCGGCGGGCACGGTGCTGGAGCTTGTCGACCGCGTCCTCGTCGGCATACCGACGAACCACCGGCAGCGTCGCGACGACGCCGTGGCAGTTTGCGCACCCCCAGGTGGTCGCGCCTTCGAGCACCGTGTGCTGCAGGGAGACTGCGCAGTCCGGGCAGCTGGGCATGCGAAGCAGGTATACCCGTGGCGTCGGGAGCCCGTCTGGATACGCGAAGGCACCCACCCGGACTCGGCTTTGCAGCCTTCCAGACCCACATCGGGTCGTCAGGGCGACGGCGCCGCCAAGCGATCCGCGACGACTCGTGGTCTGTTCACTCGAGGAGCGGATCGCGCCGGCGCCGCCGAGCACTCGGCGAGCCGCCCGTCCCCACCCAGACGAGCGCAGCCAGCGCTGTTACCGGTCGTCGAGGCGTCGGCAGGCAAATCGTGGGGCTACGCACCAGCTGTCGTCGAGAACGAGCACGTGGGGCGGCTCCGCGCTGACGCCAGGCGGGATGGCGCCGACGAGCAGCTTGGGCTCGGCGCCTGCCGCCTCGACGAGCGGGGCGATGCCTTGCAGGAAGGCCATCGGGCCATGCGCCAGGGGGGGCGGGTCGCCGTCCAGCGAGTCGCCGGTCAGCCAGGGGTGGTCCATCACGATCCAGTCGGCCAGCGACCACCACGTGCCCGCCACGTCATGCAGGTGCTGCGCGATCTCGCCCAGGAGGCGAGCCGGGTCCGCCGGCCGCGCCCCCATGTGCACCTCGGCAGGCGGGGACAGGTAGGGCATGAGGAGCGGGTGCTCGCGAAGGACCTCGAGGGTCCAGCTGGTGCTGGTCTGGATGCGGTAGGCGATCACGCCGTCGGCGCGCACCTCCCAGGCGATGGGATCGGCATCTTCGTCCTCGGGGTCCTCGCTCTCGATCTCGAGGACCCAGCCCTCGTGGTCGTCACGCACGGAGCGCAAGTGCAGCGGTGCACCTTCTTCGCCTCCGACCTTTGCGTGCCAAGCCAGCAGCCGTTCGAGCATGCGCGCCTCCCGAGAGGCGGAACCTACTCGACCCGCAGGTGGCTGTCTCGTGTCGAGTCGGCTCAGCGGCCCCGCTCGCGGGCCTGCTGCGCCCCGGGATCGGTGACGGGGATCTCGCTCTCCCACGTCGCGCCGGCGGCACGCCCTGCCTGGATGTGGCGGCGGCGATCGGTGGGCGACGCGTGATCCTCGCGGACGGCTCGCCGTGCGAGCGCCTCCAGCGAGGAGGCGGGTGCCTGCGGTGCCACGGAGGCCAGGACCTCTCCGTCGATGCCGAATGCTCCTGGCTTCACCAGGAAGACGCCCTGCTTGGTGCCGAGGCCCTCGAGAGCGGGAAGCTCCTCGTCGGGGCGTGCAACTTGGACTTGGAAGCGTCCTCGCAGGTCGTCGCGCCACACGAGGGCGGCGAGCGCCTTGGTGACGGCGTCCCGCTGCTTGGCGTCCTGGATGCGGACGACCAGCACGGCTTGTCCATCGCACGCGGCCACGACCAGGGCACGTCGGACGTCCAGCGCTTGCGGCAGTGCCGTGATCTCGGCCCGCGGCTTGTACTGGCCAGCCACCTCGTTCAAGCGAGCGGCGAAGCGTGCCACCTCGGCGGCGCTTGTCGCCTGACCGGGGCCACGTGCCCCGCCCACCAAGAACGCCGGACCACGACCCGCCTGCCCCAGCACGCGGGTGCCGCCCGGGTCCATGAGGGCAAACGTGGTGTTCTCCAGCTGCCCCGAGCGGCCGCGGAACACGCCGAGCAGCACGTCGGCCTCGGACTGGCTCTCGTAGGTGGCCAGGCGCACGCACACGAAGGACCGGGCAGCCGCCACGACCGTGGCGTCGGACAGGTAGCCCCTGTCCGTCTCCTGCTTGCCGGGTCACCACATCCCGGGGACGCCGCCGCAGGCGGGCATCGCCGAGCTCAAGAGGAGCGGGCGGCCGGTCCGCTTGGCCTCGGCCCGCGCCGCCTCCCACGTCCCGAACCACACGATGCGCTCGGGCGACGAGGCCTCGTCGGCCTGCGCGGTACGCAGGCCGTCCGCACGCGCGAGCCCGACGACGGCTGCACACGACAGGGCAAGAAGCTGGATGGACCGCATGGCACTCTCCCGCGGAGCCGGAGTGGCTCGCTCCCCCTGATACGCGGTGGAGGGGGCGTCGGACGCCCCCGCAAGGTCCGCTTCAGGATTCGCGCTCGCGGAAAGTAGTCATGCCGCTGGCTGCCGTCCAGACGTCCGGTCCGGAGGCAGCAGCGCTGGAAAGCGCCTCCCGGATCCGCAGGGGCAGGGGTCTTGGCGCCCGAGCTTCTCGAGCAGCTCCTTGCCCTTGCCCACGGTGCGGTGGCCGCGCTTGACGTGGGTCTCCGACGGGAAGCCCTTACGCCGCTTGCTCATCCGCTCGAAAGGACGGCTTCTCGTGGTCTCGACGTGCCATGGCAACCTCCCTTCACATCGCGTGAAGCCCCAGGGACGAGGTGTGGAGCGGTCAGGTTCCGTTCCGCGGGTCCGTTGCGCCAGTCGCGCACGCCGCACTCCGGTATCAGACCCCGCGTCAGTGTCGCTTCGCTCCCAGACACGGGATCAGACACCTCCGCGCGGGAGGTCTCGCCGAGCGCGGGGTCTGATCCCGTGATGCGTTGCCGCGCCAGCGGCGACGCGGGCACGGGGTCTGAACCCAATGGCAGGGACTTAGGCGTCCCGATGTGGCAGCGCTACGTGCTGCTTTGGGTCGGCCGCGAGCCGGCAGGCCCTGAGGGCAGGAAAGAGAAGCACCCCTGAATCCAAGCCGATGCGGTGAGTAACCACAAACGCCGCCGCGGCAGGAAGCAGGGGTGCCATGGTTCGGATCGCATCATGCCGGGACTCGCTTGAGGATCGGCCTGATCTCTTCGCCGTCGAGGCCTTCTCCTCGGCCCTGCCGCCCTCCTGGATCGCCGAGGCCATCCGGGCTTGTGGTCGCGATGCCTTGCGCATCCGCCTTCTCCCGCCGCAGCTCGTTGCTTCGCTCGTGATCCTCATGGGCCTCTACCGCCGCGACTCCTACGTCAACCTGCTCGGTCGGGTCCGCGAAGCCACCCACGATCGAGGACTCTGGCGCGGCGACGTGCCGTCCACGTCCGCCTTGAGCCGAGCCCGGGATCGTGTCGGCATCGAGCCGCTGCGTCGCCTCTTCGAGCGAAGCGCCCACACGTGGTTGCGCCAGACACAACCGCGCCTGTTCCACGGCCATCGAGCGCTGGCCTTGGATGGGTCCACGGGCCGAACGCCCGACACGCCAGAGAACATGGCCTTCTTCGATCGTCCCGGCGCCATCCAGGGACACGCCAGCCACCCCCAGTTCCGCACCGTGATCCTCTTCGACATCAGCACGCGCTTGGCCCGCGCGGCCAGCTTCGGCGGCTACCGCGATAGCGAGTACGCGCTCGCGGGCCATGTGCTGCACGAGATCGATCCCGGCTCCCTGGTGGTCATGGACAGGGGATTCAACGCCTTCGGCCTGCTGCAGGACATCCTCGATCGCGGGGCCCAGTTCCTGTTGCGCGTGCGCTCCAACACGCGGTTCGAGGTCCTCCAGAACTTCGGCCCCGGAGATGATCTCGTTCGCGTCCGAGCCGATCGCAAGCGACGCCGTGAGCGGCCCGAGCTTCCGCCCGGTTGGGTCGTGCGGCGCATCCGCTACCAACTCCACGAGTCCCAGGAGGAGTACGTCCTCGTCACCAGCCTGCTCGATCCCCGGGCCATCCCGGCAGCACGGTTCGCCGACCTCTACAAAGAGCGCTGGGAAGCCGAAATCGGCTTCGACGAGATCAAGTGCCACCTGCTGGGCATCACCGCGTCGTCCCGACCCACGGCCGTGCGCAGCATGCTCCCCGAGCGCGTACTCCAGGAACTGTGGGGCATCCTCATCGCCTACAACCTGGTGCGAATCCTCATGGCCATGGCAGCACCACGCGCCACGGCAGACACGGCGCCCCTGCCGCCCAAGCGACTGAGCTTCACCTACTGCCTGTCGCGCATCGGCGATGCCGTGCCCGACATGATGCGGGCCCCGACCCACCGCCTGGTCGACCGCTTCGAACAGCTCCTGTGG
This sequence comes from Planctomycetota bacterium, assembly GCA_020631815.1. GTDB lineage: Bacteria > Planctomycetota > PLA2 > PLA2 > JAEUHO01 > JACKGW01. The sequence goes on along the minus strand of JACKGW010000006.1, from coordinate 42,260 downwards.
GCTCTCGCACGTGTGGTCGTCCCACCACGCCCCGGACGCAGCTACCCACGAGCGGTCAAGCGCAAGGCCTCCAACTACCCCGTCAAACGAAGCCGCCTGGCAGGGGCGCCTCCTTAAGTCCCTGCCATTGGGTCTGAACCCAAGCGGAGCGCTCACACGGTCATGCCGCGCTCCCGCGCGGAGTCGGCGCTCGGGCTCACGCCCTCGCGGCAGAGGGGCTATTCCGTACCCATCGCCGTCAACTTAGGCGTCGGGTCGGCCTCCTTTTGAGCCTGACGCCTACCGATTCCTCCGGCAGGAGGACCTCCCCGTGGCGAAGGGCATCTCGAACCCGGAGATTGATCTCGTTGGCGTGACCGAGCTGCTGCACGAGCACCTGACGGGCGCGTTGGTGGCGTCGGCCTACGAGGCGCTTCGCGAGGACGAGCGGCGACGGGTGTGGACGCTGGAGCGGATGGTGGCCTTCTGGACGGCCGTCATCCTGCGGGCGCCGCCGTCGCTGTCGGCGGCGCTTCGCGAGGCCTCCGGGGGCCGGATGGGGTACCCGCCGGTGGAGTCCTCCCACCAGGCGTTCTTCCAGCGTTGCGAGGACCTGCGGTGGGACTTCTTCGCGGAGGTGTTTGCCGCCTTCCGCGACAGCGTGAAGGCGAGCGAGCCGCCTCGCTTTGCGGGGCGGCACCGACGCCTTTCGGAGGTGTTCCCGGCGATCCACATCTTCGACGGCTCGACGCTGGACCCGGTGGCGCGGCGGCTGAAGATCACGCAGGGGCACACGGCGGTGCCGCTGCCGGGCGTGATCTTCGCCTGCTACGACCTGCGGCGCGGGACGCTCGAGCACCTGGGCTACTCGCACACGCTGGAGCAGGCCGAGCTGCTGTCGGCGCGCGAGGTGCTCGAGCGGTTGCCGAAGGGCTCGCTGGCCCTGGGTGACCGGCTGTACGGGACGCCCGCGTTCTTGGCGGATGTGGACGCCTGCGGGCTGTTCGGGGTGTTTCGCCGCCCGAACAACGGGAAGGTGGAGCCGGGCGAGGAGCTCGGCCGCTTCGAGTACCGGGGCGGGATCCTGGAGGACTCGCTCATCACGCTGGGCGCACGTGCGAAGCTGCCGGCGCGGCTGGTTCGCTTCACGCTCGGGGCGAAGACCTACGAGTTCGTGACGAACGTGCTGGATCCGGAGCGCCTCTCGGCGGTGGAGATCGCGGATCTCTACGACGACCGCTGGGACGTGGAGCGGATGTTCCACGACCTGAAGGAGGTGCTCAACCTGGGTTGCTTCTACTGCGGCAACGCCAATGCGGTGGCCATGCAGCTGTACGCCTCGGCCATCGTGCACACGGCGATGCGTACGGCGCAGGGGCGGATCGCCGAGGCGGCCGCCATCGAGCCGGAAGCCCTCTCGCCGGCCAAGCTGTTCCCGCTGCTCGGCGCCGCGGCGGCGACCCTGGCGACGTTCGAGTACGCCTTCCTGATGACCCAGCTGGCCAACCCGGACGTGACGCTCAACAAACCCGACTGGCGCCGGGCCTGCAGCCTGCGGATCGCCCTCAAGCGAATCCTGGCCGACAAGACCCGCGGCAGCCGACCCCGCACCACGACCAAGACCTTCGAGTGGGGCGTGCGCTGGAGGGAGCTACCCCCGCCGCCGGGGGCCCGAAAGAAGGGCCGCTAAGTTGACGGCGATGGCTATTCCGTACCCCCTCTGCACTCCTCACGGTCAGACACGGGATCAGACACCTCCGCGCGGGAGGGCTCGCCGAGCGCGGGGTCTGATCCCGTGATGCGTTGCCGCGCCAGCGGCGACGCGGGCACGGGGTCTGAACCCAAGCGGAGCGCTCACACGGTCGTGCCGCGCTCCTGCGCGGATCCGGCGCCCAGGCTCACGCCCTCGCGGCAGAGGGGCTATTCCGTACCCCCTCTGCACTCCTCACGGGGTTCAGACACCTCCGCGCGCTACTTGCCGTCGTTCTCGGCGAGGGGCTCCGGAGCGGGGCCGAGGAGGTCGTCGACGAACGCCGGCCAACGCTCCTGCAGCTCGTCGAGCTCGCCCGCCGGGAACACCCGATCGATCACGTACCCGGCACTGGCCCCCCTTGGAAGCAGCGCCCACTCGCGGACGAGATCCAGGAACTTCGGCCAATGCGCACCCTCGTCGAGCGTGCGCAGGAAGTGCAGGAACATCCACGACTGCTGGCGGAACAGGAAGTAGGCGTCGGGCTCGGTGAGATCGAAGCGCACGAGCGCCTCGCGAGCCGCATCGCGGTAGTCCGTGATCTCGAGGAGCGCGCGCAGGGGGAAGCAGGGATACCCACCGCGCTTCTCGGTCCGCCGCGCGCGAAGCACCCGTGCTTCCTCCAGGAGGAACTCGTTGCGCGGCTCGATCACCCACGAACCACTTTCCGTGCGCGTGACGCTCTCGAGCTGGGCGCAGATGCCGTTGATCCACGCGCTGTCCCGGATGCGCGGCTTGCGCCAGTTGGCCTGCTGCCGCGCATGCGCGTACATCAGGGCACGAACGCCCGCATGGGCGATGCGCCGCCCGAGGCGCCCCTCGTCCTCGGGGTCCGCGTTGGCCGGCCACGTCTGGATCGGGGCGTTCTGCACGTCGAAGCTGCCGGCGGTCGTGCCTACGAACCAGTTGCTGCGTACGTGCAATTGGGTGCGCACGGCCTGCCGTGCCCCCCAGGAGTCGTAGATCCACAGGCCCACGACGTGTCCGTCGGCGTAGCTGCGCACGCCAATCGGATAGTCCTCCTTGCCGCCGTAGGGCGCCATGAGATCCGCAAGCCCCAGAGGCTGTCCGAAGACGTGGTCCCATTCCGTCTTCACGGCCTGCAAGATGGCGGAGGCGTCCGCGGCGATCTCCCGTCTCCGGCGGACTTCGTAGGGTGCGGTCTCGGGGGACTCGTCCTTGGGGCGCGGCGCCCCCGCCACGAACACCAAGAACGGACTCTGCCAGACGACCTCGGGGTCGAAGTGTCCATGGAACTCGTCCAGCTCCATGTTCGCTCGGTACGCGGCAGCCGCCCGCGCCGCAGGGTCCTCCACCCGAGCGTTCATCCACGCGCGAAGCTGCTTGATGGCGTCACGTGCCGCCGCCAGATCGGCGGAAGCGTCCGGCGGGAACCAACGCCTCTCGCGCGCGTCCTCGATCGTGGCGATCGCAGGCAGGTCCTCCTCCCGCAAGTCCATGAAGAGGTTCTCGTCCTCTGAGCTGAGCACGAACTCCACGTCACCGACCAACCGGTGGGCCACGTCGTCGGCCCACGCTTCGGCGGTGGCAAGCCAGCCCTCGAGGAGCGGTCGCAACGCGGGATCCCGCTGTTGCTCCTGCGGAAGGGCCGCGACCTCTTCGCGCAGCTCCAGCCAGCCCTCGATGTCGGTGGGCGGGCTCTTCTCGAACCGCTCTACGAGATGCGCAACGTCGAGCTGCCGCCCCTCCGAGGCCTTCTCCGGAGGCGCAGCTCGCACGGTGGCATCCGGGGGGCCCGTCCTTGGGCCGCGCTGCCCCAAGGCAAGCAAGGCGCCCAAGGCCAGCGACCCCAGGACGACGACACCCGCGCGAGCCATGCGCGCCGCCAACGGCAGCGGGGGCCGGCTCTCTGCCCGCCCGCACGACGCACAGGATCCGCACGCCGGACAGGCGGCCGCAGGACCAACCGCGCCCTCCTCCACATCGAAGGGCTTCCCACACGTCGGACACGTGATCGTCCGCATGACCATCTCCCGGGATCGAGCGACCCCAGCCTACCGGGGCGAGGGGCACTCCGCGGCTCTGCCGGTAGATACGCGCGAGAGGAGCATCTCTTGGGCGCGCTGGCGCCCCCTCAGGGCTGGGCTCGCACGGCGGTCAGCGTGCCGTCCCACGGCGTGGGCACCCAGCGGAAGGAGCGCAGACGCTCACGCGTGGCCTGCGTACCGCACCCACCCCACGCGGTGTCGCCGTCGAGCACCACGGGGTACATCGACTTCAGGGTCTCCGCGGCCACCCAGCCCAGGCAGCAGTTGGTGTCGAGCAGCTCGACCACGAGGTCCACGATCGGCCCCTCCGGCACGCCCTCCATGGTTCCTTGTTCGAGGATCCAGGTCCGACCCTCCGCGACGAAGCGCGCCAACACCTGCTTCTCGCTGTCCGTGCCCGACCACCCAAGGGCGAGCTCCGCTTCGCCGGGCAGGCGAGACCCAGGATCGTCGCGCTTGGTGCGAAGCCATGCGAGGACCCGATCGTCGTGGAGGAGTCCCAAGCACGACAGATCAGACTCCTGCTGAGCGCCGGCCAACATCGCGGCGACTCCATCCCCGGCCAGCAGGGCCTGTCGGATGGTCTCCTGCACGTCAGGCTCGTCCGTCCAGTCGAGGATGGAGACGCTCTCCGCAAGACGGCGAACCGCTCGCGCGTCGACGCCTGCCCGCATCAACAGCGCCCATGCGGCCTTGTCCTGCTCGCTCGGATCGCAGGCCACGAACACGATGCGCAGGAATGCCGTGACCGCGGAGTCGGGGTGCCGACCGAGCTCGGCCGCGGCCTCCGAGCTCCACGTGGACCAGCCACGCGCCAGGAGCTCGGGTGCGACGTCGAGTCCGAGCCGCAGGCACCAAGGCGCGAAGGCCTCGACGTCTTGCGGGGCCCCCGACATCGTCCACTGCACGAGTAGCGCTCGCACATGATCGGGCTCCAGCTCGAGCAGCTCGACGAGTACAGCTCCGAAGGCACGCCCGTACTGCCCTGCCCAGCGGGGTGATCCGGCAGCTTCAAGCCCCTCGAGCAGAACCCGCGCTCGCTCCCTGTCCAAGGAGCCCGGCTCCGCGAACATGTGCCAGGCCAGCAGGAAGTTCGCGTCCGCACGCCGTCTTGCCAGCTCGTCGCCAAGCCAGGCCACATCGTCATCGTCCGGCCCCATGCCGGCCCACTTCTGCTCATCGTGTCGGACACCCCAACCGTAGGCCTGGCACATCTGCACGACGTCCTGCGCGTCGCGATCCGCCCCGTCGTCCAGAAGGACGTCGAGGGCCTCCTCGCGCATGCGCTTGCGATCGGCCAGCCACCGCCAGTCGGGATCGATGTCGTCCCATCCGCCCTGGTCGCGATCGAGCAAGGCCAAGGCCTCCGCCGCGCCGGTTCCGGCCCACGCCGCCAACGCGGCCTCACCCAGGGCGTCGCTCCCCCCCGTGAACTCCTTGGCGCGCTGCACGACAGTTGCTTTGCCAGGCGCTAGCGCCACGAGCTTGCGCATCGCCGTCAGGACCAGCGGCCGATCGGGGGCGTACGAGGAGTCCTCGATCCCGGCGGCCTCTGCTACCGCCTCGAGAAGCGGCACGTCGGCGTCGGCGTACGTGCGCTTCGCCGTAACGCGGCGCAGCCACACCACCGAGAGATCGAACGGCGCATCGCCGCCCGACATCCGTTCGGCAACGTACGTCCGCAGCAGAGCGTCGTGCTGCGCCGCGAAGCCGACCGGAATTGCTGCACGAGGCCCCCCGGCCGCCTGCGCAGCTCCCTGGACCCGGCGTCGCTCCACGAAGGTCAGGAAGCAGCGGGCCAGCTCCTCGCGGTGCGTGTCGGAACGATCGCAGTCGGCGACCACGCCGCACGTCAGCGACATCGGACCCAACCACTCCTCGCGGCAGCTGGCGACGACGTCCGCAAGCACGTCGGCATGTTCGGGACGCGCCACCCGATGGAGCAGCTCGAGGTCGTCCGGATCGACATCCTGCGGGTGCGCCAGGGCCGCACGCATCCCAGCCGGCCAGTCGACGGCGCCGAACCCGGTGTCACTGCCGAGTGAAGGCTCCTCCGCACCAAGGCCCGCGGGCACGCGGAACCACCAGGTCGGCTGCTCCGCGCGTAGCGCTGCGGCGCGACGGGTCTCGGCCACAGACAGGTCCGGCCAGCCGACGAGCAACGAAGCGGCGCGGGCCGCGGCTTGGTCCTCGCCCACGAGAGCTGCGCGAGCCAACGAGACGCGATCCGGCACCGACAGCGCGAGCCAAGCCTCGACGGCAGCCTGGTGACCGTCCGCGTCCACGTCGACGAGAGCCGGCAAGCTCGGGAGCGGCGCCTCGTCCTCCGCACGCGCTTGCCCACCCCCGTGGAGTGCGAGCAGGAGGACTGCCAAGCGACCGAGATGCCTCGACGTGGACCGCATCAGACCTGCCCCTCGCGCCAGGGTGGACACGCCACAGCTGCTGGCCCCTGTGGGAACGCCGGCTGCGGCAACATGCAGCCGCAGCCCCCGAGCCCGGCGGGTGCAGGGTATCCGCTCGGCTCAGGCGGAGGCGCGGACCTCGTGGGCGGCGCACGTCGGGCAGATGCCGTGGGTGACCCGGAGCGAGCCCTCGCGGGGAACGAAGTGGCCGATGGGCAGCCACTCGCCGGTCGCGTCCCGGACGCACTCGCACCAGGCACAGATGGCCACGTGGTCGTCCCCACGCTGGCGGGTCAGCAGGCTACGGGCCGCCCGTGACGTGTCTTCGTCCAGCAGTCGGGCGACGCGACGCAGGAGCTCGCGCTGCTCTTCGACGAAGCGCTTGCGGAAGCGGGCCAGCACCCGCCGGCTCGCGGCCGTGTCCAGGCCGAGCTCCACGAGGCGGCGGCTGGAGCCCTCCACGTCGTGAAGGCGGAGCAGCACGGCGGCGGCCACGATCTCGTCGATCGATCGGATCAGCGGAACGGCGCGCTCGTCGTCCAAGGCCTCCAGCTGGCGTGCGACGTGGTTCCCCTCGTGGATGGCCTCGGCACGCAGGAGCGGCTGACCACGAGTGGCCTCCAGGATCTCGAGCGTCTCCTGACCCAGACGAAGTGCATCGTCCGCGTCGCCCAGCAGGCGCGCGGCTTTGACCTCGAGCGGCAGCTGACCCAAGCGGCGGTACGGCGGCGTGAGGCCGTCGCGCGCCACGCGGGCGAAGATCCTGCGTGCCACGTCCGGATGGCCCTCTCGCAGGGCGACGTGGGCATCCATCATCGCGAGCGCCCAGCGGTAGATGGACTCCATGCCGCGACCCTCGCGATCGAAGCATGCGCGGTAGCGTTCGACGTGCGCACGCGCGGTGGCCAGGTCGTCGCACAGCATCGCGAGGGTCCCTGCCGCCGAGCAGTACCCCATCTCGAGTCCCGGCATCGGTGGGTCAAGGGTGTCGAGTACCTGGCGCAGCTGCACCAGCGTGGGCGCCAGCTCCTCGACCACATGCAGCTTGGCCAGCGCGCCGCACTGCCCCGTGAGTCCGTGCGCGAGGCCCGGGCGTGCGGATCGTCCGCCGTTCTCCGTCAGCCCCTGGATGCACACGCCAAGCAGATGCGCATCCAGGTACAGGCCCGCTCGACCGTAGAGCGTCATCAACGTGCGCAGGGCCATCACCTCGTTGCCGGGGTGGCCGCCGCGTGTGTTCCGCACGAGATCGCGCAGGTGGGCCTCCGCCTCGTCGCCGCGACCCGCATCGGCCAGGGCGCGGCCGGCATGCACCTGCTCCAGCAGGTCCGGCGTCGGCTCCCAGCGCGCGTCCATCGGTCAGGCCTCCTACGTGCTCCCCTTCATCGACCAATCAGGCCTCGAACCGGGGGCCCAATCCGGCCTTGGCGTCTCGCGCATTCCCATGCTCCGTGGCTTGGGGTACACCGCCTTCCGCGCAGGCTGCCGACGGGAGGTGCCATGAAGATCCAGGTGCGCTATGTGGTCGTCCACGTGGCCGACATGCAGCGGGCGACCACCTTCTGGCGCGACCAAGTCGGCTTGGCCTTGCGCTTCGCCTCGCCACACTGGACCGAGCTCGACCTCGGCAACGCGGCGCTGGCCCTGCACCCCGCCGACGCGCCCGGCTCGAAGCCCGACCACGATGCGCCGGGGACGTGTCGACCCGGCTTTGCCGTGGACGATCTGGACGCCTTCCACGCACGCATGGAGACCAACGGCGTCACGGTGCTCGAGGCTCCGACGCTGGTGTTCGGCTCACGCGTTGCCCGCTACGCGGACCCCGACGGCATGCCCTTCGCCGTCGGTCAGATCTGACAGGTCGCTTGGCGATGCCTACGCGGCGGGCCACTGCCACGCGAAGATCGCGCCCGTGACGACGGCGTACAGCAGGCCCTCGACGATGGTGCGCATGGTCGAGCCCCAGGGACGCCCCTTCCAGATCGAGTCCGCTGGTCCCTGCCAGGCATAGGCCAGCCACGACGTGGTGCCGACGATCTGCAGGACGTGCAGGAAGTCGGAGCCGGCAGGCGTCGAGGCGCGCGCGAGGTAGGCCACGATCGCCGTCACCACGAGCACGTAGACGATCCACTGGCCCAGGAACGGGCCCCTTTTCATGCCGCCTGGCGCGCGCGACCAGATGGTGAGCACAGGCCCCTCTTCGAAGCGCCGCGCCATCTCGGGATCCGCCATCTGCTTCGGGTCAACGCAGTGCGGAACGATGTACTGCCCAGGCGGCAAGCCTTTGAGCGCCGCGCGTGCGGCGGGCTCGTCCGGCACCGGGTTGTAGTGGGCGGCGTGCCACGCCAGCACCATGTGAACGGCGAAGCTGGCGAAGAAGACCGCCACGACGGACAAGGCAAGTGGCAGAAGCAGCGCAGACCAAGCGACCATGGAACCTCTCCCTCGAGATGAAGCGTGCGTAGATCGCGAGCGTGCGCGAACTGACCCTTCGCGTCAATCGCCCGAGAGCCGCACGCGTCGCCGATCCCGCGCGGCTCGGCTGTCAGCCCAGGAGGCTGCCAAGGGTGTGTCTGAGAACACTCCGTCGCGAGGACGCCGGGGCCGAAGCGAGCCACAGGCACGGCGAGAATCCGGGCCGGAGGCGGTCGCCTGACCGTCGAGGACCCGGATTCGAGCTGGGCCGTGGCGCAGCAAGAGAGCCGGTGGCCGCAGCAGGAGGAGTTCTCAGACGGACCCCAGTCCCGGGACTTTGGACGCGATGGTCTTGAAGAGATCCGGCGGCAGCTTGTCGCGGAGGAACTTCACGAACATCTCGAGGAACGACTTGGCCTTGTCCAGGCTCAAGCCCGACTTGGTGAGCGCGGCCACGGCACCACCCGCACCGCCCAGCAGCCCCTCCGCCTTCGAGGCCAGGCCACCGAGCACGCCGCCCAGGCCACCGCCGCCGCCCCCACCGAGACCCGAGGCCTTCTGCGCCAGGTCACCCGCTCCGGGCACGGCCGCGGCGAGCTTGCCGAAGTCGACGTCGCCGACGTGCTTCTTCACGAGGTCGAGCAGACCGCCCGTTCCCGCCGCCGCTTCGTCGGCGTCGATGCCCAAGGCCTTCGATGCCGATCCGATGAAGTCCTGGATGCCTGCCATGATGTGCCTCCTTGGCCCGACGAGGTCGAGCCGCAGGGTAGCGCAGAGGCCAGGTCGTGGGGCTTCAGCGAAGGAGCACCTCGCGAATCTCCGCAGCCGTGTCACCTCGTCGCGGGACGGCTACGTAGAGCGCGCGTCGCGAGGGGACCAGCAGGCCGGTGCGCGCCCCGCGCTCCGTCGCCAGCGCGGACACCCGCGTCAGAGCACCGCTGGCATCGGGCGCGTAGAGCTCCACGGCGCCCGCTCCTCCGATGAGCAGGACGTGTCCCGTGGCAGGGTCCACGAACACGTCGTCGGCATCGCCGACGCAGGCGCTCGACGCCACGGTGCGTCCCGACGTCGTGTCCACGGCGAGCAAGCGCGTGGGACACCGCGTCGCGATGTAGAGCCGCGTGCCGGCCTCGTCGATGGCCATCGGGTAGTTGGAAGCGGCGGCGAGGTGCCAAGTCGCGGTCGTGGCCCCTGTAGCGCCATCGACCACCAGCACGCTCCCGCCCTCCCCGTCCCGGGGAGCGTCGGGCACGTTGGCGAACCAGCGTGAGCCGTCGGGAGCTGCCTGGAAGGACTCGGGCGCGCCCGGAAGCGACCACGAGGCCGTGCGCTCGAGCGTCGCAGCACCCAGCACCGCGAACCCCGAGGCGTTCGCAACCACGACCTTGTCGCCCACCAGGCGCACGTTGTCGGGCCCGCGGCCGACGGCTACCGAGGTGGTGACCTCCAGCGATCTCGTGTCGATGGCCTCGAGCGTTCCGTCGCCCCCGCACGTCACGAGCACGCGCCCACGTGCCTCGTCGAGGACGATGCCCAGCGGATGCGACAGGCCCCCCACCGAGCCCACGGCCATTCCGCTCTCCAGGTCCACGACCTCGACCGAGCCGTTCGTGACGGCCGTCACGAACAACCGCTTCGTGAGCGGGTCGTAGGCAAAGTGGTCGAATCGTCCACGACCACTCGCACGATCCACGTCGGGAAGGGCGAACGTGCGCCCCAGTCGCAGGGGTGCCGTCGCCTCGGGCGTGTCGCCGGCCCGTGCCGGCGGCGCGTCCACGTGCATCACGAGCAGAGCGAGCAGTCCCGCACCCAGCAGGAGCTTCGGCATGCTCTCGCCTCCACGTCGGGTCCCCTTCACCCTACGCCAAGGCGCTGGGATACCGCCGCCTCGCTACGTGCCGTCCACCTCCACCACCACGGTGTTCGTGCCGTCGACCTCGATGGTCTGCTTGATGGGCGCAACCGATCCGCCGTAGGCCATGCCCGTGAGCTCGAAGCGACCCGCGCCCAGCCCCCGCAGGCGAAGCACGGTTGCCGATCCGTCGAGCCTGCGCGAGTAGCTGGGATCGTCGAGCCTTCGGGCCCAGAGCGAGAAGCGCGGCGGTGACTGGCCTTCGGCGACATGGACGTGCAGCTCGAGCGTGGCGCCAGCGGGCGGTGTGGCCGGACCGAGCTCGCCGCTCTTCGCACCCAAGACCACGTCGCGCAGCACGACAGGCGCGAAGCCCGGCACGTCGGCCCACAGCGTCCACGTGCCCGGCTCGTAGCCGCCGAACACGAAGCTGTCGCCCGTCGACGACAACAGGGCGAGCAGCTTGACGCCCTCTCCCTCCGGCTCTCCCTTGTAGAGGCGCACCACGATGTACTTCTCGCGTCCCGGATTCACCTGGGTGCGAGCCGGCGTGTCGAGCCGGACCGTCGTGGTCGCGCCCTCCACCAGCTCCAGGATGTGCCCATCGCCAGGCCCGGACACGACGACCTGTCCGCGCGTCGCGTGCGGCGAGAGCGTGGGGTGCCAGACGCGCAGCGTCACGCGACGCCCCTCCGCCCCACGGATCCAGAACTCGCCGTTCTGCGCATTGATCGGTCGACCCGTGGGCGACGGTTGGAACGCCGTCATCTCCGCCGTCGGCTCCTTGTCATCCTCGACCACACGGACCGTGGCTCCCTTGAGCGACACACCCTCCGGCCCCCGAACGGTGCCCTTGATCCAGCCGCTGCGAGACAGGTCGAGGGTGAGCTCGGCAGGCGCGGAGCCGACCACCACCTCGACGCCCTCGCTGGCGAGCCCACTCTGCGTGTCGATGGCGCGCACACGGCCCGGGGGGATCGCAGGCAGGTCGATCACACCATTGGCATCCGCGCGCGAGCCGTTCGGACGAAACGGTCCGCTTGCAAACGCCCCCTGGTACTTCCAGTCGCGCGCCCCTTCGTCCCATCGCTGCACGGTGACGCCATATCGCTTGTCCTCCGGCTCCTTGACGTGGATCCGCAGGGCGCCTGCCGCCTCCAAGTTGACGTGAATCTCATCGCCATCCTCGAAGGCGCCGAGCTCTCGCACCCCCTCGATTGGCATGCAGCCTGGCGAAGCCACCTTGAGGTAGAGACCGGGTGTGTCCCCCACGGGCGTCCACGTCGCCTCGTAGCAGCCAGGGCGTCCCTCGATGGCCGTCCACCCCGACCCTGCCCCCGACACGGTGACTTCCTGCGAATCGGTGGGAGCCTTGCCGAGGATCGTCACTCGGAGTCGCACCGTGCGCGCTTCGGGGATGCGCACTTCGAAGTGCCCACTCTGTTCTGCCAGGTTGACGGCCCCTACGGGAATGCCGATGCCTCCGTAGCCGGCCTCGCCGGTCACGGATACGTTCACGAGTGACATCGGGCCGCCGTACAGCAAGTCCATGCGCGCCAGGCCGTCAGCATTCGTGGCCACGGGCGGCTTGACGGGGTTGTTGCCCTGATCCAGCACTCGCAAGTGCCAGCCCTCGGCTGGCGATCCATCGGCGTGACGCACGACCGCCTCCACGTATCGGGCGGGGTAGAAAGCCGTCGGGCGCCCCTCCTCCTGTCCGGGTTGCGCCGAGAGGCGCGCGATCCCGAAGCCCTCGAGAACCGCGTAGCCGGACGCACCGGTCGAGCTCCATCCCGCAACGACCAGCTCGCCCCGCTCGATGACGCCGTCGGGTGGAACGACGAGCCGGCCCGTGTTCGTCCACGGCACGATCGACACGTGGCTCCCGTCCGGCGGGATCCCATGCCCCTTGTCCTCCAGCGGCCAGCGAACCGTCAGGGGCTTGCGCAGCTCGATCACGACCTCGCGGGTGCCCGGAGCGACCCGCGCGACGCCCGGTCCACCGCCGCGCCCCGCACCCGCGCCTTCCGAGGACGGGTAGCCCTCTGCATCCGCGCGAAGCGTGAGCTGCTCGTCGCCGGCGAGCGTGGCAACGATGGCGCGCCCCGCCTCGTCGGTCACGAGCACGGCGGGCTCGGAGTAGAGCGGGCAGCGCGAGCCGTACTGCTGCAGGCGGACGTGCTCCACGACGTGCACTTCGGCGCCTGCGATGGGCGTGCCCTCCTCGGCGTCCTGCACGGTGACGACGACAGGGGCTGCTTCTCCCAGCTCGAGCCTCACGGGATCGCCTTCGTCGCGGGGCAGGTTGATGACGGCGCGCGCACGCGCGCAGCCCTCGGCGAAGGCGACCAGGATCCACTCGCCCGGCGGAAGTCCCTCCAACCTCGCATGACCGGCAGCGTCGGTGGTGGCCTCCACCAAGGCGACGTTGGACATGGCAAGGCCCGCTCCGAGCCGAAGCGACGCGGGGAGACCCCCACTGCACGTGGACGTCACCTCGACGTCCAAGGACACCGAGGGGCGAAGGGTCAGGAGCGGAAGCTGCCGCTCGTCCTTCGCCGCGAGGCTCTCCGCCAGGTCCGATGCCGAGAGAGCCTGGAACCAGAACGTCGACACGGCCACCGCGCCATCTTCCGCGTGGGCCCGCAGGAACCCCGACGCGCGGGCCATGCGCGCTGCGGGCGTGTGGCGGAACGTGTAGGCACCCTCGGCGTCGGTGGTCGCGGTCGCCACGAGGCCCTCGTCGGTGGTCACGTCGACCTGCACGCCAGGTGCCGGCGTGTTCCCGGGCCGCACCACGATGCCGCGGAAGAGAACGCGGCCGTCCTCACCCTCGCCGGGCGGAGTGTCCGCCGGCACGTCGGGCGTCGTCACGGCGCCTGGCCCGGAGGCAGAGCCCTGCAACGCGGGCCCCGTCACGCCCGCCAAGGAGTCCGAGTCCGCGGTCGCCCGCGGACCGTCGGGTGCAATCTCGAGCTCGTGCTGCTCGGACCGCGAGAGCTGCCAGGCCAGCGCAGCTGCCAGCGCGCCGACGACCGCGATCACGAGAAGCCCTCGGCCGTTCATGCGTCCCCCTCCGCGAGGCAGGGGCCAGCCTACCCGTTGGCTTCGGGGTGTTCGGTGGTGGAGCTCCGAGGGCGCGTACCTTGGCCCCCATGCTCGGTCGCCTCGACCCCTCTGTGACCGCCGCGTGGACCCTGGTCGTCGTCGTGACCGCGGTGGTCGGCGTCGCCCAGGCGCGCCGCGAGCGGCGTAGGTCTCGCCGCCTCTGGGGAGCCCTCGCCGTCTTGGTCAGCTCGTCCGCCTGGGCCACGACCCTCGTCGTGTTCCAGGTTGTCGGCACGTCGCCCGTCGTGCAGATGAACGACGAAGCAGGCCGGCACGCGTTCTCCCTCTGGGCGGTCGCGTGGCCGCTGTTCCTTCTGGGAAGCCTCGTAGGCACCATCGCGGGGACGACCTTGGCCGTCACCGATCCCGCCCCGCCGCGCGGCAGCCTCGCGTGGCTGGCCGTCGCCGCGGCATGTCTGTTCACGGGCGGAGCCGTTCTCGCCAACTTCCCAAGCGCCTAGCGAGTGTGGTGGCGCAGAAGTCCCATTGCATCTCCGGGTGCTGCGGGCTGGGCTGGGGGCGATCAGGCCGCTTCGTCAGCCTCGAGTAACCGATACGAGTCGGCCTCCTCATCGGCCTTCCGCTCCCCATCCAGCCCGCCGATTGGCGTCGGTCGCCCCAAGCACACAAGATTGGGAGTCACAGCCGTGCAGCTTGGTTCATGTCGCCGGACTTCTGGGGCGGGACACTACTCCGGCCGCCGCCACGCCATCTCGAGAATACGGTCCTCGATCACGTTGCGCTCGTCCTGCGTGAACGTGGAGTCGTCGGCGAGACGCTTCCACGCAGCCGCTGCGCCACCTGCCTCGTGGACCCAAGCGTCGGCGATCGGCTGCAGCCGCGCCTCGAGCTGGCGTAGGTGCCGCAGCTCCTGCCAGCGCTGCGGCGCAGACCGCGTGTGGTAGAGGCGCAAGCTGCCGTCGCCACCCGTCGTGGCGAGCACGCGGCCATCGGCCGAGAACACGAGCTGAAACACGTAGCCCGTGTGGCCGGCGAGCGTGTGCACGACCTCCCTGCGCTCGACGTCATGGATCTTCACGACGTTCTCCACGCCGCCCTCGTAGAGCCGCCCATCGGGCCCGTAGGCCATGGTGTGCACCCAGGGCGCACCCGGGCGGATCTGGCCATGCACGACGCCCTCGGCGTCGTAGAGATCGATGCTGTCTCGCGCCGCGCCGGCCACTGCCATGCCGCCGTCCGGCCGGGGCGCCACGGCGGTCACGCCGCCCAGCCCCTCGCCAACCTGCATCAGCGTCGCGCCCGTGGCAGCGTCGAGCACGAGCGCAGCGTCCGCGTGGCGTCCCCCCCACAAGAGCTTCGAGCCGCTGATCCACCGCAGCTCGGTGGGTTCCGTCTCGCGGAGGTCGTCGTGATGCTCCCAGACGGGCGCCCAGGTCTCGGTGTCGAGCACGCCCGTCGCGTCCGGGCCCGTCACCGTGGCCAGGAGCTTGCCATCTGGCGAGAACGCGATGCTCTCGAACTGGCCGTCGCCCAGCTGCCGTGCGTGCTCCAAGTGTGCCGTAGGGAGGTGCCAGACGCGGAGCCAGCTGACCGCCTTGGCAGGTTGGTTGTAGGGCTCCGTGCCTGCCGTGCGGTGGATGATCGCGAGGCGGCGAGACGTCGGGTCGTACGACAGCGCACGAACGCTCTCCGGCGCGGGGATGGTGGCCAGCAAGCGCTGCGTGCGCGTGTCGAGCACACGCACCGTGCCGTCCCAGCCACCACTGATCACGAGCCGCGCATCGGGTGTGAGCGCCAGGCCGTACACGTACGGGCCCTGCCAAGGCCCCGAGCCGCTGCCATGGGGCCTCAGGACGGTGACCGGAGCGACCTCGGGCATGAACAGCGCAGCCTCGGAGTCGGACGCCGCGATCGTGCCGCCGCTCGCCAAGCCGCCCAACGACGTCACGCCGTCGTCCAGCCCCCCCACGGCCTCGAGCTCGCCCGAGGCAACGTCCAGACGCTGGATACCGCCGCGCAGGCCTCCGAGCAGGAGATGCGAGCCATCCGGCGTGAACGCCACCTGCGAGATGGGCCGCTGGAGCGACCAGGCGGCACGCGGCTCGACGATGCCGCGGCCGCGCTCCCACAGCCACGTGCGGCCTGCACTGTCCGCACTGGCCACGAGCTTGCGCGCGGCATCGAGCGCCCAAGGCCCGTAGTTGCTGTAGGCCCGGTAGCGCGCAACGGCATGCTCCTTGCCGTCGGGATCGGTCGTGACCTCCCACAGGGTGTACGGCGGATACCGGCGCTGCAGCCGGACGCCTGGCTCCACCTCGAGGCCCACCTCGGCCAGCACCGTGGGGGCCGCACGGCACGTCGTGCCCTCGAGCAGGGCGACGGCATCGGCAGGACCGACATGCCAAGGCGACGGCGTCCAGGCCGGCTCTGTGGCGTCCTCGACCCGCTCGAGGCTGTCATCGGCCATCACACGCACGGCGGCCGGAGGCCTCGCTGGATCCCACGCCAGCCGGTCGATGGCCGTCTCGACGCACGCCTGCATGTGGTCCCAGGCCCAGCCGCGATGCTCCTCATCGACCGCCGCCAGGTACGGCCTCGCTTCCCAGGGACGATCGGAGCGGATGGCGAGCGATGCCGCCGCGAACGCGCGCTGGGAGTCCGAGATGCGTGCAGCCTCGGCCTTGGAGGTGGCGCGGGCGCGCTCACGCCGCGCCGTAGCCATCATCGATACCGACACCGCCAGCGCGGACACGAGTGCCAGCAAGGCGATGGAGGCGGCGCCGACGAGCACCTTGTTGCGCACGACGAACTTGCGCAGCTGGTAGAGCCGCGTCGGGGCACGGGCCCAGATCGGCTCCTGCGCGAGGTAGTGGCGCAGGTCATCGCGCAGGGCATCGGCCGAGCCGTAGCGACGGTCCGGATCGGGCGAGAGCGCCGTCGCCAGGATCACGTCCATGTCCGACGTCACGTCGACGCCCGTCGGCGCGAGGGGCGGTGGGCGCCCTTCCTGGACGGCCCGCAGCAACGTGGCGGGCGTGGCCTCCTCCGCGTGGAACGGCCGGTGCCCGGCCAAGGCCTCGTACAGCATCACGCCCAGCGCGTACACGTCGCTGCGCGTGTCCACGTCGGCGCGTCCCACCAGCTGCTCCGGGCTCATGTACGCCAGCGTCCCCACCACGCTGCCCGTGGTGGTGTGCTGCGTGCCGTCCAGCGAGCGCGCCACGCCGAAGTCGAGCACCTTCGGCTGGCCCTCGGACGTGACGAGGACGTTGTGTGGCTTCAGGTCGCGGTGGATGACACCGTTGCGATGGGCGTGGGCCACGGCGTCGCAGGCCGCAGCCACCAGGCGGATGCGGCCGGCGGCGTCGAGCCTGCGCGCCACCACGTCCAGCGGCTCACCGTCGACCAGCTCCATGACGAGGTACAGGAGGCCGGCCGCTTCGCCCACGGCATGGATGCGGGCAATGCCCTCGTGGCGCAGGAGTGCCAGCAGGTCGCCCTCGCGCCGGAAGCGCGCACGCATGTCGGCGCTGCCGATCTCGGGGCGGAGCACCTTGATGGCCACGCGCCGGCGCGGTTCGTCCTGCTCGGCCTCGAAGACCTGGCCCATGCCCCCGGTACCGAGCGGGCGCAGGATCCGGTAGGGACCGAGACGCTCCGGGACCACCCAGGCCGCCGGGCGCTCGCCGAGCGATGCGTCCACCAACCGGTGGAGGGTCGTCGCCTCGTCCCGCGTGGCGACGGGCTCGTCCGTCAGACGCACGTGCTCGTGCAGCAGCGCCTCGACCTCGCGGCGCAGCACGGTGTCGCCTGCGCAGCACGCCTCCAGCTCGCCTTGTCGCCGTGCGTCCGGCAGCTGGCGCAGCCGGCTGAACAGGGCCGACGCCTGGGCGAAGAGCTCGGCGGGGGAGCGCTCGCTGATCAAGGGCCCCCCGCCACGTTGCAGGCCACGAGGTCGACCGCGACCCCGCGCGCCATCCTACGTGCCGCCGGATCCGCCGTCCCCGCCATCGCCGCCGGCCCCGCGCGCGACCACGCGGATCACGAGCTCCACCGTGTTGCCCTGGACGTCCGTCCCGACGCCGCGACGCCGCGCCCGGATGCGGTAGATGCCCGTCTCCTGCGCGACGAAGTCCAGCTTCTGGACCGTGTCCTTGGCCGTACCGACGATCTCGAACACGCCGTCGCCATCGAGGTCCCACTCGACCTCGGGGACCGCCAAGCGAGCCTCGATCTCCTCGGCGGAGAGGCCGGTCAGGCCCCCCAGGATCGCCATGCCCGTGTCGGCGGGCAGCGAGTCGAGCGTCTCCTGGAACGTGCGGAACGTCGCCGAGTTCGCCTGGTCGTTGGCGTCGAAGAAGCCGTAGTTGGAGCGGAGCGAGAAGCCCCCGTCGGCGTCAGGCGCCACGACGAACAGGTTGTCCTCCAGCCCGTTGTCGTTGTAGAGGGCGAAGTAGGTGGTGGGGTCGACGCAGAGGCGGTGGCTGCTGGCCTTGTCCTCGAAGCCGTTGTTGATCCCGGCCCCGTCCAAGCGCGAGAACCGGGTCTCGTAGTCGTCCAGCGAGAGGTCGGGCGCGTCGATGACCTGGCAGATCTTGTTGTAGGCGTTGCCGTTCGAGTTGTAGCTCACGTCTTCGTAGAGGTCGGCCCAGGAGCCGAGGATCCACGGCTCGGCGCGCAGCTCGCGCACGAGGCGCTGGCCCACCTCCAGGGTCACCTCGGGGCCGAACGGCTCCGGCATCCAGCGCGGGCCGACGTGCGGCGCGTTCCACGTCATATCCCGGTGCCGGAACTCGGACATGCGCAGGAGGTCGATGTTCTCGTCGGTCTCGTTGTGCGCGATGGCGTAGAGGAGCAGCTCCCCCGTCGGCGAGACGTAGGCCCCCACGCCCGCGTTGCCGTTGCCGAACACGGCCCGGTCACCGATCTCGCCGCCGAGAATGACGACACCTTCGTCGTGCGGCATCATGTTGAACGCCTTGCGGCCCGCGAAGTCGAAGCGGATGTCGCCGACCGTCCGCACGCCGTCATTCGGCAAGCCCTTCACCTCGAAGAGGCTCACCACGTCGTAGCCGACGAAGACCGGCGAGAAGTTGTTCGTGTTGAGGGCGGCGATCATGTAGATGCGTCCGTCGGCCTGCTGGACCAGGTGCATCGTCTGGAACGTCGAGATGAGATTGTTGTCGCTCGAGTTCGTGGCATACGGCCACGGGGCGACGAAGGGGTCCACCGTGAAGGGGTTGATCGACAGGCCCGTGAAGTCGAACGAAGGCTGGTCGGGGATCTCCCACAGGTCGTACAGCTGGAACTCGAAGAGCGGGTCCTGGCTGCCGTCGGGCAGGAAGAAGCTGGTGCGGTTCGAGATGTAGCACGCGACCTGGTAGTCACCGGCCCAGGTGACGAGCAACGCGAAGCGGCCGTCGGGCTCGGGCAGCTTGATGATGCCGACGACGCCTGCCTCGGCGCGGGGCTTGTAGGCGAGCCCCGTGTCGATGTCCATGACCAGCGAGTAGTCCATGCGGACCGGGTTCAGGCGGTCCGTGCAGTCGTAGAACCAGATCTCGCAGTCCTTGTCCTCGATCGTCTCGCCGTTCGCGTCGATCGGCTGCTCCATCGGCACCACCAGGATGTCGCCGATCATCTGCAAGCCACCCGGGTGCTTCCAGTCGTCGAACTCGATCCGCCTGACCACCCGATCGCTCGTCGGCGGCTCGGTGTCGGCGGTCTCCACGCTGCGCTGCAGCAGGTTGGAGCGCATGCGCTCGCCGTACGGCGCGCTGGCCTCGGCGATCGAGCTTCTCGAGCGGAGCTGGATGACGCCGAGAAACGCCTCCTCGTTGTTGTCCGGATGCCCGGACTTGGTCACGTAGAGGACATCGTTGGGGCCGCCCGGCTTGTAGGTCGCCCGCACGATGCCCTGGTAGTGCTTCTCGCCGCTCCCGGTGATCGACTGGCCGCTCTGCGGGTGGGCCGCGAGCCACTCCCCCTGGTGCCGCAGGTTGAACAGCTGCGACGGGACGTCGGCCACCACCAAGTTGGCCTCCTGGGGAAGCACGATGGGCGCGGCAACCGGGCTGTTGGCACCCCCGGCGCCGCAGGCGCTCAGGAGACAAGCGGCAAGGGCGGATCCGCCGGCGACGAGCAAGAGGGAGCTGGGACGCACGGGACTCTCCTTCCAGCGCCTCGAGGGAGGCGTCACGAAGGAGTGGGCAAAGCGCGCGCGCCCCCCCCGGAGATTTCCGCCGGGCGGGCGGCGTGCCTCATCGCAAGCGCCTGCCCAGCCAGGCCCGCGCGGCGTACCAGTCGTCCTCGACGGTGGTCAGCCCGAGCCCGAGGGCTTCCGCGATCTCGGGGTTCGTCATGCCCCCGAAGAACCGCATCTCCACGACCTGGGCCTTGCGGGCATCCAGCCCCCCCAGCTCGTCCAGCGCCTCGTCGAGGTCCAGCAGGTCCGGGTCGAGGCCCCCCAGGGCGAGCCGAGCCTCCTCCAGCGGTAGGCGGGCCAGGCCCCCGCCGCGCTTGGCGGCGTTGCGACCGCGTGCGTGGTGGATCAGGATCTGGCGGATCGAGCGCGCCGCCAGCCCCAGGAACTGGGCCCGGCTCGTCCACCCGTCCGGGCGCTCGGCCGAGAGCCGCAGGTAGGCCTCGTTGGCAAGCGCCGTCGCCTGCAGCGTGTGCTCGACGCGCTCGCGCCGCATGTGCGCCTTGGCCAGGCGCCGCAGCTCCTCGTAGACGACCGGCACGAGCTCGTCGATGTGCTCACCAGGGCTTGCGTCGTCGGCGCTCACGGCGGCTGATGCTACCGCCTGCGAGCCGCCCGCCGCGCGCTCCGTGCCTGCCGTGACCCGTGTCGACGCCCGATTCCCGATGTCGCGCCAGATCGACATCCGTCCGGGCTCCCGACGCCACAGCCCCAGAAGCATGGACCGGCCTCGCTGGCACGTCGGTTGCCCCCCGATGTGTCGGACCCCCGATTCCGGGTTGACGAACGGAGGCAGACACATCATGGGCAAGGCCCTCTTCCTGACCCTGGCCCTGGCGGCATCGCTCGTCATGGGCACCCCTGGCGCCGAAGGCTCCGTCGCGAGCGGCTGCGTCGCCACGCTCTGGGCCGGCCAGCACGCCGACGCCGGCACCGTGACCGTGCAGAAGGAGGGCGAGAACCTCCTGGTCACCTACCAGACGACGGGCGACTGGCGACTGAGCGAGGTGCACCTCGAGATCCGTGGCTCGCTCGCGGCCATCCCGCAGCGCAACGGGAACCCCGTTCCCGGCCGATTCACCTACAAGGCGGTGGTCGACACCACCACGCACACGTTCTCGATTCCCTGCGCCGACCTGCCCGCGGGCGAGCTGTACATCGCCGCGCACGGCGTCGTGGGCACCGGCTCCGGTGACACCACGGGAGAGCCCTGCGACGCGGAGCTCCTCCTGCCCTCGGGCTACGTCCAGGCCTGCTTCGAGTTCCCCGGCACCGATGCGTTCGCCAACGTGACGCTCTCCAACGCCGGTGACCTTGACGGCACGCACGGCGCGTGGTGCGTGGACATGGAACGCGGCATGGGCGACTGCAACGTCGACGTCATGGTCGTCTCGACGCTGGATCCCGCCGCCAACGGCCTCGTCGACCGCGCCAACTTCGACTTGCTCAACTACCTGCTGAACCAGGACTACAGCGGCTGGGGTGCCGGCCGCGACGAGGTCCAGGCGGTGATCTGGGCCCTGATCGACGACGGAGACTGGCGCACGGGCGCCGGGGTCCTTCCGAACATCACGCTGGCCGAGCAGATCCTCGCCGACGTACTCCAGAACGGACCGGGCTACGTCCCCGGCCATGGTGACTACGTCGCGCTCATCCTCTGGCCGCGCGCCGAGCTGCAGACGACGATCATCAAGGTCCGTCTGCCCGACTGCCCGCCGCCGCCCCCGAGCGGTGGTGAGGAGACGGCCTGGGCCGGCAACCTCGAGTTCCCTGGCAAGAACTGGGCGCTCTACTTCACCTGCGACCTGGGCTAGGACAGACCACCTTCGTCTGCCGGGTGGCCCATCCACCCGGCGGATGTGACCTGCGGGCGCGGTTCTCGGTGACGAGGACCGCGCCCGTCTTCGTGTTCAGGACAGCCGCGACGACTTGGCGAGGAGATGATCGAGCATGGGGCCCGAGACGTCGATGCCCCCCACGACCTCGGCCTGCGCGTGGTAGCAGGGGAAGTTGGCCTCCAGGATCCAGAGGGTCCCATCGGCCTCACGCAAGAGGTCCACGCCTGCCAGCTCGCTCCCGATGGTCTCCGCAGCGCGAGCGGCGATGCGTTGCATGTCCGCGTCGGCGTCCGCGCGGTAGTCGGCAGGGTCCTCGCTGGCGTACGTCCTGAAGTCGCCCTCGTCGACGGGGTTCGGATACGACGCGACGGCTCGCGCACCCACCACCACCACACGCCAGTGGACGGCATCCGGTACGTAGCGGATGAGATCGGGGGTCAGGCCGCGGGCGCGGAGCAGCGCAACGAGGGACGTCAGCGCCGACAGCGAGTCCACCCGCAGCACGCCCAAGCCCCCGGAGTACCCCGAGACCTTGAGGACCGCGGGAAGCCCTCCCACGACACCCACGAGTGCCTCCAGGTGCTCCGGGTCATCCGTCGTGAGCGGAACGGTGGTGGGGACCGGCAAGCCTGCCCGCTCCAGCATCAACCACGACGTCGGCAAGTCGCCGTAGAGCGACACCTCGGTGCGGTGGAAGGTGGCCACGCCCGGTCCGTACAGCGCCTGCTCGACGCGCGTGGCCTGCAGGCTGACACCCGGCCGGTAGAGCAGGTCTCCGCGCGCGAGCTGGCGACGCGTACGCCAGTCGTAGGTGCGCGCCTGGATGCACTCGTACGCCACGTCGCGCACGAGGCAGGCTCGCTCGAGGCCCGCCAGCGTGCTCTCGGGAACGCCGTCATCGACCGCCACGAAGCGGCGTGTCGCGTTCGACGTGGAGGTCATCGCACCGGTCTCCCGAGCGTTCCGTTCCCTCGCTGGATCCGATGCGTTGCTCTTGCGCTCACGCGCGGGATGATAGCCCCTCGAGGGTCTGCGGAGCCGTCATGAAGCTGTACGTCATCCATGACGGCGCGAGCTACGGCACGGTCCACGCCCTGGGTCCAGCCGCCACGACGCTGGGCGCGGAGATCGTCGACATCGCATGGCGCTTCGACCCCCTGGCCCGGGACGTGCACGTGGGGGGCGACGATGCCGTCCTCTGCCTGGGCACCAGTGCGGCGGCCGAGCTGCTCGCGACGTCCCTGGGGGTGGATGCACGGCGCTGCCATCTCGTGGGCAACGCTGCGCCGACCGTGGACCCGGTTGCGCAGTGGCGCCGGCGTGGCCTGCCCGTGCGACGCGAGCGTCATGTCTCCCGGTTCGCCCGCGACGACGCGCTTCGCGCCGTGGAGGAGCTCGGTGGCTTTCCGCTGGGGCTCAGGACCTTCGTGCGTCGCGGCGCCGGCCAGGTCGTGCGCGTGGACAGCGAGCCCTCTCTACACAGCGCCGTCGACTACCTGGCCGAGACCGGGAGCGCGCTGCTCCTCGGGGAGTGGATCGAGAGGCCCCTCCTCTGGCGCGTGGTGATCGCCGCGGGTCGAGCCATCGGCATCGGCAAGCGACACGCCGATGCCCTCTGCTGGAACGCTTCGGGCGGGGGCGTGGTCGTCCAGGGCGCGCGGGCCGATGTAACGCAGCTCGCGCGGGCCGCCCTCACCGGGGAGCTCGGCGCCGTGGATGTCCTCGAGCGTGACGACGGGACCTTCGCGCTGATCGATGCCCACGCACCGCCGCCCCTGGACGAGGTGGTGACGTGGTGCGACGACGAGGCGCGCATCGCCCTGCTGCGCGCACTCTTCGACGACGCGGCGTGAACGAACAGGGGTCGTGGCGGCCGAGCCGTCACGACCCCCTGGTGCGAACGTTCGAGTTCGTCTAGCGACCCTTGATCGCCTGCTCCTTCGAACGTTCCTCGGCCGCCTGCTTCTGCTTCAGGTCGCGCTCGGCTTGCTTGTGCGCGAGCTCGGCCTTGCGGTGCCGCAGCTTGGCCTCTTGCTCGGCCTTGCGCTTGGCGTTCGCCTCACGGGCTGCCTCCGACTCGGCCTGGCCGCCGGCACTCGCGCCCCCGCTCTCCGTGGCAGCCGCGGTGCTCTCGCTCGCGGCACCACTGTCGCTCGCAGCACCACTGTCGCTCGCCGCGCCACTGTCGCTCGCCGCGCCACTGTCGCTCGCCGCGCCACTGTCGCTTGCGGCACCACTGTCGCTGGCGACGCCGCTTTCGCTCGCGGTCGGATCCGTGGACGCTGACGCGCCATCGGCGGCCCACGCATCACGAGGCAATGCGCCGTGTCCGAGCGCTGCCAAACCCAGCACGACCGGCGGCGTGTAGGTGGTGAGACGACGCAGGAACTCGCGGCGGTGCAGGCCACCAGCCGTCTCGTCGGTTGTCTCGTTGGATCGCTGATCCGGATCGATGGGCTTGTCGGTCATGCGGGCTCTCCCTGCGGCGCTCCCCAAGCGCGCAAGCGAGTGACGGTACGTGAGCGTCGTGCGCCAAGCAACGACCAGATCCGCGCCTGATCAGGCCAGGTAGCGGGGTTGGGCTGCCTCGATCTGGTGGAAGCGGCCGTGCTCGACACCCTGCGGCCGGTGCGCGATGTCGAAACTTCGCAACATGGCCGGCACATCCATGCCTCGCTGCAGCGCGTGATGGACCGCGCGGGTGCGCTCGATGCCCTCCTGCAAGCAGCGCGCCCATGACCTGGGCGCCAGGCCGTAGACATGGTTGGGCTCGGTCAGCAGCGCCGGGGGAAACCCAGCCTCGACCAGCAGCTTCTGGAGGACCAAGAGGTGGCGACGGGTGTTCGCGTCGGCCGTCGGATGCAGGAGCTCGAGGTCCTGGTGCAGCTGGGCGATGGCGAGGAGCTTCCCCTCGGGCGCGGCGTCACGGACGTGCTGCTGGCCCGCCTGCAGGCAGGCGTCGAGGCGCTCGTCCCACGTCGTGGCCGTCGGCGGAGGCGCCAAGACCAAGCGCACGTACCCCGGGCGGGTGGGCGCGACGGGGTCCAGGCGCACGCCCCAGACATCCCATCGCGCGCGCACCCTCGGCTCGATCCCGGCGCGCGGAACGCCCACCCAGCTGGCGTGGTTGCGCCACGTTCGTGGGGCCTCGGGGGCATGGCCCAGGACATCGTCATGCAAGGCGGCCAACGCGCGCGCATCGAGCGGCTCTCCCACCAGGCCCAGGGCCCGGTGGTGTGCGGCAAGCATGCTCGCGAGAAAGCCCGGCTCGCGCACGCCGCGCAGGCCCTCGTCGAAGGCCGCCGAACCCAAGTGCTGGCGATCCAGGTCGACGTAGAGACGCCACGTCTCGCTGCCAAGGAGCTGGAGGAGCTCGGCGGCCTGCATCACGACACGACCTCGGCCACTGTCGCGTCGGCATCGAGCCAGGCGACGACGGCCTCGGCATTGTGCGCAGCCAGGGTCGTCATCGGGACCCGATCGGCAAGCGCCACGAGCGCCTCCGCTTCCTCGACACCCAGGCGTCCCGCGCCGAGACGTCCATCGCGCAGCACGAGCTCGAGCGACTCGCGCGCAGTTGGCGTTTGGCGTGAGACGGGGCCACGCCGCCCCGGGCTCAGGTGAAGCAGCCGGTGCGGAAGTGGCGCGCACGGGGCCGGGTCGACCGGTGGCAGGGCCAGCAGCCGTACGGGGCCTGCGTGCAAGCGAGGGAGCGGGCGTGCGTCGCGCCACGCTCCAAGCGCGGCCAAGGCGCTACCGTGCAGCGGCTCCGACACCGACAACCCCAGGGGCCGTGGATCGACCACCGTTCCGCAACGGTCGAGCGCGACGACCGGTGCGGCCAGCACCACGCCCGCGCGCGCCGCAAGCAACGCGACCACGCCATCGACAAGCTCGCGTGCGGGTCCCACCACGATCCACATCGTGTCGCCGTAGCGCACGAGTCCGCCGCGCAAGCGCGCTGCCGGGGCAGGTGTGTCGGTGGCGGCGTCGACCACGGCGTCGAACAACAGGGGGCCCAGCCACGAGAGGCCCGGCGCGATCCTCACGTGGTACCCATCGTCCAGCTGGTAGCGACCGTCGCTTGCGCGCGTCAAGGACAGGCGGGCAGCCGCACCCGGTCCCGGCTCTGCCCAGGTCCACGTGGGCGGGAGCAAGGAGCGCAGCCGCGACGCGTCCGCCCCCACCTCGAGGTGGAGGTCCACGCCACGTCCGGAGGCATCCAGCCGAACGGTTGCTGCACGGAGCTCCCGACGTGGACAGGGCTTGCCCCCGCAGACGTCGGCGGCGAGCTCCCCAGTTCGTGCCACGAGCCCCCGAGCCGACCACTGGGCCAGCAGACGCCAGATGTCGTGCTCCACCTGGGCGGGTTCGACCTGGAGGGAGTCGGCAATCTCGTCGGCAAGCGTCCCGGCATCGGCCTGCTCGGCAAGGCGTGCGCGTACGTGCGCGGCGACGGGATCCAACGGCAGCAGCTCGTTGCGCCGTGCGTCCAGCACGATGGGCAGTCCGCCCAGCAGGCCCACATCCGCTTGGAGCGGCGTCCAGGTGGCCGCACGCCACGCCGTGGCCAGGCGTGGAGGAGACACGTCAAGCTCGGTCCGGCGCGGAACGGGCAGGAGCTCGGCCCACGCGGGCTCG
Source organism: Planctomycetota bacterium (assembly GCA_020631815.1). Lineage (GTDB taxonomy): Bacteria > Planctomycetota > PLA2 > PLA2 > JAEUHO01 > JACKGW01. Next base: position 16,100 of record JACKGW010000006.1, on the reverse strand, counting down.
CCCCCCTGCGGTTCGAGCGAGATCCACTCCGGCGGTGGCGACGCGGAGGTCAACGCGAAGGCCAAGGCACGGGTCAGCTCCTCGTCCGACGACGCGCGATGCATGCCGATCGCCGCGTGCGGCACGACGTCGAGAAGGGTGATCTCCTGTTCGCCCACCATCCACTCGAACGCGAGCACCTGGACATCGCGGGCCTCACCACGGCCTGCGTCGACCAAGGCCGCGGCCACGTCTTCGCGCACGCAGCCCACGAGGATGCGCGTCGCGAGACGCGTGCGCGCCAGCACGTCCGCAGCGACGGCCTTGGAGGCGCGCACGGGTTGCGTCGCGTCGGACGTGGATGCGCCCTCCAGGATCCCGACGTCGGCGTGCACATACGCCTGCAGGATGTCCGGACCACGAAGTGCGACCATCGTGCAACCCAGCCGACCCGCCTCGCACGCTGCAAGGGGTCTCGCGAGCGCGGGCGACAGGCTGTGCAGGCCGGCGCCGTCCTCGACGCGCCACCGCTCCACGAACGGCGACTCGGCACACCGCATGACCAGCCATGGTCCGCGGCCCTCGTACACGTCCGTCGGCGCCGCGATCGGCGACAGGCACGGCCGCAGGTTCTTCGGCCAGCCTAGGCGGCCTCCGCGCGCTGCGACCTCGGCCAACAGTCCCTCGCGCTGCCCAGGATCGAGAAGCCGGTCCAACCCAGGTAGGACCGTCAGGCGCGTCCTCGGATCGATGTTGCGCAAGCGTCCCCGCGATGGCAGGTGATCAAGCCAAAGGACGTCCGCGTCCGGCTCGAGCGCACAGGACGCCGCACAGGCTTCGACAACGTGCGGCCAGCGGACGGCCAGGGGGCCCGCCACGCGACGTGACGGCCTCACCTCCCCGGCCTGTCCGTCCTCCTCGGCCATGCGTGCTCCGGACGCCGATCGAACCCCATGTGGCGACGGCCTGCGAAGTCTAGCGCCTACCTCGTGGGCGCAACACGTGGCGCCACGCGTGCACGCAGTGCGTGCATCCAGCGGACACAGCGGGCCAGGCGACGCCCGGCGGACGTGAGGCCCCACAGCTCGAACGCCATGTAAGGCCAGCGGAACGGGATCCACAAGTTGAGCATCGCCATCATGCCGACCTCGTGCCGCGCGGCCCTCACGTCCTCCTGCGCGCTTCGCGCGCGCACGATCAGACGGCGCAGGTCATCCCGTGTCGCCTCGGCTCCACGGCCCGGCGCGTCCCGCTCCAACATGCGCAGCGTCGTCTCCAGACCGCCGACATGGGCGCGAGCACACTCGAGGCGCGACTCGTACGGGAACGTCCGGCGCGCCACGTCCGTCTCGCGCCGCTCCCGTCGCGTGCTCATGCCGATCACGAGCTCGCAGGAGGCGCGGCAATCGGACAGTAGAGGTCCCAGCGCACGCCCAGCGGATCGTCGAGGCATGCGTAGCGCATGTTCTCGTACATCCACGTGTCTTGGGGCTTCATGACGCTGGTGGCGCCGTGCTCGACGAACGTGCCATGCAGCGCATCGACGTCTGCAGGAGTGGCCAGCCGCAACGCGATCTCCGCGTTCGCCGGGTTCTCTCCCGGGCGTGGCGCCATCTTGGGATCGAAGAGCGTGAGCCAGGTGTCGCCCAGCTTGAGTCCGTGGAACCCCGCCTCGTGATAGGCACACGGCCCGAACACCGCCTCGTACAGGGCAACCGCCTGGTCGACGTCCTTGAAGTAGAAGCTGGGGTAGGCGACGCCGAGGATGGCCGGGTTCACCGAAGGCGCGTCATCGGGCATGTCCAAGCTCCCCTGCGGCCCCATGCCGCCTTCGACGTCCACGGTACCCGCAGCCAGAGCATCGCCCCGCAGCCCGCCAACCTCTAGAGGGTCGCCAGGCCCGCGACGGAGGCGAAGTGAGCATCCCGCGTGTAGAGAGGCAAGTCGTGCTGGATCGCCAGGGCAGCGATCCACAGGTCACTCGTGGGGATGGGCGTGCCGGCCGCTCGCAGCTGGGCGAACACGCGACCGTAGAAGTGCGTCGTTGCCTCGTCTGCCCACAGGACGCGGACGCGCTCTTGGCCCAGGAACCGGACCAGGGTCCGCTCGTTGGCCCGCGACTTCGAGCCACAAGCGAAGCCAGCGCGGAGCTCCCCCAAGACGACGAACGGGAGCGCCACGGCGTCAGCCGCCCGGATGTGCCGCGCTACCTCCGGATCCCCGCGCATGAAGTCCACGTAGCGGTTCGTGTCGACGGCGATGTCCATGCTCAGGACCAGAGCGACGGATCGACCCGGTCTTGCTCCCGAAGCGCCGCATCGAACTCGGGATCTTCGACCCAGGTGCCCAGGAACGGGTCCAAGTCCGTGTGCACCAGCGGTCCAACCTCATCGCCCACGCTGCGTCGCAGGGCTTCCAGGGCGAGCTCGTTGAGGCTTCGCTGCTCGCGCCGGGCGCGAGCCCGCAGGGCCCTGTCCACGGCGGCGGGGACTCCCCGGATCGTGTACTGGACCTTGGACGCGCGCTTGGGCATGCCTGCAAGTCTAGCAGGCAGTGTAGGCACCTTGCTCCTGCGCCGGCGTGGGGCCTCGTGTCCGACGGATGGACCTCGCGGTGGGCGGGGGCGCGGTCACTCGAGCGTCGTCCAGGTCGCGCTCGATCCGTCGCCGCCCGGTCGAGCCTCCAACCCCTCGAACACGGGTGCGGGTGGCGCCCCCTGGTCACCGCCATGGCGACCGGGGGCCGTGGCCAGAAGCTGGCCTGACGTGGCGACGAAGAAGCTGCGCTGCTGCGTGCCGGCCGTGGACGGCCACGCGAGACACGCCCACGCCTGCTCCGCGGCATCGGCCGGGACCTTCATGGCGCGCGTGAACCCACCCGCCGGCTCGCCCACGGCGATGCCCTTGCGCCCGGGCAGGAACAGCCGATACGTGTAGCCCTCGAAGTGCGCCCGCCCCTCGGCATCCAGCGTGCGAAACGCCTCGCCGATCACGGCCGGCGTCAACGCCTCGTGCCCTCGACCCGCAACGGCACCGGACAGCTCGAGCAACCCGCCGTACTCCCCCACGCCGTCCTGGTCCGTGTCGATCCACCCGACGACTTGCAGCTGCGCCTGGGCGGCCACGAGATTGCGCAGCGTCGCCTTGGCCATGGTCTCTTCCGCTGCCAGCCGCGCGACGGCGACGTGGTTTGCCGACGTCTCTTCCGGCGGCGCCTGCGTCTCCTTCCCGCACGCAGAGAAGGTCAGCGCCAACAGCAGGACGGCGTACTGCGGGGGGGGTCGAGACGGAAGTCCGGACATCGTCCCAACATCCTAGGCGATCGCATCGATCGCGCGAGCGTCCCGCGCCTCAGGAGGCGTCTCCCACGGGTACCGTAGCCCAGGGGTTCGCGCGCAAGCCCCCACCCGGAAACGCCGGCGGGGAGGCGGCTTCGGGCTGATTGCGGCCCGCTTGGGTGCGTGAGAGCATGCCCGCATGAGACTGACGAGGGAACTGCTGGCGTGTCTCGCGGCCGCCGTCCTGGCCACCGGACTCCGCGCGGGCACCAGCCCCGAGCCAGTGTTCGCCGCGCCACAACGCAAGGAGGCCCTGCCGGATGCCGCCAGCGTGGTCGTGCGCCGCAAGCAGCGGGTCGACGAGGCCTTCGCCGTGGCCCTCGAAGCCGCCGTGCTTGCTCGTGGGGACAGGGAGACGAAGCCGTTCCCCGTCGCCTTCATCGTGGATCCAACGCCACGCCTGGCGACATGGGCGCCCTACCTTGGAAAGGCCCTGGGCCGGCTGGACAAGAACATCGATCAGGTGGCGACCTGGCACGTGGCGTCCCTGGGGGACAAGTTCGGCAAGCCTGCCAAGTCCGTGGCGGAGGCTGCTGCCCAGCTCTCCGCATCCGCGAGTTCGGACGAGACCATCAAGAACACGACCTTGGCGCTGCGTGAGAGCATCAAGAGCCTGCGCCGCAAGGGTGCCCTGGTCATCTACCTCGCCGACGAACACTTCGAGGACGACTGGGAGCTCGAGAAGCTCGTCGCCGACGTCACCAAGTCCAAGCTGGTCTTCTGCGCCATTGGGCCGGAGGGCGCCTACGGCCGTGGGTGGAACGACGGCATGATCCGCGCGTGGGAGAAGGCGCCAACCGGGATCGGGCGAGACTACTGGCCCGACATCGGCCGCGATCCGTTTGGCCGCGGATCGGCGACCGCGCCCTGGCATGGAGGTGACATTTGCGCGCCCCTGGTGCCCTACGACTTCTCTCCTTTCGAGTGGTCTACGGAGTTCGACCTGGGCGACATCGGGCATCGCGTACCGGACACCGACAAGCTGAGCGAGTCGCTGGACGAGCTCGCGGAGCTTGACGACGAGGAGCGACTCAAGCGCATGAAGGAGCTGATGGGTCTGGGTGAGAGCAAGCCCGTGGCCCTGCCCGCCGACGAGTACGGTCCCGCAGGAGACGTGAGTCATGTGGTGACCGACCGCGAGGCGCCGCTACCGTCGGGGTTTGGTCCCTACGGCCTCAGCCGCTTGGCGGCCGTCTCGGGTGGCCGCTACATCACCTTCGGCTGGAATCGCATCCGGGTGCCCTCCGTTTCGTACGACTACGGTCGACTCAACCTCTACGGGCCAGACTTGCGCGATCGGGAAGCGATCGCCGAGCACATCCGGGAGAACGCCGTGGCCCGTGCGGGGCTCGAAGCGTGGGCAGCTCTTGCAGCGTGGGGTGACGACTTCACGCACACCACCCCGCCGCTCACGGGCAAGCAGGTCAACGTCTCCGAGACCATCTCCGTCCTGCCCCCCAACTTCGACCTGCATGCGGGGTGGAGCAAGCTCAACGAACGTGACGAGTGGCTGGAGAAGGCCTCCGAGGCAGAGTCCGCACTGCGGGCGGTTCGCGAGCGGCTCCAGAGGGTCTTGGAGGGCAAGCCCGAGGACTCGCCTTCCTGGCAACGACGGTATGAGCTCGAGGCAGAGCGCGCCTTGCACATCCTCGACGCACGCCTGCTGCGTCTATCCGCGGGCATCGAGATCGCACGCGCCATCCCGCGGTCCGCGTGGGAGACCAAGAAGACGCGGGTCTACCTCGGGAACACCTTGTGGATCGACCGTGTTCGATCCGGCGAGCTGACCTTCAGGGTCGAAGCCAGCGTCGTTCCCGAAGGGTGCCGTGAAGCTGCGGCCGAATTCGAAGCGCGCCACCGGCGCCTGCTCGAGGCCTACCAAGGGACGCCGTGGGGTGCGGAGCTCTCCATGAACAGGGTGTACTTGCCGGAGGTAAAGGGCTACGAGGCCCAGCCCTACCGGCCCCTCCCCAAGCGCGGACCTCCCGACCCGACACCGCGCCCGTCGGGAGGCGATCCTGCGCCGCCGCCGACCGGCGGATCGACGGGCGGCGGAAGCACGACCGGAGGAGGCTAGCGGGTGGTCAGGTCCTGTCGGACCTCCGCAACGCCGTCAGCCACTTCGACCTCGACCGACGCAAGCGCCGGGCGCTCCTCCCCACTCGTGGCGGCGGCGGTCAGCTTGTAGGTGCCGGGCGGAATGCCATAGAGGACGAAGCTCCCGTCCTCGGACCACGCCACCATGCGCGCGCCTCCGCCCAGCGAGCCCGCGCGTTGCGCGGCGCTCGCGGCCTCGCCGGTCGGCACGAGGTGGACGATGCCCGTGCGTCCGGCCGCGACGTCCGCCGGAACGCGGCCCTTCACACGCGCCCCGACAAGCACGAAGTCGGTCTCGGTACTCGGCGCCGTGGCGGTGAACGGCGCCTCGGGGCGGTAGGACGTGGTCGCCGATCCGTTGGGCGCCCAGATGTGCACCCGGTAGGTGTCTTCGGGGACCTCCTGGTCGAAGCGTCCTTCCGCGTCGTACGGCATGATCAGGAAGCCCTGACGGTCCATGCGCTCGAAGATGATCTGGCCCTTCGCCCGGACGACCTCGCCATCCGGGCAGACCACACGGCCCACGACACGCGCCAACCCGCGCGGCGAGCCATGGTCCACGATCGTCCACCCGTCGTCCTCGATGCGCAGGTGGCGATAGAACGTGGTGGCGTCGTCGTCCAGGTCGCCAGCCAAGGCGAAGCTCACGTACGCGATCCCGCCGTGCAGCTGGCCGATGGCGTAGCGACCGTCGCGATCCGTCGTGGTCTGCGAGATGAGGGTTGGGTTCTGCGAGCCCGTGCGAACGATGGCGCCCTCGACCGGCAGACCATCGGGACCCCAGACGGTGCCGCGAATCCCCCCCTGTCCGAGGCGCAGCGTGACCTCGGGTCGCCTGTCACCGCCTGTGCTCTGGGCCACATAGAGCAAGCGCGAGACGCCGTCGCCCAGATCCAGCCCGAGGTACCAGGATCCGTTCTCCACCTCCTCGAAGCGGAAGCGTCCATCGCGCCCCATGTCGAGCGTGGACTGCGCCTCCTTGCCCACGGGGATCTGACCTGCGGTCGTGAACCTTCCGCCGCGCCAAAGGACAGCCTTGCCAAGGAGCGGCTCCCCATCGGCTCCGAATGCCGCTCCGGCCACCACGTCCGGGGCGGTCGTGGGCGCATCGCCGTCCGCCCCGCCAGGACGCGAACCTGCTTCCGAATGGCTGCCCGCAACACCCGAAGCGCCGCCCCCGCTCGAAGGCGCCGGACGCCCTTCCGTCGTGCCACTGACCTTGCGGGCCTCGCCCGGCGTGCCGCGCAGCGTCGGAGCCCGCGCCAGCTCCTCCTCCGCCTTGGGCGTCGAAGCGATCTCCGGCGTGTCCTCGAGACTGGCTGTGTGCAACACGACCCATCCGCCCGCCAACGTCAGGAGCAGGACGGCAATCCCGAGGCCGAGCTTCTTCGTTCCCGCCATCGTCAACGTCCCCCATCCCGCGGTTCCGAGCCTCGAGCAAGGCTCGGAGGAGAAGGCTGTGGGCAGCAGCACGGCAAGCCCCCTTGCCCTGTGCAGCGCTGCCCCGTCGGCGCCGCCCAGCTCCAGACGCAGCTTCCCCAGGGCGAGTCGAAGGCGGCTCTTGACCGTGTCCACGGGGACACCCGTCGTTCGCGCGATCTCGCGCACCGGCATGTCGTCTTGGTAGCGCAAGAGCACGGCGACACGCTGCAGCTCCGGAAGCCGTGCGAGCGCGTGCGCCAAGCGGCGTCGCATCTCGGCCTGCGCGGCCTCGTCGACGGCGGCCGGCAGCCGCTCCGAGCGCGCCGCCGCCTCCTCACGACGCCGCCGCCGTGACTCGGACCGGTGCTGCTTCCACGCGCACGTGCGTGCGACCCGAGCCAGCCAGCCACGCGGGCTACGCAGGGTGCCTGGATGCTGCGCGAGGGCACGTAGCCAGGTCTCTTGGGCAATGTCGTCGGCCCCCGCCGGGTCGCGCACGATCGCGCCTGCGAGCCGACGCACGAAGGGCTCGTGCTCGAGCAGTCCTTCCGATGGCATGCCGAACGCGGTCAAGACGAGCCTCCACCCCTGTGGATCCCGCGGGCACCGGATCGGGTCACATCAAGTCGCCCGGGCCGTTGTACCCAGCTCCGGACGCGCGTGCCGCGGCCTCGACGCGGGGATCCGCTCTACGCGGTTCCCCGACGTCCTCGGCTAGCGGCTCTCGCCTGGGGGCCCCTGCTCCCGCCGTGCAGCCGCCGCCTCGGCGAGGTCGCGGTGTCCAAGCTCGACCAGGTCCCACCAGCATGCGGTGCCCTCGCTGTCCTCGGTCCGCGCGACCCAGACCTCGAGCTCGAGGACCAGGGTTCGATACGCCTCCTCACCCAGGGTGCGTCCCAGTCGACACAAGGCGACGCGCGGCGCGTAGTAGCCCCCATGGCGCAGCTCGTTTCGAAGCCAGGACATGGCGGCATCACGGGGCACGTGCCCGATCCACCGACCGGCCGCCGCGAGGGCGGGTGCTGCCGTGGGGCCGCCGCCCTGGACCTTGCGCGCAAGCAACATCAACGCGTCCAGTCCGACCACACGATCCTCCGGGGAGGCCGACTCCATCCACGCATCGAGCCGGGCCGAGGCGTCGGCGATGACTTGGGCCGTCGGATCCCGCCCGCGCCAACCCGCATGCGTCACGTGACCCCGGCCCTGGTACCAGTCGATGGCATCACCGAGCGCCTCGAAGAAGGACTCGCGCGCTGCGACGGACAGCTCACGTCGGGGCGCCGCCGGCGGTGTGTAGGGGAAGCGCGCGATCATCCGACGCAGGTGCGCCTCGAACGCGTCCGCCTTGAGCAGCTCGATCCGCGTCCACATGGGCTTCCCGGGGTTCATCACCTGCTTCAGCCCGTAAACCTCACCCCCGTCGGCAACGCAGCGCACGGAGGCGTGCGCGTCGAATCCTGGGCCGTACCGGCGGTGGCCCGTTTGGTAGAAGCGACCGTCCACGCTCTCCAGGAACAAGAAGACGCGGCCGTCGGGTCGAACCGGCGGATCCGACCTCGAGCGACGGGAGTCGAAGACGCGGAGCTCGTTCCGCTGGAGGGCCCACGACAGGTAGCCCGACACATCGTGAACCTCGAGAGTGTCCGTCGGCCCGCTTCCCCGAAGCCAGCGCACGACGCGCGGGGGCTGGGTCGCGTCCTCATAGCGGACGAGCACGATGTGCGAGGAGCACGCGACGACGTGCTCGAGCCCGACCGTGGCGATGAGGCCCGCGTCGGCGCGCTGCACGCCAAGGAGCTGCGCGAGGAGCACGAGGAGTGCCCCACCCGCTACGGCCCGGGCCGGCACGAACCGACGTACCTCAGCACGCTGCTTCATGGGCCCTGCTTCCTCCTCGTGATCCCAGCCTACGTGCCGGTACGGGGGCGCGGGGTACCTCCCTCCATGGGGGCGTCGCCGAGCGGCGCACGATCCACGGGCCGCGGGACGTAGAATCCCGCCGCTTGGGAGGTGCGGATGTCCCACGGTGAGAGCGACGCATCCCGCGACGGCGGCGGCGACCCGGCCGGAGCCCCGGGTCCGGCCGAGCGGCAGCTCGGACAGAGCGTCCTGCCGCGCCTCGAAGAGAAGGCGCACGCGTCGATCCGCATCGACCTGGCCTCGAGCGACGGGACGGGAGCCGGCGGCGCGCGCACCGGCCGCTACGTGTTGCGCGGGGAGCTCGGGCGAGGCGGCGTCGGCGTGGTGCTGCAGGGCAGCGACGCGGACCTGGGTCGCGAGGTGGCCATCAAGGTCCTGCGCGAGGAGTTCGAGAACCAGCCCGACGTCGTGAAGCGCTTCGTCGAAGAAGCGCAGATCGGCGGACAGCTGCAACACCCGGGCGTCGTGCCCGTCTACGACCTCGGCCTCTCCGACGGGCGCCCGTTCTTCGCCATGCGCCTGATCCGCGGCAAGGCCCTCGACGTTCTTCTTGCCCAGCGCGAGCAGCCGTCGGCGGAACGCCGCCGGTTCCTCGACATCTTCGAGAAGGTCTGCCAGACCGTCGCCTACGCGCACGCCCGCGGAGTGATCCACCGCGACCTCAAGCCTTCCAACGTGATGGTCGGCGCCTTTGGTGAAGTCCAGGTCGTGGACTGGGGCATGGGCAAGGTGCTGGGCACCGGGCCGCGACCCGCAGCGGCATCCACCTCCGAAGCCGCTCGAGCACCCGTATCGGACGAGCCTCGGGTCGAGACCGTCCGCAGCGAGAGCAACGACACGCAGTCGGTGCTGGGCTCGATGATGGGTACGCCCGGCTACATGCCGCCCGAGCAGGCCAAGGGCGAGCTCGACCAGATCGACGAGCGAAGCGACGTGTTCGCGCTGGGCGCGATGCTCTTCGAGATCCTCGTTGGCGAGCCCCCGCAGGTAGGCGCTCCGATGGAGCGGCTGATGGCCGCCTACCGGTGGGAAGCCGACGCCGCCACGGAGCGCCTCGCTGCCAGCCAGCCCGACCCCGAGCTGGAAGCCCTCGTCCTCGCCTGCCTCGCGCGCGAGCCCAAGAACCGGCCGGCATCCGCCCAGGTCGTGGCCGAGGCCGTCGCGGCCCACCTGACCGCCGTCGAAGAGCGCGCCCACCGGGCGCAGGTCGAAGCCGCGGAAGCCAAAGCCCGCGAGGCCGAGGCCAGCGCACGCGCCGCTCGCGAGGAGGCGCGGGCCGAGCAGGAGCGGGCCGAGGCCGAGCAGGCACGCATGCGGGCGGAGGCCGAGCGCAAGCGTCGGCGCGCGGCCGTCGTCCTCACCCTTGCCCTCGCGGTGGGCGCCGCGGGCACCACCGTCGGCATGCTGTTGGCCAATGAACAGCGCGCGACGGCGGAGCGGGCGCAACAAGCGGAGCAGGAGCGCGCCCAGGGCGAGCGCGAGGCCAAGGAAGAAGCCACCAAGCGCCTGGCCCAGGTGCAAAAGGGCAACGAGATCCTCGGCGCGGTGTTTGGCAATCTCGATCCGAGCGAGGTCGCCGAGAGCGGGCTACCCCTCCAGTCGCTCCTGGCCGAGCAGCTCGACCGCGCTGCCGACGAGCTCCAGGGCGATTCCACAGGCGATCCGCGCGACGTGTTCCGCCTGCAGATGACCCTCGCCAGCTCGCTGCAGGGCCTGGGCGAGTTCGCGCGCGCCTTGACGCTCTTGCGGCGCGCCGAGGAGCTCGCGACGTCTCGGCTCTCCGATCAGCCCCTGCTGCGCCTCGAGGTGCTCCAGGGGCTCGCGGTGGTCTTGGTGTCGCTGGAACGTGGCGACGATTCCCTCGAGGTGCTCGCGGACGCGGAGCAGCTTGCCCGTGGCGAGCTCGGACCGGACGACGCGCGCACGTGGCGCCTGATCGCAAATCGCGGGGGAACGCTTCGCGAGCTCCACCGTCCCGACGAAGCCCGCGAGGTGCTCGAGCAGGCGCTCGCCGAGCTGCGGCGCTTGGACGGCCCCAGCGCCAAGACCACGCTGCTGTGCCAGAACAACCTCGCCGCGGCCTACGTCGACCGGGGCGACCACGCGACCGCCTACGAGCTGTACGCGGACGCCTTGCCCAAGTGCCGATCACGGGTCGGCGCCAGTCACCCCACGACGCTGCTGCTTCGCTGCAACGTCACCAACGCGCTGGAGTCGCTGGGACGATTCGAGGAGGCGGTGCGCGAGGGCGAGGCGGCGCTGCTCGAGGGGCGCGAGGCGTGGGGCCCCGAGAGTCACTACACCGTGATGATCGAGGAATCGCTGGTGCGCGCCTGCCGCAGTGCGGGCCTCGAGGACCGGGCGCAGGTACTGCTCACCCACGTTCTTTCGTGGGCCGAGCGCCGTCTGGGCGAGGACCACTGGCGGACCTTGAGGGCCTTGGACCAGCTGGGGCACTGCGAATACAAGCTCGGTCACCACGATGCGGCGGCAAGCCACTACAAGGAGCTCGCGGCTCGCAACGAACGCCTGCATGGCTCCGACAACGAGGCCACACTCATGGCGCTCGCCCAGTACGCGGAGAACCTCCACCAGGGCGGGCACACGCGGGAGGGCATGCAGGTCCTCGAGCAGCTGCGGCCTCACACGGAGACGCACCCTCGACTGCTCGTCCACATGGCCTCGCTCGCCGCGCTCTTGGCGCAGTCCGGTGACCGGCCCGGCGCACTGCGCGTCCTGGAACAGAGCCTCGGTCTGGCCCGGGAGAAGCTGGGGACGACCAACGACACGACCCTCGAGCTCATGGATGCGCTCGGTCTCCGCTACTACAACGCGGGCCGGTTCAGCAAGTCCGTGCCGCTGTTCGAGGCCGCGTTGGCCGCGCGGCGCAGCTGGCCGGGCGGGCCGCACCCCAAGCTGCTTCACACGCTGCTCAACATGGGCGTCAACTACACGGCGGCGGGTCGCGTCCAAGCTGGCAAGAAGGCCTTCGCTGAGGCGGTGGGCCTGTGCGAGGTGGATCCGTCGTTCTGGGAGCAGGCGGAGAGCGGGATGCTCCGCATGGTCGCCACGGCGTACGGCGCGCTCGATCGTCGCGACGATGAGCTGGAGGTGCTCAGGCGACTGGTTGCCCGACTGCAGAAGGAGTCGGGCGGTCGCGAAGGAGATACCGCGGTCAACCAGGCCCGCTCGTACCTGGGCGCCTGGCTGTTCCAACGCCGCCGCTTCGAAGAGGCCATCCCGATCTTCGAGGCCGTTCTCGGCGAGCTGGAGCGGACCCTGGGGCGCGAGAGCCTGGAGACGATCCGCACGATGGGCAACCTCGGCATGTGCCACCTCCAGGCCGGGCACTTCGAGGCGGCCGTTCCCCTGCTCGAGGTCGTCGTCTCCCAGCGCGCCAAGGATCCGCAAGGACTCGCCGTGACCGGCTCCTTGGCCATGGCACTCCATGAGACCGGGCAGCCCGCGAAGGCGGCGGCCGTGCTGCGCGAGACCTTGGAGGAGGTTCGAGCCGTCCTGCCTCCAGGACATCCCGCCCTGGGGGACCACCTGTCCCAGCTGGGATTCGCGCTTCTGGCCCTGGAGGACTTCGCCGGTGCTGACGCTGCACTGACGGAGTGCCTCGCGATCCGCGAGAAGCTGGATCCCGAAGCGTGGAGCCTCTTCAACGCGCGATCGTTGTTGGGCGAAGCGCGTCTGGGCTTGGGCGAGACGGAGGAGGCCGAACCCCTCCTGCGCGAGGGCTACGAGGGCGTCGTGGCTCACCGCGACCAGATCCCCCCGGGGTTCACCAAGCGCGTCGACGAAGCGCGCGCGCGCCTCGTGAAGCTCCTTCGCACAACGGACCGCGACGCGGAGGCAGACGCCCTCGAGGCCGAGGCAGCGAAGTAGGCCCGTGCTGGTTCAGCGCCCTTCCGGTGGGGTCCGCAGCAGCATCGTGACGTAGCCGAGCGTCCCGCGGTACCCCTCCTCGTAGGCCAAGCGGTGCGCGTGGGCCAGTTCACGAAGCTGCTGCGCGTCCTCGTCCGTCAGGTCGCGATCGGTGCGGGCCCGCATCTCCAAGGCCGTGCACCACGCAGCCTCGTACGCATCCCACTCGTCGTCGGTGCTGATGTCGACATGGACGACGTCGTAGCCCTGTTCGCGCGCGACACCGAGCGTCTCGTCGAGCGGGAGGAAGTCGTCGGCGCTGGCGTGCAGCGCGTCCAAGGCAGCGCTTGCAGGGGCGCGGGTCCAGAAGCCCTCCCCCACCAAGAGCAGGCCGCCCGGTCGAAGCCTGGACGTCAACCGGGCGAGGGCGTCCCGGTAGCCGCCGAACGCGTGCGTGGAGCCGCTGCAGAGGAAAGCGTCCACCGGTGCTTCATGCGCCTCGATCCACGCGACGGCATCGCCGTGGACCCAGTCCACACGCGACCCGGGCCACGCCCCGCGGGCCGCCGCCAGGGCGACGGCCGAGGTATCCACGGCCGTGACGTCGATGCCCGGGTGGCGACGGGCAAGGCGACCCGCCCACGCGCCCAGGCCGCAGCCCAGATCGACGACGTGGCCTCCGGTCGCCACCTGGAGGCGGTCCACCCACGCGTCCACGGACGTCTCGGAGAGCGGGCAGGCAACGGGGTGTGTCGCGTGGGCCCAGAGCGACACCTGGTCACGGGAGAGCGGCATGCCCGAGCCTACCCTTCGTGAGGGTGGAGCTCCCACTCAAGCCTGGGGCCCGAAACCCTGCCAGCCCGAGAGCTTGGCCGCTTGCTTGATCCATCGCGCGAGCTGCGCTTCGTCGAGCGCCTCCCCTTCGTACAGATGCACGTACCGCGTCCCTTCGTTCTTCGACGCCACGGGCGGCTGCGGCGTGAGCGACGTGCCATTGAAGAACGCGACCTTCACGTACTTCGTCACGCAGTGCATGTTCATGAACCAGCCGTGCTTGGCCGTTCCGTAGAACGGTGAGTTCCAGCGAACTGCCTTGAGGAGCCCTGGCACGCTCCTCTCGGCGAGCGCGTCCAGCGCACGACCGATCTCCTGCTTCCATCCGGGCATCGCCCCCAGATAGGCCGCGACGGGCTCGGGACCGTCGCCCTTCGCCACCTGCGGATTGCCTCCTGACAGAAGGCGCGGCGCGCCCGCGTCGTCCTTCCCTGCCGAGCGGTTCGACCGCTTGCTGGCGGAGCGGGAGGGCCTCCCACCTCCGGCAGCAGCCTTCCCACGGCGCGGCTTGTTCGTGCTCGTCATGTCGTCTCCTGCTTCGAGATCGTCCATCTGCTCTCGTGGCACGTGGACGCGACATGCCGACGCCCTCAGGCGCTTCGGGGCATGCACGGCCGCCCGGGCTCCGCGGTACGGTACCCGCGCCTCCGCTCACCCGGAGGTGGCCGCACGCCGGAGCCCGAATGACCTCGCCGCCTCGATCCTGCGTCCGCCTCGCGCTCGCCGGCGTCGTGCTCTTGGTCGTCACGGGCTGCGGAAGCCGCGATGCGCGTAGCCGCGCCAAGGGTCTCGCAGCCGTAGGTCGGGCGCGCGCCGCACAGGCGGAGGTCTTCGCCGCCGACGCTCGCGACCACCAGGCTCTGGCTACGTGGCTGCGCCGAGCCGCAGGCCGCGACGCGCCCGAGTGGCCAACGTGGCGTCGCGCTGCCATCGAACGCATCGCCAGCGATCGCACCGGCTACCAGGGCCTCCTCGACGCCTTGCGGGACGCCCGGGCCGCGCATGACGCCAGCGCCGAGCCCGCGCAGCGCGAGCTGTTGGCCCAGCGCATGGGCAGCGTTCCGCTGCGGGCCGAGATCGGGCGCCTGCTCGGCAACGACCACGGGCTGCCGGGTCTGCTGACCGAGGCGACGAAGCTGCTCGAAGGCAGTACCGACGCACGCTCCCTGCTGGCCGACGCCTCCACCGGGCACGCGTCTGCGGTCCGCAAGGTGGCTGCCATCTATGCTGCCCTCGCGACACGACGCGGCGCGACGCTCGGCAGCCTCGACCCGCCGCTTGCGGGCTCCCTCACGCTCGCCTACCCCGCCGCGGTGCCCCAAGCCTTCGGAGGTCATGCGTCGGGCCTCGGTCTCTCGGCAACGGGACCCGACGGCGCGACCGTGCTCCTCTTCCCCAACGTGGGCTACGTGTTCGGTGGCGTGCCCCAGGGCGACGTGAATCGCGGCATGGAATGCGGCGCGTTCGTCTCCTGGGTGCATCGCCTGCCGATGAGCTGGTGGTCGGGGGGGTTGGAGGCGGTTGCCAAGGCCCGTCTGGCCGGCGCGCTGCCCGAGGACGCCCCCGGGTGGATGAAGAGCGGCTGGGGGTCGTTCGACGTGGTCCGGGAGGAGGACCCCCTGCGCCCGGGCGACATCGTCGTGTGGCGCTGGGATGGCGAGGACGGGGAGCGCGTCGGTCACATCGTGCTGTGCACGCAGGCCACCGAGGCTTCGCCCACGTTCCTCGGCTTGGAGACCTGCCGCTTCGATGATGGGTCGCTCGAGGGCATCGTGGAGCGCCGGCATGCCCGGCAGGTCGAGGGGCGCACGACATGGGTCTTGCGCGTGCGATGAGCACCGGAGAACCGCGAGGGCGCCGCTGGCTCGGTCTGCTCGTGGCATCCCTCTCCGTGGGCGTGGTGGCCTGGCGCTTCGGCCACACACATCCACCGGGCCTCGTCGTCTCCCTCTACGGGTGCCTCGTCGCCCTGGGCTGCGCGATCGCGGCTTGGGGACTGGGGACGTTCGCACTCCGCGGTGTGCAGGAGCAGGAACCGCCGATCGATGGCCTGACGCAGATGGCGTGCGCGACGGCCCTGGGCTTCGTGCTCTGGATGGCCATCCTGCAGCTGGGTGGCTTGGCGCTCGGCAGCCTCCGCTGGGCCGGCGCGCTCGTGGCCGCCGCCGCGCTGCTCACCCTGCTGGTGCGTCCGGCACGTCTGGCCTTGGTGCCCGGGACGCGTGCCGCACGCCTGCTCGTCCTCGCGCTGGGCCTCATCGTGCTTCCCTATGCGCTGCGCGGGCTCTCGCCCCTCAACGACTGGGACAGCGCAACGTGCCATCTCCCGATCGCCAGTCGCCTGCTCGAGGCGGGGCCGTGGTTCACGACCCCCGACCTCCATCTGCTCTACCGCCCGGCGCTCCCCCACACGCTCTACGCAGCCTTGCTGGGGTTGGGTGCCGAGTCCGGCATCGTGCCGCTCGGCTTCCTGGCCACGCTGGTCTCGGGCGCCCTCGTGTGGAGCGTGGCGCGCGAGGTGTCGGGCCTTGCTGCCGCACGCTGGGCGGTCGCCGTGTTCGCCTCGATCAGCGCGGTGCTCGAGCTGGGCACGGACCCGCGCGTGGACACCTGGCTCATGCTCGGCTACCTGCTGGGGATC
>JACKGW010000005.1 GCA_020631815.1 Planctomycetota bacterium | reverse complement strand
CTTGAGCAGGGGTTCCAGGAGGTGCAGCCGCTCCCCCACCGGGAGCTCACGCGCCTCGTCGAGCGCGTCGGCCAGCGTGCGCCGGCCGCGCACGAAGCGCATCGTGTAGTAGGGCACGCCGTGCTCGGTCGCGCCGATCTCGTAGACGGGCACGATCCCGGGGTGCTCCATGCCCCCGGTGATCCACGCCTCCATGAGGAAGCGCGCCACACCCTCGTCGAAGGTATCCCGGTCAGCCGTCTCACCCGTCGGGGCATGGAAGCCGATGGGAGCGGGCGGTGTGACGCCCGCGTCGGCCGCGGGGCCCGGAGGTCGCAGCACCTTGAACGCCACGGCGCGGTTCATCTCGCCGTCGAGCGCCCAGTACACGACCCCCATGCCGCCCTGGCCGACGGGCAGGTAGTCGACGTAGCGGTCCGGCGCGACGGGCCGCAGCGGATGGCGCGAACGGGCGCCCAGCTTGGTCAGGTGACGCGAGACTTGGTCGTCGCGCCTGGAGATGGCCGCGCGCAGGCGGCCATCGATGCCGCCGCGCGCCTCGAGCGCTGCCCGCGAGGAGCCGTGGCTCCCCCGCAAGGCGCCGACGCCCTGCCGCAGACGCTCGATCTCCGCGGGGTCCAGGCCCGCGGACTCGGCCAAGGCTTGGGCCAAGGCCCCCGTCGTCCGCGGGGACTTGCCGTCCCACGCACGCAGCAGGGCCATCGCGGCCTGCCGCCCGTCCACCTTGCCTTCCAAGAGGGCGAGGTCGAGGAGCAGCAGGTCCGCGAACGCGTCGTCGTCCCCCGGCACGAAGGTCATGGGCGCATCCTACGGAGCTCAGCCTGCCAGGGCGACCGCGCGGGCTCAGGCATCGCCACGAGCGGTGGGCTCGAGCACCGGACGGCGCCCCTTGCGCAGGACGTCTTCGTCCAGCCGAGCCTCCGGATCCCCCATCGCAAGCTGCGGGGAGGCAAGGGCCGCGACGCCATCGGAACCTGACGCACGGATGTCCGTCGAGACCACGCTGACGACGTCGTCCACCAGGGTCACGTCGGCCCATGTCCCTTCCGGGGTCACGAGGGCCGCGACCAGCTCGCCGTTCCGCGCGCGAACACTGCGGATGGTGGCGACCAGGCGTCCTGCCTCGTAGACGCTGCCATCGGTCCCCGCGTAGGCGGAGCCGATCATCGCACGATCGACGTGCATCACGTGGGGCGCCTCGGCTCCGAACCAGATCGCCTGGTGGTCCGCATCCAGCACATACGGCCCGTTGGCGTTGCCCTCCCAGGCCACACCCTCGTTCGCGACCATCGTCGCAAGCTTGCCGACCTCGTTGCAGTCGACCAAGTTGTCCGTAGCGGCGCAGTAGCAGTACGGCGTGTTGCCGTAGGTCACCCAGCCCGACGAGCAGGGGATGCCACCTGTGGTCTCTCCGCAGCCGGTCAGCAGCGATCCGACGAAGAGGGCGGCGAACGCCGCGGCGAGGGTCGCCCGGCGCGGAGTCGAAGTGCGAGTGATCATGGGGCAGGTCCTCCAGCGGGGGATGTCCCCCACCGGGCCTGTACGGATCGCCGTCCGGGCATCGCAGGCACCCCCCGCCCGTACGCTCGGCGCGTGAGGCGCCCCGGGATCCCCTGGCTGGCCGGGCTCTACCGGCGTGACGACGTGGAGGCCGATGCCGATCGGTTTCCCGCCAGTCTGCCGTTCGTCCGCGACCTGGACCTGAGGTTCGAGCGGCCGGTCACGTTCTTCGTGGGCGAGAACGGCTCGGGGAAGTCGACGCTCCTCGAAGCACTGGCCCAGCTCGCCGACCTGCCGGTGGCCGGAGGCGGCCGCAACGAGCTCGCCGATCGGCATGCCCCGCACCGCGAGAGTCCCCTGGCGCCGCTGCTTCGCGCGTCGTGGGTCGCCAAGCCCCGGGAGGCCTACTTCTTCCGCGCGGAGAACCAGGCGCACTTCGCGACGCTGTTGGAGGACCGCGATGCGGACCCCGACTTCCGGGCCTGGGGCGACCCCTACGAGCGCTACGGGGGAAGCACGCTCCACGGTCGCTCCCACGGCGAGGCCTTCCTCGCGATGTTCGGCACGTGGCTCAATCCGGGCTTGGTGCTCATGGACGAGCCGGAAGCCGCGCTCTCGCCCCAACGTCAGCTGGCGCTGCTGCTCCAGATGGCGCGGCTGGCGAAGGGCGGTCGAGCGCAGTTCGTGATCGCCACCCACAGCCCCCTCTTCCTGACGTTCCCCGATGCGGCGCTGCTCTCGTTCGACGGCGGTCGGATCCAACCGACGACCCTGCGCGACACCTCCCATTGGCAGATCACGAAGGGGATGCTCGACAACCCCGAGCGCACGTGGAGGCACCTGCTGGCGGAGGAGTAGTCGCCGCGGTGCGATCCGGCGGCGTGCGTCCGTACAGGTCCGATGGGTCGAGACCCGGCCCCTCGGAGCCCCCCATGAACCGCCCCCTCCGCCTGTTGACCCTGGCCCTGGTGATCGCCGCGGCGCCCCTGGCCGCTGGCTGCAAGCCTGGCGCCCGCGTGATCACGCGCGGCCTCGTGCTGAAGCACATCCGAGACGAGCAACGCAAGCGCCCGCCCACGATCGTGCGCGGCACGCGCCCCACGGCTGTCCACCAACGCTGGCGCGCGGCGCAGGGGCGGTAGACGCCCGTACCGCGAATGCGCTACGCCAGTCCCATTCGCAGAAGAGCGTGGGCCTTGAGGTCGGCAAGCGTGCGCACGCGGTCGCTGTCGGCCTTCTCGCCGGCCACGAACACGGGGCCGTCGTCGCCATCCAGGGACAGCACGCCATGGCTGCCCTTCACGAGGGTCGCGTCGAGCGGCACGACATCCATCTTCATGCGCATGCCGAGCTTCTTCTGCAGCAGGCGCCGCGCAACGCGCAGCTGGGGCATGTGCAGCTTGGGGTCGACGAACAGCTCGCAGGGGTCGTAGCCCGGCTTGCGATGGATGTCGACGGTGCGCGCGTAGTCGGGAGCCTTCGTGTCGTCGAGCCAGAAGGGGTAGGCGAACCAGCTCTGGGGCTTGGCCAGCACCACGAGCTCGCCGCTGCGCGGGTGTTCGAGCCCCATCGAGACGCGGGCGTCGCGGTCCAACACGCGTCCGACCTCGGGAAGCGCCTCGAGCAGCCGCGCGACCGGTGCGACGTCCGCAGGCTCGCGCACGTAGACGTGCGCGATCTGGTGGTCGCACACCGCGAAGGCGCGGCTGCGGAAGACGTCGAGGCCCTCGCCGAACGGCCCGTCGCGGACTTCGAGGAGGCCGGCCTTGCGCAGCACGCGGTTGGGCCACGCCACGCTGCCCACCGGCAGCAGCCCGTACTCGCTGAAGACGACGACCTCGGTCCCGGTCTCGGCGGCCGCATCGAGCACGACGCCGGCCGCCTCGTCCACCTCGCGGACACGCTCGGCCGTACCCGGCGCGTCGGGCCCGAACCGCTGCAGGTCGTAGTCCAGATGCGGCAGGTAGGAGAACGTGAACGAGGGGCGGTGCGTGCGCAGCGTCCACGCCGTGGCCCGTGCAATCCACGTGGTCGCCGGAAGGCCAGCGCGCGGGCCCCAGAACGAGAAGAAGGGAAACGGGCCCAGCTCGCGCTCGAGGTGGCCGGGGTAGTCCACCGGATCCCCGTGGATGCCGAAGACCTTGCTGCCGTCGCAGCCGTACCAGGGCTTGGGCGTGACGCTGAAGTCGACCGGCGCGCCCTGGTTGAACCACGCGAAGACGGTGGCACTCGTGTACGCGACGCCGCGCTCGCGCGCGCGCTTCCGGGCCGCCGCGTGCACCGTCTCGCCTTGCACGAGGCGATGCGACTGGGGCCAGAAGCGCACCTCGCCCAGACCGCGGTGGAACCAGCCGTTGCCGACGATGCCGTGGCCACTGGGCGTCAGGCCGGTCAGCGCCGTGGCCTGGGCCGTGGTCGTCACGGCGGGCACGACGCCGCCAAGCGGCTTGCTCACACCCTGGCGCGCCAGCGCCGACAACCGCGGCGCATGCTGCAGCAGCCGCGGCGTCAGCCCGACGACGTCGAGCCACAACAGGGGGCGGACCGTGGGCAAGCCGAGAGCCTACCCCCGCCATGCGCACCGTCCCGTCCCCCGAGCACAAATCAGAAGACCCCCGAGACCTTCTGGTCTCGGGGGTCCTGCATGAGGTCCTGTTCGAGCGGGATCGGGTCGTCAGGGCGAAGGTAGCGCGCCACCATCGGCGACGACTCGTAGCCGAGCTACTCGAGGAGCCGATGGTGGTGCGCGACCGAGCATCTGGCGAGCCGCGCGTTCGACGGGACGGTGGACAGCCCTACCGGAATCAGAAGCCGCCCATGCCGCCCATACCACCCATACCGCCCATGCCGCCCATGCCACCCATGCCGCCGGCACCGGCGGCGGGAGCGGGCTTGTCCTCCGGGATCTCGGAGATGACGGCCTCGGTGGTGAGGAGCAGCGTGCTGATGGAGGCCGCGTTCTGCAGCGCCGTGCGCACGACCTTGGTCGGGTCGATGACGCCGGCCTTCACGAGATCCTCGTAGGTGTCGGTCGCGGCGTTGTAGCCGAACGTGGCCGCCTTGGCGTCACGCACCTTCTGGACCACGATCGAGCCATCGACGCCCGCGTTCGTGGCGATCTGGCGAAGCGGCGCCTCGAGCGCACGACGGACGATCTGCACGCCGATGCGCGCATCGCCGTCCACGTCGAGCTTGTCGAGCACGTCGGCGCAGCGCAGGAGCGCCACACCACCGCCGGGCAGGATGCCCTCTTCGACGGCCGCACGCGTGGCGTGCAGGGCGTCCTCGACGCGCGCCTTCTTCTCCTTCATCTCGGCCTCGGTCGCGGCGCCGACGTTGATCTGCGCCACGCCACCCGAGAGCTTGGCCAGGCGCTCCTGGAGCTTCTCGCGGTCGTAGTCGCTCGTCGCCTTGTCGAGCTCGGCCTTGATCTGGGAGATGCGGGCCTGGATGTCGTCGCGCTTGCCGGACCCCTCGATGATCGTCGTGGTGTCCTTGGTGATGACGACGCGCTTGCAGCGGCCCAGGTCCTTGAGCGTGAGACCGCTCACGTCGATGCCCAGCTCCTCCATGACGGGCGTCGCGCCGGTCAGGGCGGCGATGTCCTGGAGCATGGCCTTGCGGCGGTCACCGAAGCCCGGGGCCTTCACCGCGCAGCAGGGGAACACGCCGCGCAGGCGGTTGACGACGAGCGTGGCGAGCGCCTCGGCCTCGACATCCTCGGCGATGATGAGCAGCGGGCGGCCGCTCTTGGCCACCTGCTCGAGCATCGGAAGCATGTCCTTGACGTTGGACAGCTTCTTCTCGTGCACGAGGATGGCCGGGTCGTCCAGCTCGCAGGCCATCTCGGCCGGGTTCGTCACGAAGTGGGGCGACAAGTAGCCCTTGTCGAACTGCATGCCCTCGACCCAGTCGACGGTGGTCTCGAGGCCCTTGCCCTCTTCGACGGTGATGACGCCATCCTTGCCGACGCGGTCCATGGCCGAGGCGATCTGCTGACCGATCTCGGTGTCGTTGTTGGCCGCGATCGAGCCGACCTGCGCGATCTCCGCGCTGCCCTTGACGGGCGTCTTCATCTTCTCGAGCTTGGCGACGATGGCCTCGACGGCGATCGCGATGCCGTTCTTGATGCCGATCGGGCTGGCGCCGGCGGCAACGTTCTTGAGGCCCTCTTCGAAGATGGCCTCGGCAAGAACGGTGGCCGACGTGGTGCCGTCACCGGCGACGTCGGAGGTCTTGGCGGCGACCTCGCGCACCATCTGCGCGCCCATGTTCTCGTAGGGATCCTTGAGCTCGACTTCCTTGGCGACCGTGACGCCGTCCTTGGTGACGGTCGGGCTGCCGAAGGACTTCTGGATCACGACGTTGCGGCCGCGCGGGCCGAGCGTGACCTTGACGGCGCGAGCGAGCTGACGCACGCCAGCGCGGATGCGCTCACGGGCGTCCTGGTTGTAGACGATCTGCTTGGCGGACATGCGAGGTCTCCTTCGAGGTCGGCGTGTTGGCGTGGCGCCGGGAGGGAGGGGTTACTTCTTCTTGCCCTTGGCCTTCTTGGCCGAAGCGCTCTTGCCGGCGGACGCCTTGCCCGCATCGGCCTTCTTGCCACCGGCCGCCTTGGCGAACGGGGCGTCGTCCACGACGGCGAGGATCTCGCTCGCCTCGAGGATCAGGTACTCCGTGCCGCCCTCCTTGATCTGGGTGCCGGCGTAGGAGCTGAAGAGGACGCGGTCGCCGACCTTGACGGCCAGGGGGACGCGCTGGCCGTTGTCGCGGGCCTTGCCCTCGCCGACGGCGATCACCTTGCCCTCGGTGGGCTTCTCCTTGGCGGAGTCGGGAAGCAGGATGCCCCCGGCGGTCTTGTCGCTGGCCTCGATGCGCTGGAGCAGCACCCGGTCGTTGAGCGGCTTGATCTTGGACATGGTTCCCTCGTCGGTCGGTTGCCAGGAAGAAGGGTCGGTTGCCTGGAAGAAGCGGGTGGCTAGCGCGTCTGCGTGCCGCCGCCGGTGGCCACCGCCAAGGCGGCCGCCAGTGCGGCGGGCGCCCAGGGGTGGGGCACGACGGCGCCCACGCCGGAGCGCAGCGCCTCGAACCAGAGCGTCCGGCGTTCCTCGCGCAGAAGCAGGACCAGGCGCCGTCCGACCAGCGGTCCGACCCGTTGCCAGGTCGGCTCGCCGTCGACACCCAGTCCGCTGTCGAGCAGGCTGGCCGCAAAGGCCTCCCGCTCGTCCCGGAGCCAGGCGATGGCTTGGTCTGCGTCCGCGGCGAAGCGCGGCCGGAACCCTGATCCCCTCACCCACCCCTCGAGGTCGTCGCGGACCCGGGGGTCAGCTTGGACGTCGGGGCCCACGGCCACGAGGACGGCAGGCGGGGGGAGCATGGGGAAGCCCTGGGCAAGCCGGGTGCCGCCCGCCGCCCGTGACGCCGTGCAGGTCACAAAGCCATGCTGTGAAACGACTTGAGACCGGTCGGACGCAGCGCGGCGAGCGCTCGCCGCCCCCGGCACCTGACAGGCTGACAGGGCTCCAGCGGGCGCCGACTGACAAGCTGGCGCGGGGCCGCTACGTGGCGGCGAAGCTCTCGAGCGCCTCGCTCTCCGACGGGAAGATCTGGAAGGCGTGGATCAGCCCCGTGATCTGGAAGAGCCGCTGGACGAAGTCGTGGAGACCGAACATCCGCAGGTCCCCACCGGCTTCGCGGAAGTTCTTGAGCGCCCAGACGAAGGTGCCCAGCACGTTGCTGTCCATGAAGCTGACCTTGCGCATGTCGGCGGCCAGCCGGATGTCCTCGTCCTGCCGCATGCGGACGAACAGGCGCTTGAGCTCGGCGTCGGCCCCGCCGCTGAGGTCGCCCTCGAAGCGCAAGACGCAGACCCCGGGGCGTTGTTCGAGCTCGTAGTCCATGGACCTCTCTCCAGCCGAGTGCCGTGACTTCGCGGGGGGACTCGATGGAGTGCCGTCGGCACCGCATCCCGTACGAAATCACCGCACTCGGTACGCATCCTGCCCCGAGGAGCGGGCAGCGGCCAGCGTCCTTGCCGGGCGGCCGAGGCGAGACGCCCTCGGGCCGCCCGGCGCGCGTCCTAGAATCAGGGGATGGACGAGGAGAAGGTCCAGGACGGCGCGCTGCTTTGCCTGGGCTGCGCCACGCCCCTGCCGACCGGCGCCCACGCGTGTCCGACGTGCCTCCGGCCCCAGGACTGGATGGCCAACACGCTGGCGCCGTATGCCCAGTGGTCGCAGGGCTATCTCATCGGCTCGGCCGCCATGGATGGGCGCCCCCAGCGAGGGACGGTGTTCGGCCTCGCGGTCATCGCGCTGTTCCATGCGCAGGACATCCTGTTCATGCTCGTGGCCGCGTGGCGGCCACGCTGGGACCTGGCTGGCCCGTTCGACTCCGTGTGGGCCTGGCTTGGCGCCCTGCTGATCGCCTGGGCTCCCGCCGTGCTCTTCGCCGCGCTGGCGGGTGCCGCCTTTGTCCGTTCTCGACGCTCCGCGGAGGCGACCGGGGGCCCGGGACCAGCGCGCTGGTTGCTCGCGGCGGGGCTCCTCCTCCCCACGGTCCATTTCGCGCTGCTCGGCGCGGGCGTGCTGCCCGGCAGCGCGCGCGTCCACGTCCTGATCGCTCTCGCGGGATTCGCGGCAACCGTGGGAGTTCTCACGGCATTCCTGGTGCGCAACCGTCCGAACCGGACGTGGATCCCGCCGGGACCCGACCTCGAAGCCTTCTAGCGCAGGCGACACGACGTCAGCACGTCGAAGCCCGCTCGAACTTCCAGGTCCGTGCGTACGAGGTCGATCGACACGACGCGCGCCTGCAAAGGGACCACCGCCCGGGTGCGATCCACGGCGCTACCTACGCGCGCGGTCTCCACGCCGTGGCCTACCGTGATGTGCGGGCACCACGCGCCGGTTCGGTAGAGCGGCGAGCACTCCGCGCCGGCACGGGCGAAGGCCGCCATCGCGATGTCGTGCACGTCGAGAAGCTGGCGCGTCGTTGCGGGCGCCAGGAACACGACGCCACCGTCACCTCCGAACGTGCCGACCGCGGGGACGTCGAGCGTGAAGCGCCTGACGTCGGCGAACGCGGCGTCGACCTCGGCCGCCAAGCGCTTGGGCGCGGGGTCGTCGCCGAGCGTCAGCGTGAGGTGGGCCGGGACCTTGAGGCCCACGAGGTCCACGCCGCCACAGGCGCGGTAGAGCGCCTGCGTGTGGGTGCGCAGGCGCTGGGCCAGCGCCTCTTCGAAACGGAGCACGATCCCGAACGACATGGCCCGGGAGGATACGCGCGGAGGTGGGTGCCTGATCCCGCGCAGCGGAGTCGCGCCAGCGACGACGCGGGGCGCGGGGTCTGGCTCCACCGAGGCGCCAGCCCTGGCTGGGCCATTCCTCGACCCTCGTGCGCGAGCCTGCCTCCCCGTCGGCGAAGGTCGCACTTCGGTGTCATCTCTAAGCGGGGCGTGTCGTCAAGTCCCAGTGCGGGTCGTTTCATTCGTACCTGTCTTTTCGGTTCGTCCTCCTTCGGAGCCCGGGGGGATGGGCCGGCAGCGTTTCCATTCATCTCTACGGGCTCGTGTGTCCCATGGCGGCCGATCCGGCGGCAGCGTCCCAATCAGACCCTCGGGTTGAGTCGGGGACGACGTCCCCGGCCGTTGCCGTAGGCACCATGACTCCTCGGGCTTGCTGCCGATCCGAACCGGCCCACCCCCTCGTTCTCGCAGGCGTGTCGCGTGATGGGTTTGGTGGCTGTTGACGGTGGCGTCAGGCGGCGGGTTGGTAGCGCCCGAAGGGGCGTCGGATGTCGAAGTCCTTGCCGTGATGGAAGAGCAGCCAGATGGACTCGGCGAGCTTGCGTGCGCCGGCGATCAAGCCCTTCTTCTTGCTTCCCAGGTGACGCTGGTGGGTGCGTATCCAGGCGGCGACGGCCGAGCCCGGCCCCTCCTTGACGCGTAGGGAGGCGGCCGCGGCCTGGACGAGCGCCCACCGCAGGTGGGCACTTCCCTCGAGGCTGATCTGCCCGTGCCGTGGATCCCCGCCGGTTCCGCGTCGCGTCGGCACCAAGCCCGCGTAGCGGCCCAGGGCCTTGGCGTGGCCAAAGCGCGACAGCTCGCCCAGCTCGCCGACGACGACGGCGGCCAAGAGCGGGCCGAAGCCCGGGAGCTGGCGCCGGATCTCCTCGACCTCGGGCAACTCCTTGGCGATCTGGGCCAAGCGAGCGTTCCAGTGCTCGATCTGGCGGCTGAGGCGAGCCATTTCCTCGAGTCCTTCCAGGACGATCTCGCGGACGACGCCCGGAAGCTGCACGGCTTGCTCGCGCACGCAATCCCAGCTGCGGGCGGCCGAGAGCTGGGTGCGAGGCAGTGCCATGCCGGCTTGGCGGAAGTGCGCGTGGATGGCTTGGGCCAGGCGTGTACGGCGCTGCACGAGCGAGGTGCGATGGCGGCCGACGGTGCGCAGTTCGCGGTAGACGCCCACGGAGACCCGGACCTCCGGAAGCCGTCCCTCGTAGGTGAGGTAGGCCAGCCACCAGGCGTCGTTTTCATCGCTCTTGTCGCGGCTGTTGGCGATCGCGTCGACCTTGCGGGCGTGGGCCACGTGGACACGGCTCGGATCGCCCAGGCGATCCACGAGCAGGTCGTAGACCCAGAGCGAGCAGGAGCTGGCCTCGAAGGCGATGTGCGCCTTCTTGCGGCCGACGACGGTGCGGAGCAGATCGAGCAGATGCCCCGGCGTGCCGCCGGTGCGGCCCTGGGCGGCCAGGCGCCCCCGACGATCCAGCAGGCACCAGACGATCAGGTTCTTGTGGACATCCAAGCCCAGGGCGTGGGCATTGACTTTGGCGACGGGTTCGGCAGGCTTGCTCAAGGGTCCTCCTCGTTGTTGAGCGTCAGTACTCAACTGGGACTCTGAGCCCGTTGGGGGACATCCCCCGCGAGGAGGCCCCGCTTAACACCATCAGACCCGGCGCCCCGCGTCGTCATCTTGGAGGGCGCTGACAACCCTTGCGAGCACGTCTGACGCGGATGGCGCGCCACTCGAGCTGAGTTCCGCGCTCCCGCGCGGAGTGTGCGCTCGGGCTCTGCCCTCGCGGCATGGGTGCTAGTCCCTACCACCCCTGCACCCCTCACGGTGCTGCGCCGGATCAGACACCTCCGCGCTAGCGCGACGGGTAGAGCGACGGCGCGACCGGGACCTTGACGGTGGTCCGGATGGAGATGTGCTTCATCTCGGGCAGGCTGACGGTCACCGGGGCGAAGGTCGAGCCAAGCGTCGTGGCGAAGCTGTCGATGGGCCGGCGCAGCCGTGTGAAGTCGTCGCGGATCTCGGTGGTGAGCCAGCCACCGTCACCGGGGCGGTTGGCGCCGCCGATGGACGTGGCGGCGCCTGCCGCCGCCGCGGTCCGCACTTCACGCGCGCGGCGCACGAGCTCGTCGGCAGCCGCCAGGGCCTCGTCGATTCGCTCGCCCGGGATGCCGGTCTCTTGCGCGAGGCGACGCAACGCGACGCGCGCCGCATCGCGCTGCGTGGAGTCCGCGCTGACGAGCTGGGCCACGAGCCGACGGACTTCGTCGGAGCGCAGGGCCAGCTGGCGCGCCGTCTCCTCGCGAGCCGCGGCTTCACGAGCCGCCGCATCCACGTTCTGCCACTCGGCAGGCGTGTACCACCGCTCACCGTGGCGCTCCAGGCCGCGAGCGCGCTGCGCGTCGTCGGGCGACATCCAGCGTCCTTGGTAGCGGACGTGGCCGAGCACCTCGTGCGCCGTGGCGTCTTCGGGGTCGATGGCCAACACGGCCCGGGACAGCTGATGCGCCTCGTCGGTCCGGCCTACGTCGCGCAGCCACGCCGCGAGCGTGGCGCGACCCGCGGTGTCGTCGGGCTCCAGCTTGGCCAGCGCGCCTTCGATCTGCGCGTCCAGCGACGGACCCGCCACGTGGTTCTTGACGTCGGCCGCGGGCAGCTCGACCACGCCGAAGCGGCTGGCCACGCGCCAGACGTCGCCGTCGCGAACGGCGACACCCTCGATCACGCGACCGTCGGCGAGCTCCAGCACGTCGGCGCGTGCCACGGGCACGGCGTTCAAGGCCAGGGCGAGGAGGCCTGACAGCGCGACGAAGCGGGAGACCACGACGCAGCCCCTCACGGACCGACGACGGGAATGACGCCCGTCGTACGAACACGGATGACCTCGAGCTCGGGCAGCTGCAGCGTGACCGGAGCGCTCGGGAACGGACCCGACGCGAGGTTCGTCGTGATCTGCTGGATCGGCCGCTTGAGACGCGCCAGCGTCACGCGGAAGGTGCTCATCACCTCACCGACCATCATGCTGTCGCCCAGCTCCGCAGCGCGGGCCTGGGCCTCGTCCACGGCCTGGACGTACTCGTCCATGCGCGGAACCAGCTTCTCGATGGTCTCGTTGCCCGACTCCTTGGCGAGTCGCTCGAGCCGCGTGCGTGCGCGCTGGCGCACCGAGCGGTCGGGGCTGGTCATGAGGTTCATGAGCCGCTGCGCCTCGCGCACGGTTTTCGTGCGCTGCTCGCGCTCGTCGACCAGGGCCGCGGCGTTGCGCTCCTCGGCGCCGACGTTGGCCCACTCCTCGGGCGTGTACCAGCGTTCACCATGACGCTCGAGGCCCTCGGCGCGGCGCGCCTCGTCCGGGTGCATCCACTGGCCGCGGAAGCGGACGTGGCCCAGCAACCCATGGGCATCGGCCTGCTCGGGATCGGCGGCAAGCACCTCTTCGGCCAGCGCGCGTGCCTCGTCCTCGCGACCCAGCGCCTTCAACCACGTCGCGACGCGCACGCGGTTGCCGAAGTCGTCGGGCGCGAGCTTGGCGAGCACGCTCTTCACCTGGGCGTCGGCCGACACGCCCTCGTGGCGCGCGACGACGTCGGACGCGGCGACGCTGCTGACGCCGAAGCGACTGAGCACGAGCAGCTCGTCGCCCGACTTGACGACGCGGCCCTCGACGAGCCGGCCGTCGGAGAGCTCCAGGACGTCGGCGCGAGCCGGGCCGGACGTGGCCGCGACGAGTCCCGCGAGACCCAGCGCGAGGGCGCAGGCGTGACGGAGGCGGAAGGGGGTCATGGAGGCATCTCCTCGGGCGGGGCACACCTTGCAACGCCGTGCGGGGCGCGGAGTTGCAGGGTCCAGGACCGAGGCCCCATCATCCGGCACCGGCCCGCTCGGGATCGCGCACGGCCACCAGCCGCCAGCCGTGGGCGGCTCCCGGCTCCGCCTGCCAGATGAAGTCCACCGCGACGGCCCCCTCGCCCCCGGCGCCCTGCCGGAAGCCCAGGGGCGAGCGCTGGGGGATGCCCAGGAAGGCCACCGTGGTCCGTCCGCGGGCCACGTTCACCTCCAGCACCCGCCACGTGGCCCCCTCGACCGTGTACGCGAGACGCTCCCAGCCCACGGCGGCCTGCGAGGAGCGGACTTCCGGGGCGAGCTCCTGCCAGACGCTCGCGAGGTCGCCGTGGGCCAGGGCCGCTGCGACGGCGCCCGCCGCCGTGTGCAGGCGCCCGGCCGGCGACTCGGGCACGCGGCGGGTCACGGTGATAGCGACGGCCAGCAGGATCACGAGGGCGACGACCGGCAGCCAGGTGGCGGCATCAGGGCGGGGGCGCAGCGGGGCCACACCCCCATCCTGCCTTGCCACCCCGGCGGGGCCATCGCCCTGTCCGTTCCCAACGCGGCCCGGTCGCCCGACGTACGACAGGGGAGCGGAGCGGGACGGCATGGCGTGCTCGCCTCCGCCTCCGGAGGTCCCATGTCCCGTCTCGCGTTCTTCTCCCTCGCGGCCCTCGCCGCCTTCGGGCTGGCTCTCGTCGCCATGCCCGCTCCCGCGCGTGCCGACGAGCCCGCGTCCACCACGCCCAAGCCGGGCGAGCAGGTCGAGGAGGAGGCCTTCGTCGTGGAACACGACGGGCAGCCGCTTCGCGTTCGCGTGCGCAAGCTGGTCGGCGGCCAAGCCGTCGTGGTCCAGCCGGGCGAGGAAGCGCCGCGGGTGATCGAGGCGGTGCGCATCGTGCGGCCGAAGGGCCCGGCCTGGGGCCTGCCGCGCGACGGTGACGCCGACGATGACGACGATGCGGACGACGACGATGACGCGCCGCAGCGCCGTCGCATCACCGTGGAGATGGAGGAAGGCCGGCCGGTCATCGTGTGGCGCGGCGCCGACGGCAAGGTGCAGCGCATCAAGCCCGGCCAGGGCCCGCTGATCCTGGGCGGCGAGCTGGAGGGGAAGACGGATGCGCATCCGCACGTGCAGCGCTTCCGCCGGTTGCTCGAAGGCGCCTGGCTGGAGCACGACGGTCCGCCGCTCGCGGGTCGTCTCGAGCGTCTGGAGCAGGAGAACCGCCGCATGCGCGGCGAGCTCACGCGCCTGCAGCACCAGATGCAGCGCCTGATGGGCGCGCGCGGCATGGGCACCGACCGCCCGATGGGCCCGCCCGCCGGCGCGGCCGATCGCTTGGAGCGCATCGAGAAGCTGCTCGAGAAGCTGGTGAGCGGCAAGACGGACCGCCGCGGCCCGGGCGGAGCCCTGGTGCTTCCGCCGCCGGCTCGCGCGCCCGTCCTTGTTCCGCACGTCGAGGTGCCGCCGCGGGACATGCCCGATGCGGCGCAGCGTCAGATGCGCGAGCGGATGGAGCGGGCCCAGAAGGAGATGGCCGAGCAGCGTGAGCGCATGCACCGCGAGCAGGCCCAGCAGCGCGAGCGCGTCGAAGCGCGCATGCACGAGGTCGAGCGCACGCTGCAGTCGCTCGAGGATCGCCTCCGCGAGGCCAACGAGGGCCGCCGCGCGGCGATGGAAGAAGCGGCCGCATTGCGTGCCCAGAAGGCCGCTCTCGAAGAGGCCCTGCAGGCGGTCCGCCAGAAGGCCGCGGCCGGTACCAAGTAGCCGCGATCGCGTCGGGGCCCCGATTCGCGGGAGCCGCGCGCATCCCTTGGGCCTGACCGCGGCCAGAGGTCGCCGGGCTATAACGCTGGGCCCGCCCCGTGGGGGCGGGCCCGCGCCCGGAGCCTGCCCGTGTCACGACGCCTGCTCGCCCCTTGTGCACTGCTCGGCACGCTCGTCGTCGTCCTCGGGTTGCCACCGAGCCTGTCGAGCAGCCGCCGGGCCCTCGCGGGCAACACGTATCGCCTGACGGGGTCCCCGGAAGCCATCTTCGAGGAGATCCAGAAGATCCAGGAGCGCAAGGACGCGGAAGCCGCTCTGCCGCTGCTGGAGGCGTCCGTCGAGTTTCCCGACACGTACCTGGCCGTCGCCGCTGGCGAAGCGCTGCGAGCGATGCCCCAGGACGTACTGGAGACCACGCTGCTCGCGGGCAGCGCGTTCCCGAAGTGGCTCAAGAGCGCGCTCAAGGCGAAAGAGGATCGCGAGCAGGTCGCGCTCGCCCACGTCCTCGGAACGTGGGGGCACCCGACGCTCGACGAGGCCATGGCGTACCTCGCCTCCGGACGCCGATCGCCGGAGGTCCAAGTCGCCGGCCTGATGATGGCGGGCAGCCTTCGCCCCTCGAAAGAGCGCCCGTTTGCCAAGACCCGCGAGGCCATCAACGACGGACTTCGCAAGGGACGCAACCAGGAGATCCTGTGCGCGGCGGCCTCCGCTGCCGGCCGGTGGCGCGACAGCTCGTTCACGGACCCGTTGTTGGGCATCGTCAAGGGGGATCGCGATCCGTACCCCGGCCTCTACGCCGTCTGGGCCCTCAAGGAGATCGGCTACGCAGGTGGCGTCGGCTCCTTCATCTACGTAGCGTCCAAGAGCCCCAAGCGCACCACGCTCCAAGCCAACCTGAAGGCGATCACCGAGCTCGCGACGCCCGCGGATGTCGACGAGCTGCTCGGCCTCAGCCGCTCGTCCAAGCAGGACCTCCGCGATGCCGCCGTGTTGGCGCTGGGGCGCATGCCCTGGCGGTGGGTGCGGGGTCGTCTGCCCGGGCAGGTCGGGGGCGCGGAAGCCGTCGTGACGGGCGGCTCGGACGCGGCCCCCGTGATCCGGCCGCTGCCCAGCCCGACGTTGGACGTACCGGACAAGGTCATCGACCGGCTCCTCCAGATCGTCGGCGAAGACTCCAGCTGGGAAGTCCGTGACGCCGCGCGCCAGGGCCTGCTTCGCTACGGAACGCGTGCGGCCGAGAAGGTCCTGGCCAAGGTGCCGGCACTCGTCACCTCGAACGATGCGGACGTCGCGCAGACGGCCGTCGAGCTGTGCGGGCTCTTCGGCGCCAAGGACGCGTTCGACGACGTGCTCAAGATCGCGATGTTCGAGCAGAAGAACCGTGCGCTGCGCATGTTCGCGTATCGAGCCTTGGAGGGCGTCGATCCCGAGCGCGCGATCCAGGAGCTTCGAGAGGCGATCCGTCCGCGGCCGAAGGCCAAGGACAGCGAGCTGAGCGCCGTGCGCGCCCTCGGCTACATCCGGACGAAGGCCTCGTTCGACCTACTCGTCGACCTCCTCACCTCCGTCCAGCCCTACAGCGAAGAGATGCAGCGCGAGGCCGAGCTCGCGCTGGAGCGCCAAACCGGCCATCGCTTCGGGCGGTTGCGAAGCGTCTGGGTGGAGTGGTTCGACCGCGTGGAGCATCCCTTCCTCCCGCGCCGCAAGCAGTTCAACCGGGCCGCCAACCGGGAGGCCGCCATCGGACGCGGGCTCTTCGGCGTGACCCCGGCCACGGAGCGCGCCGTCGAGAGCGGCTTGGCGTGGCTGGCGCGCCAACAACACGGCATGGGGCAGTGGGACGGCAACGAGAAGGGGTTTGCCGGGATCGTCAACTGCGAGCCCGCCTACACCGGCCTGGCGCTCCTGACGTTCCTGGGTGCGGGCTACCTCACGGACCACGGCAAGTACTGCGAGCAGATCCGACGGGGCGCGGAGTTCCTGGCGGCAACGCAGTTCTACGACGGCAGCTACCCGGTCACGGGCGGTGGTGACGACAGCTGGATCTTCGCCTACGTGATCGGCATGGCCGTCTGGGGCTTGAACGAGGCCTACGGCGCCGCGAGCGACAGCACGATGGCCGATGCCGCGCAATGGGGCATCGACTACCTCGTTCGCACGCAGACACCGGGCGCTGGATGGCGCTACGGAGCGCGCTACGTGAACAGCGACACGTCGGCCACGTCCTGGGTCCTGATGGCGACGAAGATGGCGGACATCGTCGGCCTCGACGTGGCGCAGAAGAGCTGGGACGGCGTCGACGACTGGCTCGAGCGCTGCACGACCGACATCACGGGCGAGATCGAGAAGCCCGAAGACCTGTCGGACGACTACGAGCACGAGGTCGGCATCCAGCGCATGTTCGAGGCGTTCACGAGCTACTTCGAAGTCGGCGACGCCGATGCCAGTGGGCGTCGCAAGCTGAGCATGACGGCCGTCGGCATGGTCTGCCGCTTCTTCATGGGCTGGAAGCGCAGCCACCCGTACATGATCGGGGCCGCGAACATCTTGCTGCGCAACACGCCCGAGTGGATGAGCGGACCTACCCAAGACCAGTCGCTGCAGTTCTTCCACTACTACTGGTACTACGGCACGCTCGCCATGCATCAGATGGGCGGCAAGTACTGGCGCGCGTGGAACCAGAAGATCAAGAAGATGTACCCCGAGCATCAACGACTCACGCCCGATGAGCTCGCAGGCTCGTGGGACCCCGATGCGACACGGTTCAACGGCGGACGCTTGTTCTCCACGCCGCTTTCGATCATGAGCTTGGAGGCCTACTACCGCTTCTCGCCGCTGCTCGGCGAGAAGGGTGCGGACGACGGTCACGGGAACGGCAAGGACGCCGGAGCACCGGGCGCCGGCGCTCCCGACGAGGGCGGCTCCAAGTAGCGACGCGGGCGCACGAAGCCCACGCCGCGGCACCGCGTGGACAGCGGGCGTGAGCCGCCACCGGGCCGTTCGGCGTCCCGGTGGCGGGCCTCCAGCGGACGCAGGCGGGCTATAAGGGGGAGCCCACCCATCTGGGGTGGCCCCCCGCGCCCGGAGCCTGCCCGTGACACGACGCCACCTGCATCGCCTCCTGCTGGGGGCCGCCGCCCTGGCCCTCGTTGCCGTCGGATTGCTGCGAGGGGCGCCGGTCGTGGCCGGCAACACGTACCGCTTGGAAGGCGCGCCGGACGACATCTACGAGGAGATCGAGAAGATCCGCGACCGCAAGGACGTGGAGGCGGCCATGCCGCTCCTCGAGGCCGCGGTCGAGTTCTCGGACCCCTATCTCGCCGTGGCGGCGGGCGAAGCGTTGCGCGCCATGGGCGAAGAGGCCCTCTCCACCACGCTGCTGAAGGACGCCGAGTTCAAGAAGTGGTGGAAGAAGGCGCTGAAGGCCAAGGAGGACAGCGAGCAGATCGCGCTGGCCCACGTCCTGGGCGCCTGGCGTCACCCCGAAGTCGACGACGGCATCGCCCACCTCGCCAGCGGTCGCCGCTCCGTCGAAGTGCAGGCCGCGGGGCTCTACATGGCGGGCCGCTTGGCGCCGGGCGAGGGGCGCAAGTTCCCCGAGGCCAAGAAGGCCATCGCCGACGGACTGCGCAAGGGGCGCAACCAGGAGATCCTCTGCGCGGCCGCATCGGCCGCCGGGCGCTGGCGCGACAAGGACTTCGAAGAGGCCTTGGTGGGCATCGTCAAGGGCGACCGCGACGACTACCCCGGGCTCTATGCCGTCTGGGCGCTCAAGGAGATCGGCTACGACGGTGGCATCTCCTCGTTCGTGTACGTGGCCTCCAAGAGCCCGAAGAAGACCACCTTGCAGGCCAACCTGAAGGCGATCACCGAGCTGGCCACGCTCAAGGACGTCGACGAGCTCCTGGGACTCAGCCGCTCGTCCAAGCAGGACCTGCGCGACGCCGCCGTCTTGGCGCTGGCGCGCCTGCCGTGGCGCTCGGTCCGCGGCCGCCTCCCCGGGCAGGAGAAGCCGTCGGGCGCCGTCGTCACGGGCGAGAAGGTCGCGCGCCCCGTCGTCGAGCCGCTCCCGGATCCCAAGCTGGACGTGCCCGACAAGGTGCTCGACCGGCTGATCCAGATCGTTCGCGAAGACTCGAGCTGGGAGGTGCGCGACGCCGCGCGTCAGGGCCTGCTGCGCTTCGGCAAGCGCGCCGAAGCCAAGGTCACGGCCGAGATGCCGGCGCTCGTCAACTCGAACAACACGGATGCCCAGTACACGGCCATCGAGCTCTGCGGTCGCTTCGCGGTCAAGAGCGCCTACGACGACCTGCTGAAGATCGCGCTCTACGAGCAGAAGGACCGCGCGCTTCGCATGTTCGCCTTCCGCGCCCTGGAAGGGGTAGATCCCGATCGGGCCGTCAAGGACTACGTGGAGGCCTTCCGCCCGCGGCCCAAGCCCAAGGAAAGCGAGCTGTCCGCCGTGCGTGGCCTCGGCTACATCCGCACGAAGGCCTCGTTCGATGCCTTGGTGGACCTCGTCGCTTCGGTGCAGCCCTACAGCGAGGACATGCTGCGTGAGGGCGAGTTCGCCCTCGAGCGGCTCACGAGCCACCGCTTCGGTCGGCTCCGGAGCGCGTGGACGTCGTGGTACGAACGCGTCGCCTCGCCCTTCGCGCCGCGCATCAAGGAGTTCGATCGCGCGGCCAATCGCCGCGCCGCCATGGACAAGGGCCTGTTCGGCCTGACCCAGGCCACCGAGCGCGCTGTCGAGGACGGCCTGCGCTGGCTGTCACGACAGCAGCACCCGATCGGCGTCTGGGACGGCAACGAGAAGGGCTTCGGGGGCGTCGTCAACTGCGAGCCTGCGTACACGGGCCTCTCGCTGCTGGCCTTCCTCGGCGCCGGCTACCAGGGCGACCACGGCAAGTACAACGAGACCATTCGACGCGCGTCGGAGTTCCTGGCCGCCACGCAGTTCTACGACGGCGGCTTCCCCGTCACGGGCGGCGGCGACGACAGCTGGATCTACGCGTACCTGATCGGCATGGCGGTCTGGGGCATCAACGAGGCCTACGGCCTGACCGGCGACGACACGTTGGCCGAGCCCGCGCAGTGGGGCATCGACTACATGGTGCGCGTGCAGACGCCGGGCGCCGGGTGGCGCTACGGCCCCCGGTACGTGCAGAGCGACACGTCCTGCACGTCCTGGGTGCTGATGGCCACGAAGATGGCCGACATGCTGGGACTCGAGGTGGCCCAGAAGAGCTGGGACGGCATCGACGACTGGCTCGAGCGCTGCTCGCTCGACATCACGGGCGAGATCGAGAAGCCCGAGGACCTCTCCGACGACTACGAGCACGAGGTCGGGATCCAGCGCCAGTTCGAAGCGTTCACCAGCTACTTCGAGCTGCAGGGCAAGGACACGCGCGGCGCGCAGAAGATCAGCATGACGGCCGTCGGCATGGTCTGCCGCTTCTTCATGGGCTACAAGCGCAGCCACCCGTTCCAGATCGGGTCTGCGAACTTCCTGATCAAGTTCACGCCCGAGTGGATGAGCGGCATGTCGCAAGACCAGAACGTCGCTTGGTACCACTACTACTGGTACTACGGCACGCTCGCGATGCACCAGATGGGTGGCAAGTACTGGCGTGCGTGGAACCAGAAGATCAAGAAGATGTATCCCGAGAAGCAGCGCCAGTCTCCCGACGAGCTGCGCGGCTCCTGGGACCCGGACCCCACCGTGCTCAACGGCGGGCGCATCTTCTCCACGGCCATGTCGATCCTGAGCCTGGAGTCGTACTACCGCTTCTCGCCGCTGCTCGGTGAGAAGGGCTCCGACGACGGCCATGGCGGTGGCAAGGATGCCGGCGCACCCGACGGAGGGGGCTCGGGCGAGTAGCCCTCAGCGGCGCGGGACGAGCAGCTCACGGATCGCGAGCGGCGGTGTCTGCTCGGCCACGAGGCCGATCTCGACCGGATCGAGCGGTTCCGCGCCGGGGCGCACGGCCGCCGGGCGAGCCTGCGTCGTCCAGAGCTCGACGCCGTTGCGACGCAGCTCGATGCGCAGCGGCGCGTCGCCCACGGTCTCGAAGACGCCGCGGTCGCGCGCGATGTAGCTGGCCACGCACAACGCGGTCCCGCCCATGCCCACGAGGCGTCCCACGAACGTGGGGCCCGCCAAGCGTTCGCCCCCGAAGGCGAACACGTCGACGCAGACGCCCTTGCGCACCAGCAGGGGCAGGGCCTCGAGCAGGACCGGCTCGGTCCACTCGGGCGTCACCAGCGGACGCTGCTCGTCGAGGAGCCCGATGCGGCGCTGCTCGGCGACGGTGAGCGGGCTCGTGAAGCGACACCCCACGTACGTGAGGTCGTCTTCGCCCATCCGGGTGGCGACACGCACGGCCAGTGCGTCGCGTTCGAGGCCCACGCCGTCGAGCACGAGCCGGAACCCGGCCGCCAGTCGCTCGTGGAGCGACATCAGGGCCAGGCCGTCAGCAAGACCCTCCTCCGCGAGGTCGGAGGAGCTGATCGCGACGAGCGCGCCGCCTTCGGACACGTCCATGACCTGGGCGCGCACGCTCAGCGCGGCAGCGTGGACGTGCGCATCGAGTCGCATCTCGACGCGCGGCGAGCGGCGCTTCCCGGAGAGGAACGCGCGCAGGGGGTCGGCCAGCGGGGGCGCGGAGGACATGGTCCTTATCCGGTGCCTACCCGGGCCTTGACCATCTTCTGGACGCCGGCGCGATCCGGGAGCTGGCCGAGGCCGATCGCCTCGATCTCCGCCTTGTAGCGCTCGGCGGCGTCCTTCGTGAGGGCCTCGATGCGCGGCAAGCAGCGCTCGAAGGCCTCGACGACGCCGGGATCGAACTGGGTGCCGGCGCAGCGCCGAAGCTCGGCGATCGCCACGGAGGACGGCTGCGCGCCCTTGTAGCAGCGTTCGCTGATGATCGCGTCGTACGCATCCACGCACGCGAAGATGCGTGCGGCCAGCGGGATGTCCTCGCCCTCGAGGCCATCGGGGTAGCCGCCGCCGTCCCAGCGCTCGTGGTGATGACGGATGACCGTGCTGGCCGCGGCCAGGAACGGGATGCGGGCCACGAAGTCCGCGCCGAACTCGGGATGCATGCGCATCACCTTCCACTCGTCTTCGTCGAGCGGGCCGGGCTTGGTGAGGATCGCGTCCGGAACGCGGTACTTGCCGACGTCGTGCAGCATCGCGCCAAGCTGCACGTCGCGCAGCTCGCGCTCGCTGAAGCCCATCTCACGGGCCAGCAGCGTGCAGATGTCACGCACGCGCCACAGGTGGCCCATCGTGCTGGCATCCTTGCCCTCGATCATGGAGGCGAAGCCGATCACCGTGCCGTCGTACGTGCGACGCAGCTCGTCTTCCTTCTCGGCGAGCCGTTGTTCGAGCTGCGCCTTGTAGTTGATGCGCAGCTTGTAGACCTGCCTGAGCTCCAGCGCGCGGTTGACGGCGTCGGCGATCTCGACCAGGTCGAAGGGGTTCTTCTGCAGGAAGTTGCACGCGCCGAGGCGGATCGCCTCCATGGCGTACTTCCACTCGTCGTAGGCCGTCAGGATCATGAACGGCGTCACGGACTCGACGTAGGGGCGCACCCGCCGAAGGAAGGCCAGGCCATCCATCTTCGGCATGTGGATGTCGCTGATGATCAGGTCGTAGCCGTCCTTGTCGGCGAGGATCTTGCGCACGCCCTCCTCGCCGTTGCCGGCCTGCTCGCAGGTGTGGCCCTGGGTCGTGAGGTGCCGGGCGAGCACGTCACGCAGGGTTTCCTCGTCCTCGACGATCAGGATGCGTCCCATGGGGCTCCCGGAGATGACAGG
Organism: Planctomycetota bacterium; assembly: GCA_020631815.1. GTDB lineage: Bacteria > Planctomycetota > PLA2 > PLA2 > JAEUHO01 > JACKGW01. Next base: position 207,012 of record JACKGW010000005.1, on the reverse strand, counting down.
GCGTCATCCCACTTGTCGGACGGTTTCCCCCCCCTGCTTGAGGCGGAGGGCCCGATCCGTCAGACGCCCGCGGGGAGCTCCTCGGGCACGGTCTCGGCCAGGGAGGCCCGGACAACCGGGCTCTGGGCCGCCTCGGCGAGGGCTTCGCGCCGGGCCTGGTGGCGGATCCAGAGGGCACGAAGGGTCGCCCCGCCCATGGTGAACAGCCCCAGGGAGAGCACGCCGGTCACGACGGCCCCCATCGCCATGTGGCGGCTCTGCACGGCCGCCATGAACACGTAGTAGAGCCCGAGGCCGATCTCGATGACCGCCTGCCACATGTCACGACCGCCCGTGTAGGAGCGCTCGCGCTTGCGGACCAGCTTCTTGTCGTCGCCCAGGACGCCCAGCTTGGGCGTGCGAACGAACTCGGTCTTCAGGCCACCCAGGGCCTCCAAGACGCCGCGCGCGTTGTTCACCGCCAGGCCCACCCCGACCAGGGGGAAGAAGGGCAGGAAGCGCAGCCGGCGCACCCAGTCGCCCGGGTGCGCCTCCCGGGTGGCGACCACGTAGAAGAGGACCTGCGTCACGATGACCAGCAAGAACACGAACGAGTCGACGAGCTGGGCCAGGTTGGCCCCGTCCGAGCCGAGCCCGATGCGCACGAGCATCACGGGCAGGGCCACCACGGTCATGAACAGGCTGGCCGGGAACGCCAGGTTGGCCCCCAGGTGGAACGTGCCCTCCAGCTTCTGGCGCAACGAGAGCGGGCTGCGCCACAGCTGCGGGATGATCTTGAGAAAGCACTCCGTCAGGCCCTTGGCCCAGCGGTGCTGCTGGCTCTTCAAGGCCGTGATCTGGACGGGAAGCTCGCTCGGGCACTCGACGTCGCGCAGGAACACGCCGCGGTAGCCGGCGAGGTACGTGCGGTACGAGAGGTCGGTGTCCTCGCAGATCGTGTCCGCGTCCCAGCCTCCGGCCGCTTCGATGGCCTGCCGACGCCAGATGCCGCCCGTCCCGTTGAAGTTGAAGACGTAGCCGCCGCGGGAGCGCGTGACCTGCTCCAGCACGAAGTGGCCGTCCATGAGCATGCCCATGCCCTGGGTGAGCATGCCGTAGCCGCGGTTGAGGTACGTCCACCGCGTCTGCACGAAGCCGACGTTGACGTCGGTGAAGTAGTCGACGGTCTTCTCGAGGAAGTCGGCCTCGGGCACGAAGTCCGCATCGAACACCGCCAGCAGGTCGCCCCGCGCCTTGGGCATGGCGGCCGCCAGCGCGCCGGCCTTGTAGCCACTGCGATCGACGCGGTGCAGGTGGACGACGTCGAAACCCTGGGCTCGCATCGCCGCGACCTTGGCCGCGGCGATCTCCTTGGTGTCGTCGGTGCTGTCGTCGAGCACCTGGATCTCGAGCCGATCGCGAGGCCACTTCAGGGCGCACACCGCGTCGATGAGGCGCTCCACCACGAAGCGCTCGTTGAACACGGGGAGCTGCACGGTGACGACCGGCACCTGCTCGAAGCGGGACGCGGGAGCCGGGTCGCCGCGCGGGTGGCGCAGGTACCGCACGATGAGGAACGCGCGGTAGAGCATGACGGCGGACACGAGCCCGAGCAGGCCGTAGTAGATCGTCAGCAGGAGGCTCTGCGCGAAGGGCATGGGGGGAGCCAAGGTAGCGGGCACCCGCGTCCCTGGCTCGGCAGGCCTGGGCCCGGGCCCTTCGCCGGTGCGAACGGGCCGGGGGGCACGCGCGTAGGATCCGGCGGATGTCGAAGGACCCCGCCCGCCGCGTTGCCGAGCTTCGGGACCTGCTCCGCGAGGCCGACCACCGCTACTACGTGCTGGACGACCCCGAGCTGACGGACGCGCAGTACGACGCCCTGTACCGCGAGCTGGTCGACCTCGAGGCCCGCCACCCGGAGCTGGACGACCCCGACAGCCCGACCCATCGGGTGCCCGGCGAGGTGGCCGCGGGCTTCCCGTCCTTCCCCCATCCGAGCCCGATGGTGTCGCTGGACAACGTGCTCGACGAGGCGGCCTTCCGGGAGTGGGTGGTCTCCGCCGACCGCTTCCTCAAGGACGACTCGCCGCGCACCTACAGCGTGGAGCCCAAGATCGACGGCGTGGGGCTCGAGCTGATCTACGAGCACGGCCTGCTGGTGGTGGCCGCGACGCGCGGCGACGGCTTCGTCGGCGAGGACATCACCACGAACGCCAAGACGATCCGCAGCATCCCGCGGCGCCTGCGTGGGAAGGGCGTCCCTGCGTACGTCGCCGTGCGTGGCGAGGCGTACGTACGCAAGGCCGACTTCGAGGCGTTCAATCGCGCCGCCGAAGAAGCCGGCGAGCGGACCTTCCAGAACCCGCGCAACTTCTGCGCAGGATCGCTGCGCCAGCTCGACCCGGGCATCCCCGCGGCGCGGCCGATCCGCTTCTTCGCGTACGCACAGGGCGGCATCGAAGGCGAGAAGCCCGCCTCGCAGAGCGCGTGGCTCGCTGCCTACGCGCGCTGGGGCTTGCCCACCGTCCCCGAAGCCAGCGTGGCCGTCGGCGCCGACGAGGTCGTCGCGCGACACGCAGAGCTGCTGGCCACCCGCGAGGACCTGCCCTACGAGCTGGACGGCGTCGTGATCAAGGTGGACGACGGCGGGCTGCAGGAGCGCCTGGGCATGCGCAGCCGCAGCCCGCGCTGGGCCGTGGCCTGGAAGTTCCCGCCGCGTCGGGCCTTCACGCGCCTGCGTGACGTCGACTGGAGCGTGGGCCGAACCGGCGTCGTGACCCCGCGGGCCATCCTCGAGCCGGTCTTCCTCGCGGGCGTCACGGTGAGCCACGCCACGCTGCACAACGTGGACGAGCTCGCGCGGCTGGGCCTGCTGATCGGCGACGAGGTGGAGATCGAGCGCGCCGGCGACGTGATCCCCAAGGTCCTGCGCGCCCTCCCCGAGAAGCGCACGGGCAAGGAACGCCCCATCGAGGTACCCAGCCTCTGTCCCGGCTGCGGGACCGGGCTCCACCGCGACCCGGAGCGCGTCGCGCTCCGATGTGACAACTTCGCGTGCCCCCCCCAGGTCGTGGCGCACCTCGTGCACTTCGCGTCCCGCAAGGCGCTCGACATCCGGGGCCTGGGCGACAAGCAGGCGGCGCAGTTCCACGAGGCCGGGCTGCTTGACGACGCAGCCGACCTGTTTGCCCTCGTGGACCGCCGGGAGGACCTGGTCGCCCTCGAGCGCCAAGGCGAGAAGAGCGTCGACAACCTCCTGGCCTCCATCGAGGAGGCCAAGGCCGTACCCCTGGACCGCTTCCTCTTCGGGCTCGGCATCCGCGAAGTCGGGGAGCGCGGCTCGCGCATCCTGGCGCGGGCCTTCGGCAGCCTCGACGAGGTGGCCGCGGCCGACCACGAGTCGCTGCTCGCGCTCGACGAGGTCGGAGACGCCCTGGCGGACGCCGTGACCACGTGGTTCGCGGAGCCGCGCAACCGCGACATGCTGGCCCGCATGAAGGCCCGGGGCGTGGCCCCCACCCCCTGGGAAGGGCAGTCCGACGGGCCGTTCCAGGGCCTGACGGTGGTGTTCACGGGCAAGCTCGAGCGCCTCTCCCGCGACGAGGCCAAGACCCTCGTGGAGGCCCTGGGCGGGCGGGCGGGCTCCTCCGTGTCGGCCAAGACCGACCTGCTGGTGGCCGGCCCGGGGGCCGGCTCCAAGCGCAAGAAGGCCGAGGAGCTGGGTGTGGCCACGGTCGACGAGGAGGAGTTCCTCCGCCGCGCCGGCCGCTTGACGTAGGACCCGGCGCTTCGGGACGGGGCCCTGGCGAGCCGATCGGAAAGGTCGTGGGAACGCGCGAACACGCGTGACGTCCAACCCCAGGGCGGGGCCACGCCTGCCCCCGGAGATGGCCGTAGGCTCACGCCGCGACCCGGCGCACACCGGATCGCATCGACTCGAGCGCACCGTGCACGCCTGGGGAAGGGCTCGCCGCGGCGAGCCGTGTGGCGTCTGGAAGGAGAGCTGGTCCATGCAGAGACGACCTGAGGTTCCGGGCGGACACCGCGTCCTCGGCCGGATCGCCGCCGTGCGCTGGCTCGCCATCGCCGCGCTGGGTGCCGTGCTGCTTGCGGGCGGCGGTCGCGCCGAGGCCGGGGCGCCGCCGACCAACTGGACCTACCGCGACCGGGCCCACAAGTTCTCGCTGAAGATGTTCAAGGGGTTCGAGCGCGTGCCCCTGCAGCCCGGTGAGGAAGAGAACCGCGGCATGGTCGTGCGCTTTGCCGACCCGAAGAGCAAGGGCCAAGCGCGCGGCACCTACGACGTCGAGGTCGAGGTCGTCAAGATCGACACGGTCGAAGGCGGCGTGGGCGGCGGCGTCACGACGGGAGGCGGCAACGAGGGCTTGCCGGACGGTCTCCCGCCCGAGATCGCCCGCGCCCTGCGTGGCTACCGCCCCAAGAGCGCGTGGGACGCCACCATCGTCCACGCCTTGTCCGTCTCCGGGGTCGAAGACGACGAGATGAACGAGCTCAAGGACGACCCGGACAAGAAGATCGACTCCAAGGACAAGCCGAAGATCCCGGGCGTGCTCTACAAGATCGAGCGCTCCGTGCCCAGCCGCTTCGGCGACCAGATCAGCCTCTTCATGGTGCTGGCCGTCTTCGCCAAGGACAACGTCGAGTACGGCGTCTACATGACGTGCGGCGGCAAGCTGCGCAAGAGCTACGAGAGCTCCTTCGAGCGCATCGCCAAGTCGTTCATGTGGTTCGACAAGAAGGCCGAGGACATCGAGAGCCGCGACTGTCTGGACGGCGTCAACATCTCGGCCAAGCGTCGACGCGAGATCGAGCGCGGTCTGGTGAAGGGCTGGGACGTCGTCGTCAGCCCCAAGAAGAACTACGTCATCGTCTACAACACGAACAACGGGAAGAACAAGCTGCTCGCCAAGATCATCGCGGAGCGCATCGAAGCCATCCGTGAGCAGGTCTACGAGGTCCAGTTCCCCCCGTCCGAGCCCATCGAGGCCGTGTCCATCGTGCGCATCTGCAAGGACCGCCGGGAGTACATGTCCTACGGCGCTCCCGGCGGGAGCGCCGGCTACTGGAGCAGCGGCGACGAGGAACTGGTGTTCTACGATGCCAGCCCCAGCAAGAAGCCCGACGACGACACGCTCGCGGTGCTCTATCACGAGGCGTTCCACCAGTACATCTACTACAGCGTGGGCAACGTCGCCCCCCACTCGTGGTTCAACGAGGGGCACGGCGACTACTACGCCGGCGCCAAGTACAAGGGCGGCAAGTTCAAGATCGAGCCGTTCGACTGGCGCGTCGGCACCATCAAGGGCGCGATCGTGACGGGCCAGCGCAAGGTCGTGAAGGAAGAGAACGGCCGTCGCCAGTACGACGGCAACGGCGGCTACACGCCGCTCCCCGACTTCGTGCGCTTCACGCAAGGGGAGTACTACTCGTACCCCGGCATCTGCTACGCGCAGGGTTGGTCGCTCATCTACTTCCTGCGTGAGATCGTTCCCAAGAACAAGAAGTACAACGAGAAGTGGGGCCACATCCTGCAGGTGTACTTCGACACGCTCAAGGGCGAGGTCAAGCTGGACAAGGACTTCGGCGGCTTCCGTCCGCGTCCGCGCAAGGACGATGACGACGACGACGGGGACGACGGGGACGACGAAGACGGCGGTGGCGACGAGGGACCTGGCGATGGCTCCCCGCCGGACACCCCGCCGGGTGATGGCGGTGACGGCGGCGGTGATCCCGACGACCCCGAAGCCGCGAACAGTGCGCCCCGGCCGACCGGCGGCTTCGGTCCGCAGGCCGCTCTGGACAAGGCCGTGAACGAGGCCTTCAAGGACGTGGACTGGGACGAGTTCGAAGAGGCGTGGCGCGAGGGCACGAAGCGCGGCAAGTAGGCCGCCCGCAGGCGATCTGCCGGGCGGCGCCGCTCAGCAGCGGTGCCCGGGTTTTGCCAAGCTCCTGCGTTCGCGCCCCGGCCGCTTGGGCCACCATGGCTCCCCACCTCTCGGGAGCCCGTTCATGCGTCGCCTGCTCGCAGCCCTGCTCGTCGTCGCCGTCGGGGTGACCTCGGTGCCCGTGGGCACCGTCCGCGCCGACGAGCCCGACCCGCAGGTGGTCGAGGCACGGCGCCTGGGCCGCCGGCTGCTGGCCCACGATCCGGCGCGCCGCGTGGATGCGCTCGTGGCGCTGATCGACCTGCTCGACAAGGCGGCAGATCGCCGCGCGGAGCTGCTGGGCGAGGCCACGACCGCACTGGCCGCTTGGGCGGACAGCCCCGTGCGCCTGGAGGAGACGTGGCTGCGCGACGCGGCGGATGGCCGCGACGACGCGCGCTCCCGTGCCGCGGACCTGCTCATGGCCTTGAAGGGTCTCTCGCGGGAACGGGCACAGACGGCCGCCGAGCTGCAAGCCGACACCCTGTCCGGCACACGCATGCGGCCCGCCGAGACGCCGGCGCCACCCCCCTCGCAGCCAACCTCGCCGGAGCTGCAGGATCTGCGCGAACACCGCCTGGTGGACGCAACGGCGCTCTACGGCGGCGACGCAACCCAGCTCGACATCCGGACGTTCCTGATGCGGCGTGCCGACGCCAGCCAAGTGGTCGACTTCGGCTCGCACCTCTGGATGGTGTTGGCGGAGCCGGCGGGGCACGCACGGCTGGCCGAGGCCCTGGCGGCCGTCGCGCGGGGTGACGACCTCCCGACCGGTACCGAGCACCCCCCGGCCACCGTGCCCGCGCCCACCGCTCCGCAGACAGGCGCCGGCCAGAGCGACGAGGCCGTGCAGGAAGCGGCCGAGAGCGAGCCCGCAGCGCAGACCCTGGACACGGCCGATACCCAGCCGAAGACCGACGGTCCGAGGTGGCGGGTGGAAGCGCACGCGCTCGTCGGCCCGGCCCCGCCCGCCAACGAGAAGGACGCCACATCGCCGGGCGTGAGTGTCGGGGCACCCGAGGTTGCCGGTGCGTGGCTCTCCCGCGAGCGCAAGCGCCGCGACGCGCGCGAGCTGCGGGCATGGGCGACGTCGCTGATCGTCGGCGCCGCCCCCGTCGAGTGGCTGGCCGGCCGCGAGATCTCCTTCAACCGCGAGGTGGTCCCCACGGGTAGCGGTGCATGGCGCGTGGAGAGCTCCACGCTCAACGCAGGCTACGCCTTCACCGTGCGTCTCCTCGAGCCGGAGGGCGACAGCGAGACGACGCGCCTGGTGGTGGAAGCATCGCGCACCGACGTGGTCGAGCCGCTGACCGAGATCGAGATCCGCCCCGCCAAGGACGCCGAACCGCTGATCGTGCATCGCCCGACCTGGGCGCGTACGACACGCACCGAGACCGCCGACCTCCCGCCCGAGGGCGGCGTGGTGGCCATCGCCTTCGACGTGCGCACCGGCGACAGCTTCGAGCGCATGGTGCTGCTCGTCGCCCTCACCCCCGCCGACCACTGATCGCGCCCCACGGCCCGCCGGTCGACGTCATGGCCGGGTAGGCTTCCTCCATGCGTCGCGATCGCCTCCTGCTGGGTCTCCTCACGGTGCTCGCGATCGCTGCCGGCTGGTGGCTGGCAAGCGGAGCCGGAGCGCCTGCGCGTGACGTGAACGCCACGAACGGCGAAGACCTCGAAGCCGTCGAAGCACGGCTCTTCGAGCGCCTGGACCGCGAAGCCCGCGAGCGCCACCTCCCGGGTCTGGAAGCACGTCCCCGCGGTGAGGGCGTGCTGCGCGGCAAGGTATTGCACCACGTCCCCGAAGTCGGCATCCGCCCGCTGACCGACGTGGTCGTGCGCGTGTACTGGCGCGCCGACGCGACGTTCGATCCCGCGACCGCGCCCGAGGAGGCGTCCCCCGAGGGGCGGGCCATGGCGCGCACGGACGCCGACGGGGCCTTCGTGTTCGAGCGGCTGCCTGCGTTCACCGGCGGCGTCCTCGTGCTGCGTCACGCCCCCTACCGCGACGTGCAACGGCGTGGTGTGCACGTCCGCGTGGGCGAGACGACGGACCTCGGTGAGCTGCTCCTGGGTGCGCCGACGTCCCTGCGGGGCGAAGTCGTCGATGCCCGCGGCCGTCCGCTCGAAGGGGCGCGCGTGCAGGCGTTCGCCGCGCGTCCGGGCACGGGCGACGCCTTCGACCTGCGTCGCGGCTTGCTGGAGCTCCAGGAGGGCGGGGTGCCCCTCGCCGACGTCGAGGTGGATCGCTTCGGCGAGTTCGTCCTCGACGACCTGCCGCCGGGCACCTACACGCTGCGGGCATCCGCGCGCGGTCACGCCACCGGCTTCCGCGGCGGCGTCGTGGTGTCCCTCGACGAACACGGCAGCGCCGTCCGCATGGTGCTCGACGAGGGCGCCGGGTTCCGTGGCCGCGTACGCGAGACGGGCGGACAGGGGCTGGTCGGTGCGCGTGTCATCGCCGTGGCCCTGCCCTCCGGGGGCGAAGTGCGCGTCGACCGCGTGGAGACCACGTCCGGGCCCGATGGCGTGTACGAGCTCGACGTGCTGGTTCCCGGCATGCGCTACTTCCTCGAGGCCGCGCATCCGGATCACGCGCCCGCCGGGACGTTCGTGGTGGCCACCACGGGTTTCCTGCAGCGTGACCTCGTCCTGGAAGCCAGCGGTCGCGTCCAAGGCGTCATCCGCGAAGCCGAGACGGGCAAGCCCGTGCCCTACGCCGAGGTCACGCTGGCCAGCGGCTCGCTCGCGGGCGTGTCTCCGCTGAGCGCGACCGCGGACGGTGACGGGAAGTACGTGTTTCCCCACGCGCACCCCGGTCCGGTGCTCCTGTTCCTGGCGCGCGCCCCCGGCTTCGTCCAGACGGACGAGGCCGATCTCAAGGGCCTCGGCGGTCTCGTCGTGGAGGCCGGCGGCCTGCTCGAGATCGATCGCGAGCTGGTCGCGGGCGGCGAGGTGACGGGCACGGTCACCGATCTCGCAGGACGCGCCGTGCCCTACGCCACGGTCGGTCTCACGGAGCGCCGCGCGCGCTGGCGCGGAGAACGCACCACCACGACCGACCTCCAAGGAGCGTGGCGCCTCGCGGGGATCCGGGCCGGGGAGCACGTGCTGCGCGTGGACGCCACCGGCTTCGCACCGTTGGTCGAGGACGCCGACGTCAAGGTCGTGATGCCTGACCCGCCGGGCCCCATCGTCCGCGACGTACAGCTGGACGACGGCGCCGTGCTGACGGGCCAGGTGCGGACCGACGAGAAGGCGCCCGTGAGCGGCGCCGTCGTGCGCGTCGAGGTCGATGGTGATCGACGCGCCCGCGAACGCGTCGCCGGACGGCAAGCCGTCACGCACCCCGACGGCAGCTACCGACTTGGTGGGCTGCCCTCGGACGTGGCGATCACGCTCGTCGTCCAGCACGCCAACCACGCGGCGGCCCGACAAGGCCCGCTCCGCTTGCTGCCGGGGCAAGTGCGCACTGTCGACGTCACCCTGGACCAAGGCGCCCGGCTCGTGGGTCGCGTGGAAGACCCCGACGGTCGGCAGATCGAGGGCGCGCGCGTGCGCTGGGGTGTCGTGCGGCCGGAGGACGAGGGCGAGCTACGGGATGCGTTCCGTGCCGACGCGCTGCTGGGCACGCGCTCGATCAGCACGGATGCGGCGGGCACCTTCGCCATCGAGGGGCTCGAGCCCGGACGCCATGTGGTCAAGATCGAGCGCGAGGGCTACGGGACGTGGTACCGCCACGACATCGCGGTGCCCCAGGACGGCGACCCGGCACCGGTCGTAGCGGTGCTGCCGCCGGCCATGGCCATCGAAGGCGTGGTGCGTGGCGAGAGCGGCAGCGTCGCCGTGGGCGCCTTCGTCTACGCACGCGAGCCGCGTGCCGACGGGGAGCCTCGTGTGGCCGACGGGCGTGTGCGAGCGCTGGTCAGCGGCGAGACGGACGCGGCGGGACGCTTCCGCCTGGAGCCCCTGGCGCCGGGCACCTACGAGGTCGTGGTGTGGTACGCGGCGGGCTTCGTCGCCGAAGCGCAGGACCACCGCGACGCGCGCGTGCGCAAGGCCGGCGTCACGGCCGGAACCCGCAACGTCGTCTTCGAGCTGCTGCCCTGGCCGCCGCCGGACGCAGGGGGCGGGTAGGAGGAAGCGCGGGGTCTGATCCCGTGATGCGGTGCTGCGCAGCAGCGCCGCGGGCACGGGGTCTGAACCCAAGCGGGCGCCTCACATGCTTGTTCCGCGCTCCCGCGCGGAGTCGGCGCTCGGGCTTGCCGAGCGCGGGGTCTGATCCCGTGATGCGGTGCTGCGCAGCAGCGCCGCGGGCACGGGGTCTGAACCCAAGCGGGAGACGCACTACGGTGTCAGACCCCGTGTCAGTGTCGCTGCGCTCCCAGACACGGGTTCAGACACCTCCGCGCGCGTCAGCGACCGCCGCGACCGCCGCGGCCGGGTCGGCCGAAGGGCGAGTCCTCGGCGGTGGACTTCTCGAGGCGGAACTCCACGTCGTTCGTGCCCGGGACCGGCTGGTCGTCGCGGACGGCCGCGGCCGAGCCCGTGCCCAGGCCGCGCCAGCCGTTGGCGAACCATACGTAGATCGAGTAGCTGCCCGGCGGCACGTTCGTGATCTCGAAGCTGCCGTCGGCCTCGCTGCGCGCGAACAGCGGCGGAGCCACGTCGTCGGTCACGGGCTCGGTCGCAGCCTCGCCACCCTCGCTCGAGCGCCCCATGGCCGGACGCCCACCCGGGTTCATGCCGACCATCGCGCCCTCGACAGCCGTACCGTCGTCGCCGAGCACACGGCCGCGGATCGTCTCGCCGTGGCGCACCGTGACCAGGTAGCCCGTGCGGATCTGTCCGGCCTCCATCCGCACGTCGCGCTTGATCAGCGTGACGAATCCCTCGGCCTCGACCTGCACGATCTGCTGACCCGTCTTGAGCTCGGTCAGGCGGAACGTGCCGTCGTCGGCACTGACGATGACCTCGGGATCGAGCTGGGCCTGGACCTCCCATGCGTTGATCTGCGCGCGGCGCGCCATGTCGTCGTCGAGCAGCCCGTGGCGGATCCGGGCGCCGGCAACCCAGCGGCCATCCTCGCCCACGACACGCCCTTCGAGCACGCCGCCCGGCTGGAGCACGATGCGCACCTCGCGCGTGTCGCCCTCGGCCAAGCGCACGCGCTCGCTCTCGGTCTCGACGAAGCCCTCGGCCAGCACCGCGGCCTTCCATGCCAGGCGAGGCGCGAGGCCATCGAGCACGAAGCGCCCTTCCTCGTCGGTCACGGTGAGGTGCGGGTCGAGCTCCTCGCGCAACCGCTGCATCGCGCGCCCACCGGGGCCGCGTCGGGCGGGCTCTTCGCCCTCCGGCACCTGACCGCGCGCGAAGACCTTGGCGCCGGCGACTGGCTCGTCGGCGCCGTCCACCACGAGGCCGACCAGGCGGCCTGCCCCCGAGAGCGCCACGTCGATCTGACCTTCGCCCCCTTGGTCCGAGATGGTGACCGTGGGCTCGGTCTGGACGTCAGCGAAACCCGACGCGCGAACGGACACGCCGTACGTACCCGGCATCAGGCCGACGATCTCGTAGCGACCGTCGGTGTCGGTGACGGCGGCGGGCGCACCCGTCCACATCATGGCGAAGTTGCCCGTGGCCTCGACGGCGGCACCGACGATCGGCTCACCGCCCTCGGCCTCCGTGACGCGCCCGATCACGCGGCCGCCGCGCTCGAGCTCGACGTCGTGCTCGAGGGTCTCGCCCGCGACGAGATCCGGCAGGGCGTTGCCCGTGAACATGCTGGACGAGGCCGCCGTGTAGCCCGCGGCCTTCACGCTGAGCGTCATGACGGGACCGGCTTGGACGGGGTCCAAGGCGTACTTGCCGTCCGCGTCGGTGCGAGTGGTCTGCGTGCCCATCGTGGCGTTGCTCGACGCGCCGCCGCCGCGGCGACCGCCACCCATGCCGCCCATCTGGCCGGCCATGACGACGATCTCGGCATCCGCCACGGGCTTGCCCGTGCCCTTCTCGCGCACCACGCCCTCGATGCGGGCGCCGCGAGGAAGGACGAAGTCCTTCGTCATGCCCGCCTCGACGTCGACGGCCTGCACTTGCCACTGGGTCGGGTAGCCGTCGGCAATGACACCGAAGCGGTAGCCCGTCCCCGGGACGAGCGTGTCGATGACGTAGCGCCCCGCTTCGTCCGTGACGGCGTCCTCGCGCTGCACGAAGCCACCCGGGCTGAAGCGGCGGCCTTCGTCGCGGACGGCGCGCACGAGCGCGCCGGGCACCGGCTTGCCCTCGTCGTCCTTCACGACGCCCTTGACGTCGGCCCCGCGGCCGAGCACCAACGTGAGCACGGTGGCATCGCGATCGGTGCGGACGAGGATGTTCTCCTCGTAGTCGGTTGCGTAGCCGGAGGAGCGGGCGGCCAAGCGGTAGCGCCCGCTGTCGAGCGTCCCGAACGTGAACATGCCGTTCTCGTCGGTGAGCGTGTCGGCCAGCGGCGTGTCTTCGCCCGCGGCCATGTCGACCATGGCGAAGATCATGCCGCGCTGGAACAAGTCGGTGCGCATGGCGTGCACGCTCACCGAGCTTCCCGGCACCGGTCGGCCCGACGCATCCACGACGCGCCCGGAGAGGACGACCTTGTCGCCCAGGTTGAGGTCGGCGAGCTCGGTGACGCGGCCGGGCAGCACCTCGATGTTGCGAAGCAGCACCTCGGCGAAGCCGGTGCCCTTCACGTGCAGCGTGTAGCGACTGCCGGGGGCGACCTTCTCGAAGCGCACGCTGCCTTGGGCATCCGTGGAGCGGTCCTCCACATGCACGCCGCGCACGCCGAGCAGGTGCACGGGCTGGTCGGTGACGGGCTTGCCGTCGGCCAACCACAGCAGGCGCACCTGGATGCCGCCGGGCTCTTGGCCGCTGGTCGCACCCGAGAGCTTGGCGCCGGAGCTTGCGGTGTCCGCGCCCTCCTCGCTGCCAGACCGCCCGAGGAGGGCGTCCTCCGCGGCCGTGTCCTGGCTGCTCCCGCCGGTGCCGAGCAGGCCTTCGAGCAGGCCGCTGCCCATGGCGAGCCAGACGAGCGCACCGACGGCGGCGAGGGTCAGCAGCAAGACGGGCAGGGAAAGGGCGCCACGAGAACGGATCATGGACATCTCCGCGAGCGAGGGGGCAGTCCCCCGGGTCGTGTCTTGTACCCGTGTCGCACGGGCGCGGACGTCTCCGCGCGGACGCCTCCCCCGCTCACGACCGGGCGAGGACGAACCACGCCAGGAACGGGGCGCCCAGGAGCGCCGTCACGACGCCCAGCGGCAGGACGGCGGGCGCGACGGCCGTCCGGGCGAGTGCATCGGCCAAGACGAGCAGCCCGGCGCCGAGGAGGGCCGAAGCCGGCAGCACGCGGCGGTGCCCCGTGCCCACGACGCCGCGCGCCAGATGAGGCACGACCAGCCCGACGAAGCCCACGAGACCGGCCACCGCGACCGTGGAGGCCGCGAGCAGGCAGGCGGTCCCCCCGAGCACGGCCAGCGCGCGCGGCACCGCCACGCCGCCGAACCACGCGGCCTCGTCCCCCAGCGTCAGCACGTCGAGGGCGCCGGCGCGGGCCCACGCGAGACCGCCGCCGACGACGAAGACCGCGGCCACGAACGCAATGTCCCGCCACGTGGCCAAGCCCAGATCGCCCAGCATCCAGCGCACCACGACGTGCCAGTCGCTGACGGCCGCATGCAACAGCAACGTCGCCACCGCGTGGACGAACGCGCCCACGGCGATCCCGGCGAGCAGCACGCTGGCCGTGGGCGAACGCACGGTGCGCCGGGCGACGGCGAAGATCACGGCGCCCACGGCGAGCGCCCCCACGAAGGCTGCTCCTCCGCGCAGGCCCGCGGGAGGCAGCGCCGACGCCCCGGCGATCACGGCCGCCACCGTGACACCCAACAAGGCACCGGGCCCGACGCCGAGCAGGTAGGGCTCCGCGAGCGCGTTGCGCAAGAGTGCTTGGAACAGCGCGCCGGCCACGGCCAAGGAGGCCCCCACGAACAGGCCGGCGGCGACGCGCGGCAGCCGCACCGTCTGCACGATCGGGTCCGCGCTGCCTCCCGTCAGCGAGGCGAAGACCTCGCCCGGTGCGACGTGGACCGCGCCGACGCCCACGCCGACCGCCGCGGCGAGCAGGACGAAGAGCCCAAGCAGGACGAAGCGCACCTTCACCGCGGCTCGCCCTCGCCCGGCGCGTCGTCGGGGCGTTCGCCGTAGCCCAGCATCCGTCGCGCCAGCAGCGCCGTGGCATCCAGGATGCGCGGGCCACCGCGGGCGAAGGCATCGACGCCAACCACCGGAAGCACGCGACCTTCCTGCACGGCGGGCGTCGTCGAGAGCAGGCTGTGCAAGCGCTGCGGCATGGGGTCACCAGGCCCCAAGATCCAGTCGGGCTTGCGCGCCAACGCCAGCTCGTCGCTGAAGACGCCCGAGGCATCCGTCGACAGGTCGCAGGCGACGTTGACGGCGCCGAGCGTGGCCAGGACGTCGTCGAGCAGGGAACCCGGCCCCAGCGCGAACAGGGGCTCCCATTGGCCCACCAGCAGCACGCGCGGCGGCGGCGAGCGGTGCAGGATCTGCACCGCCTGCTGCAGCTCGACGCGGTGCGCGTTCCAGCCACGGGCGGCCTCGCGGGCCCGCTCGTCGTCGAGCACGTCGGCGAGCAGCGTGAAGCTGGCACCGAGCTGGCCGAGCGAGCTGCTCGTCTCCAGCAGCAGGACGTGCGGTACGTGGCGCATCACCGCGTCGAGGTCCTGGCGGTGGAGTCGCCTGTCGAGCACGACGAGATCCGGCTCCAGGGCCAGCAGCTCTTCCGCGGAGAGCGGCTGGACCGATACGGCCGGCAGCACGGTGACGGTCGAAGGCGTGTCGCACCACGGGGAGCGGCCGACGAGGCGATCGAGCGCGCCGAGATGCGCGAGCATCTCGGTGATGCCCGGCAGCGTGCTGACGATGCGCTGCGGGGCCAGGCGCACGTCGAGGTCGAGCCCGTCGCGGTAGTGCACCGTGGCCGCGAGCGCGGTCTTGCGCTCGACCTGGGCGAAGGCCACCGAGTCACCGGGCGTGCGCGGCGTGGCGAGGCAGCGCCCCTCGGGCGCCGGTCCCATCAGCGACACGACGACGACGGCAAGGCCGATGACCACGAGCGCGATGGGCAGCAGGCGGTGCATCAGGGGGTCCCTCCGCGCGCGACGAGAAGGCGCGGCGGTTCGTCCGGCCCGACCACGACTTCGAGGAGCGGGACACCCAACCAAGCCTGCAGACGCTCCGCCACGATGACGTCCGCGGCGGGACCATCGGCCACCACCTGCCCCGCCGCCAGCACCACCGCGCGGTGGGCCCAGGCGGCGGCCAGATCCAGGTCGTGCATCACGGCGACGACGGCGCGTCCACGCTCGTCGCTCTCCTCGGCGAGGATGCGCGCCAGCTCCTCGCGTCGCGCCAGGTCCAGGTGCGCCGTGGCCTCGTCGACCAGCAGCACGGCGGCGTCCTGGGCCAATGCGCGGGCCAAGGCCACGCGCTGGCGCTCGCCGGAGCTGAGCGTGGTGATCGAGCGCTCGGCGAACGCCGCGAGGCCGGTGCGGGCGAGCGCCTGCTCGACGTGGGCGTCGTCCTCGGCGCGCGTCGAGCCCAGCCGGCCACCCCACGGATGGCGACCCAGCGCCACCACGTCGCGGACGCGCGTGGCGAAGGGAGCCTCCTCGTCGGCGAGGACGGCCGCGACGCGGCGGGCCGCCGCGCGCCGGCCGACCCGGTGGAGCGGCGCGCCGTCCAGCCGTACCTCGCCGGCATCGGGCGCCGTCCAGCCGCCGGCGACGCGCAGCCAGGTTGTCTTGCCGGCCCCGTTGGCGCCGAGCAGCGCGATGCGCTCTCCCGCCCGCACCACGCCGCGCTCGACCTGCAGCCGGGGGTGATCAGCCGGGCCGACGCGCACACCTTCGAGCTCGAGCAGCGGAGCGGTCATGAGATCCAGCGCGGCCAGCGGCCGGCGAGCTTGGCGTCCAGGCCGAACACGCGGCCCGCGGCCAGGAACGCCGCGGCCAGCAGGAGCACCACGAGCAACCAGTTCGACGTGTTGGGCGTGAAGATCCACGCGGCCTTCGCCAGCCCGAACACCGTCATCAGCAGGGCTGCCAGCACGGCCACCAGGCGCGTGCCGAGGCCCAGGACCAGCAGCGCGCCCAAGACCAGCTCGCTGGCCAGGAGGCTGCCGCAGACGAAGCGCTCCCAGGAGGGTGTCCCCAGCGCGACGTTCTCCAGGAACGATGCGAAGCCATGCCACGTCGCCCCGAAGATCCGCGGCGGGTCCGCGATGGCCTCGCCCACGAGCTTGTGGAAGTCGACCGTCCGGAATCTCTCGAGGTTCTCGCCGATTGACTTCTCAGGCTCGAACGTCAGCTTGTAGAGCGCGGAGTCGAACAGAACGGCGCCGGGAAAGACGCGGATCAGCGCCACGGACAGGCGCTGCAAGAGCGGGTGCGGCGACGGGGGGCCCTTCCGCCGGGAGCGCGCGGCCACGTCAGCTCCGCCTCACCGCACGGCCTCGGGCGCCGGCTGGTCCGCCGGCGGCCGAAGCAGCGGCCCCCCGTAGTCCTTGCGCACCAAGATTCCGTTCTCGTCGAACCACAGCACGAGCGGACGGTTGTCGCCAGCGGGGTCATTGACCCAGTACGCGAGGCGACGCAGGCGCCCGGTGCGCGGATCGCGCTGCACCTCGCGGGCGTCCGGGTACTCGCGCAGCAGCCACTCGCCTTCGACACCCGGGTTCATGGCCTGCATGGTGGCGAAGGAGAGACCCTTGTCGGTCGGGCCGGCGAACGAGCCGCATGCGGCCGCCAGGGGACAGAGCAGCAGGGCACCGACGAGGCGGACGGTGCGGTTCGGGCGGGCGGATCGCATCGGGGGATCGTACCCGTTGCCCCCGTCCGCGCTGCCGCGCGCCTCCAGCGCCGCGCGCAGACCCGAGACCGGGCCGTCCGTGGGCCCCGCCGGTAGGATCGGGCGATGCACGCCGACGGCGCGGCCCCCCTTGCGGGCGCACCCACCCAGTTCCGCGGGCTGACGCTGTTCCCGTTCCAGCAGCGCGCCCTCCAAGCGATCTTCGACGGTCACAGCGTGGTCGTCGCCGCCCCGACCGGCGCCGGCAAGACCCTCGTCGCCGACTACGCCATCGAGCGCGCTCTCGGCGCGGACCGACGCGTGGTCTACACGTCCCCCATCAAGGCCTTGAGCAACCAGAAGTTCCGCGACTTCCGCGAGGCCTATGGCGACGGCCGCGTGGGGCTCATGACGGGCGACGTCACGATGCAGCCGGACGCCGCGCTGCTCATCATGACCACGGAGATCTTCCGCAACACGCTGTTCGAGGACCCGGCGCGCCTGGACGGCTTTGACTTCGTGATCTTCGACGAGGTCCACTACCTCGATGACCGGGAACGCGGCACGGTGTGGGAGGAGGCGATCATCTTCGCCCCGGACCACCTGCGCATCGTCGCGCTCTCGGCCACGATTCCCAACGTCGAGGCGCTGGCGGCGTGGATCTCGCGCGTGCGTGGGCACCACGTCGACGTCATCGTCGAGGAGGCGCGTCCCGTCCCGCTGGTGCACAAGCTCTGGGTCCCCGGCAAGGGGCCGCGCGGCCTGGACGAGGTCCGCAAGCACTACCGTGCCATCGGCCGCATCACGCCGGACGGTCGTCCCGTGCGCACCCGCGGCGGGCGTGGCGGCGGCCGCGGTCGCTCGCGCGCCGCACAAGCGCGGATCATGGACGAAGCGGGCGATGCGCTGGGCGACTACCTCGAAGAGCGCGACCTCCTACCGGCCATCTGGTTCTGCTTCAGCCGTCGCGAGTGCGAGGCCCTGGCGCGCCATCACGCGTCGCGCCGCGAGCTGCTCAAGGGCGACGACCGCCGGCGCATGCTCGACACGTTCGACGACCTCGCTCGCCGCTACGAGTGCACCGACTCACCCTCCACGCGCGAGCTCCGCGGCCTTGCGGGGCGTGGCGTGCTGTTCCACCACGCGGGCATGCTGCCGATCGACAAGGAGATCGTCGAGCGGCTCTTCACCAGCGGTCGCGTACGGCTCCTCTTCGCCACGGAGACCTTCGCGCTCGGCGTGAACATGCCCGCGCGCTCGGTGTGCTTCCAGTCGCTGCTCAAGTACGACGGCATCGCGTTCGGACCCCTCTTGGCGCGCCAGTACTGGCAGATGGCGGGGCGTGCAGGACGCCAGGGGCTGGACGACCGCGGTCACGTGTTCGCCCTGCTCGACGACGGCGAGGTCGACTACACCGTCCTCGAGCGGCTCCTGGACGGCCGCACCGAGCCGGTGCGTAGCCGCTTCAACCTGAACTACGCCGCGATCCTGAGTCTCTACGGCCGCATGGGCGATCGGGTGATCGAGGCGTGGGAGCGATCCTTCGCGCACGACCAGCAGCAGCGCTGGGCCGCCGCGCGCCACGAAGGCAAGCCGCGGGACAAGCGCAAGAAGGGCCGCAAGCATCGCGACCCGCTCGCCGCAGGACCGCCCAAGCCCGCACGCGGTGGCGGCGCCCGCTTGATCCGCTCGCGACTCGAGGTGTTGCGTGCTGCGCGGTACCTCGACGACGAGGGCCTCACGCGCAAGGGCCGTCTCTGCGAGCAGGTCAACGGATACGAGATCGCCGTCACCGAGGCCATCGAGGGCGGCTACCTGTTCCGCTGCGACCCCGTGCAGGCGTGCGTGCTCTTCGCCGCCATGGTCTACGAGTCGCGTCCGTCGGACGCCTCGGCGCGGCCGGGCGTGGACCTGCGCGGCATCCGCGTGCCCTTCGAGGAGCGCATGGCCGCGTTCGCAGCGCTGGAGGCCGACCACGGCATCCGCCACCCCACGCGCGGACCGGACTTCGGACTCACGGCGCCGGTCGAGCGCTGGGCCCAAGGCGGGACGCTCGACGAGATGCTCGACCGCACCACGCTCGCGGCGGGCGACCTCGTCCGCGTCCTGCGCATGACGATCCAGCTGCTGCGTCAAGCGGCCCATGCCCTGCCGACCGGCGACCCCACCATCGGCGTCCTCCACGAGGCCCGGGCCCGCCTCGATCGCGACGTCGTCGACGCACGCCGCCAGCTCGAGCTGGGGTAGCGCGGTACCGACGGACCGCGCGTGGACTCGGTATCATCGCCGCGATGAGCCCTCCTTCCGGTCGCCGTCGCCCTGGTGGTCCTGCCCGTCGCCGTTCTTCGGGAGGCGCACGCCCCGCCCAGCCCGCCCAGCCCGCCCAGCCGGCAAGCCCCGCCCCGGTCAAGGCGAAGGCCGTCGCCGACCCGTGGATCGGCAAGGTCATTGCGCGCTGCAAGGTGCTCGAGCAGGTCGGTCTCGGCCGCACGGCCGTCGTGTATCGCGCGCACCACGAGGCGCTGCATCAAGACGTCGCCATCAAGGTGCTCCTGCCCGAGGCCGCGGCCAACGCGGAGCTCGTCGACCGCTTCCGTCGCGAGGGTCGTTGGATCGCGCAGATCGACAACGAGAACGTGCTGAAGATCCAGGACGTCGGCGTCGAGGAAGGCCGCCCGTTCATGGTGGTCGAGCTCCTCGAGGGCGAGGAGATCTACGACCTCGTCCAGCGCGAGGGTGCTCTCGACCTCACGGATGCCATGCGCATCCTGCGCCAAGCCGCCGCCGGCTTGGCGGGCATCCACGCACGCGACGTCGTGCACCGCGACATCAAGCCGCAGAACCTCTTCCTCCTCGAAGACGGCACGGTCAAGGTCGTCGACTTCGGTCTCGCCGCTGAGGTGCCCACGCCGAAGGAACGCGTCGGCACGCCGCACTTCATGGCCCCCGAGACGTGCACGGACGGCACCTCGGGGCCGGAGAGCGACATCTACAGCCTCGGCATCACGCTCTACATGCTGCTGACGGGCACGGCCCCCTACGCGGGCAAGAGCGTGCGCGAGCTGATGCAGGCGCACATCGACGCCACCCCGCTGCGGCCCGAGCGCCAGCGGCGCGACTTGCCCGCTCCGCTCGCAGACCTGCTGCGCGCGATGACGGCCAAGGCCCCTGCGGACCGGCCCAATGCGCAGGAGATCGTTCGTCGGCTCGACGAGCTCGGCGGCGCGACGCTGCAAGAGAAGGGCACGCTCAAGGGACGCCGCGGTCGTCGCTCCTCGCGCTCGCGCACGGCGGTCAAGCGCCGCGAGCGGCAGGAGGCCCGGAAGGGCTCCGGCGCCCAGGTGGTGGTGATCGCCGTCCTCGTTGCGGCCGTCGTGGGCGGCATCGCCTTCCTGGCCAAGGGGGGCGGCGACGACAGCGGCGGCACGGGCACGGGCACCTCAGGTGGCTCGGGCAGCTCGACGGCCTCGAGCGGGAACGGCAGCACGACCCCCGGCTACACCTCGAACGTCGAGGACCCGGCCGTCACGCGAGCGCGTGAAGCGCGCGAGCAAGAAGCCCGCGAGCGCGAGGCGGCGGCTGCCGTGGAGCAGGAGGCCGCCGACGCCTTCGTCCGCGCCGAGCAGTTCGCTCGCGACACGTGGCACGGGCCGGCGGACACCGAAGCCGTGGTGAACCGCTTCCGCAAGGTGGCGCGCGATCACAAGGACACGGTGGCGGGGACCAAGGCCAAGGAGCGCGCCAAGGGCATCGAGGCGGGCGAAGTCCACCCCCACCCCGACCGCTCGTGGACCAGCGCGGACCAGGTCGCCGAGATTCGCGCGGCGTGGCCGGCCAAGCGCGACCAGCTGGCCGCCCTGGTCAAGGAAGGCAAGTTCCGCGAGGCACTCGCCGCGCTCCCGCCGGAGGTGCAGGACGCCGCCGGCACGTTGGCGGCGGACGTCCGCTTCTGGCGCGAGCACGTGCGCCGGCTCGTCTCCCTGCGACGACGCCTGATCGAGGCCGTGAGCCGACGTCATGCGACGGCCGAGCCCCTCACCTTCGAGGCCGGTGGCGACGAGGTGATCCTGACGAAGCTCTCCGACGACAACGTCGAGATCCGCCGCGGCCTCAAGGCCGAGCGCATGCCGTGGTCGGCGGTGCCCCCCTCGGCGGTCTCGTCCTTTGCCATGGAGCTGCTCAACCAAGACGATGCCGAGGTGCTCCTGGAGGAGATGGCCTTCGCGTTGGTCCATCGCCTCGAAGACGACTTCTGGTCACGCGAGCTCGACCTGGGCTCCCACGACCGGGCCAACGATCTCTCGGCGGTGCGCAAGACGTACCGGGAGGCGTGGGAGAAGGGTCAGTAGGTCGGCAGCGACCTACGGCCGGTAGCCCAGGCAGGCCAGGGCCAGCGCGACGAAGTAGACGGCCACCGAGACGCGCGCGACGAGGGGGTGGACCTTCCAGCGCAGCATCCCGCTGAGGCCCGTCAGCACGAGCAGGGCCGTCGACACGTAGGCCACCCGACGGTGCCAGAGCACGATCTCCGGCGAGCGCTTGTCGACGTGCCAGCCCAGGCCGTAGGTCAGGGCCAGGACGACCACGATGCCCGACAGCGCCAGGGCGACGCCCGTGATCCCGAACCGCTTGTGGCGGGGGGTGTCCTTGCGAACTCGGTAGGCCTGCAGGAAGCAGGCAGCCGCGGCGAACATCACCGCGAGGTAGGTCCAGAACAGGATCGCCGAGCCCATGGCGCGGGAGGATAGACGCGGAGGCCCGGGATCCGGCGCAGGGTCCGGGACCCGACCGGGCGGGGTCCCGGGCGTCGGTCCGGGGGCCCCCGCCCCGGCCGTGACGGGGGTTGACGGAACGGGCCGCTCCCGTACATTCCCCCCCGCCTTGCGGCTGTAGCTCAATTGGTAGAGCACCAGCTTGCCATGCTGGTTGTTGTCGGTTCGAGTCCGATCAGCCGCTCCATTCACTCGCCGAGCCCCGTGGGCCACATGGCCTGCGGGGCTCGTTCACTCTCGGCGCCTCGCATCCCGCTGGAGGGCACGTGTCCGCGACCCCGCCCTCGAGCCGGCCTCCGACGCCCGCCGACGCTCCGCCGCTGGCCTTGCCGTCTGCTGCGTCCGACGAGCTCGTTGCCGTCGGCGTGAGCGGCATCCACGGCTCGGGGCTGTTCGCCACGCGCGACATCCCCGCGGAGACGCTGCTGGGCGTGGCCGAGGGAATCGCCACCAAGCGCAACGGGCCGCACGTGCTCTGGTACGACGACGAGCAAGGCGTGCAGCGCGCACTCCGCGTCACGAACGTGCTGCGCTACGCCAACCACGCCCGGCCCGGCAACGCGGCCTTCTACGGCCTCGAGCTCTGGAGCACGGCCGCCATCCCCGCGGGATCCGAAGTCACCCTCGACTACGGGACGGACTGGTAGGCGGACCCGTACGGAAGTCGCGTCGGCGGATGGTCGATGATGGAACCGTGCGTACGCCACGGCATGGGGCCCTGGCGGCGCAGCGAGCGGGAAGGCGGAGGCACCGGGCATGGGCATGGGCCTCCTGCTGCTGGTCGCCGTCCTGCAGGGACTGACCGAGTTCCTGCCCGTCAGCTCCTCGGGCCACCTCGTGGCCGCGGCGGAGCTGTTCGACCTGGGTCTGGCGGGCCGGGGGCGCGAGGCGTTCTTCGTGCTCCTGCATGGAGCGTCCCTGCTGGCCGTCCTCGTCGGACTGGCCCCGACCTGGCTGCGCCTGCTGCGTGATGGTGCGTGGCAGCGGACGCTGGCGATCGCGGTGCTGGGGACCCTGCCCGCCGCCGCTGCGGGCCTGGGCCTGCGAGCCGCCGGCGCGACCGGGCTGTTCGAGAGCCTGGGGCTCGTGGCGGCCGGATGGGCCGTGACGGCGCTCGTCCTTCGGTCCACCCGGGGCCGCGACGGCCAAGCCGACCCCTTCGACGGCGCCTTCCCGATGCGCCTCGTCTTGCTCGTGGGCGCGGCCCAGGCCTTCGCACTCGTGCCCGGCATCAGCCGCTCGGGCGTGACGATCGCCGCCGCCCTCCTCCTGGGCACCCGACGGCGTGAGGCCTTCGAGCTGAGCTTCCTGCTCGCCATCCCGGCCATCGGGGGCGCGCTGCTGCTCGACGCCGGCGAGCTCGGCCACCTGCCGGGCTCCGCGGCCGTGGGCTCGCTGGTCCTGGCCTTCGTGGCCGCGTTCGTCGTGAGCCTGGCCGCACTCCTGGTGCTGCGCCGCGTCGTCGAACGCGAACGCCTCCACGTCTTCGCGCCCTACTGCGCGCTCCTCGCCATCGCGACGGTCGTGTACCTGGTCCTTGCGAAGTAGCAGGCGCGCCTAGGCCCTGCGCGCCAGCGTGGCCTGCTGCAGGAAGACGCGCGACAGGCCGAGCGCGCGGCCGATGCCCTCGGCGATGCCGGAGCCCGGCAGGTCCACGGGCAAGGGCATGTAGCGAACGCCGCGCAGCACCTCGAAGCCGGCGCCTTGCAGGTGCTCGCGCGTGTCGCGCAGGGACCAGCGATGCTCGAGCCAGCGCGGGTCGAAGTGGCCGCGCCACAGTCCCAGCTTGAGTCCCCAGGGCGTGGGGTCGGCGACCACGATCACGCCGCCCGGTCGAAGCACGCGCGCCAGCTCGCGCAGCGCGCCATCGGCGTCCGGCACGTGCTTGAGGGTGGCGACCAGCGTGGCGACGTCGAACGAGGCATCCTCGAAGGGCAGGGCCTCGGCTCGCGCAGCCACCACGTCGTGCCCTGCCTCGCGGGCCGTGGCCACCAGCTCGTCGGAGGCTTCCACCCCCACCCGCTCGCTCGCGGGGAAGGCGGCGGCGAACGCGGCCAGCATCCGACCATCGGCCGTGCCCACGTCCACGAGGCGGAAGGCCTCGGGTGCGGTCGCACCCCGGCCCTCGCGCACGAGGCGCGTGACCATGGCGGTGCGACGCAGGAAGCCGTCGCGGAACAAGCGCGACCGGCCGCGAAGCTCGGCGTACTGGCGAAAGCCCTCGGCGGGCATGGCATCTCCGGTGGGTTTGCCTGGACCGACCCCGGCGGGGACGGCCCCGCCCCTTCCAGCATCGGCCGTTCTGGGCGAGCATCCGAGGCGTGACCACCCTGCCCCCCCTTCCTTCCGTGCGCCGGGCTGGCCCGGAGGACGTCCCCGCCCTGGTGGCGGCCAACGTCGCCATGGCCCTGGAGACCGAGGGCAAGGCCCTGGACCCGGGCCTCGTCGAGCAGGGGGTGCGGGGCCTGATGGAGCGGCCGGAGGCGGGGTTCTACCTGGTCGTCGGCGACGGCCCCGCCCCGGCGGGCTCGCTCATGGTCACGCCCGAGTGGACCGACTGGCGCAACGGCTGGTTCTGGTGGATCCAGAGCGTGTACGTGGCGCCAGCGTGGCGCGGACGCGGGGTCTACCGCGCACTGCACCAAGAGGTCGAGCGGCGGGCCCGCGCGGCGGGGCGTGTCGTGGGGCTACGCCTCTACGTGGAGCGCGAGAACACGGGTGCGAGGCAGGTCTACGCACGCCTGGGCATGGAAGAGACCTCGTACCGCCTCTACGAGGTGCCGCTCACGTGATCGGGGTAGGCTCCGACCCCTGAACACCAATCCCCACGAAGGAGAACTCCCATGTCGGTTGGCAAGGTCATCGAGATCACCGCGAGCAGCGGCAAGAGCTTCGAGAAGGCGATCGAGAAGGGCATCGAGCGCGCCCACAAGACGGTCAAGAACGTCCGCGGGGCGTGGGTCAAGGAGATGAAGGTCGCCGTCACCGACGGTCAGATCACCGAGTACCGCGTCAACATGCAGGTCACCTTCCTCCTCGACGACTAGTCGTTTCTAGCCGCCCGGATCGATCGCCCGGATCGATGGATCTTTGCGATCTGATCGACAGAATCGCTGACGCGCGTGTGCATCGCGTGAAGAGTCCCTGAAACGAGGCTCTGGCGCAGCGACGGCTGCAAGGCATGATGACGGCTCACGTCCCTCGAGGGAGGGACAGGGACCCCCTCGCGCCGGCTCTGCCGGTCCTGCGAGCACTTCCAAGGAGCATCACCTATGCGCACCCTTCGTGCGTTCCTCGTCCTCGGGCTCGTGGCCGGCGTGCTGGCCCTCTCGGGTTGCTGCGGCAGCCTCTGTGACGACCCCTGCGACCAGCCCGATCCCTGCCCCTGCGCGAAGCCCTGCGGCTGCTGATCGCTTGACCGCGCCACGCGCGGTCTCACATCCCGACGGCGAGGTCTCACGAGACCTCGCCGTCGTTCGTTTTGCGTGGCGCCCTCAGGGCGCCGTGGTCGCCGTCTCCAGCGCGCGCCAGCCCACGGCCTCGATGGCCGCGTCGTTGGTGTCACGACCGTAGGGGACCAACCCGGCTCCGTAGAACAGCGCCTTCCAGCGCGCGCGCTCCCACGCCACGTCGTCGGCTCCCCCGTAGGCAGCACGGAATGCGTCGTGCGCGGACACGGGAAGCAACGTGAAGGCAATCGACAGGTCGAGCGACGCGTCTCCCTCGTGGGCGTCTCCCCAGTCGATGACGCCGGCGAGCGCACCCGCATCGTCGACGACGACGTGACGCGGGTAGAGGTCGCCGTGCACCAGCCGAGGCGGTGCCGGCGGTAGCCCGGTTGGATCGATGGCCTCGAACCGTGCGAGCGCACTCCGTGCGCGTGCATCGCCGGTGGACGAAGCCAGCTCGCCCAGGCGCGCGCACGTCATCGGTGTGCGGCGCACGAAGTCCGCGCGATGGATCGTGTCGCCGGGCGCGTTCGCAGGTACGGGCGTGTCATGCAGCGCCCGCAGGAATCGACCGAGCGGCGCGGCCCACACAGCGCGCTGCTCCTCGGAGGCATCGAAGCGGCACGCCGTCGAGCCGGCGATCCACGACAACCCGACGAACGGCGTGCTCACTCCATGTCCCGGCTCTCCGTGGAAGCACAGGCGCGGAACCTCGAGCGGCAGGCGATTCGCCAACACGGGCAGGATCGCAGCCTCCGCCTCCAGCGTCGGAATGGCCATGTGGCGCCGCGGGAAGCGGAAGACGTACTGCTCGTTGACGCGCCAGATGTGGTGGTCCCAGCCGGGCGCCAAAGGGGTCAGCTGCGCAGGTGCCAGGTCCGGGAAGGCAGCTTCGATCGCGGCCCGCGCGACCGGCTCGGAGAGCGCGATTTCCTCGGCCCAGGGACGACGCGGGTCGGTCATGGCGTGCGCCGGCCCTCCAGCGGTCCGCTTCTTGCACGTGGACGAACGGCGGTTCGCAGCGCGTGCCGCCCTGGGGTTCTTCTACCCTGGTCGCCCCCCTGGAGGACGTCCCCTCGTGATCCGCACCGCCTTCCTCATGACCCTGCTGACGATGCTGCTCGTGTTCGTCGGGCGCCTCATCGGCGGCCAGAGCGGCATGCTCATTGCCCTGGGGCTCGGCCTCGCGCTGAACTTCGTCAACTTCTGGTTCAGCAGCAGCATCGTGCTGAAGGTCCACGGCGCGAAGATCCTGGAGCCGGGCGAGCTGCAGTGGCTCCAAGACGACGTGCGCGAGCTGGCCACCAAGGCCGGCATGCCGATGCCGAAGGTCGCCTACATCGCCAAGCCGGCGCCCAATGCCTTCGCTACGGGGCGCAACCCCCAGAACGCCGTCGTGGCCGTGACCCAGGGCTTGCTCGACATCTGCGACCGGCGCGAGGTGCGTGCCGTCATGGCGCACGAGCTGGGCCACGTACGCCACCGTGACATGCTCACGATGACACTGGTCTCCGGCGCCGTCTCGGCGATCGGCGTGCTGGCCATGATCGCCCGCTTCAGTGCCTTCTTCGGCGGCCGCGACGACGAAGACAGCAGCCCCATCGGCATGCTCGTGGTGGCCCTCCTCGCTCCCTTGATGGCCGCGATGGTCCAGATGGCCATCAGCCGGGCCCGCGAGTACGAGGCGGACCGTGGCGGCGCCGAGCTCTCCGGCGACCCCGAGGCCCTGGCGAGCGCGCTCGAGCGCCTGCACGCGGGCATCCCCCAGCGGCCGCCGCTGTCCAGCACGGGCGCCACAGCCCACATGATGATTGCCAACCCGTTCTTCGGGATGAGCCTCGGCCAGCTCTTCTCGACCCACCCGGACCCCGCCGAGCGAATCCGCCGCCTCCGCGCAATGGCGTAGGCGCGTCGGCCTCGTCTGACGTTCATGATGGGGAGAGGCGTCCGCCCGCGAGGCGGACGCCTGACGGCATGAAGCTCGTGCGGCCCTTCCCCTCGGCCTGCCTCGCGCTCGCCCTGTTGCTGGGCAGCGGGGGTCCGGTGCATGCCGCCGATCCCGATGCCAAGACGAACGCGGAGCGACGCGTGCGCGAGGCCGAGCGCATGCTCCAGCGGCCCGCCCCCGCGGTGCCCGACGTGTTGCAGGCACTCGACGCTGCCCTGGAGGCCTACGAGGCCGCACTCGAAGAGGATCGCGGCAGCTTGACGGCGCTCGAGCGCAGCGTGCACGCCCTCGTGCTCGACGCGCTCACGACGGAGCGCACGACGTCGGGTTCCAACGTCAACCAACGCGTCGCCGTCCAGCTGGCCGCCGCGCGATCGCTGACGCGTCTCGACGTGTCGCGCATCCGCGGGTTCCTGCCCACGGTCGAGCGACAGCTCTTCGACGAAGGGCGCGCCCAGGTGCCCGCGGCGGTGTTCGAGGCCGTCTTCCACGCGGTCGTGCGCGACATGGGCACCGAAGGCGCAACGTGGTTGATCGAGCGAGCCGTCCACCCGGACGCAACGGAGAAGCGTACTGCGCGCGGGCACGCTGCGCTCCGCGAGCTGGGGGACACGGCCGAGCGCCTGCCCGGCCCGCTGCGTCAAGCCGCCATCGACCGCTTCATCGATGTGTTCCAGTCGTACGAGTACCACTGGGTCGACAAGATGGAGGCCGTCGCCGGCTTCCGGGGCGGCTCGCGGCGCTTCAACCACGTGGCTTCGAACAACCGCCCGTACTGGCTGCAGCTGAGGCCCGTGCTCTTCGAGACGATGCGCCGCTTGGGCACGGATGCGCGCTCCGCCGACGTCCCGCGCAAGCCCGAGGGCGACGAGCTCGCGACCATCGCCGACTGGGGCAACTGGAACCTGCGCCGGCGCATCACCACGACGGCCCCGTGGCGGGCGGCCGAAGGCGATGACGGTGCGCGGCGTCTTCCTGATGTCGCCGACCGTCCCGTGCGGCCGTTCGCCGACATCTGGGTGAACCAGTACGGCGAGCCGTGGACCGCGGCGTTTGCGCGCACGCGCGCCGACCTCGACCTGCCCCTCGATGTGGAAGGCCTGGAGATGCCGGCGCGCGCCCGCTTGGCGGGAACGTGGCTGCCTGCGTGGCGCGAGGCCTGGGCCGAGGATCCCGCCCCCGAGGTGCGCGCCGCTGCGCTCGCTGCGTACGGCCGCGAGGGCAATCCGAAGGCGCGTGCGCGCTTGATGAGCGCGCTGCTGGGCGATCCCTCGCCGCGTGTCCGCGAGGCCGCGGCCTTGGCCCTCGTGGGGATGCCCCCTGACCCCGGCATCGTGATCGCCCTCCGGCGTGTGCTCGACGACGACAAGCGACCGCTGCGCGAGCGCTCCTATGTCCTGCTGGCCCTGGGCGCCCAGGGGGACATCGAGACGCTCTCCACGCTCCTGCGTGCGCCGCGCCCGCGCATGCCATCGCAGGCGAGGATCTCGGAAGCCCTGCGCGTGATGGCACTCCGCGCGCTGGCTGCCTTGCCGGGCGATGACGGCACGTTGGACCTCGAAGACGTGGCCCGCGAGATCCTGGTGGACCGCGATGCCTCCACCGCCCTGCGCGTCGCCGCCGGATGCACGTTGGCCGAGCTCGGCACCGAGCGATCGCGCGACGTCGTCGTGGCCCTGCTCGACGAGGCCGCGCGAGAGAAGCTGGATCCGTCGCTGGCGATTGCCGTGCTCATGGCAGCGCCCCGCGTGCTCGCCGACGAAGCGGAGGCCGCCTCGCGCATCGAGCGCGTCGGCGCCAAGCGCCGTGCACCGTTTGCGGGCGTGCGCGTGGCGACGGCCCAGGCACTCGCCGAGCTGGGCGGCAGCGAGGCTGACGAAGCGCTCGTGCGCCTGTGGCAGGACGTGTCGGACGACACGACACAGGTCGTCGCGTGGGGCCCCCTCCTCGAGGCGTTGGCGCGCGCCACGAGCGACGACGCGCGCGCCACGTTCCAGGTGGCGCGCTCGGCCATGACGCACGAGCTGGATCGCGGTGCTTTGCTGCTCGCGGCCGCGCGCCAGGGCCGCGTCATCAATCTCGAGGTGGATGAGGTCCAGGCGATCCGCGATGCCCGCTTCGAGCTGGTCGGGCCCGGGCTGCTCGTGCTCGCGTGGCTGCGCGACCCCCGAGGAAGCGTCATCCAGCGCACGGCCCTGGATCGCGAGGCGGCCGGTGATGTCATCGTGCACGCGGCGTGGGCCGACGTCGTGCGCGACCCGGCCACCGCCACGCCGGGGTTGATCGACGCTTGGCAGCGGGCGCGGGGCCCGGACGAGCGCGATGCCATCTCGCAAGCGTGGCGCCACGCGGCTACCGAGGAGGGCATCACCTTCCTCGCCGGGATCGCGCGTTCGTCCCGCGAGCGGGCCGACATCCGCGCCCAGGCTGTCCTCACGCTGGCCCGCATGGCGTGGCCCGACGTACGCGAGCCCTGGTCGCGCTGGTCCGCGCACGTGGTGCCCTACCTCCACGTGCCCGCATGGACCGCCGTGGCGCGCTGGCGGGACGCTGCTTTCCTCGAGTAGCGAGCACCCACCACCGGCGAGCGAGCGACAGGCCCTGCCGGGTACGCTCGCGGCATGCTGCTCCGAACGCTCGTCGCCGCCCTCCTGTTCGTGCCCTTCCTCCAGCCCGCGTCCGTGCGCGCCGGGGACGAGGCACCGCCGACGTACACCGCGGCCGAGCTCGAGGCACTGGACCGCGCGCTCGACGCGGCCAACCTCACGCGCGAGGACCTGCGCTTCGACAAGGACCTCGCGCAAGGTCACGCCTGCCTGGAGCGGGTGCGCGCGCTGCTGCGCGACCCGCTCGAAATCGCGCCCACGATCGACGGGCTTGCCCGCCGCCTGCGGCCAGGCGCCACGGGCTCGCTGTCTCCTGGCGTCGCCCTCTTGGAAGCACGCGAGCTCCTGGACCTGCCCGCGGTCGAGCGCGACCGCGCCGCACCGCCTCCGCCGCCCACGTCGCCCGAGGCCGCACTGACGCGCCTGACGGAGCTGCTCTCGGACGACTTGGAGCCGCTCTTCGCCGCCGTGGGGGACGACGACACGGCCCGTCACGCCGTACGCAGGTACCTGCCCGAGCAGATGGCGTGGCATGAGGTGTTCACCTCGCCCTTTGACGGGAAGACCGATGCCGCACTCAAGGCCTGGCGCGAGGGCAAGCCCGAGAGCTGGCTGCACGACCAGATGGCCGGGCTGGACCTCGATCGCGTGCTGCTCGCAGCCGACGCCGTCCTGCTCGACGCGCTCGAGGAGGTGCTGACCTGGCCTGCCGCGGCCTACCCGCTCGACGCGCCCGTCGTGATCGACACGCCGCACGGCCGCATCGGACTGGGGACGCCCGACGACGACACGTGGACGGGGGACTTCGCCGCGATCGTCGAGCCTGGCGGCAACGACCACTACGTCGGCGGACGCGTGGGAGCCGCCCACGGCATGCCCGGGCAGCGCATCGGCCTGCTGATCGACCGCGGCGGCGACGACGTGTACGACGCGCCGGGCGTGAACCTCACGCTGGGCAGCGCCGTGCTCGGCATTGCGCTGCTGGCCGATCTCGGCCACGGCAACGACCGCTACAGCGCCGGTCACGCAAGCCTGGGCGCGGCCATGGGTGGCGTGGGGATCCTCTTCGACGACGGGGGGAGCGACGTCTACGAAGGCAAGTCGTATACGCAGGGCGCGGCCGGCTTCGGCCTGGGCGCGCTGCTCGACGCCGGCGAGGGTCCCCTCCCGGCCGTGACGCGCGACGAGGGGACGCCGGATACGGCCACGATCGGGCAGTTCGACAACGACCGCTTCACGGCGTGGTCGTCTGCCCAAGCCTTCGCCCGCTGCCGCGGCATTGCGCTGCTCGTGAACGCGCGCGGCAACGATCGCTACGAGGCCGGCGGCGTGTACCTGCACGCGCCGCTGTTCGCCGATCGCTACCAGTCGTTCTCGCAGGGCTTTGCCATCGGCGAGCGCGGCGTCGACTACGCAGGCGGCGTGGCGCTGATCGCCGACTTCGACGGCAACGACCGCTACCTCGGCGACATCTACAACCAGGGCGTGGGCTACTGGTACTCGGCGGGGCTCCTCTACGACGGCGGCGGCAACGACCTGTACGAGATGACGCAGTACGGCCAAGGCAGCGGCATCCACCTGGCCGTCGGCGGTCTGGTCGACGAAGGCGGCAACGACACGTACGTCATGCACAGCGGC
The DNA here is from genome assembly GCA_020631815.1 of Planctomycetota bacterium. Classification (GTDB taxonomy): domain Bacteria; phylum Planctomycetota; class PLA2; order PLA2; family JAEUHO01; genus JACKGW01. The sequence goes on along the minus strand of JACKGW010000005.1, from coordinate 175,767 downwards.
CTGGGTCAAGGCGGGAGCCACGACTACGCGGGCAGCGTGCTCCACGACCGTGGCGGCAACGATCGCTACATGGGCAGCACCTCGTGCAACGGCTGCGGCCTGACCAACAGCGTGGGCCTGCACCTGGACCGCGGCGGCGACGACATCTACGGTGCCCGCCGCAAGGGCGGCATCAACACGGGTCGACCGGCGCGCGGCTTTGGCAGCATCGGCGTGCTCGTGGACCTGGACGGCCAAGACGACTACCTCGGCATCATGGCCGACGACACCGGCTGGATGCAGACGGACGTCGGTGTGGGCTTGGACATCACCCCGCCCGCGCCCGCCGACGGCGCGCCCGCTGCCACGACCACGCCCGACGAGGGCGAGCAAGCACCCATTCCGGCCATCTGCAGCTACGAGGGCGAGCTCACCGAGGCCGTCTTCGACGAGCTCTGGAAGATCGCGATCCGCTGGGAAGTCGGCGACAACCGCCGCATCGTGCCCGAAGCGCGCAAGCGCCTCGCCGCGTTCGGTCCCGCGGTGCTGCCGCACGTGGATCGCGTGTTCGGCCAGAGCGCGAGCGGGTTGGAGATCCGCGGCTTCGTGGGCGTGCTGCGCCCGCTCGTGGACGATGGCCACGAAGAGGCGGTGGCGGAGGTGCTGCGCACGAACGTGGCCAGCGAGGACTCGACCCGATCGACCAGCGCGCTGCTCACGCTGGCCGACCTCAAGCTGACGTCGTTGGCCCCGGATGTGGCCAAGCTCCTGGAGAGCGGTGATCGTCGTCGTGCGCGACGCGCCGCGGGCGTGTTGAAGACGCTCGGAAGCGAAGCTGGCCGCGACATCCTGCTCGGCTGGCTGACGCCGGACGGCGACGAGCGTGACGTCGCAGCCGCACTCGATGCGCTGCTGGGCACGGGCGCCGATGCCTACGACGCAGCGCGGCCGCTGCTGGCGCATCCGCATCTCTCCGTGCGCGGGCGTCTCGTGGCACTCCTCGCCGCGCGGCCCGACGACTACCTGGCGCGTGTGCAGGCAGACTGGCGTGACACGGCACTGCCACGGCGCGTGCGGCGCACCCTGTATCAGGTCCTCGTGCGAACCGAGAAGGCGAGGCCCTCTGAGCAGGACCTGTGGCGCATCGACGATGACCTGCGCAGCGAGGATCCCGGGCTACGCGCAGACGCCGTGCGCCTACTGCGCGAATGGGGCGAGCGCGAAGACCTCGAGCCGACGGAAGCGATCCAGTTGAGGCTCGGGGACCTGGCGCGGATCCTGCAGAGCGAGACGGACCCGTTCGTTCGAGCCGAACTGCGCAGCGACCGCGGCGGGCAGGGGGCAAAGGAGTACGGTAGAAGGTAGGGCATCCAAGGTTTCCCTTCTGGAGGTCCTCCCATGCGTCTCGTCGCCGTCTCCGTCCTCGCCCTCGCGGGCTCCGTCTTCGCCCTCTCGCTGCCGAGCACACCGGCCGCGGCCCACTGCGAAGTGCCGTGCGGCATCTACGACGACGCCGCCCGCTTCACGCAGATGCTGGAGGACCACTCGACCATCGCGAAGGCCATGGCGCAGATCAACGAGCTGGCCGGCAAGAGCGACGCCCTGTCCATGAACCAGGGCGTGCGCTGGGTGATGACCAAGGAAGACCACGCCACCAAGGTGATGGACACCATCGCCCAGTACTTCATGGCCCAGCGCTTGAAGCCCGGCGACGACGAGGCCGCGCAGGCCGCCTACATCGACCAGCTCACGAAGGCCCACGCCGTGATGCGCGCCGCCATGCGCTGCAAGCAGAGCGTGGCCGCCACGGACGCCAAGGCGCTGCAGGACGCGATCGTGGCGTTCCAGGCCGCGTACACGAAGAAGTAGGCGTCCACGATCGCTCGCCCGCGAGCGAACTCGCCCGCGGCGAGCGGTACCGCCCGCCCGCCGCGGTCTTCGAGCCGAGGCCGCACAGCCCGCATTGTCGGGGCTGTGCGGCCTCTTCGCGTTCGGGCACGGGGCTTGCTCCCTGCGGGGTGCGTCGCACCGAGCGGCGCGAGACTCCGTCGCCGAACGGGCCGGACCTCCGGACGTCGGTTGGCATAAGCCCCAAGCTGCTGGCCGGCACGGATTGCACGGGCGGCGGCGGAGTCCCGCGCCGACAGTGCGGTCGTTGCCCTGGGTGCGTAGGGACGGCTCGCCAGATGCTCGGTCCCGAGCCCCCATCGGCTCCTCGAGGCAGTGCCGTTTGCGCGGCCTGCCAAGGCAGGCCGACGCGGACCACGAGTCGTCGCCGATGGGGGCCCGCTACCTTCGCCCTGGCGACCCGATGTGTGGCGGGGAAGGAAGAAGGGAGCGCGGGTGGTGCCTGATCCCGCGCAGCGGAGTTGCGTCAGCAACGACGCGGGGCGCGGGGTCTGGCTCCGCTCAGAGGCGACCGCCGGGCAGTGCGCTGCGAGCTGACGGGCTCGCCGAGCGAGGGGTCTGATCCCGTGATGCGGTGGCGCGACAGCGACGCCGCGGGCACGGGGTCTGAACCCAAGCGAAGGCCGCACTGCGGTGTCAGACCCCGTGTCAGTGTCGCTTTGCTCCCAGACACGGGTTCGGACACCTCCGCGCGCGGAGTCGGCGCGGGGGCGGGTGCCTGATCCCGCGCAGCGGAGTTGCGTCAGCAACGACGCGGGGCGCGGGGTCTGGCTCCGCCCGGGTAGCAGCCGCAGCTTGAGCGGCCCCTGCCGCGCGAACACCAGGGCGCCGTCCCTTCGGCGTACGACGCGCTGCGGTGTCAGACCCGGCGCCCCGCGTCGCTAGCGCTCCGCTGCGCCGGATCAGACACCTACGCGCTAGCCCTCGCCGAAGCGTTCTTCGAGCTGCTTGGCGGCGAGGTGGAGGTCGTCGGCGGCCCAGCCGTCGTCGGGGTGGGGTCCGCGGACGAGGAGGGCGGGGAGGCCGACGGCTTCGGCACCGCGGATGTCGGCGTCCACGTTGTCCCCCACCATCACGATGGTCTGTGCGCCACCACAGGCGGCAATGGCTGCGAGGAAGGCCTGGGGATGGGGCTTCTCCACACCCAGGTGCGCCGAGCTCAGCACCGCGTCCACGAGCTCGTGCAGCCCGAGGGCTTCCACGATGCCGTGCAGCTCGGGCACATGGTTGGAGAGGATCACGTGTCGCCACCCCGACGCACGCAAGCGCGTCAACGCGGCGAGCGTGTCGGGGAAGAGATGGAAGTCCTCCGCGCGCGTGTAGCGGGCACGCACGTCGGCCGCCAGTCGCCGGGCCGTCGCCGCGTCCACGCCGACGCGCTCGTACGCGCGGGCCAAGCCCACGTTCACGTGGTCCCACCACGCATCGGCCTCACCGAGATGCGGATGGGGCTCCTCGGGGGTGTGCCACGGGAACCCCTGCCGCAGGGCCGCGCGCAAGTCGTCGCGCGATACCTCGAGGTCGGGGACCTCGTCCTCCAAGAGGTCGAGCATCACGCCCGACCAACGGCCCGGCCGGAAGGCGAGCGTCTCGTCGAAGTCCCACAAGGCCACGCGCGGCATGGGGACGAGACTACCCGGGCCGCCACGGGGCGGTAGACGGGGACCCCGGCTCGCACTCCCCCGGGCTTCAAGGGACCATCGGCGCCCCTTCGGAGGCTCCGTGGTCCGCTCGACGCTCCCCCTCCTGCGCGACCGTGCGCAGCTCGACGCGCTGCTCTCGCCGGGCCACGCCCACCCCGTGCTGCTCTACAAGCACTCCACCCAGTGTGGGCTCTCCACGCGAGCCGCGGACGCGGTGCTCGCCTGGCGCGAAGGCCACCGCCCCCCCACCGACGTGGTCGAGATCCAGGTCATCGAACAGCGCGCCCTCTCCAACGAGATCACGCGCCGCACAGGCGTGGCCCACGCATCTCCCCAGGCCTTGCTGGTGAAGGAGGGTCGCGTCCTGTGGCACACCAGCCACCGCGGCATCACGGTGGACGCGCTGGACCAGGCGTGGCACGAGGCGACGGCGTGAGCGGTCCCACGCTGCCGCCGGCGGCCACGCGCGAGGCCTTCTTGGCGGCGCGCGAACAAGCCTCGCGGCTGCGCGAAGCCGTGGCGGCGCTTGCGCAGGAACACGGCTGGTCGGACGCGGTGCCCGAGCCGTTCGACGAGGGCTCCTTGCCGGTGTTCGCGATCGGCAACGACCTCGTGGTCAAGCTGTTCCCTCCGGCGTGGCCCGAAGCACCCGGCATCGAGCGCGCCGCGCTCGATGCACTGGCCGGTCGCTTGCCGGTAGCTACGCCGGTCCTCCGGGCGCAGGGCGTGCGCGACGAGTGGACGTGGCTCGCCATGGACCGGCTGCCTGGCTGGCCGCTGGACCAGGTCTGGCCGTCGATTCCCCGGGAGCAGCAGCTCGCGCTCATGCGTTCCCTCGGCGCGTGCTTGAAGGTGCTACACGGCCTGCCACTCGGCGACACGGCGATCCTGCGCCCCGACTGGCCCGCGTGGTTGGCGGACCAGCGTGCGCACGTGCGGGAACGCCAAGCGGCGAAGGGCTTGCCCGAGCGTTGGCTCGAGGGCCTCGAGCCGTTCCTCGACAGCGTGGCGCTTCCGACCGACGTCGAGCCGGTGTTCCTGCACACCGAGATCATGGCGACGCATGTGCTCGCCTTGCCGACGGGCGGCGCGTGGCGCCTGTCGGGCCTGCTCGACTTCGAGCCGGCGATGGCGGGTGCGCCTGAGTACGACTTCGCCTCGGTGGGTCTCTTCGTGACCGAAGGCGATCCGTTCTTGTTCGACGCGCTGCTCGAGGGCTATGGCATGCCGGTCGCCGCGCGCGACGAGTCCTTCCAGCGGCGCTGTCTCGCGTACACGCTGCTCCACACCTACGCGAACCTGCCGTGGTTCCTCGATCGCCTGGGCGAGCCCCTCGAAGGGCCGTCCTACGAAGCGCTGGCCCGACGTTGGTGGGCGTTGCCGGCGAGGGCGTGATCGCGAGGTACTCGGCCATACGGAGTCGTGTGAGATTCCGTACTCACGGCCGCACCAAGCCGTGCAACAGCACGTCGACCACTTCGCGTGAGTAGCCGGGGTCGTCGGCCACGGTGAGGGGCACGGGGTGCAGCTGCGCACCGCCGAGCCCCACCTGCAAGAGGAAGTAGCCGGCCGTCGAGCGGCGCACACCGGGGCGCAGGCCCTCGTCGGGAAGGGCGGCCACCAAGGCCTCCCCCAGCTGCTCCAGCGCCGCGCTCGCGGCCTCGCGCACGCGTGCGTCCTCGACCGCACTTGCTGCGGCGGCCAGCACGAGGAGCTCGGCGCGGTGCGAGCCAAGCCACGTGTGGAGACCGCTGGCCAGGGCCTCGAGCCGCCCAGCCACCTTCCGGCGCCCCTTCACGGCCTGGGCGGGTAGATCGGCCAGTCGTTCGGCCGCATGGGCCACTGCCGCGCAGAACAGGCCCAGCTTGTCGCCGAAGTGCCGGTAGAGGAGCGGCTCGCTCACCTTCGCCGCGGCCGCCAGGTCCCGTGTCCCAGCGCCCTCCAGGCCTCGGCGGGCGAAGACGGGGAGGACGGCCTCCAGGATCTGCAGCCGCCTCTCGGCGGCCGGAAGACGCGGGGCGGAATCTCGCTTGACCATGTGGTTAGCCTACGCTAACTTCCTCTTGTTAGCGAACGCTAGCAAGCAGGAGGCCCCATGGATCCCCACCTCGAGCAGCGCCTGGCGCGCATCGAAGAGCGACTGGACGCCCTGGAGGAGGTGAAGACGGCCGCGTCGCCGCTGCGCCTCCTGACCCCCGCCAAGCCCCACCTGCCGGCGGCCGACCTCGTGGCGAAGGTGGCGGCCAAGGCGCCGCCCAGCGCCAAGAAGCAGACGCCGCCGGTCGTGGACGACGAGATCACGGTGCGGAAGGCCCCGGTTCGTGACACCCCCACGCCCCGCCGGTCCGCACACAAGCCCCAGCCCGATCGCGCCGCGCTCGACTGGGAGCGCTTCCTGGGTGTGGCCGTACTCGGCCGCATCGGCGTTGGCGCCGTGCTCCTGGCCGCCGCGTACTTCGCGCGCATGTGGTACGACGCCTCGGCTCCGCTCGGGCGCGTGCTCATGCTTCACGGCGCGGGCGCGCTGTTCTTCGTGGCCGGCTGGTGGGCGCGGCGGCGGACCATCGCCCGCTACGTGGGCCTGCTCTGGGGTGCGGGCACCGCCATCCTGTGGCTCGCAGCGGCGGCCGCGCATCTGCGCTTCGGCCTGGTCGGCCCCGAGGTCGCCATGGCGATGGTGCTGGCGACCAGCGCGCTCGCCACGTGGCACGCCCACGTGCTCGACAGCGAGTGGCTGGCAAGCGCTGCTCTCGGCGGCGCCTTCGGCGCGGTCTACCTCCTGCCGTCCGCGTCCGACCCGCGCACCTTCCTCACGGCGTACGCGCTCGTGCTGCTGGCCTGGAGCCAGATGCTCGATCTCAAGCGCGGGTGGGTTGCCGCGCGCGCGGTCGGTAGCGTCGGCGTGTTGATCCTCACCGCCAGCTGGGCCCTGACGGGCGCTCGGTGGGACGCCAGCATGTGGTGGCACCTGCAGGCCGTGGCGGTCGCCTTGGCCGCACCCGAGCTCGTGAGCCTGGTGGCCCGCGGGCGCCTCTCGCGCGAGCGCGGTGCCGCGGCGGCCACGATCGTGCTCGTCGCCCAGGGCGTGCTCGCGTTGGTCGACATCGTGCACGGTCGCGTGCCCGGTGCCGGTACGGACGGATTCCTGATGCTCGTCGGAGCCGCCGCGCTGGGCTTGGCCGTCGCGCGCACGCGCCAGGCCCGCTCGGGCAGCATCTACCTGGCCTTGGCGCTGGGTGGTCTCGCGAGCTTCCTGCTCCCGGTCGGCGGTTCCGTCTGGGCGCTGCGCTTGGAGGCGGCAGCTGCCACGCAATGCCACGTGGTACTCTCGCTGATGGCGGCGTTCGCCGTGGTGCTCGTCGGCACGACCCACTGGACGCGTCGAGGCGAAGCCGGCGCCGCCGGAGCCGGCGCGCTGGCACTTCTGTGGCTCTTCCTGACACCGCGCGGCGATCAGCTTGCGACGGCTCTCGCCGACTTCGCGCTCGCGCTGTTCCCTGGTGCGCTGCTGCTGGCGCGGGCCCGCCGGCCCTTCTGGGCGGGCGCCGGTGTGGTGCTCTTCGGCGCCGCGGCCGCGCTCGAGCCCGTGCTCTTGGCGACGTCGTCACCATGGGCTGCCCCGTGGGCGTACGGACTCGCCGCGGCCGGCACGCTGCTCTTGCCGCTCATGGCGCGGCCGGGGCGGAGCGCACGCCTGCAGGCGATGCCCGCCGCGTTGCCTCCCGTCTTCGCCACATCGTGGATCGCCACGCTGGTCTTGATGCCGCGCGCGGCCGACGCGCTGCCGATCCTCGAGCCGGTCACCGTGTCGGCTCTCGTCATCGCCCTGACGGGTGCCATCGTGCATTGGCGCGGCGTACGGGCCACGCAGCCCGGCACGACGGAGCGCAGCCTGGCCAGTGTGGCGGGCGTGGTCGCCGTCTTGGTGCTGGTCGTCGCAGGTCACCGGGAGATCGATGCGGCCACGGCCACCTGGCAGGCCGCGCACGCCGCGATGGCGCGTCTCGGGTGGTATGCCCTGGCCATGCTGTTGCTGGCTGCACGCGGCCGCAGCACGCGCGCCCCGTGGGTACCGGGCATCGTCGCGGCGCTGGGCATCGTGGCCACCCTCCATGTGGGCCTCGTGGCGTCGTGCCCGTGGACGCTGTCCGAGACCCTCCCGGCCTTCCTTGCGGCGGCCGCGATCCCGCTCGTGGCCGAGCTCCTGCTTCCCCGCACGCGTCCCGCGCGCCTGACCCGCGCCTCGTTGGTCATCCTGACCGCAGGCGTCTGGTTGGTGACGGGCCTTGACGAGCTCGAGCAAGGCGCGCTGTTCTTCAATCCCCGATTGTTGTCGGGCCTCGCGGTGGTCGCGGCCCTGCTGGTCGGCGCCTGGATCGACGGCCGAAGGCGGACGACCGGGAACGAGCGCGCCTACCAAGCCGGGATCGCGCTACCGCTGGGCTGGTACGTAGGCCTCGGCGAGGTCCTGCACGTCGTGGAGACCCTGGACCCGGCGTGGCGCGCCGTGGCCGTCAGCCTCTACACGACGGCCTGGGCCGCCGTGCTCCTGCTCGCCGGCTTCCGCTGGCGACTGCCGGTCCTTCGCTACTTGGCGCTGGGCACCTTCGGCGCCGTGATCCTGAAGGTCGGCTTCTACGACCTGCGCACGACCCCGCTTCCGTTGCGTGTCTTGGTCACGGGCGTGCTGGGCGTGGTGCTGCTCGTCGCCGCCTACGGCTACGCACGACGCAAGGAGGAAGCGCGCGCCGGGTAACCTCCTGGATCGTGACGCCCGATGCTCCGCTGGCCGTCAAGCTCCCGACGCTGCGCGTGGGCGCGCTGCGCCTCGAGAGCCCCTTCGTGCAAGCGGCCTTGAGCGGCTACAGCGACCGACCGATGCGCGTGCTCGCTCGTCGCCACGGTGCGGCGTACACGGTGCACGAGGTCCTGATCGACCGCTTCGTGCGCGAGGTGCGTAGCGCCTCGGCCCGCGCTCGGCACTTCGTCGTGGGCGACGAGGAGCATCCCGTCGGTGCGCAGCTGATGGGCAGCGAGCCTGCCGAGTTCCCGGCCGCGGCCGAGCGTCTGGTCGAGGCGGGCTACGACGCCATCGACATCAACTTCGGCTGTCCCGTGCGTTCGGCGATGGGCGGCTGCCGCGGCGGATACCACCTGGGTCAACCCGACGTCGCGCTCGACATCGTGCGCACCGTTCGCCGAACGGTCCCCGAGCATCTCCCGGTCACGGTGAAGATGCGTCGCGGCATCGACGACACCGAGGCCAGCCGAACGTCGTTCTTCCGCATCCTCGACGGCGCGTTCGACGCGGGCGTGGCCGCGGTGACGGTCCATGGACGCACGGTCGAGCAGAAGTACGTCGGTCCCAGCAGCTGGCCGTTCCTGCGCGACGTGAAGGCCCACGCGGGAGACCGCACCATCCTCGGCAGCGGCGACCTCTTCAGCGCCGAGGATGCGATCCGGATGCTTGCCGAGACGGGTGTCGACGGCGTGACCCTGGCGCGCGGCGCCATCGGCAACCCATGGATCTTCCGCAGCTGCCTGGAGCTCGCTGCCGGACGCGTGCCGACGCCGCCGAGCATCAGCGAGCAGCGGGAGGTCCTGGAGGCGCACCGCGACCTGCTGCTGGAGATCCACGGCGAGCGCGGCTGGCTCACGCCGCTCCGCCGACATGCCGTGAAGTACGCGCGTCACCATCCGGACGGCAACGCCGTGCGCGACGCCTTCGGTCGCGCGCATGCGCCCGAGGCCTTTGCCGCGGTGTTGGAGCAGTTCTACGGATCCGAGTACGGAGTCGGGTGAGATTCCACCTTCGGGCCGTGACATGCCACCGCATGGGTACGAGCACTACGGCCCGAAGGTGGAATCTCACCCGACTCCGTACCTGGCCCCGTACCTAGAACCCGCCGCCGGTGCGGAACCCCCCACTCGACCCACGGCTGCTGCTGCCGCCGCTGCTGCGTGACGATCCGCCACCGCTCCAGCCGCCGCCGGAGGAGCGACCACCGCCGGACGATCCTCCGCCCCACGACCAGCCACCACCGCTCGAGCGACCCCCGCCGCCACGCGACGAACCACTCCAGCTCCAGCCGCCACCCCAGCTGCCGCTACGGCGCGATGCCGGCGGCGTCTCGAACCACTGGTTGCGGCTCATCGTGGCCCAGATCTCGGCGGCCGTGACCAGACCCGTCAGCACGCCGTTCAGCAAGCGACCCCAGTCCAGCCCGCCCTTCAGCACGGAGTTGGACGCGTCGTAGTCGTTGCGTCGGAAGCGTCGCCGCACGTCCTCGGCCTGGGCCAGGGCGTCGAGCGCCTTCTGGTGCTCGGCTTGTTGCTGGGCCAATGTCGTGCCCAGCTTCGCGCGCTCGTTCTGCAGCGCCGCCAAGCTGCTGACGGCCAAGTCGTCCATGCTGGTCGGCGTGGCCGCCGCATCGCGCTGCAGGGTGGCGAGCGGCTCGGACTCGACGTGGGCCAAGAGCAGCCCGTAGGCCTTGCGGCTGATCTCGTCGTCGTCGGCATCGAAGGCCGCCAAGCGCTCGCGTCCCTTGGCGATGCGCACCTCGGCCTCCTCCACGGCTTCCTCGGCCTTCGTGAGCACGAGGGCGCGGCCGTCCACGTCCGCGACAAGCTCGGGGACTCCGGCCTGCTCCTCGGCGTCCGCCACCGAAGCCGCCACCGCCTCCGTCTCCGCAACCGCCTTGGCCGCCGCGCGCTCGGCGTGCTCGGCCAAGCGCACGGGGATCTCCAGCAGCCGCGCGTAGTTGCGCCGCGCGCCGTCGTAGCGACACAGCTTGGCGACCCAGCCGTCCAGCGCGCGGATCAAGGCGTTCGCGCGGTAGCGCTCCGTGCGGTAGCCACGCTTCCAGAGGTAGCTAAACAGCTTGTCCTTCTCGTAGGGCTCACCCTTGGCGGCGCGATCGGCCGCCGAGGCCTCCGCCTTCTCGTGCGCGGCCTGGGCCTGGGCAGCTGCCCGCTCCGCACGCTGCACGAGCATGCCGTGGCGCGGCGAGGCCGCGAGAGTCTCCGTCACGGTGTCGCGTCGGTCCTCGAGCGCCGCCACGGCTGCATCCAGCTCGGCCCGCCGCTCCAAGCGCACCGCTTCGCGACGCTCCCGATCGGCCGTGGCTTCCGCGACACCCTCTTCGGTCTCCAAGCGGGCCGCGTCGCGCTCGGCCAAGAGCGCCAGCACGCGCTGGTCGACCACATCGAGGTCGGCGGTGACCTGCTTGGCCTCCAAGGCGTCGAAGCGGGCCCGCGCCACGTCTGCGAGCTGCCGACGTTCGTCCTCGCGGATCTTCTCGATGCGATCCGCCGTGGCGCGCAGCGCGCGCCCCGCCCGCTCGGCCATCTCCGCGCCGGTGGCCACGGTGGTCTCGATGTCCCGGAGGACGGCCGACCCGCGGCTCACCATGACACGATCCACCCGCCAGCAGTCTCGAAGCGGTAGGTCGGCTCGTAGGCGCCCGCTCGCTTGGCACCGAAGTCGGCATTGTCGACGATGCCGTTGTCCTGCTTGTCGCGCTTGACCTGCTCGTAGACGGACTCGGGCACGCGAACGCCAAAGCGCGTCGCGGTGTACACGCGCTGGTCTTCGTCGCTGGTGATGGTCAGCGGCACGAGACGTCCGTCCTCACCGACGGCCTCGACGATGATGTAGTAGCTGCGCACGTCGTTGCGGTCCACGGGCGTACGCCAAACGCCGCTGCGCTCGCCGGGCCGGGAGACGATGCGCAGGGTGTAGGACTGCTCGAGGCGCGTGAGCAGACGCTCCAGCTGTTCCAGCGCGCTCCGCAGGGTCGCGTCGTCGCCGGCCTCCAAGGCGCCTTGCACGGCCTTCGTGCGATCGGCGACCCGCGGTGCGGCCCGCTCGTCGAGCGTCATCCGGCCCACGCGCGTCGTCGCGACCTCCAGGGCGTGGCGCGCTTGCGCGCGGAGCGCCTCGGTGCCCAAGACGGCGCCAACGGCCGTGCGCAGCGCCTGGACACGGCTCTTGCTGTCGGCCGCATCGCCGCGGTCGATCGCCGCCAGGGCCTCGTCCCGCAGGCGGTTGAGCCGGGCCTGGGTGCCGTCGTCCAGCGCGAGCCCGCCCAAGCGATCCAGCTCGATCCCGACGGCACGCGCCGCCAGCTCCAGCTCGCGGACGACGTCGAGGCGGCCGGCGATCTCGCCAAGCGAAGACTGCACGACACCCAAGTCGCGACGCGCGCGGCCGAGCTCGTCCTCGAGCTGCTTCGGCGCCGCGTCGAAGGCGTCCTCGTCGAGCGTCCCCGCGAGGCTCTCCGTGACCCGCATCCAACGGACGCGGGCGGCCGCGAGATCATCGCCCGTCTCCTGCTTCAGGCCGTGCCAGCGGCCCGCCTCGTCGTCGGGGCCGGGTAGCTGACGCTCGAGGTCTTCAAGCCGACGCCCCGCCCGCTCGAGGTCTTCGCGTAGGCCGGTGCGGGCCGCGGCGTACGCCTCGCGACGCGCCTTCGCCTTGCGTGACCGGTCCCACGAGACGAGGCCGAAAGCCAGCAGGCCGAGCAGCAGGACCACGCCCAGTCGCACGAACCACTTGCCGCGGTCGACGTACATCTCGGCCAGGCGCACGCTGAACGTGCGCTCCGGCGGGCTGTAGACGAAGCGATCGCGCACGAGCGCCTCGACGCCCTCCTCGATCACCTCTTCCGGGACCTCGATGCCCTGGTCCGCGTAGATGCGTCGGACGCGCTCGACGAGCGCGGCGCGGCGACCTTCCTCGCCCAGCTCCGCTTCCACGATCGCCCGTTGGTGGCGGAGCGTGTCCACCACATCCATGGCGAGCATGACCTCGTCCAGCGGAGCGGCGTCCGTGGGCGCGGGCAGGGTGTCGGTCGTGGGCGCGTCCGAGGACATCGCGGGGCTGGATCAGGCCTTGGTGGGCGCGGGCAGTGCGGCCGCCTGCTCTTCCAGGCGGATCATGCGCAGCTTGCCGTCTTCCACGGCGGCGCGCACCTCTTCCTCGTTCTTGCGGCTCAGCTCGCGCATCTCCGCGATGATCTCGCGCGAACGCTGCTGCCAGGCCACCACCGCATCCACCAGCTTCTTGACGGACTCGACCCGGATGGTGGGCCCGTAGCCAGCCTTCACGGCGGCCTCCTGGATCTTGGTGCCTTCGTCGCCCAGGGTCTCGAGGCTCTTCTCGATGCCCTTCTTCATGGCCTCGAGCGTCTGCGTGGCCTCGTGCAGGCCGCTCATGCCCGTGAACGACGCGGACAGGGCCGTGAAGACCGTCTCGTTGGTCCCGAAGAAGGTCACGGCCTGCGAGTAGACGCGCTCCTTGGCGCTCGTGATCTGGTGCAGCCGCGCCATGATCACCTCGGTCGTGTTGTAGGCAATCGAGAGGTTCTCGGCGAGGTCCTTGCAGATCTGGTAGCGCTTGTCCTCGTCCTGCAGCTCGCGCATGGCGAGGTCGCGCGTCATCTCGAGCTGGGCGGCCTTCTCGCGGTCGCTGCCCTTGAACTTGCCCACGGCGTCGGCGGCCTTGGCCAGCGCCTTCTTGTCGCGCTCGAGCTCGGCGTCGGCCTTCTTGAGCAGGCGGAACCCGAGGATCTCGGCTTCCTTGAGCGCGCCGCGGAAGTCGGCGTAGGCCTCGAGGACGCGACGCTCACGCTCGATCTGGTCGCGTGTGTCGCCTGCCACGTCGAGGTAGGTCTTGCGGATCTTGTCGAAGCGCGCCGGGATGTCGCCCCGCGTGACCTTCATCCACACGTTGGAGACGCGCTCCATCGTGCTCAGCTTGCCGTCCTCGACCTGGTCCACCATGCGCTTGGCATCTTCGCGGATGGAGTCGAACGCGTTGGTGATGCCGGAGTAGCGCTCGCCCACGGAGACGGCACTGATCTCCTCGCGGACCACCTTGTTGAACAGCGTGGCCTGCGAGAGCGTGCGGGCGATGAGCGCTGCCGTGTCCGGATCGAGCGGCGCGACGCGCTCGATCAGCGCGACGACCGGAGCGGGCTCGTTGCCCGCGGGCAGGATGCCCATGGTGCGCAGCGCCCCGAGGGCCTTGTCGAGCAGCTTGAGCGGCTTGGGCTTGGGAGCGGACTTGGGCTTGGACTTGGCCTTGCCGGACATGGGAGGGTCTCCGGGGTGTCGAGGGGCCGCATGATGGCGCGAGCGCAGGGCCCGTCGCAACGATCCCCCCACAGAAGCGCCTTCCCCGACAGGATGCCCGGAGGCGAGGGCTGGACGTCCTGGGTCAGAACAGGACGTACGCGAGGAACGCGGCGACCTCGCGGAACACGGCGAGGGGCTTGGAGCCCCAGGCGTGCGTTTCCTCGCAGGGCAGCGTGTAGGAGACGATGCCCTCACGCTCGAGCGCCCAGCGAACGCGCGCCACGTGGTAGTCGTGGCTCACCACGAGCACGCTGGTCCAGCCGCGCTCGCGCGCCATCTCGGCCACCGCGCGCGCCGTGGCCTCCGTCGTGACGCCGCTCTCGTCGAGCAGGAGTCGCTCGGCCGGCACGCCGCGCTCCTGGCAGATCTTCGCCATGGCCGCGGGCTCGGAGAGCGGTGCACCGTCGCCCTGGCCCCCGGAGAGCACGAGCGCGCGCCGGGGATCACCCGCGGCATAGGCGCGGCACGCCTCGACGGTGCGATCGGTCAGCGCCCCCGAGGGGCGGCCGTCGTCGGTCACGCGCGCTCCGAGGACGACGATGGCGTCGCCGCGCGTGGGATCGAAGCGCGTGCCTCCGATCCAGAGCAGATGTCCCAAGACGGACACGAAGCCCATGCCCACCACGGCGACTGCCAACCCGGCATGACCTGCGAACCCGCGGATCCGCGGCAGCGGCGGCAAGGCCGCCCACGCCCCCAGCAGAATCGCGAGAACAAGGCTCTCGGGGACCGGCGACCCGGGGATGACGCCCGCCGCGGCACGCGAGAGACCGAACAGCCGTACGGCATCGGCCAGCGCCAAGCAGGCGAGCGCCGCCGCCAGGCCGCGACGATGCCGCCAGCGCGTCACGACCGCGAGGCCGAACGCGGCCGTCACCACCGTCAGCACGATCCGCGGCAAGCCGCCGCCCTGGATCCAGAGCGCCATGCGATCGTGCCCGTCGGTCAGCTGACGCACGACACCCACGAGCGCGAAGAGCGCGACCGCGAGGACCCAGGCGTCCAATGCGCGTCGGGCCAGGATCATGGGTCGGGAAGGCGCCATGTGACGGAGGATCGGACGCGCACGGCAAGACATGAGGTAAACGAGATGAATTGCCATGAAGAACGACTCGAAGTCGCCACGACGGGCCGCGGCCTCGTCGACATCACGGCCGACGTGCAGCACGCGGTACGGCGCGCGGGCGTCACGACGGGCTTCGTCGTCGTCTTCTGCCAGCACACCTCGTGCAGCTTGTTGATCCAGGAGAACGCCGACCCGAGCGCCCGCCGCGACCTCTTGGCGTGGCTCGAGCGCTTGGCCCCCGACGGCGACCCGCGCTACACCCACGACGCCGAAGGACCCGACGACATGGCGGCGCACCTGCGCAGCGTCGTCACGAAGACGTCGGAGACGATTCCCGTCCACGGCGGTCGGCTGGCCCTGGGCACGTGGCAGGGCCTCTACCTGGCCGAACACCGCACGCGGCCGCACCGCCGCCGGGTGGCGCTGACGGTCGTGGGGAGCTGAGGGGGCCTACTTCAGGACCCGCAGGAAGCGCAGCACGATGATCAGCAGCACGGCGCCGCCAAGCGCCAAGAGGGCCGCGCCGACCCAACCCGACACCGAGATGCCCAAGACGCCGCCCAGCCAGCCGCCGATGTAGGCGCCGGCGACCCCCACCAGGATGTTGGCCAGCAGGCCCATCTGGCCGTTCGTCTTCATCAGGATGCTGGCCAGCCAACCGATCAGGCCACCGATCACGAGGAAGACGATCGTGTGTTCGATGCTGTCGAAGGGGTAGGCGGCCGCGATCAGGTCGTGAGGCATGGCTGGGCTCCAGGTGTGAGCCCTGGACGCTAGACCCATGGCCGGGGTCGCGTCAATTCAGCGGGTGCGTGGTCGTCCGTCTTGATCCCCTGCTCGCACTTCCCCCTTGCGACAGGTAGTCGCCCACGGCTACGTAGGTGTGTCCTGGGGGAACGCCATGGCCCGGTCCCGCGAGACATCGGCCAAGCAAGTCGAGCGATGGTGCCACTACGGTGCCCAGATCGCCTGGCACGCGGCGGCCCATGGGGTCCGCGGCCGCGCCGCGCGCGCACGTTGCACGCTGGACGAGCCCGCGTGTGCGAAGAACTTCGCGGTCCGCGGCTACCGCCACCACGTGCTGGGGCACGACACACCCGCGTGCTGTCGCGAGCATCTGCTGGACGTCCTGGACGACGTCGTCGCGCGCCTGGCGCGCACCGGCTGGACGTGGTTCGTGTTCTGGGGTGGCTTCCTGGGCTCGGCACGGCGCGGAGATCTGGTGCCGTGGGACCGCGACCTCGACCTCGTCGTGGTGGACGTGCCGTTCGGAGACCTCGTCGAGGTCCTCGCGCCGCTGGCTACCCAGGCGGGCCGCCATCTGCGGCCGCGCGGCCCCACCACGCCTCATCTCGTCCGCGTGCAGGCCAGCCGAGCCAATGCCGTCGGCGTCGACGTGGAGCTCTGGCGGCGGTGCGGCGACGTGCTCGTCGCCGACGACCCCGAGATCGCCGTCCGGCCCGCGCTGGAGAGGGTCCTCCCCCTCGTCGACCGTCCGCTGGCGGGCCGCTCCCTCCCCATGCCACGCGCGCTCGGGCTGCTCGACGACCTCTACGGCCCCGCGTGGTCCAGGCGAGGCGTGCGGGTCGAGCAGCGGTTCGGCCGACGCGTCGTCGACCTGACGCCGAACCCAACGCCCGCCCCGCTCGCCCTCCCCACCCCCTAGGCGATCGCCCGTGACACGGTGCCCCGCGCACCGTAGGTTCCTCGGGTGCCCGGTGTCGCGCTCACGTTGGTGCTGCTGGCCTCCGGCGCGGCCGCACTGCTGCACGAGAGCGCGTGGTTCCGCCTGCTGACGCCCCTCCTGGGCGCTGGTGCGCTTCCCGCCGCCGCCGTCGCCGCAGGTGCCCTGCTCGGCATGGCCATCGGCGCACGGTTGGGCGGGCGACTGGCCGACCGCACGGGCCGACCGTTCGCGGTGCTTGTCGCGGCCGAGGTCGTGGCAGCCGTGCTCGGCTACCTCGTGCCCCCGGCGCTCGACGGCATCGCCGTGCGTGCCGAGGGCCCCGCGGCGTGGGCGATGGCCACCGCGCTCTTGGCCGTGGTGGCCGTCCCGTGGGGCGCGAGCGTGCCCGCCGCGCTGCGCGCCCTGGCCCCCGACCCCGCGTCGACGGGCCGCGCCTTCAAGGGGCTCTACGCGTGGAACACCCTCGGCGCGGTGACGGGCATCGTCGTGGGCGCGACGTTCGCGTTCGAGGCGCTGGGCAACCGCGGCGCCGTCCACGTCGCTTCGCTCCTGCAGCTGGGCGCCGCCCTGGTCGCGTTCTCGCTGGCCATGCAGGCGAAACGCCCGCCGCGCACGCCCACGCCCCCCTCGGTCACCTCGTTCGTGCGTCACGAGGGCGCAGTCCCGTTGCTCGTGGCCTCGGCGCTTGCCGGCGCCGTCGGCGTGGTCGTGCAAGTCGCCTGGATGCGACGCCTCACGCCACACCTCGGCGCGACCTACCCCGTCTTCGCGGCGGTGCTGGGCGTGCACTTGGTCGGCATCGCCCTCGGTACCTGGCTGTTCGGACCGCGCGCCGCCCGCGCGCCGCGCCGCGCGATCTTCCTCCTGACGTGGATCGCGGGCGCGCTCGTGGCCATCTCGCCGTGGTGCTTGGCTCCCGTCCTCGACGCCGTGGCGGACGCCTGGTGGGACAGCTCGGGCACGCCCATGGTGCTGTTCCTCTGGCGCGCGGCCATCGCAACCGTGCTCGTGTTGCCAGCCGTGGCACCCGCCTCCGCGCTCTTGGCCTGGTGGGTGCGCCTCCGTGAGCCGCCGACCACGGCAACGGGCGGCGAGAGCGGTGGCCTCCTGGCGGCCAACGCCATGGGCGGCGCGGCCGGCGGCTTCGTGGCCGCCCTCGTCCTCATCCCGGCGTTCGGGACGGCCGGCGCGCTCGTCGTCGCCGCCGGCGTCCTTTTCGTGGCGGGCGCGCTGTCGCTGCGCGGTACCCCGCGCGCGGTCACGGCCCTCGTCGGGCTGCTCGTGGTTGGCATCGCCGTGTTCCGCTTGCCCTCGGACCAAGCCGCCATCGACCGCGTGGGCCAGCTCTACAGCGCGTCGGCCTGGCGTCCCGACGACGTCATGACGCGCCATGCCCGCGAAGGCGTGGTGGCGAGCACGCTCGTGCGCGATGCGGAGGGGCGCATCGAGTTCTGGGTGGAGGGCAGCTACGAAGCCTCCACCGCCCCCACCGACCTGCTGCACCTCGGTCTGCTCGGCCACCTGCCCCTGGTGCTCTTCGAGGCCCGCTCCGACCGCGCGCCGCACGTGGCACTCGTGGGCCTGGGCGCGGGCTACACCGCGCAAGCGTCGGAGCGCCACCACCCGGCCAGCCTGGTCGTGTACGAGCTGGAGAAGAACGTCGTCGACGCCGCCTCCTGGTTCCGCGACGTGGGCGGCGGCCTGCCGGGCTCGGCCGAGCTGATCGTGGCCGATGGACGGCGGGCCGTGCTGCAGGGAGACCGTCCTCTCGACGTGCTCTCGTCCGACCCCATCCACCCGGCACTGGCGGGCAGCGCGTGGCTCTACAGCCAGGACTGGTGGCGCGGCGCCATGGCGCGCCTACCCGAGGACGGCCTCCTCGTGCAGTGGATGCCGCTCTATCACCTCGTGCGCGAGGACTTGGCCCTGGCCTTCCGGACGTTCTCGTCGTCCGTGCCCTACCCGTACCTCTTCTTGATCGGCAGCGAGGCGCTGCTCGTCGGCGCGAACACGCCGCTCGAGCTCTCGCTCGAGCGCCTGCGCGAGGTCATCGCCCGCGACAGCGCAGCGCCGCTGGCCGAGCAAGGCCTGCGAAGCGCCGGGCGCCTGCTGTCCATGCTCGTCCTCGACGGCGAGGGCATGCGCAACCTCGTAGGCCCCGGCGAGATCAACACCGACGACCGCCTGCTGCTCGAGCTGCGCAGTGGCTGGCGCGAAGCCAACGACCCGGCCGCCACGTTCGCCTGGCTCCACGAGCACCACTCCGAACCCGCGAGCTTGCTCGACGCTCCGCCGGACGAACAGTTCGAGCGCGAAGTCGAAGCGGGTCGCGAGCTGCACGCTGCGCTGGAGACGTGGCAGGGCGGAAGCCTCGCCGATGCCCGGGAGCGCTTCCGCGACATCGCCCTGCTCGACCCGGCCAACGTACTGGCCCGCCGCCTCCGCGACGACGCCACGGCGCTCCTCGCCTTCAACCTGCTCGACGAGGGCTTCCCCGAGCGCGCCCTCGCCCTCGCCCGCGAGCTCCTCTCCCGCGACGAGGCGGACGCGATCGTCACCCTCGACGCCGCCGAGATCCTGGAAGCCGTCGGCCGCACCGACGAAGCGCGCGACGTCGCCGCCTCCATCGCCGCCGAGCACGACTACCCACGCGCCCATCGCATGGCGGGTACGCGCTGACCGCTGCCCCCAGACGAGGCGAACGTGCCCCGTCGCTAGCGGGCGCCAGGCGCCAGCTCGATGACCAGACCCTGCGTGCCGGCGGAGACGCCTTCGACCTCGTGCTCTGCGAGGTAGGTGCTTCGCTCGCTCACGTGTACCCGATAGAAGCCTGGCGGTAGGCCCGTGGATCGGAACGTGCCGTCGTTCGCCGTGGCGACGTAGCCATGCCACGTCGGCGATGTGATGTGCACGGCCGCGAAGCGGACGGGACGACCCTCCCACGTGACGCGCCCGGCGATCACCTGTCCGTCGCGAAGCGCGAGCTTGACGTCCGAAGCCCCGGCCTCCACGCCTTCGATGCGGCCCCAATGCGCACCCGTGGGCGAAGAGGCCAGGAGCGTCCACGCGCGGCCACGCGGGAGGCCTTCGATCCGAAAGGAACCGTCGGCCGCGCACGAGACGGCGAGGAGCGCCTGCGCCTGTCCGTCGCGCGCGTCGCCAAGACAGACGATCAGGATCCCGTTCGGGTCGTCCGTTCCCGTTACGCGACCGGCGATTGTCCCCAAGCTGTCGAGCACCACACGGACACCGACCGCGGGTGCCTTGAGCTCCATCGTCGCGAGGTGCTGCATTCCCTCGCGCCGGACGTAGAAGCGTTGCGTTCCGGGAAGCAGGCCGTGAATGTGGAAGTGCCCTTGGTCGTCACTCGGCGCAGGCGGAAGGACGCCGGGGAGCGACTCGACCGGGAAGATGCGTACGCCAGCCAGAGGCTTCCCGTTCTCGTCGACAGCCGTACCCTCGATCACGGCTTGCAGAACCAGGGGCACCTCGACATCGGTCGCATCGCTCGGCAGCCCACGGACCCAGGCGCCTGCGTAGCCAAGCTCCGCAGCGCGCGACCCGAGGACTGCGGCACGGACGTCCACGCGGATGCCCGGCGGCAGCGCACGCAGGGCGAAGGCACCACCTGGCTCTGCTCGGACGTACGCCCGTTTCTATGGGGAGTCCCATGAGGCAAAGCGCCCGTCGGCCCTGACCTGGTACGGCCATGACCAGCGCGGCTGCCCACCGCGGGAAGGCTAATTCGCTTGATGCGACACGGAGGCGGCGTCGCGTCACCTGGCAGCGTCACACGGCTGTAGAGCGTGGTGCCCGTGTAGACTGTCGGTTACGTCGATAATTCGCTCTCACCGACCCACCATTATCAGGCGGTGCTGACCACGGCAGCGGCAGACATCCAGGTCACGAACCGCGGTCCGCGAACACGCCATGAGCCGTCCAACGATCTGCATCGGTCGTCACGGCCTGCGCGCCTCGACCAGCACCGAGACGCCGCTGAGCCCGGTGGCGGATGACGGGTCCTGCACCTGACCGCCAACCAATTCCAGCTAGACTCGAGTCGAATGACGAGTCCTTCGCGCGACCTGCAGGACTACCGTAGGGAGCCGCCGCGAAAGCCCCGCCGAAGACGTCGTGTTCTGCACCATGAGGTGCAAGGAGATGATTTTTGGTAGTTTGAAGGTCGTGGAACCCAACATCAATCGTGTGCTTGACGCCGTCGGTTCCCGTGGAGGCGGAGCCCGCCCGTGACATAGGCTTAGGACGTGCAATGACAATTCTGCACGTGTCGACGGCGGAGGGCCGAAGACGGCGGACGTCCTCGTCGGCGCCACGACGCGGCAAGGCGCCAAAGTTTCCACGGGCGTTGAGGAAAATGCCAGCAGCACGCCTCGAAGCGGCGAAGCGGCCCGCGCTGTCGGTTCGCGTCCTCGCAGCGCCTGACGCCTGCCGCGGATCGGCGGGCGCGAGAAATTCTCCGCGGCGGAGCGCCGCGCATCGACCGCACTGGCGACCAGGACCGTGGTACGAACGCCAACAGATGCCGCCTGCACCCGGGCCTGCTGAGATCCAGGAACCCACGCCGTCATGGTGACGCGCCCCCGCGCTCGCTCCTGCAGCGTACGAGTCGTGGCGTAAAAGACCGTGACCTCGGAAGGCGCCACTGTTCCAATCGCACCGATTGTTGTCGGGTCGCGACGCCGCGGATGTGCAGCGTCGCGTCGGAGACCGGCGTCCCGTCGACGTCGAGGACATGGCCGATGATGGACGCTCCTGACCAGAGGACGACGTTGACGCCCTGTAGGTCCTCGCTGGTCGTGTCCAACGGCCCGACCCGCGCCTCGGCGCGACCCGCTGCCGTGGCGCGCAGTCGATGGTCGACGCGCGGGGCCACACCGCAGAGTGCAAAGCTCCCGTCCTCGGCGGACACGGTCTCCGGCTCGGGTTCGCCTCCACGACCGCGCCACGTCAGCAGCGCCTCCCCCGCGTCGGTGTGGTCGAGCGTCAGTGCGGCGCCCGCCAGGGGGGCGCCAGCTCCGTCGACCACGCGACCCGAGATGCATCGTCCGCGAACGAGCTTGAGGTCCCGCTCCACGACGTGGTCATCCTGCTCGGTGACCACCGTGAGGTGCTCCGGTGGGGCAACCTTGCCGACCGCGCGGGACGTCAAGACGGCCTCGACCTCGGCCATGTACCCCTGGACGTGCGTCGCGAGAAGCAGGCCTCGCAACGCTTCCAGGTTGACCAGCTCGAAACGACCGTCCGCATCCGTGATGGCGGTGGCCGGATCCGCGGCCGCGCTGCCCTCGGGAACCAACCGCACGGCGGCCCCCACAGCGGGCGTACCGTCATCTGCCCACGTCACACGGCCGCGAACCGTCGAGCCGCGCCGCATCCGGACGTCGAATGCGGTCGTCCTCGCGTCGTCGATCGATACCGCTGGCTCGTCACCGCGTCCCGGCGCCAAGACGTACGGCAGGTAGGCGTCGTGTCCAAGACGAAGGGCACGCACGCTGGAGGGCGGCAGCTGCTCCAAGGTGAATCCGCCCGTGGCATCCGTACGTGTCGACACATGCACCGTCCGCGCGGGGGCTCCCTCGACGCTCACGTCCAAGACCACCCGCGCGCCCTGGATCGGCTCCCCCGCCGGTCCCGTCACCCTGCCCTCGACGCGCGCTTCGCCCACGGGAACGACAAGCACGACCTCGCCTTCGCCGGGCGTCTCGATGCGGAATCCCCGCACCTCCCGACCCGCGAACCGAACGCGCAGCTCCAGCACATCTCGGGGCACGCCAGGGAAGCGGAACACACCGTCCTCCCCCGACATGACGTCGTCTCGCCAGAAGTAGGTGGATGCGCGCACGCGCGCGACAAGCGGCGCGCCTGCGGAATCCACGACCCGTCCCGTCAGCTTCACGCCCTCGGAGACGACCAAGCGCATGTCGTCATTCGCTGCCGGCGGCGGATCGAGCACGAACCCGCCTAGGCGGGGAAGGTACGGCGATCCCGGTCGCGCTTCGACCTGAACCGGACGAACAGGGCTCATGCCCTGGAAGCGGCCGTCGTCGTCCGTCGTGAGCGTGGCAAGGAGCTCCAGCTCGGCCACGTTGCCTGTCTCGACCTCGTCAAGGTAGGCCTCGATGCGCTCCCACTGCGCCTTGGCGGCTGCGCCGGGCCCCGTGCGCGGCGTGGCCCGCTGTTGGGCGCGCACGAGAACCGTGCATCCAGGAACGGGCGCACCCCCTTGGTTCACCACAGTGCCGCCCAACGCATGCCGGAAGGCGCGCGTGGTCGCAGGCCCGGCGGCGACCGACCGGCCAGCAAGCGACGGGGCCAGCTCGGGCTCGCGGGTCGAAAGCGGCGCATCCGGATCGATCGCCGCAGGTCCTTGCTCTCGGGCTTGGAGTAGCCACCACGCCGCGCCGAGCACCACGAACCCCAAGACCACGACCCCTGCGCGATCCACCTAGCGTGCCCCCGGAGCCAGCTCGATGACCAAGCCCCGCGTGCCGGCGGAGACGCCCTCTTGGGTGTGGGTTGCGAAGTAGGTCATCCGCTCGTGCGCGGTCACGTCGTAGGTGCCTGCGGGCAGACCGGGAGAGCGGAACGTCCCGTCGGATGCGGTGAAGGCCGTGCCTATCCAGGACGCAGACGTGAAACGCACTTGCGCATGGCGGACAGGCTGGCCTTCCCACGTCACGCGACCCTCGATGGCATGCCCGTGGAGGAGCGGAATCTCCACGCCAGAGGAACCCGTGGCCACGCCCTCGACGCGGGCGCAGCGGGCCTCGGTGGCCGACATGGCCAGCAGCGTCCATGAGCGACCCACGGGGAGTCCTTCCAGCTTGAAGGTACCGTCGGCTTCGCACCGCCCCATGAGCAGGGCACGGGCCCTGCCGTCGCGGGCATCGTCCAGGCAGGCGATCGAAGCTCCTTCGAGGACGTCGCCTCCCGTCACACGGCCCGCGATCGTCCCCAAGTCGTCGAGCACGACACGGACACCGGCCGCGGGTGCCTGGAGCTCGATCGTGACGAGGTGCTGCACTCCCTCCCGCCGGATGTAGAAGCTCTGCGCTCCGGGAAGCAGGCCGTGAATGTGGAAGTGGCCTTGGTCGTCGCTCGGTGCAGGCGGAAGGACGCCGGGGAGCAACTCGACGGGAAAGATGTGTACGCCCCCCAGTGGCTTCCCGCTCTTGTCGACAGTCGTACCCTCGATTGCGGCTTGCAGAACCAGAGGCACCTCGACATCGGTCGCATCGCTCGGCAGCCCACGGACCCAAGCGCCTGCGTAGCCCAGCTCCGCAGCACGCGACCCGAGGACTGCGGCACGCACGTCCACACGGATGCCCGGCGGCAGCGCACGAAAGGCGAAGGCACCACCTGGCTCTGCTCGGATGTACGCCTTTCCGCCCGCCACGCGGCCCTGCGCACCCCAGCTCGCCGACACCATGGTCGGCTCCGGCGGCGCGCCTCCCGCCACGACGACGCGTCCGCGAAGCGTCGCTCCCGCAGCGAGAACGATCTCCAGCGGTCCATCACCCGCACGCACCAAGCGCGGCGTGGGAGGGGCGAACGGCGGGGGCGGCGCCCACGACACCAGGACGGCATCCGCGCCCAAGCCCCCCACACGCCACGAACCGTCCGGGCCGGACTGGGTCAGCCGTTCCCCATTCACGGAGATCTCGACGTCCGGAACCGCTGCTCCCGCGGAGTCGATGACGCGACCCTCCACGGAGTCGCCGACATCGAGACGGATCTCGAGCGGCTGATCCACGTCCTCCACGGAGATCCAGACGGGGGTGAATCCGATCGGGCCCTCCTGCTTGCGCGCGCGCTCCACATGGATGCGCATGGCACCCGCCGCGCGGACTTCGAGATCGAAGACACCGTCCCGGACGGTGAAGCCGTCCGACGTGCCATCGTCTCCGTAGTACACGCGCAAGGAAGCACGGGTGACGACGGAGCCGTCGACCATCTGCACGGTACCGCGCAAATGCCACGTGCGCGGCGGCTCATGCCGAATCTCGACGTCGTGTGCCGGTGGCGTAACGCGCGCCAGCACCTGGCCATCGCGCGTCAGGATCTCGGCGACTCCTTCGTGCTCGGCCTCGAAGCGGAACGCCCCCTCCTCGTCCGTGGTGGTGCGCAGCAGGACGCCCGGTCGCATGCTCGACTGCATCCGCAGCGCCAGCCCAGCCACGGCGCGACCGTCCGCTCCAAGGACATGCCCTGCCACGACACGAGGTGCGGCAAGCTGGAGGACGAGCTCCGTGCGATGCTCGCCGAGGGCGAGATCGGCGACGACGAGTCGGCCCTTGGCGCCGTCGTGACTGCCTCCGATCTCGTACGACCCGGGGGGAAGCGCATCCAGCGTGAACCGCCCCTCCGCGTCGCTGCGCAGGCCGAGAGGTCCGCGGTATCCGCTCGGCATGCCGTACAGGGTGATGCCTGCACTGGGGGCAGGACGCCCTGCCGTGTCCAGGACCTGCACATCGAGGCGGGCACCGGCGACGACGCGCAGGATGACGCCCTCGACGTCACCTTGGGTCGTGTCCACGAGCGCGGATGGCACGCCGACGCCACCCTGGACGGTTGCCGTCAGGACATGGTCGACGCGCGGCCCGAGGCCACGGACCTCGAAGCTGCCGTCCGCCAAGCTGCGTGCACTCGTGCCATCGGGTCGAAACGCCATCCCCAGGGCGGACAGCGAGCCCGAGGTTCCATGCCTCTGCACCTCGATGCCCGCGCCTGCCACGGGCTGCTCTGCGGCATCGACGACGCGCCCACGGACCGCCACGCCGCGTGCCAAGACCAAGTCGCGACGAAGCGCCTCACCAGGTGCTTGGATCTGTACGCGGTGGGCCGTCGACACGTCGTCGAAGCGCGCGACGCGCGCGTTGGCCAGGGCGGGTTCCAGGCTCGGGTCGAAGCCTCCGTCGTAGGACGCCAAGATGACGCCCTTGCCGACCGTCAGCATCTCGAGTCGGTACGCGCCATCCGCGTCGGTCATGGCGAACGTCGGCTCGAGGAAGCTGTTGAAGCCGAACATCTCGACGCGGGCACCTGCGATGGGCTGACCGCTTTCCTGCCACGTCACGTAGCCCTCGAGCGTGGCGCCGCGACCCAGCTGGATGTCCAGTCGCAGACGTTCGTCGCCGGACACCACCAAGGTCGGCTTCTCGGCGCGTCCAGGCGCGCCGGCGGCTGGCATGAACCCGTCAGCTCCCGCTGAAAACGTCGACACGCGACCGGGGGGAATGCCGCTGATCTCGTAGGTCCCGTCATTCGCCGTGACGGCAACGGTCTCGAGGCGCGCGTCGCCGTCAAGCTCCCAGTAGACGGACAGGAGTGCGCCGGCGACAGCTTGGCCGTCTTCCGTGGTGATCTTGCCCTCGAGTACCCCATCGCCAGACGGCACGACGACGATGACCGGTGCCTCGACCGGCGCCGTCACCGTCAGCAGCCGATAGACACGTCCTGGGACCCGGACGCCGATCTGCAGGTCCCCGGCGGGCACGCCCGCGAAGACGAACTCGCCGGCCTCCGTCGTGGGGACGACCTCCCGCCATGCCTTGGTGGACGCGCTCACGATGCCTTGGAGGGGCTGTCCGCGGTGGTCCTCTACGCGCCCGTGCAGGGGTGAGGAGCGGCTGACGACCACGGTCGCCGGACGCGTCAACGACGGGCTTTGACCCAAGTAGATCGTCGCCGCGCCACCGACCAGGGGTGGTTCCACACGTGCGCGAACCCGATAGCTGCCTGCTACGTCGACGGTGCCCGCAAAGTGCCCGTCCGACTCCGATACGAGGGTCCCGACGACCTCTTCGATCGGTAGCCCACCGACGCGCTTCCGTTCGAGGTCCTGAGCCTGGAGAATCCACGCCCTGGCCAGCATGCCCACGTGCGAGGCTCCCGAACCGGCGCGCTGCTGGAGCGTCAGGTCGAGTGGGATGTCGGCTAGCCCTGCGCCGCTCTCGTCGACGACACGGCCCTCGAAGGGATAGCGACCGGTCGTCAGCGAAGCTGGTGCTCCTGTCGGGGCCTGTCCTACGAGCGACGGTTGAACGGGGTCCACCTCGCGCTCGGAGCTCTCCAGACCACCAACCTCCGGCGGGCGGTCCTCCGCCGGTCGCAGGACCAACCAAGCTCCTACGCTCACGCCGACCAGCACAAGCAGCCAGAACCAGCGCATTCGACATTGCCTCCTCAGGGCAACTGGACATCCAGGGTGACGATCGAGCGGCCGTCGGACTCGATGTAGCTCTCGAAGAGAGCCGGCCCATCCGTCGCGAGACGTACGACCCTCACGTGGAAGCGGCCGGGGGCGAGCCCCGTGATGACGAAGCGTGGCGGGTCGCCGGGAAGCATCGCCCCCGAGTCTGCCAAGTACGCGTCATCGCCTTGTCGCGTAGCGCTGGCCGCCAGCCAGGCCGAGAGTGGCTCCTGGCCGGCCAGCAGACGCAGGACCACCGTGGCGCCACGGTCCAGGGAGAGCGATCCAAGATCGACGCCCTCGCGCGGTACCTCGAGACGGCGGAAGGTCACGGGGACATGGCCGTGGCACAGGACGCGCACGTCGTACGTCCCGGCCTGGGGCATCGCGAACGTGCAGCTCCGGCGATTGACGCCCAGCGGTACGTAGCTCGAGTCATCAAAGCCGGCCCCGGGGGCCGACACCTGGACCTGGAGCACATCGGGCGCTGTGTCTCGCATGTCCGCGGACGGATCCGCCTCCGGCCTGCGGAACCTGACGAGGGGCCGCTCCGCTGCCATGACAAGGACCACGTCCCCCGTGCCGACGACGTGCTCCGCGGGTCCCCCGACCTGGGACAGGAACGGATGGCTCGCCACGAGTCGCAGCCGCGATCCCCGTCTCGCGCGAAGCGTGAACGCACCGCTCGGACTGACCCGGACGGGGCTGGCCCGGGAGAACGGCCCGGAATCACGACCCTGGAGCGCCACCGTGACCAGCTTGGCTTCATGCGGCGATGGCACCTCGACGCGACCCTTCACCTCCACCACGTCTGACAGGTCGAGCGTGACGACAACGGGCTCCGAGCCTTCGCGCACGGGTACGAGCGCGGTGGCCTCGCCGGACTTGCGATCGTGCACGCGGTAGAAGGCGGGCGGCAGGCCGCGGAACCTGTGCACGCCGTCTTCGGCAAAGCGAGCTTGCTCGACAAGCGTCTGAGGCACGAAGACCGGGGCGGACCCATTCGCCGCCCCGAAGGCCTCGAGGCCCACGCTGTAGACACCATCGGCAGGGGGTACCACCCGCGCGTCCAGTCGCTGGATGGGCTCCAGCGCGACGCGGGCGCGCCACACGCCCAGGCCGTCGCGAACGGGCCACGCCACGACGTGGGTCGTATCGGGGTCGGACGATCGCACGCTGAGCGCAACCGGCTCGCCGTCTGCTCGCTCATACCAGTCGAACTGCAGCTGCGTGCCGCTTGCTCCCGTCAGCTCGCCGACGGGCTGGAAAGCCATCCAGCCCAGCTCGTGCTGCGAGGGGTGCGGATACGGCGCCGCCTCTACGTACGCGGTAGAGGCGTCCCGGTCGTGCCGCACCACCTCCACGGCGTAGTGCGCAAGCTTGGGCAACGTGACGCTCCCGACCTCGTCGCGAATCAGGAGCTGGTCTATGTTCAAGCCACCGTTTGAGCCGATGCGCCAGCGAACCCAGACCGAGTCGTCCTTCAGGCCCTCAAAGGTGGCGAGCCCGGCTTCGCTCGTCGTGACCCAGGGACTGGAAGTACCCCCGGCCAGCGCGGCCAGCGGCTGGCCTGCAGCGGGTGCGCCGTCGGGCCACTGCGCCTTGATGACCAAGCGGCGCCGTGCGCGAAACACCACGGGCTTGCCATCGTGGTCCGTACTCCACTCTGCGTAGGAGCCGTCCGAAGCCTCGATCTCGCCGCCGTTCCTGCCCGCTGGGAGTGGACCGACATGGAGGACGTCATCCTCGATCCAGGCGCGAAGCTCGGGGTCCATCCAAGAGTGGTAGGTCACGATCGTCGTCACGGTGAGGCTCGCGTCCGGCCCCGGCACGGCGCCTTCCACGGGGAACTGCAGCACCTGTGGTGCAACCAAGCGCACCGTGAGATCCGTGGCGTCGAGGGGGATCCTGAGAAACCTCCAGCTCGCAAGTCCCGATGTGCGGCCCAACGCACGGGAGTAGACGACGACACTCGCTTGCGCGCCGGAGATACGCTCGACGGTCGCCTCTCCCCTGCTGTCGGTCACGGCGGTCGGCACCGGAGGGAGCATGCCCGGGCCGTGCGGCGCCGGGTGGAGGGGAGAGCCGACGAGGACCTCGGCGCCCTCGACCGGGGCGTCGTTCTCGTCAGCTACCACGTGCACGCGGACGGTTTGCACGGGCCGCAGCTCGATCTCGACCTCGGGCGTCTGCGGAACCCGGCCGAACGCGAACCCTCGCTCCCCGTCGATCCCTCGGGCCAACGCGAGGATGTTCCCTTCGGGTACGCCCGCGAAGGTCGCGACGCCATCGGCATCGGTCGTCGCCTGCATCCAGAAGTCCGTCCCGCCCGCGGAGACGAACACCACCGCGCCTCCTTCGGCGTGGCCACGCGACTGCACACGGACGGCCAAGGTGCCCGCAGCTCCCAGCTCGATGTCCGGCAGTCGCCAGCGATCGGGTACGAGCCGCAGGAGCGGAACGAGCCGCTGCGTCACCCGGTCCACCTGCGACAGATGCACCGTGGCAAGCACGGGCTCGGCAGGCCGCGGAACGCGCGCGAGCTCGTACTGTCCCTGCTCGTCCGTCTCGGCCTCGACGCGCGGACCTCCCGGCCAGCTCAACGCCACGCGCACAGGCGTGGAGTCCCAGGGATCCTCATGCCGTACGCGACCGAAGTAGACGACGCCTTCGCCCACAGGCCGGACTGCGAGTTCGGCAGTGGCTGCGTCCGACTCCCCACCCGCTCGTTCCCTGCTAGAGCCTCCATGACCTACAAGCGATGGAGCGCTGGCTGGGTCTTCGAGGTTCACCCCTCCTACGGACAGCCGCCGGGGCGTAGGGGAGTGACCCGCGAACCACCACGCGATCACCCCGCCCAACACGACGAGCAGAACGAGCCAAGGCCACCGCGCCCTCATGCGTGTCTCGCGGGACGAACATCACCGCGAGGAAGGGCCGCGGCTTGCATCTCAGTGCGTCTCGATCATCAGGAGACGCGCCTTGCCGGGGAGCGGACGGGCAACGGCGTCCATGGCCAAGCGCGCCGCGACAGCGCGCGACCACGCGGTGGACGGACTCTCGAAAGGTACGACGAAGGGACGATCGAGGGGAGCCTCCAGGCGCGTCGTCGCGACACACGTGTCGCCCTGCATGACGGCCGCATCCAGCCCGGCGTTTCGCCTGCTCCACGCCCCCAGGACCGCGGCGCCCTCGTGGGTGGGCGTGTACTCGACGGCCCAGGCGAGCGCACCGACATCCCAAACGACACGAACGTGCTGGATGAGGCGGTGATCGAGCACGATCGGCTCGGCTTCGATCTCGAGCAGAGCCAGACCTTGGGTAGAACCATACTTCGCGTAGCAGACAACGGGCTCGAAGCCCGCATCGTGGATACGACGTTGGAACGTGTCTCGGCCCAGGTGGCGCCGCAGCTCGTCTGCGTGTGCCAAGAAGTCGTCGTAGCCCTTCCGGGTGGCCGGGAAGTCGCGCCCCACTCCCTGCCACGGCGCCGTTGCGCGGCTCATGCGGGGGCGCAGGGGCCGCTGGGGCCCACCCACTCCGTATCGCGCATCGCGATCGTAGGTCTCCAGAGGCCGAACGATCAGCCGCAGCTGGGTTGGCTCCGCATGCGTCAGCACACGTTCCACCAGAGAGACGGACTCCCGACGCGTCCCGTGGATCATGACGCGCCCCGGCGTGTCGCGCAGCACGGTCAGGCCCTCGAAGCCTTGCGCGACACAGAACGAACGCAGGCGCGCCAGGGCCTCCAGCGTGAACGACTCGCGCGTGGCCTGTGGCCCGCCGATGCCGGCCGCCAGACCGGCCTCCACGTCCAGCGCGAAGTGCATGGTCACCGCCGGCCCGCTCTCGGGCGGAGGACCGAGGATGCTGAACCGTCCCGGGGGCACCATCACGAGCTGGGCTGATGAAGCAGGCAGCCGAGCCCCCTGCGGCGTGGCCGCCGCAAGTACGGCCAGTTGCGACGCGACGCCCTGCCGCCGGATCGAAAGGACCACCACAACGCGGCCTCCCGTACCCGCCGCGGCCTCGGTCTTCAGCGAGACGGCGGATACGTCCGTGAGCTCGGCCGATCCACCTCGATCGCCGGCGAGTGCCGCAGCCGCCTCGACCTCCCGCTGCAACGCGCGCCGCAGCTCCCCTTCTCGCACTCCCCACCCACCGTCACGCTCGACGTCGCGCATCCAGGCGTCTGCTTCGCCCCCGCGCCCTTGCTCGCGTTCAAACGTCTGCCACGCGCGGGCCAGGGCTTCGTCGGGCACGAAGGGCCAGAGCGGCGCGGGATCCCGGGCTTGGATCGCTTGGAACCACGCCCGGCCGTAGGCCTGCACGGAAGCCTCGTCGATCTCGGACCACTGGCGAGAGGCTGCCCGAGCGCCGCAGGACGCCGCGGTCAGCGCCACGGCCACGATCGCGAGACACGCTCGCAGTCCCCGCATCCAAGCCTCCTCGTCGGCCGCCAGCATAGAGGTTCGGGCGGCGGGACACCGCCGCCCCGGGGCGCGGCCAGGCGGCGGGATGCCGCCGCCGAAGCGTCACGCCAGGGAGACGGATCTGTCCGAACGTCCGGACAACTTTGGTCCCGGGTGGCCCGGAAATCAGGGCTCTGGTGCCGTCAGGGAAGACGCACATCAAGGGTGACGTTCGAGCGGCCGTCGGAGTCGATCACGGTCTCGAGCAGCGGCGCCTCGTCGCCCACGTACATGCGCTGGACGCGGACGCGGAAGCGGCCCCGGCCCAAGCCAGGCAGGATCGAGCGAGGCGGGTCACCGGGGGTCACCGTCGCACGCGCTGCGCGGTAGCCACCGGGCTCGTCGAGCGTGGCGGATACGGCGAGGAACTGCGTCACCGCCTCCTTGCCCGCGTGCAAGCGGACCACCAGCGTACCGCCTCGCTCGAGCTGGACTCGCCCGAGGTCGACGCCTGTCTCGGGAACCGACAACGCCGGATACGTCTTCGGGACGTAGCCCGGGTGGGTGATGCGCACGGCCCAGGTCCCTGGCTCCGGCACGGCCAGCTCGAGCCCATGGTCGGTGCGCGCGAGCTGCACGTTGCGCTGCTCGGGTAGCCCGGCGACCGTCCTCGCGACCATGACTTCATAGCTCGCGTGCTCGAGCTCGGAAGCGCCGAGCTCGGCCGGCAGCGGAAGCAGGTCACCCGGCTGGAACCGGACGAGGGGGAGCGTCGCTCGCAACTGCAGCTCAGGGGTGGCGCTGCCGACGACATACGCGACGGGACCTCCCGGCTGCGTCAACACCGGGTGGCGGGCCAGAAGCCGCAGGGCGGTGCCTCGGCGCACTCGAAGCTGGAAGCGGCCATCCGGATCCACGCGAGCAGGGTTGGACCGCGAGGAAGGCCTGGACAAGCGGCGCCCGTCGATCTCGACCGTGGCCCCAGCCATGTCGTAGCCGTCTGGGGCCAGCACTACGCCCTCGACGACAACCACATCGGACAGGTCGAGCGTGACCCGCAGGGGGTCGGACGTCGCCTCGACCCGCACGGCTTCGACACCCTCGCCTGTGCGCCCGTCAAAGACCCGATACCAGCCGAGCGGCAGGCCCCGATAACGATGCACCCCCTCCTCGTCACCGAAGCGACCCTGCTCGACCAGGCGCGAGTCGAGCGGGATGTGCACCTGGGGACGCGCGGGGTCAACAGCCTCGATGCGGCAGGAGTACTTGCCATCGGAGGGCGGAACCACGCGCACCTCGAGGACCGAGCTGCGGGCCAGCTCGACGTGCGCACGCCAGACGCCATCGCGGGACCTTGCAGGGAGCACACGCACCGTGGCGACCTCCGGGTCTGAGGTACGTGCCCGGATCGGAACGGGTCGCCCGTCCTCGTTCTCGAACCATCGAAAGCGGTACTGGCCTTCCTCGAGACCCGGCACGGTCTTCATCTCGGGGAAGTACACATGGAAGGGCTGGTCTTCCACGGGTAGTGGATAGGGAGCCGCGGCGAGGACGACCTCGTCCGTCAAGTCCGCCGGGCGGCTGACCGTCACCTCGTAGGTTGCCAGTGCTGGGAGCGTGATCTCGACGGGCTCCGCGCCGATGCGCAGCTCGGCCACCGTCACCGAGTAGGCGTCCTGCAGCTTCCACTGGAGATACACATCCTCGACCGTGAGCTCGGGGAACACGAGACGACCTGCCTCGTCGGTCACCCCGCTCGCCCGCGTAGTGTTGGGCGCCCACAGCTCGAACGCCTGCGCAGCCGCTGGTGTGCCATCAGGCCAGCTTGCGTGGATCGCGAGCGCCGCGCGGCGAACGAATTGCGTCGGCTGACCATCGGCCTGCACGCTCCAAGCGGCCGCGGTCCCGTCGGCCGCCTCGACGCTGCCCCCGTCGTCGCCGGGCGGCAGGGGACCGACGTGCAATACGCCGTCGTCGACCCATGCGCGCACTTCGGGGTCGAGCCACGTGTTCGGCGCCTGGTTTCGCGTCACGGCCAGCTCGACGTCGGCGGCGGGGATGTGTCCCTGCAGCGGGAAGCGCAGCGTTCGCGGCGCGGCCAGCCGCACCGTGATCTGATCGGCCCCCACGGGAATGTCGACTTCACGCCAGCCGAGTACGCCTGACGTGCGGCCGAGCTCGGCGGCGTGGACCACCACGCTCGCCTTCGCTCTCTGAATTCGCTCCACGACGGCCTCGCCTGACGCGTCCGTCACCACGACGGCACTCGGCGGGAGGCAGCCCGGTCCTCGCTCGGGCGGCGGAAGCGGCGAGCCCGCCAACACCGCGGCGCCGGCGATCGGCTCGTCGTTCTCGTCGGCCACGACACGTACGCGCACGGGGACCATGGGCTTCAGCTCGACGTCGATCTGACTTGTCGTCGGCACGTTGCCAGACGCGAAGCCGCGTTGACCCTCGGGCCCGCGCGCAAGGACAAGGACGTTTCCGGGAGTCACGCCGGAGAGCCGTACCACCCCGTCGGGACCCGAGACCCCGCGCGCGAGGATCTCGGTACCCCCGCTCACCAGATAGATCTCCGCGCCCTCCACGGCGCGACCAC
The DNA here is from genome assembly GCA_020631815.1 of Planctomycetota bacterium. Classification (GTDB taxonomy): domain Bacteria; phylum Planctomycetota; class PLA2; order PLA2; family JAEUHO01; genus JACKGW01. The sequence continues at coordinate 142,123 of JACKGW010000005.1, read as the reverse complement.
CGAGCAGTACGCGGACGGTGACGTCTCCCTTCCCGGCGAGGCGGAGCCACGGCAGCCGCTGTCGATCCGCGGCGGGATGGGGAAGCAGGACGGGAACGACGTGCTCGCGGTCGTCCTGCGTGAAACGAAGCGTGCCGACCGTAGGCGCCGTGATGCGAGGGGCGGGGGGCAGCGCGTAGCGGTTGGTGCCGTCGGTGTCCGCTTCGAGCGTCGGGCCACCGGGCCAGGTCAGGGCGACGTGCACGGCGGCCTTCGCCCAGGGATCGAAGAGGCTGCAACCGCCGTGGTAGACGACGCCGTCCACGTCGGGCCTCGGCGCGGACGACGGCTGCTCCGCGGGCTTGGATGAGTCGTCGGCGCCCTTCTGCGCCACGTCGGCACCCACGAGCTGTGGCGCGGCGTCGGTGTGCGCTCCACCCCGACCTGCCTCGCGCAGCACCTCGCCGCCCTGACCGGCCTCGAGCAACCACCACAGCAGCCCGGCCGCGATGGCCACGAGGAGCGCGAGCAGGAGCGCGAGCAGGAGCGCGCGCGACGAGGTCACCGAGCGCCTCGGCTCGTGACCCTGGCCGTTCCCGACGTGACCCCCATCGTGTCCCTCCTCGCGCCTGCCAAGATAGGACGTCGCGCGAGGGCCCGCTCTGGCACGGGATCCCGGGGGAAGCGGCGGGATGCCGCCGCCGAAGCGTCACGCCAGGGAGACGGATCTGTCCGAACGTCCGGACAACTTTGGTCCCGGGTGTCCCGGAAGTCAGGGCTCTCGGGGCGATTTCGTCAGCGCGTCTCGACAGCTCGGACGCGCATCGACATCGGGATGAAGGGGCCCATCAGCTCGATGGCGAGAATGCGGGCCTCGTGGAGGGCGCGCGATCGGTCGCCGCCCATCGTGACCTGCACGGTGTCGCGCAAGGGAGCGTGGATGGTGTACGCCCGGCGCCACGTGCCGTCGATCACGACGGCCATGGAGAGGCCGACGTTGGCGCCGGTCCACGCGGTGAAGGCGTCCTGCGTGTCGGCACGGACGCGGTAGACCACGGTCGGCATGTTCGACGTGGGGTCCGAGGACACGTGGACGTCTTCGAACATGTCCGTGGTCAGCACGCGCTTCCCCTCGCGTGCCTCCACGAGGTGGGCTTGGTCCACCGACGGCGGTGACACCGTGCTCTCGAACACGAGGTCGTAGCGCGGATCACTGGGCTCGTAGGACTGGCCGACGGCGCGTGCGAGCTTGAAGCGCTCGACCTCACGGGCGACGTAGCCCTCGAAGCCCGCCTGGGTTGCCGGAAACTTGTCACCCGCACCCTGCCACGGCGCGGCCTCGGGCAGCAGGCGAGGCGTGGTCGCCGCGTCGGGCGACGCACGATGCGCCGTCAGCTCCTCGAGCGGACGGACCTCGATGCGCAGCTCGGCCGGCATCCGGGCCGCGAAGGCCGCCTGCAGATAGAGGAGTGCGGCGGGATCCGAGCCCGTCACGAGCAGGCCGACGCCCGGGTCGCCACGGACCTCGACCCCGTCGAGCCGGAGGACGCCGAGTCGCTTCGCGACGGACTCGGCGAGCGCCGCCAGGGCCTCGTCCTCGCTTGCGTCATGCGGCGCCAGCCCCTCCCGACGCACGGCTTCGGCGCGCGCATGAACTCGCAGGGCAAAGGCAGGTGCGCGCTTGTCGGCACCTTCCCCATGAGCCCTCGCACCTGACATCGAGAGAATGACCAGTCCTACGAACAGCGATACCGACCCACGCATGGGACCTCCTAACGGGTCGCCCCCACAGACTACGACAACGGGCTGCGGGGCGTGCTCAGGCCGGCGCGGCGAGCAGCTCGTGCGCGGCGCGCTCACCGGCGCGCCAGCCCGTGGCGGCGGATGCGCTGAAGGCGACGCCGCCGAAGACGTTGCCGGCGAGGTGGACCGGGGCGATGCGTCGGGAAGCGCGCTCGAGGTCGGCGTGGGCCGTCGCGGCGCGGTCGCGATGGCCGATCGTGTACTGCGGGATCGAGTGGGCCCACGGCTTGGTGTGGCGGAACACGGGGGGCGTCGTCAGGCCGAAGAGGCGCATGACCTCGCTCACGGCGATGTCTTCCACCTCCTGCATCGAGAGCGTCGTGATCCGCGGGTCGGTGGCGCCGCCCAGCATCACGCGCAGCAGCAGCGTGCCGGGCGCGCTGCGCCCGGGGAAGACGTGGGAGTCTTCGAGGACGCCCAGCATGCGGTAGCCCTCGTCGCGCGGGACGAGCGCACCGAAGCCCACGGGGCACTTCGCCAGGGCTTCTTCGCCGAAGCCCAACGCCACGACGTGCAGCGGAGGATGTCGGATCTCGGCCAGCACGCGACTGGCGTCGGGCGCGAACGGCTCGACAAGGGGAGCGGCCGCCCAGCCCTCCGTGGCGATCACCAGCGCGTGGGCATCGAACGACGTGCCGTCGGCGAGGCCGACCCGCCACATGCCTGCGGCTCCCGCAACGAGCGCCTCGACGACGGCGCGTGTGCGCACGTCGAAGCGTCCGGGCCGCGCCAGTGCACGGGGCAGGCTCTGCAGGCCGTCGGCAAACGACGTGAGCACGCCGGACGGTCCCATCGGGCCGCCACTGACCGTGCCCGCGGCCTTGGCTGCCTTGCGCTTGGCGGACAACGCCTTGAAGAGCGAGCCGTGCTGGCGCTCCATCTCGCGCATGCGGGGAAAGGCCGCTGCCAGCGAGAGGTGCAGCGGATCGCCGGCGTGGACGCCGCTCACCATCGGCCCGACCAGCCTCAAGGCCGCCTGCTTGCCCAAGCGCCGCACCGCGAAGTCGTAGACGCTCTCGTCGACGTCGCCTTCGAGCGGCTTCACCCAGCGCTCCCGCAGCAGGCGAAAGAGACCCAGCGGCGAGAGGACGCCGCTCGTGGCGAAGGCCAGCGGATGGGGCTTCAGCTCGCGCGGACGACCGCCGCGAACGACGTAGCGTCGTGCGGCTGCGGCCTGTGCGGGCACCTTCTGCACGTCGGCGATCTCGGCGAGCTGGTCGACGATCGGCTCGTTGTCGAGGAACCCGGTGGGGCCTTCCTCGACCAACCAGCTGCCGTCGCGGCGGCTCGAGGCCTTGCCGCCCACGTCGGCCGCGCGCTCGAGGAGCAGCACGTCGAAGTCGGCGCGACGACCCGCCAGCTGGATGGCGCGATGGGCCGCGTGGGCCGCAGCGAGGCCCGAGATCCCGCCACCCACCACGACCAGCCGTCGCTTGGCCATCACACGGTCCGGCTGAAGACGGGCTTGTCGCCGCCCTCGTGACGCTCGCGCCAGTAGCGGTCGAAGCACATGGCCAAGTTGCGCAGGAACATCGTGCCCAACGGCGTGGCGCGCACCTCGGTGGCGTCGACGTGGGCGAGGCCCTCCTCGACCAGCGGTGCCAAGCGGGCGAGGTCCTCGGCGAACGTCGTGCGGAAGTCGATGTCGAAGCGCTTCTCGACGTCGCGGACGTCGACGCGCGTGTTGCACATCAGCTCCTGGATGACGTGGCGGCGCAGCAGGTCGTCCGGGCTGGCGATCACGCCGCGGTAGACGGGCAGCTGGCCGGACTCCACGGCGGTCCGCCAAGCGGGCAGCTTCTTCTCGTTCTGGAAGTAGCCACCCTCGACATCGCCGATGGACGACACGCCCAGCCCCACCACCGTGTCGCCGGCCACCACCGTGTAGCCCTGGAAGTTGCGGCGCAGCCGGCCTTCGCGCTTGGCGCGCGCCAGCTCGTCGTCAGGCCGCGCGAAGTGGTCCATGCCGATCGGCTCGTAGCCGGCGCGGAGGAACCGCTCGCGGGCCAGCGCGAAGAGGTCCAGCTTGGTGGCGGCATCGGGCAGGTCCTCGGGGTCGAGCGTCTTCTGATGGCCGCGGATCCACGGCACGAACGCAAACGAGTAGACGGCGCTGCGGTCTACCCCCAGGGCCAGCACTTCCTCGACCGTCTGCTCGAAGGTCTCGGACTGCTGGTACGGCAGGCCGTAGATGAGGTCGACGTTGACGCCACCGAAGCCGAGCTCGCGCGCGGCCTCCACGATCGCGCGCGTCTGCTCGACGCTCTGGATGCGCTCGATCGCCTCCTGCACCTTGGGCGTGAAGTCCTGCACACCCAGCGAGATGCGGTTGAAGCCGTGCTCGGCGAGCACTTCCATGTGCTGGCGCGTCGTGACGCGCGGGTCGACCTCCACGGCCAGCTCGGCGTCGTCGCGTCGCGTGAAGTGCTGGAAGAGGCCCGTGAGCAGCCGGTCCAGCTCGGCGGGCGACGAGTAGGTCGGCGTGCCGCCGCCCAGGTGCACCTGGCCCAGCGCGCGGCGGTCCGGCAGGCGATCCGCCAGCAGCGCGGCCTCCTGCAGCACCGTGTCGATGTACGGGCTGGCCAGCTCGTGCTTCTGCGTCACGAACACGTGGCAGCCGCAGAACAGGCAGCGGTGCTCGCAGAACGGGAGATGGACGTACAGCGAGAGCGGCTCGTCGGACTTGGCATTGGCGGCCGCCAAGTGCCGCTCGTACATGCCAGGATCCAGCTCCTCGTGGAACTCGACCGCGGTCGGGTAGCTCGTGTAGCGCGGGCCCGGCCGGTCGTGGCGTGCCAGCAGCGTGGCGATCTCGCCGCGCTCGCCGGGACCGTGGACCGATGTGTCGACACCGATGTTCATCGTGCGACCTCCTCGCCGCTCAGGACTTCGCCATGGACGGCATCGAGCAATGCGCTCACGCTCTCGAGCGGCGTCTCGGGATGCAGACCGTGACCCAGGTTGACGATGTGGCCACGCGCCGGCATGCGCGACAACAGGTCGCTCGCGGCGCGCGCCGTGGCCTCGGGACCCGCGAGCAGCGCGGCGGGATCGAGGTTGCCCTGGAGCGCGAGGCCCTCGGGCGCGCGGGCGCGCACGTCGGCCAAGTCGCTGAGCGGGCAGAGCCCCAGCCCATCCATGGGCAGCGGCAGGTGCAGGTCGATGGCCTGCGGCGCGCCGCGCGGGAAGTAGATCGTGGGCACGCCGGCCTCGCGCAGCGCCTCGAGCACGCGGCGCACGTGGGGCAGGACCTCGCTCGCCCAGGTCGCCGGCGGCACGAGGCCCGCCCACGAGTCGAACAGCTGAACGACATCGGCGCCCGCGCGATGCTGGTCGATCAGGTAGGTGACGGCGACCTCCGAGAGGCGCTCCATGAGCTCGCCGAATGCCACGCCATCGGACTCGAGCAGCGCACGCATGCGCGGGAAGCCCGGCGCGCCGCGCCCCTCCACGAGGTAGGCACCGAGCGACCAGGGCGCGCCTGCGAAGCCGATGAGTACGGCGCGACCGGCCAGGGCCTCCTTCACACGGCCGAGCGTGGCCATGACCTCGGGCGCGATCTCGCCGGCGCCCGGGCGCGGGAGCGCGCGGATGTCGGCCGCGGTGCGGATCGGCTTGTCGATGCGCGGACCCGGCTCGAAGCGCACGTCCACGCCGAGCGCCGCCGCGGGCGACATCAGGTCCGCAAACACGATGGCCGCGTCCATGGGGAAGCGGTCCAGCGGCAGCAACGTCACCTCGGCCGCAAGGTCGGGATCGGCGCACAGCTCCTCGAAGCTGTGCTGGGCGCGAAGTGCGCGGTACTCGGGCAGGATGCGGCCCGCTTGGCGCATCAGCCACAGCGGCCGTCGCTCGGTGGGCTCGCAGCGAAGCGCGCGAAGCAGCAAGTCGTTCATGGCGTGAACCCCGGATCCTTCGTGAAGCGGTAGCCGACGCCCCGCACGGTATGGAAGTGGAGCGGCGCGTCGGAGTCGCGCTCGAAGCGCTTGCGAAGACGCAAGATGAAGTTGTCGATGGTGCGCGTGGACGGATAGACCTCGTAGCCCCACACGACGTCGAGCACACGCTCGCGCGATACGACCTCACCCTCGCACTCGGTGAGGAGCTTGAGGATCATGGCCTCCTTGTGCGTGAGCTCGTGGCGTCGACCGTCCCAGGCCGTGCCGACGTAGGTGCGGAAGTCCACCTCGTTGCCGCCGAAGCGCAGCAGCGTGCCCGTGGAATCGGGCCCCTCGTACCAGCGGTAGCGCTTGAGGATGGCGGCCACGCGGAGCAGCAGCTCGCGCAGCGAGAAGGGCTTGCCGAGATAGTCATCGCCGCCGCTCTCGAGGCCCGTGATGCGATCGGCCTCTTCGGCACGTGCCGTCAAGAACAGCACCGGCACGCCGATGCCCTCCTCGCGGGCCTTGCGGCACACGGTGTAGCCGTCCAGGCGCGGCAGCATCACGTCGAGCAACACGAGGTCGTGCTCACGCGCGCGGATGCGCTCGAGCGCCTTGGCCCCGTCGCCCACCACCTCGGCCACGTAGCCTTCGGCCTCGAGGTTCTCGGCGATGCCGGCGGCCAACGTGGACTCGTCCTCGACGACCAGCACGCGGGGAGCGGGGGCGTCGCCCTTCATGCCGCCTCCTTGGCGACGGGCCACCACACGCTGAAGCGTGCGCCCCGACCGAGGCCCGCGCTGGAGGCGTCGACGCGACCGCCGTCCAGCTTGACGAGGCGCTCGACGAGGTAGAGGCCGAGGCCCGTACCGCGCGTGCGGCGCCGCAGCTCGTCGTCGGCGCGCCAGAAGCGGGCGAACAGGTGACGACGCTGCTCGGCATCGAAGCCGAGGCCGTCGTCGTCGACGTCGAGCCGCACGCGATCGCCGTCACGCGCGGCGGTCACGCGAACCGTGGAGCCTCCCTGGGCGACCGACGACTTGACGGCGTTGTCGACCAAGTTGGTGATCACGAGCTTGACGCTGCGCGGATCAGCGTGTGCGGCGACGCCCTCGGCCGCATCCACGTGGATGGCCACGCCGTGGTCGGCCGCGAGGAACGGGTCGTGGCGGACCAAGTCGTCGGCCAGCGGTCCGAGCACCACGCGGTCGCGACGTACCTGCACGTGGCCGGCTTCGAGGCGCGCAACGCCCAGCAGGTTCTCGACCATCGTCTCCAGGCGATCAACTTCCTGCAGCATGCGCTGGCTCAGCAGCTGACGCTTGGCGTCGTCTTGCGGGCGGATGCCGAGCGTCTCCGCCGAGAGCTTGAGGCTGGCCAGCGGGTTCTTGAACTCGTGCGTGACGGCGGCCAGCAAGTCCTGCTGCCGCGCCATCAGCTGGCGCCACTGCTTCAGGGCCTGGGCGATGATCCACATGCCTGCCGCCAAGACCACGACGAAGAATGCGCCCTCCCACCCGTAGCGCGTCATGTGCTTGGCGCGTTCCTCGTCGAGGCGCTCGCGGTAGCTCCGATCCACCGGGGTGCCCGCGGGTTGCTCACGCTCGAGACGGTCCGCTTCGCGATCGAGGATGGCGATGCGCTCGTCGCGGTTGCGGGCCGTGTAGTGCGCCTGGTCCAGCAACCACCAGCCGGTCTGGATGATGCAGATCAAGAGCAGCGCCACGAACACCACTTGCGTGGAGCGCAGGCCGGCAAAGCGGGGACGCCCGGCGTCGGTCATGCCAAGGCCTTCCCCCACCCTGCGGCCAGACGATCCACGTGCTCCTCCGTGTGGGCCAAGGAGAGGAAGCCCACCTCGTACGCGCTCGGCGCCAACAGGATGCCGTCGTCGAGGAGCCGGTTGAAGAGGCCCCGGAAGCGATCCGCGGCGTCGGCGGCAATGCGGTCCGGGCGACGCGTGGGCTCGCCCGTACCGAAGTCGAGCCAGAACACCGAGCCCACGCGAACGAGGCGCACGCCATGCGGCGCAAGCAGCGGGGTCGCGGCCGCCTCCAAGCGTGCGCCCAGGGCCTCGAGGCGCTCCCACGCGTTCTCGCGGCGCAAGATGCGCAGGGCCGTGGCGCCCGCCGCCATGGCCACCGGGTTCCCGGAGAGCGTGCCCGCCTGGTAGACGGCGCCTTCGGGGGCGAGGTGGCGCATCGTGGCGCGTGGGCCGCCGAACGCACCCACCGGCATGCCGCCCCCCACGACCTTGCCGTAGGTGACCAGGTCGGGGGTGATGGCGTAGCGCTCCGCAGCGCCGCCGGGCGCCACGCGGAAGCCGCTGATCACTTCGTCGAAGATCAACAACGCGCCGCTCGAGCGGGTGAGCGCGCGCAGGTGCTCGAGGAACGCAGGGCGCTGGAGCAGCAGGCCGTGGTTGGCCGGGATCGGTTCGATCAGGACCGCGGCGATCGAGGCGCCGTGCTCGTCGAAGAGGCCCGTGGCGGCGTCCTCGTCGTCGAGAGGCAGCACGAGCGTCTCGCCGGCGAACGCAGCCGGAACGCCCGCCGACGAGGGCACGCCCAATGTCGCGAGACCCGAGCCCGCCTGCACGAGCAGGTGGTCGGCGTGGCCGTGGTAGCAACCGGCGAACTTGACGACCTTGTCGCGCCCCGTCACGCCGCGCGCCAGACGCACCGCGCTCATGACGGCTTCCGTACCCGAGGACACGAAGCGCACCTGCTCGACGACGGGGCTCAGCTCGGCGATCGTCGAGGCCAGCTCCACTTCACCGGGGCAGGGCAAGCCGTACGTGGTGCCGCGCGCCGCGGCCTCCGTGATGGCGGCGACCACCTCGGGATGCGCGTGGCCGAGGGCGAGGGGCCCCCACGAGCCGATGAAGTCCAGGTACGTGCGCCCATCGGCGTCGGTCACATGGACGCCGCTCGCCGACGTGATGAACGGCGGCGTGCCGCCCACGGCACGGAAGGCCCGCACCGGCGAGCTGACGCCTCCGGGAATCACGCGGCACGCCTGCTCGAACAGGGCCTGGGAGCGCGGTCCTACGGTCACAGCCAGCCTCCTGCCAGTGCAGCGCGTGCGTGGTACGTGATCACGGCGTCGGCACCCGCACGACGCATGGCGACGAGGTTCTCGCGCACGACGGCCGCCTCGTCCACCCAGCCCCGCTCGGCGGCGGCCCGCACCATCGAGTACTCGCCCGAGACGTTGTAGGCGAACAGGGGCAACGGGCTCGACTCGCGCACGCGGCGGATCACGTCGAGGAAGGCGAGGGCCGGCTTGACCATGAGCGCGTCGGCGCCTTCGGCTTCGTCGAGCTCCGCTTCGCGCTCGGCCTCCAGGCCGTTGCGCACGTCCATCTGGTACGCCTTGCGATCGCCTTGTCCGGGCGCCGACTTGGCGGCCGCACGGAAGGGGCCGTAGTAGGCCGACGCGTACTTCACTGCGTACGACAGGATCCCGGTGTGCTCGAAGCCCGCCGCATCGAGCCGCGCGCGGATCGCCGCCACGCGGCCGTCCATCATGTCGCTCGGAGCCACCACATCGGCCCCGGCCTCGGCATGGGCGAGCGCCGTGCTGGCCAGCGGTGCCAGCGACGCGTCGTTCAGCACGCGCCCTTCGTGCAGCACGCCGCAGTGACCGTGCTCCGTGAAGCCACAGAGGCACACGTCCGTCATGACGACGAGGTCGTCGCCGAAGGCCTGCTTCAAAGCGCGCACGGCAGCGGGCGTGGCGCCGGCAGGATCCCAGGCGGGCGACCCGTGGGCGTCTTTGCTGCCCTCGGGGGCGAGACCGAACAGCAGCACCGTCCGCAGTCCCAGCTCCAGGTCGGCTTCGACCTGCCGCAGCAGGTCCGCGCGCCCCAAGCGCGCGATGTCCGGCAGCGCGTCGATCGGCTCGCAGCCGCTCTCGGCCGGCAGCACGAAGTGGGGCATCACGAGGTGCTCGGCGCCCACGTGCGTCTCGGCCACGAGATCGCGCCAGGCCGCCGAGACGCGGCCGCGGCGCGGACGGGTCCAGGGGCGCGGCAGGTCGTGCGTCAGGTCTTTCACGCGTTCGCCTCCGTGTGCACGGCACGTCGCCACGCGGCGACGAGACCGGCGAGGTCGCGATGATCGCTCTCGGCAAACACGTCGCGCCCCGAGGCGCGAACGGCCGCCGAGGTGGTCGGTCCGATCGTGACGAGCCGCAGCGCGTCGGGCAGCTCGGCGCGCGCTTGCAGACCCGTCCAGGCCGAGGGGCTGGCTACGAACACGGCATCGACGTGCAGCGCGTCCACGTCCGCACGCGCTTCCTGGGGCGCCGACGCCGGCACGGTGCGGTAGAGGCCGATCGTCCACACGGGAATGCCCGCCGCTTCGAGCGACGTCACGCCGTCGATCGCGCCGTCGACGGCGCCGAGCCAGAGCACGCCGCGCGGCCGCGGCTCGAGGACGGTGAGATCGCTCGCCAAGGACGCCCCCGTGCCCGCGGAGGCCACGACATCGACGCGGCCGAAGCGCGTGCGCAGAGCCTCGGCCGTGACCGTTCCCACGGCTGCGAGACGCACGGCCGGCGACGGCGCCACGGGGAGGGTGGCGGCCAGCTTCACGGCGCGCGGCGAGACGAAGGCCCACGTGTCGGCATCGTCCGCATGTGCGCGCACCAGCGGGTCCGTCCCCTCGATCGCGTGGACCTCGAGGCACGGGAAGTCGACGCCTTCCAGGCCCTCGGCGCGCAGGACCTGCATCCAGCGCGCGTTGTCCGCCGCCGTGCGGGTGAGGAGGATGCGCGGCGCCGCGGTCATGACGTGACCTCATGCCGCGGCGCGCGCAGCGCGTCGTGGACGCGCGTTACCAGCAACGTCTCGTCGACGCTCTCTTCGACGGCGCGCCGCAGCATGCCGTCGACTTCGAGCAGGCCGTGAAGACGAAGATGCTCACCTCGCAGCGGTTCGCACCAGCCGCCGAACGCCACGCTGCAGCCGGCGTCGAGTGCCTCGAGCAGCGCGCGCTCGACGGCGACCGGGCGTGACGTGCGCGGATCGTCAAGCGCCGCCACCGCTTCGCGCGTGGTCCCGTCCAGCGCCCGCACCTGGAGAGCAAGCGCCCCTTGCGAGGGCGCCGGGACGAACTCGCGCGCCTCCAGGTCGACCACGACGATGCCCGCAGGCACCGTGAACCCATCGGCGGCCAGGCGGTCGAGCCCTGCACCAGCCAGCACGATCGCGTCGTAGTCGCCGCGCACGAGCTTCTCGACGCGCGTCGGGACGTTGCCGCGAAGCGGTAGCGCTTCCACGTCCGGCCGCAGCGCATGGACCAACGCCGTGCGCCGGGCCGCGGATGTACCGACGCGGGCACCGTCGCGAACGGGGAGACCGGGCGCGTCCGCGCGGAACGCGTCGTCGAGCACGAGCAAGCGATCGCGTGGGTCGGCGCGCGTCGGGACCGCCGCCACGACCAGTCCCTCGGGCATGGCCGAGGGCAGGTCCTTGTAGCTGTGGACGGCCAGGTCGATGCGGCCGTCGAGCAGGGCGCGCTCGAGCTCGCGCACGAAGATGCCCGCCGTGCCGATTGCGGCGAAGGCACTGGTGCGGTCACGGTCGCCCGCCGTCTCGATGCGCACGATCTCCACGTCGGCCCCGCGCGCGCGAAGCGCATCGGCGATCGTGCCCGACTGGGTCAAGGCCAGCTGCGAGGCGCGGGTACCAAGACGGATCATGTCGAGCTCCGCGGCAAGTGCTCGCCGACTTCGCGCAGCAGGAGGTCGTCGACGTCCCGGAAGAAGCAGCCGATGGCCTCGGCTCCCTGGTCCGCAGCGAGGTTGCGAAGCCCGCGGCTGGGGATGTGCGCGAAGCGCGCGGCCAGCGTGGCGGCCCACTCGCGCAAGGCGAGCACGTCGCCGTCGGCGAGGTGCGGCAACCGACGCAGCAAGCGCTCCACGCCCTCGTCGGCCGTATGGCGGTAGCGACGGTGGAGCGCCGCCAGGAGCGGCTCCAGCGTCCGCTGCGTCGCTTCGCGGCGGAACCTCTCGAGCGCCTCGTCCACCAGCACACGGGCGTCGGCCGACTCGCGCAGCCGCTGGTCGCGCGAGCGCGCCGCCTGCGTGGTGACCGCCTCCATGTCCACGCGGGGGAGACCCGCGTGTTCCGCGTCCTCGGGTGCGACGTTGGCGGGAATCCCCAGGTCCACGAGCAGCGGCGGTGCACCCGACGGCGACAGCCCCACCAAGCGCTCCAGCGTGGCGCGCGACAGGACCGGCTCGGAGGCCCCCACCGCCAGCACGAGCGCTTCGACGGCCTCGGGCTTCTCGCGGAACGTGTCGAGCGCCACCGCGCTCCCCGCCCCCACCTCGGCGCAGAGGGCTTGCGCGTTCTCGACCGTCCGGTTGACCACGACGAACGGCACACCCTCGACGGCGAGGTCCGCGGCGCAGCGACGGGTCATGGGCGACACGCCGACCAGCGCGACCGCACCGCGACGTGCGGCCAGTCGTGCGCGTACGTGATCCAGCGCGATCGACGCGAGGGACGTCGCGCCTTCCCCGACGCGGGTACTGCGGTGGATGCGACGGGAGAGCTTGAGCGCTTCGCGACCCGTGCGGCCCAGCCGGTCACCGAGCAGGCCGAGCGACTCGGAGGTCTCGAGCGCACGACGCAGCTGGCCTGCAATCTCGGTCTCGCCGACGCGCGCACTGTCCAGACCCGCGGCCACGAGGAACAGATGCTCGACGGCGCCCTCGCCCGCCCAGGCGGTGAGGCGTCGCTCGGCTTCCCCCGGCAGCGGCGCGTGTCCCAGCGCTTCCCACAGCATCCGGCGTGCGGCGAGCACGTGCTGCGGACCATCGGCGACGAACGCGACTTCGACGCGGTTGCACGTGGCGAGGTAGAGGAGCTCGTCGGTGGCCAGCGCGTGCGCCAGTCGCGGGAGCGCGTCGGCGCGCGCCGCCTCCGGAATCGTCGAGCGGTCGAGCAGCTCGCGCCCGCCCGCCTGCCAGGTCAAGCCCACCAGGGAGATGCGCTCCATGCCTGCGGACGATAGGGGCCGCAGGGTGCGCTGTGTCAAATGAGCGTCAAAATGGGGTGGCTGACGACTCGAGCGCGGAGGCCAGGGCCCGCAGCAGCTCGGGGCGCCCCGCGGGCGCGTCCACCAGGGCGAAGTCCTCGCCGCCGGCGGCCTGGAACGCCTCGCGTCCGCGAACCCCGAGCTCTTCGAGCGTCTCGAGCCCCGGGGTCAGGAACCCGGGCGCCGCCACCATCACCCGACGCACACCCGATTCGGCCAGGGCCACCAGGCGTGCCTCCGTCGGCGGGCCGACCCAGGGCTCGGGACCGAACTTGGACTGGTAGGCGACCTCCACGGTCTCCGTTGTCCGCGCAAGCGCGCGGGTCAACGCCTCCGCTGTCCGACGGCAGGCCGAGGTGTAGCCCCGACCCTCCTTGCGGTCGACACGCGCGGGCAGGCTGTGGAACGAGGCCACCAGATGCGGGGCAGGGCCGGACGGGAACGCCGCGAGGGCCTCCTCGCAGCGCTTCGCGACCGCCTCGATGTAGTGCGGGTCATCCGGCGGCACGTGATGCACGACCACGGGCGCGCCCCGCGGCTCCCGGGCCACCTGACGTGCCAGCCGCTCGACCGTGCCCGAGCTGGACGCGGTGGGCTGGGCGAACAGCGGCACCACGATCACGCGCGACGCACGGCCGCGCGCTTCGCGGATGACGTCGGCTACGGCGGGCTCCCCGTAGCGGTAGGCATGGCTCACGGTGGCGCGGTCGCCGACGTGATCCGCGAGGTCGCGGGCGAGCGCCTCGGTCGAGGCGGCCAGCGGCGAGCCCTGCTCGGTCCAGATGCTGGCGTAGAGCTCGGCCACGCGCGCCGGGCGACGCCTGAGGATGATGCCCTTGAGCACGGGCATCCAGACCCAGCGCGGCCAGTCGACGACATCGGGATCGGACAGGAACTCGGCCAGGAACGCGCGCACGCCGTCGGCCGTAGGCGCGGCGGGCGTGCCCAGGTTGACCAAGACGATCTCGGGTCGCGACGACACGGCGGGCTCCAGGGAACGGGCGCATCCTGCGCGGGGATGACGCCCCTGGCGATCCGGGGGCTGGACGGAAGCGGTAGCCTGCATCGATCGGCGGACCCCGATCGGCCGATCCGATGCGGGGCCCGGGACGTCGCCAAGCCCCTCCATCCGGGCTGCGCCGGCACCGATCTGTGAGATGGGTCCGCCGCGAGCTGGCGGCGTGGGAGCGAGGGGCGCCCGGTGCGTCACGCCCGCGTCCGTGCGCGCGCAGACCTCGCTGGCAGGTACGTGTCCCGGACGTAGGGTCATGCGCTTCTCCGGCGCCTGACTCCCACCAGGACGTGTCTCCCCCCTGAGGACGCCACCCCCCATGCGAACCCACGCCCCCCGTCTGTCCGTCGTTGCCGTGGCCCTGCTGGGCCTCGCTTCGCTCGTCGCACCCGCACCGGCCCACGCCGACGCGCCGGGTGTCGTGGCCCCCGCGTTCCCGTGGGCCCCCTCCTACGACCAGGCCGTCGCGCGGGCCCGCGCCTCGCACAAGGACCTCGTCCTCTTGTTCACGGGCAGCGACTGGTGCGGCTTCTGCATGCAGCTCGAGCGCGAGGTCTTCCACTCGCCCGAGTTCGCCCGCCGCGCGACGCAGCAGTTCGAGTTCGTCTACCTGGACTTCCCCCAGGCGCCGGACCTGCAGGCCCGCATCCGCGACAAGGCCACGCGTGACCGCCTGCAGAAGGCCTACCGCGTCAGCGGCTTCCCGACGATGTGGATGGCGACCGAGGACGGCATGCCCTACGCCACGGTCAGCTACCCCGGCGGCGGTCCCGAGGCGTTCCTCGCCGTGCTGCAGGACCAGCGCTCGCACCGCGATCGCCTCCTGCCGCTGCTGCGTGCGGGTCGCAACGTCGACGCCAACACGCTTCGCACGACGCTGCCCTACCTGGTCGAGGACGAGCTGATCGGCCTGGCCCACTACGGCTGGGTGCTCGATCGTGCGCGTCAGGTGGATCCTGACGGCCGTCTGGGCCTGCGTCAGCACGCCGACCGCATCGGCGAGCTGAACCGGATGATGGCCCTGTTCGAGGACGGCGCCCCCTGGGACCAGATCTACCGCTTCCTGCTCTCGGCCCGCTCCATCACCAACGAGCACAAGTACGCCAGCGGCCTCGCGCTCTGCGCCGAGCACTACCTGATGGCCGAGGGCCGCTACGACGAGGCGCTCGACTTCGTGCAGCGTGCACAACGCACGCCCTCGCTGGCCGACAACCAGTTCGCGCAGGCCGACTTCCGCAGCTTGCGCGACCGCATCTTGGCGGCCCGCGCGGCGGCCGGCGGAGCCCGCCGCTAGCGCCTCGCGAGGCGCTCGCCGGCTACTCCCGCGTGGCGGTGAACTGCATGTCCATGTGCATGTTCATCGCCATCTCCGTGTCGCCGGCCTCCATGTCCATGCGCATCTCGACGCGGTAGCCTCCCGTGCCGACGGGCATGCCCGTGCGCAACGAGACCAACGAAGTCCCCGAGATGCGCATGCCCATGTCCATGTCGGCGGACTCGCCGCCCTTGGACAAGGTCGCATCCAGGTTGAGGACGACATTCACGGCGAACTCGGCGGCTTGCTCGCCGTCGACCTCACGCACGGCCTTGAGCACCATCTCCCCATTCAGCTCGGGCTTCATGGCAGCACCCGGCACGCTCTTCGCCATCAGCTCTTCGAGCGCCTCCTTCGGCATGACCTTGGAGATGTCGATGGCCTCGCCGACGCGCATGCCGCCCTCGGGCATGGGCACGAAGCTCTGGAAGCCTGGCGTGTTGAACAGCTCCTCGATCTTCGCGGAACCCGCGCCAGGCAGGTCGCCCGTGTCCACGGCCTTCACGCGTCCGTCCGGCCCCAGCTGGACCTTCACCTTGGAGCCGACCATCGCGTCGAAGGCCTGGCTGGCGATTGCAGCCTCCGGCGCGCCCGGCATCGACATGGAGAAGGCGGCCACCTCGTACTCCAGCTCGGCTCCGCCGTCCGGGAGGCGCTGGAGGCAGCGCATGACCATCTCGATGTCCTGGACCAAGTCCGTGTCCAGACCCTTGCCGGCCGACACGCTGACATGACCCGTGCCATGCAGCTTGAGGCGCACGGCGTCGCCGGGCTGCATGTCGTACTTGATCTTGATCGCCTCGCCCGTCGGCTCGGCCGCCAGGGAGCGGAACGGGAAGCTGTTGTCCTTGTCGCCGCATCCGACGAGCACGGTGAGGACAAGCGGCAAGGCAAGGGCGTTCAACAAGCGCATGGGCGTCTCCGTCTTCGCGCGCAGCGTACCTGATCGATGGGGTTCCCGCTTCCGACGCCCTCGACCCGTCGATGGGCCACGGGCTGGCGGGTACGCTGCGCGCCATGGACTGCCCGGAATGTGGAAAGAAGCTCAAGGGGACCGAGTGCGGTGCGCCCCGCTACAGCCCTCGCGCCTTTGCGTTGTTCGGCGTGGCGGCGGGCGTCACGTTGCTCTGGGGGCTCTTCCTGCTCGTGAAGGCGCCTGACTTTCCACGCCAGCGGGGCGCGGTGGGCCTGATCCTACGCGCCGCGGTCTATCTGGCGCCGGGCCTGGTGATCGGAGGGGTGGCCAGCTCCCTGCCCAAGCTGCGCACGTTCCGCTGCAAGGGCTGTCGCTGGACGGACACCCTTCTCCACAAGCCCGGCGACCGCGACCTCAAGCCTTGACGCCGAAGCGCTCCACCAGGAGGCCAAACAGCGTCGGTACGACAAAGAGGGTGAGGGCCGTGGACACGGCAAGGCCCACGATCACGGCCCAGGCCATGCCGGCCCACATGGGTCCCCCGAACAGCGCCAACGGCAGCATCCCGCCGATGGTCGTGAGCGTGGTCAGCAGGATCGGCGCCATGCGCAGGCGTCCGGCTTCCGCGATGGCCGCGCGAACGGGTGTACCGCTGCGGATGCCACTCTGGATGAAGTCGATGAGGATGATGGCGTTGTTGATGACCACGCCTGCAAGGCTCACGATGCCCAGCATGGGCATGAAGCCCAGCGCCCAGCCCGACAGATAGAGGCCGAGCAGCGCGCCCGCGAAGCTCAAGGGGACCGCGGCCAAGACGACCAGCGGCTTGGAGAGCGAGTCGTACTGCGCGATCAGGATCAGGATGATCAGCAGGAAGCTGATCTGGAACGCTGCCAGGATCTTGGCCTGCGACTCCTGCGTCTCGCCGAGCTCACCGGCGAACTCGTAGTGGTAGCCCGCGGGCAGACGGTCAACGAGGGCGTCCAGGTCGCCGCGCAGACGTCGCGCGATGTCGTTGGCGAGCACCCCGGGAGCCACCTTGGCGCCCACGGTCACCGTTCGCACCTGGTTGCGCCGCGCGATGATGCTCGGTTGCCAGGAGGCGCGGAGCGAGGCCAAGGACGCAAGCGGCACCTTGCCCGCCTGCCCGTTGACCCAGATGCCGTCCAGGGTCTCCAGCCGCCCGCGCTCGGCCTCGCCGACGCGAAGCAGCACGTCCACGGTGTGGTCGCCCTCGCGGAAGGTCGTGAGCCGCTTGCCGTCCACGAGCCCGGAGAGCGTGGTGGCCACGTCGGCATTGGTGACGCCCGCCAGGCTGGCCGCCGCTTCGTCCACGTCCACCTCGACCTCGTAGCTGCTCCCTCGCCAGTCGCTGCGGGGATTGAGCGTGCCGGCCGTGCCTCGCACCAGCCCCAGGATCTCCTCCGCTTCTCGGCGCAGCACCACGGCGTCGGGGCCCGCCAGGCGCACCTCGACCGGGTAGCGGATCGCGGGGCCCAGCGTGAAGCGCTCCACGGTGACTTCGGCACCCACGAAGGGGCCCATCGTGTGCTGCAGCTCCTCGACCCACGCGGCCGTGAGGTCCGCGCGCGTCGTGTTGACGATGACGAAGGCGTAGTTGGGGATGTCCTTCTCGGGAGCGCTCGTCAGGAAGAAGCGCGGCCCGCCCGTCCCGACAAAGCTGATGCCGTTGGCCAAGCGGTCGAACGGCTCGCCGTCGACGGTGGTCTGCTGCGTCGTGCGCAAGACGTCTTCCACCTGCGCCACGACGCGTTCGGTCGCCGCCGTACTGCTGCCCTCGGGCAGCCAGATCGTCACGAACAGCTGGTCGCGATCGCCTGCCGGGAAGAACTGGCTGCCAATGGCGCGCGCCAAGAACACGGACGAGCCGACCGCACCGAGCGCCGCCAACAGGACCAGACCCTTGTGGGCCAGGCACCAGCCGATGATGCGGTCGTAGAACGGTGTCCGCTGGCTCGGTGCCGCCGGCGTACGACCTCGACGCACCGCGCGGCCCACGGCCGACGCGATCCTCGAGAGCGGGCTGCGCGCCGTGGCCCCGGCGGCCGGCAGGAGCCAGTAGCAGAAGATCGGCGTGACGAGCATGGCCACGGCGTAGCTCATGAGCAGCGTGGTCGAGACGACGATGGGCAAGCTGCGGATGTACTCACCGCTGCTTCCGCTCATCCCGAGCAGGGGCAAGAAGGCCGCGATGGTCGTGAGCGTGGACGTCAGGATCGGCACACCCAGCTGGGAGGCGCCTCGGATGCATGCCTCCTTGCGGTCAAGGCCCTCCCCGAGCAGCCGGGCGCAGTTGTCCGAGACGACGATCGCGTTGTCGACGATCAGACCCAAGGCGATGATCAGGCTGGCGATGGAGAACTGCTCCAGCTCCACGCCGAACAGCGGCATCAGGACGAACGAGCCGATCATCGAGAGCGGGACGGCCGTGGCCATGATCAGCGCGGGCCGCAGCCCCATCATGAGCCACGCGACGAGCAGCACGATGGCGATGGCCTGCCACAGGTTCGCGATGAAGCTCTGCACGAGCCCGTCGACCTGCCGCGGCAGGTCGTTGACGACTTCGACGGCCAAGTCCGGCGGCAGGACCTCGCTCTGGAGCTTGGCCAGTGCGGTGCGCACGGCGTGCCCCATGTCCACGACGTTCTGGCCGTCCTTCATCGAGAGGGCCAAGACGAGCGTGGACGTGCCGGCCGCTTCGCGATCGAAGTAGCGCGCCTTCTTCACGATCGGGGTGGCGTGCGTGCGTCGGATGTCGAGGTCGAGCTGGCCGAGCGTCACCGGTACGGCGTCATCGCGCCGCGCGACGACGACGCTGCCGAGCTGGGCCAATGCATCCAGCTCGCCTGTCGGGCGCACGGGGAAGCGCGTGGTGCCCGTGTCGATGATGCCGCCCGAGGCCACGATGTTGCGTGCATCGACGAGATGGGCCAGCTCGCCCTCCGTCAGCTCCATCCGGCCCCAGTCGGCGCTCTGCACGCCCAGCTCGATCACCTCGCGCTGGGTACCGACGAGGTCGACCTTGGCGACCTCGGGGAGCGCCTTCAGGACGTCCTGGATCTGCTCGGCGTACTGCTCCAGCTCGCGCCACGTGTAGGCGCTCCCTTCGGGCACGGGCTTGCCATCCGGCGTGCGCTGGAAGAGCGCCAGACACATCGAGAAGACGTCACCGAAGCTGGTGTAGACGTTGGGCCGCTGGCAGCCGGCCGGCAGGCGCCCCACGACCTCGTCGACCTTGGCGCGCAGCTCGTCCCAGTGCTGGTCGACGTCGACGATCTCGTCGTCCAGCTCGACCGTGATGTCGGACAGCCCGACACGGGACACGCTGGTGATGTTCTTCACCCCGTCGAGCTGGGCGATGGCCTCTTCCAGCGGGCTCGTGACCAGTTCCTCGACCTTGGTCGCCGTCGCCCCGGGCCAGCGCGTGATGACGGGCGTCTGGCGAATCTGGATCTCGGGGTCCTCGCGACGCGACATCGTCAGGAACGTCTGCGCTCCCACGCCCACGATGAGGAGCACGCCCATCAGGATCGTGGTGCGACGCGTCAGCGCCGTGCGCGTGAGGTTCATCGCGCACGTCCCTCGTCATCGTGCACCGTCACCGGCACACCGTCGGCCAGGTACGCCACGCCCCGCGTAACCAAGGCCAGCCCCGGCGAGAGGCCCTCGCCTTCGATGCGACGCAACGTGCCACGTGCGTCCTGCGTGACCCGCACGGGTACCGCATGGGCAACGCCTCCGTCCACGCGGAAGACCTGCCGACGACCATCCAAGTCGGCGATCGCGCTGACCGGGACCCAGTAGCCCTCCGGATCGGCACCCGTGCGAATGCTCACGGGGACGAGGTCGCCAGGGCGCAGCGCCCACGTGTTGGTCTCCACGAAGACGCCGCGACGTCGGATCTCCTCGGTCGGCGGTCGATCGCCCATCGGGTCCCGGACGGCATACACGAGAGCCAACAGCGGCAGGGCGCCGTCCTCCAGGGGTCGGATGTGACGAAACGTCCAGCCCAGGAAGGTCCGATAGCCCGGCTGCTTCTCCACGGGTACGGCGCGCAAGCGCGCCGGGCCGCCGAAGCGTCCCTTCACGGCTGCGCCGGTCTGCTCGTCAGCGAGGAGCAACACGACGTCTTGGTCGCCGTCCTTGACGACGGCCTCTTCGAACACGTACAGCCCCGAGTCTTCGGCGGCATACCCCTCGATGACGGGCGCGAACTGGCGAAGCGACACGATCACGCGATCGCCCGCGTCCTCCGCCGCGCGCTGCAAACGCCAGTTGCGCACCATGATGTCGATGCGGAACGTGCGCGTGGCGGCATCGGCGATGGAGGCCTTCTCGTAGACCTGCCCGAACAGGGGCTCGCCGTCGGCACCGATCGGCACGCTCAGCCCCTGGGGTGCGAGCTGCACGCGCTGGCCCACCACGATGGATCGCTCCAGGTCGGACGCCACGGTGGCGGCCACCTGGATCGGGTCGAGCAGGGTGAGCTGCACCACGGGCCCGCCGGCCTGCACGAAGCCGCCGCGCGCGGCCTTCACGTCCGTGATGCGCCCGTCAAAGGGTGCGCGCAGTACCGTGTCGTCCAGGTCCGTCTGGCGGCGATCGAGCTGGAAGGCGAGTGTCGCGACCTGGGCCTCTTGCTGCTGCAGCGCCGCGCGTCGCAGCGTGAGCTGGGCTTCCGCCTCGCGCAGCGCCGCTTCGCTGCCCGCCAGCTCACCTTCGGCGGCCGCGGCGCCGGCCTCGGCCTGCGTCAGCGCGCTCGCGGCGCTCTCGTAGGACGTACGCGCCTTGTCGAGCTCACTACCGGAGATGCGGTTGTTGGCGGCCAGCGACTCCAGGCGGTCGAGCTCACGCTTGGCGTTGTCGCGCGTGGCACGGGCACCGTCCACGCCAGCGCTCGCCCCCTTGGCCTGGGCCGCGACGGCGTCGCGCGTGCGAGCAGCACGCGTCACCGACTCCGGCAGGAGCGTCTCGACTTCGAGGCGCATCGTGTCGAGGGCCGCGCGCGCCGTCTCCAGCTCGAGCTCGGCGCTCCGTGCGGCTTGCCGGTAGCGAAGGTCGTCCAGGATGGCGAGCACGTCGCCCGCGCGAGGCGAGCCATCGGGATTGCGTCCGGGTCCGCGGACTTCCTCGCCAACGTCGCGAACCATGAGCAGGCGCCCGCCTACGTCGAACCCGACGGCCGCCTGCTTGTAGGCCTGCGCCACACCCGTCATGGCAACGACGCGCTCAGGCGCGGTCGGCTCGAGCGTCATCACCTCGACGGCGACAGACCGCTCGACCCGCGGCGGCGCGGCCTTGCCGCATCCGCCCAAGGCCAGCAGGAGCAAGCTTGCTCCCCCGACGACACGCCTCGATCGCCCGGCCGACGCCCCCATGTGCACCCTCCCGCTGCAGCGGGAGGATACCGAATCAGACCCTCGAGCAGGGATGGCGTCAGCGGGGAGGCGCCTTGGGAGGCGGCGGTGCAGGTCGCGAGCCGCGCTCCTCGGCCTGCGCCCAGCCGTACCAGTCGGTGTCCGTCGCAGCCGGCAGTCCCGCCAGCTCCTGGTCGGGCGTGGGCACGGAAGCGAAGCGCCAGCGCTCCACCCAGAGCGGCGGGCCCCCGATGAGGCGCTGGGCATCGTCTTGCACGACGTACACCTTGTCTTCACGTCGCGGCAACACGAAGAGGCCCCAAGGCCGCGCCTTCTGCCAGCCATCCATGGTCTGGAAGGTGCTGGCATCGATGCGCAGGACGATCTCCGACTCGCTCTCGTAGGCACCGCGATCGACGATGCCGCGGCAGTTGGACGAGTTGCCGAACGAGACGAGGAGGACGACGTCGCGGGCGAAGTCGATCGTGCCGGAGCTGGGACGTGAGAGGTCGTCGGCGAACAGGCGCGCACAGACGGCTTCGTAGCCTTCCGCCGTGCCGATCAACAGGGCGAATCGCTCGGCCACGTGCGAGCGAACACCCGAGAGGCTCTGCACGAGCTCCACGGGTGTTCCCGGGTCCTTGGCACGCGCCGCAGGCACGTCGAGCCGCTCGCCCGTGCGTAGCCCGTGGTACTGGCGCAAGTCAGCACCCATCTTCTGACGCGCACTCGGACGCAGCTCGATGGCCCACTGCTTCGCGCCGTCCGCCAGCGTGACTTCGGCGAAGGTGAGCGTGGTCCAGAACGCGCCGATGTCCGCAGCGAACAACGTCTTCCCGCTCTCGGCGTCCACACCCACGAGGTCGTAGGTCAAGGTCACGTAGGCCGTGACGCCGCGCCATGTGATGCCGCGGTCGACAGCAGCCCGTGCGCCGTTCGGCAACGTGACCCACGACGTCGAGCGACGCGAGCCTTCGTAGCTGACGAGCGGCGGTGCCTCCGCGGCCGGGCCGGACGGAGCCTCCTCCGCACGGGCATGCGTGCTTCCGATTGCACCCAGCACACACAGCGCCAGGAGCGATGACGATCGCGTGAAGAAGGAGCCCATCTGATGTCCTCCGTGCCAAGCCGGAGCCCACCGTAGGCCCCTGCAGGGCCCCGTTCTGTCAGTTCCCTGCAAGGAACACGGCAGGCGTCGCTCCCCGTCCATCGCGCACATGCGGGTAGGATGCCGCGCGCCCAGGAGGTCCCCACGACGCCCACCCCGCTCCCCCAGGTCGCCCCTTCCGGGAACGAGACCTGCTGGTCGATGATCGATCGCGCAGCTCGCGGTGATCCGCAAGCCCGCGCGGCGTTCGCTCGCGCCTACCTCGACGTGGTACGCCGCACGCTTCACCTGCGGTGGCGCGGCGGGTCGCTCGAGCAGAGCGTCGAGGACGCCGTCCAGGACGTGTTCCTCGACTGCCTGAAGCAGCGCGGCGCGTTGACGCGCGTCCAGGCCGGACGGCACGGGGGGTTCGGCGCCTTCCTGCACGGGGTCGTGGCCAACGTCGCACGGCGCTACGAGCGCTCGCGCGGTCGCCATGGCGCGCGTCAGAAGCCGCTGGCCGCCGAGGTCTCCGACCGCGCACCCAGCCTGGGCCAAGCCTTCGACCAGGCGTGGCTGCAGCATCTGCTCGGCCTCGCCGTGGCGAACCTCCGCGGCACGGCGGACGACGAGGAGGCCCATCGGCGGCTGGAGCTGTTGTCGCTCCGGTTTGGCGACGGGCTGGCGCTCCGCGAGATCGCCGCCCGCTGGCAGTGCGACCCGACCGAGCTCCACGTGGCCTACGCCCGGGCGCGGCGCGAGTTCGGGCGTGCCCTGCGCGGCGTGCTCCGCGAACACCTCGCCGAGGGCGAGGTGGCCAGCGACGCCGCCCTCGACGAGCGTCTGGCGGAGATGCTCGGCGAATAGCCCGCCCTCCGGGACGAACGTCCCCCATCCATGGATCGCCCTTCCCGAAACCTGCGTCCTCGGTGGAGAGGGAACGGAGGGGCACCCTGCGCGAGCCTGGGCCCATGCACGACACGCACGACCTACATGAACCGCCGGCGGGCGAACCGCTGGACCGGGCCCTGCGCATGGCCTTCGCCCGCACCCCGCGCGCGGCCGACGCCCCGGCCCGCTACGAAGACGTCGAGGCCATCGGCCGCGGCGGCATGGGCGTGGTCCATCGGGCCCACGAGCCGCGCCTGGGTCGCGACCTGGCCATCAAGACGCTGCGCCCCGAGCTGGCCGACGACCCCGAGATGGTCCGCCGCTTCCTGCGCGAGGCCCGCATCCTGGCCTCGCTCGACCATCCGGCCATCGTCGCGGTGCACGAGCTGGGCACGACGCCCGACGGCCTTCCCTACCTCGCGATGCGTCTCATCCGCGGCGAGTCCCTCGAGGACCTGCTGGCGCGGCGCAAGGACCCGTCCGAGGACCGGCCCCGCTTCCTGCACGTCTTCCAGAGCGTCTGCCAAGCGGCCGCCCACGCCCACGAACAAGGCGTCATCCACCGCGACCTCAAGCCCGCCAACGTCATGATCGGGCCCCACGGCGACGTGCAGGTCGTGGACTGGGGTCTCGCGCGACGGGTCACCTCGCCGCCGCTCTCCACCTCGCGCGTCACACCCGCTGCGCAGGAGTCGCGTCCGCCGATCACGGTCTCGCCGCTGGGCACGCCCGCCTACATGGCTCCCGAGCAGGCGCGCGCCGACGACGGCGTCGGCTTCCAGGCGGACGTCTTCGGCCTCGGTTCGATCCTCTGCGAGATCCTCACCGGCCTCCCGCCGCGCGGCGGCACGCCGGTCGAAGCGCTGCGCAGTGCGGCGGCAGGCGATAGCGCCGAAGCCCTGGCCCGCCTGCACGCCAGCGATGCCCATCCCGCGCTCAAGGAGTTGGCTGCACGCTGTCTGGGCGCCGACCCGGCGCAGCGCCCCGCCGACGCGGGACGCGTGCGCGCCGAGTTCGATGCCTGCCTCGAGCGCATCGACTGCGAGGCGCGGCAAGCACAGCTGGATGCGGCTACCGCCCGCACCGTAGCGCAGGAAGAGCGCAAGCGCCGACGACTCACGATGGTGCTCTCCAGCGTGATCTTCGCGCTCGCGGCCCTCGGTACCGTGCTGTGGGCCGGCGCCGTGTCCGAGCGCAGCGACCGCAGCGATCGCGCGGCCCTCGCCGTGGACCAGGCCTTGGGAGCCGCGGCGGCCCTGCGTGTCGAAGCGCGCGCCGCCCCGCACGACGACGAGGCCGCGTGGCAGCGCGCGCTCGACGCCTCGTCGAACGCCCTGCAGCTGGCGCAGTCGCCCGACGCCCCGGTCGTGTGGCGGCGTCGCGCCGAGACCGAGCTGGAGCTCGTCCAGGAGGGGCTGCGCGGTGCGCGAACGCGCGCGACCGAGCGCAAGGCTTTGGCCGACGCCACCAGCGAGCTGGCCGAGGCGCGCACGCTGCGCATGACGGACTGCGGCCTGTCCAGCTGCAGCGCGGCGTACCAAGCGTTCCTCACGGACCGTGGCTTGGGCGACTTGCAGCTTCCCGCCGCCGAGGTGGCGCGCATCGTGAAGGACGCCGGTGACGTCGGCCCGCTGTTGACAGCGGCGCTCGACGAGTGGGCCGAGGTCTGTTCGCGCCTGCGTTGCGGGCAAGGACCCGACGTAGCGGACGTAGCGCGCTTGGCCGCGGCCGCCGACCCGGACGCCTGGCGCAACGCCCTGCGCCGGACGATCACCGAAGGCGACGCCGCCGCCTTGCGCGACCTGCTCGGCGCCGTGGACCCGCGCGGCCTCGAGGAGCGCTCGCTGGCGCTGGCCGCACTGTGGATCGACACCGACGGACGGGCCGAGCAGGGCGAGCTGTGGTACGAGATCGCCGCACTGCGCTTCCCGGGCAATCCGTGGATCCACCACATGGCGGCGCTCGATCACCTGCGCCATGAGCGTCCGGCGGCTGCAGCGGCGTCGTGGCGCGCGGCGCTGGCCTTGAAGCCCGAGGTCCCCGCCATCTGGCGCGGGCTCGCCGCGGCGCTCGTGGACGTGGACGCGGCGGAAGCCGCCGAGGTCTGTCGCCTCGCGATCGGCAAGGGCATGAAGTGCAGCAAGCTCTGGATCGAGCTGGGTCGCGCCCGCGCCGCACTGGGCGAGACGGATGAGGCGCTGGCTGCGCTGCGCCGGGCCTCCGAGCTGTCGCGCCCGCACGACCCCGAGCCGTTCGTCCACCTCGGCGACGTGCAGGCCCGCGTGGGCCACTTGGCCGAGGCCCTCGCCTCGTACGAAGAGGCCCTCCGGCGCGATGCGAACTCGGTGCGTGCCCACGTCGGGCTCGCGGAGGTGTTCTCGGCGACGGGTGACAAGCAAGCCGCAGGCACCCACTTGGCCGCGGCCAGCTCGTCGATTTGCCGACTGGCCGATGCCGGTATCGAAGCGCGTATCGCGCGCCTGGGTCGCGCGGGTCTGCCCGCGGACGGTGGGGAGTAGCAACCGGATGCTTCGACGCTTCTCGATCGCGGCTTGGGCCGCGACGGCCTTGGTAGCTGCCGCCCTTGCGTGCGCGACCCCTGCCCACGCCGATGACGCCGCCGCGGCCAAGGGCGAACACCTGCAGGTGCGGCTTGTCGCCGAGCAGACTTCGACGACCGGCGGTGCCACGCTGCGACTGGGCGTGCTGTTCGTGCCCGACGAGCGCTGGCACGTCTACTGGCGCGAGCCCGGCGAGACGGGCTTGGCACCCGTCATCACGTGGCGCTTGCCCGAGGGCTTCCGCGCCGGCCCCATCGCGTGGCCCGTCCCCACGCCGCACGAAGTCGACGACATCCACTCGCAGATCTACGAGGGCCGTGTGCTGCTCGCCTGCGACGTGCAGGTGCCGTTCGACGTGGAGCTCGGCGACGTCACGTTCGAGGCGGACGTCGAGTGGCTCGTATGCGAGGACTCGCAGGGCTGCCTGCCGGGAGACGCCAAGCTGGCGCTCACCTTGCCCGTGCGCGATGCGATCCCTCCGCAGTCTCCGGAGGCGCCGTGGTTCGAGGAAGCGCGCAAGCGGCTTCCGCTGGCGCAGCCCGAGGCCCTGACCGTCGACATCACGCCCCAAGGCCTGCGCGTGATCGCCGAGGGCGAGGGCCCGTGGCGTGCGAAGGACGCGCGCCTGGTCGGGATCTGGGCCACGTGGACCAGCCTCGACACGTCCGCCCAGCCGCTTGTCGTGCGCTCCGCGGAACAGGTCGTCGTGACGTGGCCGCTGCGCGCCGGCATGCCCGCCCCGACATGGGCCGACGGCCTCTTCGTGGTCGAGCACGGTGAGGAGCGCACGGCGTGGCAAGTGCGCGGCGGCGAACCGCCCACGGCGAAGTCCCCCGCAGCCTCGTCGAGCGCCACGCAACCGCCGCCGGAACCGGCCGTCGCGTTGCCGGCGACCGCGCCCGAAGCCGACGACCTCTCTTGGGCCAAGCCGTTCGTTCGCTACGACGGCAACGCCGTCGAGGCCGGCGGCTCGGGTGACGGCCCCGAAGACGCCACGTTCCTGGGCGCCATCCTGCTGGCCCTGTTGGGCGGCATGTTGCTCAACATCATGCCGTGCGTGCTTCCGGTGCTGTCGCTCAAGATCCTGGGCTTCGTCGACCAGGCAGGCAGCAACCCCAAGGCGACGCGGCTCCACGGCATGGCCTTCGGCGTCGGCGTCGTGGCTTCGTTCTTGGCGCTCGCCGGGCTTCTGCTGTTCCTGCGCAGCCAAAGCGAAGACCTCGGCTGGGGCTTCCAGCTGCAGGAACCGCGCGTGGTCATGGGCCTGGCCGTGCTCATGTTCCTCGTCGCGCTGAATCTCTCGGGCGTGTTCGAAGTTGGCGCCGGCTTGGCGGGCCTTGCGGGCCGCGCCGCGCAGACGACCAAGCACGGCAGCTACGCCGGTTCGCTTTGGATGGGCGTGCTGGCCACCGTGATTGCCACGCCGTGCACGGCACCCTTCATGGGCCCAGCCATCGGGTACGCGATCACCCAGCCCGCCGTGCAGGCGCTCGGCGTCTTCGCGGCCATCGGGATCGGCATGGCCTTGCCGTACGTCGTGCTGTCCTC
The DNA here is from genome assembly GCA_020631815.1 of Planctomycetota bacterium. Classification (GTDB taxonomy): domain Bacteria; phylum Planctomycetota; class PLA2; order PLA2; family JAEUHO01; genus JACKGW01. The sequence goes on along the minus strand of JACKGW010000005.1, from coordinate 114,703 downwards.
GTTCCCCGGCTGGCTGCGCTTCCTCCCGCGTCCGGGCCCGTGGATGGAGACCTTCCGCCAAATCACGGCGTTCCCCATGTACGCCACGGTGATCTGGCTGGTCTGGCTGTTCGGTCGCTTGGTCGGCACCTCGGGCATGACCGCCTTGCTGGTGGCCCTGTTGGCCGTCGCCTTGGGCGCGTGGTTCTACGGTCGCTTCGGCACGCCGATCCGCTCCGCGCGCACGCGCTGGGTCGTGGGCCGCGCCCTGGCCTTGGCCGTGGCAGCAGGCGGCATCCTGTACGTGCTAGACAAGTCCCAGGTCGACGCGTCCTCCGGTGCGGCCCAGGTGGCTACGGCGCCCGAAGGCTGGGTGCCGTACGACGGCCGACGCATCACCGCAAGCCAAGAGACGGGCGTGCCGGTGTTCCTCGACTTCACCGCCGACTGGTGCCTCACCTGCAAGGCCAACGAAGCAGCGTTCCTCGACACGGACTCCGTGAAGGACGCCTTCAAGCGCCACGGCGTGCTTGCCATGCAAGGCGACTGGACGCGCCGCGATGAGCGCATCACCAAGGCGCTGGCCGCCCTCGATACCGCGAGCGTGCCGCTCTACGTGATCGTGCCGCCGGACCCCGACCGTCCGGCCTACGTGCTGCGCACGGCCATCACGTCGTCCTACGTCGTGGAGGCGCTCGACAAGGTGCTCGGCGCCCCCTGACCTCTGCTGCCTGTTCCTCGGGCGGGCCCGTCCGGCCCTCCCACCCCCGAAGGAGATCCGTACCCATGTTCCGTACCGCCCTCTGCGGGCTGGCCGTCTTGGCCTTGACCATGAGCTTCGCTCCGGTCCAGGCCGAGGAGGCCGAGCGCCCGCTCGACTTCGAGCTCAAGGACCCCTCCGGCACCACCTGGCACCTGGCCGACCAGCGCGGCAAGTGGGTGGTGCTCGAGTGGGTCAACTACGACTGCCCCTTCGTCAAGAAGCAGTACGACCCTGGCCACCGCGCGATGCAAGCGCTGCAGAAGCGCTTGGGCGACCAAGGCGTCGTGTGGTTCTCGATCTGCTCGTCCGCCGAAGGCAAGCAGGGCTACATGACGCCCAAGCAGGCCGCGGAGCGGATGAAGATCGAGCAGGCCGTACCGACGGCGTTGCTCCTGGACCCGACCGGCGAGGTCGGCCATCGCTTCGGCGCCAAGACCACCCCCGACATGCGCATCATCTGCCCGGAGGGCAAGGTCGTGTACGCCGGTGCGATCGACAGCATCCGCAGTCGTGACGCCGCCGACGTCGCCAAGGCGACCAACTACGTCTCGTACTTCTTCGACAGCGTGCAGGCCGGCAAGGGCTATCCCTTCGCGGCCCACCCGCCGTACGGCTGCAGCGTGAAGTATGCCGACCGCGAGGCGACTGCCGCGGCCAACGCCGCGCCCGCCTTCCGCCTGACGGACGCCACGGGTACGCAGCGCTCGCTGGCGGACTACAAGGGCAAGTGGGTCGTCCTCGAGTGGGTCAACTACGACTGCCCCTTCGTCAAGAAGCAGTACGACGCGAGCCACAAGGCCATGCAGGCCCTGCAGCAGGCCTACGCCGCCAAGGGCGTCGTATGGCTGTCGATCTGCTCCTCGGCTCCGGGCAACCAGGGCTACATGAGCCAAGCCGACGCCTTGCGTCGCCTCGGCGAGCAGGGCGCGCATCCCACCGCGCTGCTGCTCGATCCGACGGGCGAAGTGGGCCACGCCTACGGCGCCAAGACCACGCCGGACATGCGCGTCATCGACCCGCAGGGTCGCATCGTGTACGCGGGCGCCATCGACAGCATCCGCAGCATGAACCCGGGCGACGTGGCAGGCGCGACCAACCACGTCGTCGCCGTGCTGGACGCCGTCTTGGCCGGCAAGCCTGCCCCCTACGCCTCGCAGCCCCCCTACGGCTGCAGCGTCAAGTACGCGAAGTAGGTGCGCGCTTTCACCTACACTGCTCTCCCGAGCGGACGACCGGGACGGGAGGAGCCGCAAGGCTCCTCCCGTTCTTCATGTCGGGAGGTGTGGGATGCGGACGGGTATCTGCTTTCTCCTGGGCCTCGTGTTGGCGGCATGCGGCGAACCACCCCTGTTCGTCGTCGAGATCCAACCGACGCCCGAAGGCATGAGCCGCACCGTTGCGTTCATCGATCGTCCGGATGGACTCTCGGACGAGGACCTGGCGCGCGGGCCCCTGCCAGGGTCCCTGCTCGACGCCCGACCGGCCACGGGGCACACCCTGGCCAGTCGGGTCCGAACGCGCCTGACGGCGGCGTACGGACCCGCTGATGCCCGTGGGCGGTGGCGGGCCAGCTTCGGTCTGCGCTCGCCCGGCGCGCTCGACGGCTACGGGCACATCGCCCGGGAGGCATCTCCGCTGGGGTGCGTCGCTCGATACGTCGAGCGCTTCGGAGGAACGGACGATCCGGAAGCCAAGCGCGTCGGGCGCCTTGCCGCCCTGGACGCGTGGCTCGCCGCGCTCCGACCGCACTGGCTAGAGTCCGTGGGCGACCATCCGCGACGAGAGCGCCTTGTCGCCTGGATGGACCACGACCTGCGGCGCGAGGCGGACGCGTGGTTTGCCCTCCGTAGGCAGCTCTACGACTCGCTCTGGGCGAACGGCTGGACAGACGTCGAGGGAGCCCGGGCCGTGCTGGACGCGCACTTGGCCGAGCGTGGGTGTGGCACGACCGAAGCTCTCGAGGATCCGTTGGCATTTGCCCGCGCCTTCACGCGACGTGAGCTGGCCCTGGCAGCAGGGGAACCCGATCCCGCGGGCCTCGAGCGAGGGGCGCTTCTGGAGGCCGTGATGACCGAGCTGAAGGAGGGCGCTCCCGTCGAACGGCAGCCACCCACCCTGCCCGGCGATGCCGGCGCCTACGCGGTCGTGGCAGCCGACGACCGCGGGCGCGAGCAGGCCGCCCGCGAGACGCTGGCGTTGGCCTACCTACGGATGGGGGCCTTGCTCGAGCCGCAGCAGCTCGCCCACTGCGGGGGGGTCGACGTATGCGTGTACCTCCACGTTCCCGGTGCGCCTGTGGCGTCGGACGGCGTCTACGACGCCGAGCGGAAGGTCATCACCTGGATCCGTCGCGTACTCCCCGCACCTGGACCCACGACCTGGATGCGCGCCAGCTGGCCCGAGCCCGACGTGGCCGCGCAGACTGAGCTCTGGGGAGCGGTCCGCTTGAAGGGGGAGCACCTCCACCGGTTCGTGATCGCGTGGTCGCAGCTGGGCGCCGAGGATCGTGTGCGCGGCGAAGAGCTGATCGCGGACCTTCGGTCCTCCGGGCACCTGATCGACCGACCGATGCTCGTGAAGCGACTTGAGCTGGCGATCGGCAGCGACCCGAATCTGACCGGCATCGCTTCGGCACTCGCCAATGGGCTCTTCGCGCCTGACGAGTGAGCTCAGAACGCGCGCAGGTCCACCATGTCGGCGCCGCCGCCGAACCAGAGGTTCCACGTGGCCTGCGAGATCGAGATGGAGACGATCTTCGAGACGTCGCCTTCGTGGGCACGGTTGAGATCGGCAGCCTGCGCACTGACGAAGCGCTTGTTGGCTGCGTGCGACTTGGCGGCGTTGGACACCCCGCTCAAGCCGCGCGATGAGAGACGGAACGCGGTCGCACCGCTGGATCCGCCGCCGCCGCTACCGCCGCCGCAGCCGGGCAGGGTGAGGGCCGCGCCCGCCAAGGCGACGACCGAGGCCGCTCCCGAGCTGGCGATGAACGTCCTTCGCGAGAGGCGTGTGTTCTTCACAGGCTCCGTCCCGCGAAAGAGGAAAAGGGCAGAGGGGATATCCGGCACTCCCCCGCCTTCTCGGCCTCTCGGCCGGTCAGGTCTTTGATCTGCGACTTAGCTGCCGGACACCCTGGCACGGTTCCTTCTCCAGCCCCGCCTTGCACCCGATTCGACGTACCCGTAGGCCGACTTCCGAGCTTTCCCAGGATCTTGACCATACTTCGCAGCCTTTCTGCACGTTTCACTTGACCAGATCCGCCCCACGGCTGCAAGGGGCCGAGTGGATTTGGGCTCGAAGCCCCTGAAGGAGGGCCTGCGGGCGGTCAGCGGGGGCCCGAGGGGCTGGCCTCGGACGGCTCGATCTCGAAGTCATCGAAGTCGCTGACGGCATCGGACTTGGTCCAGAGGCCCACACGCCCGGCGGGCAGGTAGGTGTCGTAGCCGACGGCCTGGATGCGCCCGTCCACGATCGCCGTCAGCTTGGGTCCCTCGGCGCGGACCTCGAGCGTGTGCCACGCGTCGTCGTCGGAGATGCCCATGGCGCGCGCCCCGGGCAGCGTGCGGCGCACGCCGTTCACGATGCGGAAGATGCGCAGGTCCTCTTCCACTGCATTGGCGCGCGCCACCAGGTAGTTCATCTCGTCTTGCCAATGCAGCATCACACCCGCAGCGCGATCTTGCTCACCACCCTGGAAGCGGAAGCGGACGCGAATGGCGCCGTCACCGAGCACGGTGTCCTTGGCCACGGCCATGGGGAAGCGGATCCCGGTCTTGTCGTTTGCCGTCTGGCGCAGGAACGACGTTCCGGCCTCTTTCACCACGGCGTAGCCCGGCGCCGCCCCGTGACCCCCCAACCGAGGCAGCAAGCCCTCGGGCAAGGAACCGGTGGGTCCGTCGAACGCGAACGACGCGGGCGCGCTGCTGCGTACGCCGGTCCGAATCAGCTCCGGATACTGCTCATCTTCGTCTTCGTCTTCTTCGACGCGTGCAGTCAGCACCACGTCGGTGGTGCGAGCCTCTTCACCGCGCAGGAAGGTGACCTCGAGATGATCACCCACGTGGTGGCGGCGGATGGCCCGGCCCAAGGCTGCCGCGGAGTCCGTCACGTCGCCAGCCACGGTGCGAACGAGATCGCCTGCGCGCAAGCCCGCCGCTTCGGCGCCCGTGTCGGGGTAGACCTTCGTGAGGCGCATCCCATCCGCGTCGGCATCGGCATCCACGCCGAGGTAGGCGATGGGCAGCACGCGATCCAGCAGGAGTCGCGCCTCCAGATGACGGCGCGCGGCATCGGCTCGGATCTGGGCGTCGAGCTCGGCGAGGAGCCGCATGCGCAGGCGCACGGGATCCGTGGGATCGAGTGCGCCGGCGTCTCCGGCGGGTGCCGGTACAGGTTCCTCGCCCGCAAGCGCCGTGGCGGCCGTCGCCAGCGCCGCGAGCGCCAGCAAGCTCACGATCCATCGGGTCTTGCCCTTCTGGCGCCCCCAGGTCCCGTTCTCGCCTCGCCAGCCTGCCATGACGGTCCTCCCGTGGCTCACCGGTGGCCCGATGTCCTCGCTCAGGGTTTCAAGCGCGCGAGCATCCACGTGCGGAGCGCGTCGACCTCGCGCTGGTTGGCGGCCAAGGGCGGCATCGAGCTCCAGATCGCGGCGCGCGCCGGGTCCTGCTTGGACATGACCGTGAGGAAGGTGCCGACGCGGTTCGTGTCCCAGCCCTCGAGCAGCCCATCGAGGCCGCGGTAGCCATCGAGTGTGTGGCACACCGCGCACTGCCGTCGATAGAGCGCATCACCGATGGCGAGGTCGTCCGTGCCCTGCAGGAGATGCGCCTCCGGCGTGGACGTGAGGAAGCCCACCTCGCGATGGTGCTCCAGCTCGTCGCGGTAGATGCCGTTGGCGTAGATCACGTCGCGCACGCTGTAGGGCTTGCGCAGGACTTCGCGGGCGTACTCGGCGCAGCCGAAGCCGAACAGACCCAATGCCAGGAGCCCCAAGGCGGCGGCTCGAGGCAGGCGCGTCGGCTTGGCGACCGCGCAGACCAGGCCGACCAGGAAGAGCACGCCGAACGCGATGCCGCCCAGCCGGTACAGCGTGGCGAGGAGCGGCACACCGCCGCGCGCCCCGTCGAGCGATCGCTCCAGGATCCCCGCGGCGTCCGCCGGGAGCGCGCTGCGCGTCCAGACGAAGCAGGCAGCCGCCACGACGAGGCCGCTGACGATCCAGCGACCGGCCCGCGCGATGACCAAACGTCGGTCGTCGTCCGCTACGACATGGCGCGCGGTGAAGAGCCCGAACGACCCGGCGACGAACGCGCACACGCCCAGACGCAGGAACGTCGTGGGCCAGTAGGTCGGGTTGAAGACGCCGGACCAGAAGCTCTTGGTCTCATGCCACGCGCCGGGCGACAGCATGAACGACAGGATGCCGTTGATCACCAGCAGGGTGGTGATGGAGGCCAGCGCGTACACCCACCCCACTGCCATGTGCGTCTTGTCGTCGATGCGACGCCACGTCTTGTAGTAGACGACCGCCGCCGTGAGCTCGATGAGGAAGAAGCACCACTCGGTGGCCCAGCCCCAGACGAACGTGCGGATCAGGAAGAACGTGCTGTCCGGCGACGCCAAGCCGATGGCGAACCAGATCCCGACGCCCGAGAGCGCGCCGAACACCAAGGTGAGCAACACGAAGAAGCGGCTGTGGCGCTCGGCGTGCCCGACCAGTCCCGGGCGCCCCAGCTTGCGACCCCAGCGCTCGGTGGTGACGAGGTACATGCCCCCACCCACCGCGAAGTGGGCCACGAACACGTGGGTGACGGCGATCAAGGCGATCAGCCCCGGAAGGCCGACCCCCTCGGGGGAGAGCACGGGAAACATCAGGGCGTCTCCGACAGGGTGGTCGTGCGTGCGGCGCGGAGGCCCACGCGCACGAGCCAGGTCAGGCAGACGATGGCGACGACCAGCATCACCACGAACAGCACGATGGGCCCGACGTCGACGTTGGTCTCGGGTGCCGCATCCACCCCCGCCGTGGCCAGGAGTCGAGCGCGAATGGCCAGGCGCAGCAAGGCCTTGGCCACCACCACGAGCAGGCCGAGGGCCACGACGACGACGAGGGAGCGCAACGTGGGCTTGCGGACGTACCGCCATGCCAGGAACGGCAGCAGCAGGCCGAGCAGGATCCCCATGCCCAGCGAGGCGCCCGCGCGAGCACCGCCGACATCGCTCGGACGGACCAGCAGCTGCCCGACGCCCAAGAGCACGGCGACGACGGTCGCCCCCAGGAGCACGGCCAAGCCGCGGCGATCGAACGTGGCTGCCATGTCCGCGTCGTGCGGGCGGCGGAAGGCGCCGCGAACGAAGAACACCAAGCTGCCGAGCGCAACGGCGCCGACCAGCTCGTGCGACCAGCGCAAGATCACGTTGGTGTCGCCGATCCCGAGGTTCCAGCCCGGGGTGCCCATCGCGGCCATGGCCGCGGGGTGCTCCGAGAGGGCGACGTTGGCGGTCAAGACGAAGGAGAACACGAGCAGGGCGACGAGCGGCAGGGCGCGCAGCGCAAGCGAGGCCTCGCGACCCTTGTCGAGGCGCCCGCCCACCGCGTACGCCGCGTAGTACCCGCCCATCAGGACGAACAGGACGGCGATCCACGGCCACGCCATGTGGATGCTCGAGGCATAGAACCGCTCGCCGTGGATCAGCTGCAGGAACAGCAGCGGCGCGACGCCCAGCGTGACGGTCATCGAGAAGGACGACGGCAGCAGGCCTGCCGCCACGCGCTGGATCTCCCGCTCGCCGGAGCGGGCTGTGGCCAACACGAAGGCCGCGGCGACCAGCACGTTCATGGCCACGAAGTGCAGCACGAGCGTCAGCGGGTGGAGGATGTCCACCAACCAGAGCGGCGCCGGAACGGCGGGGGCAGCGGCGAGCGCGTGCATGTCAGCGCTCGCCAGTCGCGCTCTGCTTGTACTTGGCGCGATACGCCTCGTCGATGCGCTTCATCATCTCCTCGGGCAGGCCACCCTTGTGCCAACCGTGCTCGGGACGGGCCAGGATCTCGTCGAGCTTGGCGATGATCTCCTCGTCGCCGTCTGCCGCCTCGCGGACCTGGTCGATGAACTTCCCGTAGAAGTTCTCGGCCACCTCGAAGAAGCCATGCCACTGCGTGTAGTCCGGCCCCTGCATGGAGGCGCCGTGCCGCGCGCGCCGGCCCTCGTGGTGCCAGAGGCGGAACCACGTCCACTCCAGCTCGTCGTCGAAGGGCGTGGCCGTGAGCTTGTCCTTGGCGTAGAGCATGGCCATCAGCTCGGAACCGGGGATGGCGAACTTGTTGTTGTAGAGGTCGATGGCGCCGTCGAACTGCTCGTAGAAGTTCTCGTAGAACGAGCGGATGTGGCAGGAGGAGCAGACCTCCTGCATGGCCTCGCGCTTGGACTCGTAGTTCTCTTGGCGCACCGAGACGGGCGGGCGCAGCGTCCACGACAGGCGCTTGCCCGGATCGTGCGTCATCTTCTGCGACTTGGTGGCGCTCATGTGGCAGGTCGCACACGTGGGCGCCGCCGTGTAGTCCTGACCGGCGATCCAGGTCTTGCTGTCGAGGTTCATCTCATGGCGGTGCGTGTAGAACGCGATGCCGTGCTTGGACTCGTCGTAGATCTCCTTCTGCGGGTGGTCCGGGCCCAGGTGGCACTTGCCGCAGTTCTCGGGCGAACGCGCCACGGCGCGCTCGAAGGTGTGCCGGCTGTGGCAGGCGGCGCACGATCCGCGCGTGCCATCCAGGTTGAGGCGGCCGACGCCCGTGTTGGGCCACGTCATGGGGTCGAAGCGCGGCGCACCGCTGTCGCGGTAGAGCACGTTGCCCGCTTCGTCCTTGAGCAGCTTGACCTCGCTGCCGTGGCACTGCCAGCAGCCATTGGCCGCCGCCGCAGGTCCTTCGGCGAACTCGCCGAGCACGTTGTCGAGCGAGTGGAGGATCTTGCCGGCCGCAGCGTGGTGGCTGCCCTGGAACTCCTCGACGATCTCCGCGTGACAGCGAGCGCAGTCCTTGGGCGTCACGATGGTGGCGATCCACTGGCCCTCGTGGCGGAACGCGTCCGGCTCGCCCTCGGTGGCCTGGTGGCACTCCACGCACCCGACACCCTTCTCGCCGTGCGTGGAGTCCTTCCACTGCGCGGCGATCACGGGCGTCTGCACGGTATGGCAGTCGACACAGCCGCGGTTGACGTCGGTGACGACGGCCTCGGGCTCGGCTTCGTGCCGGATCGACTGGGCCTCGCGGTACGAGACCACCACCAGCATGGCCACGAGGAGCAGCCCGAGGGCCGCGATGATCCAGTTCTTCTGGGCGAGGGTCATGCGAAGGACTCCCAGATCGTGAACGCGATCAGCAGCAGCACGACGGCGCAGCCGATCCACACGGACACTTCCGAGCCCGGTCGCTTGCGACGAATGCGGTCGTCGACGACGGGCCAGAAGAAGAGCAGGAACGAGAACGCGCCCATCACGAGCAGGGCTGCCGTGAGCCCCATCAGCTTGAGGGTGCGGAACGTGAAGTAGAGGTACCACTCGGGCTTCACGTGCGCGGGCGTGGTCGTGGGGTCGGCCGCCGCGCGAAGCGGGGCCGGGAAGATCACGGCCAGCGCGCACAGCACGATCGTCAAGGTGATCGCGAGGATCAGCTCGGTCTTGACGTGGTCCGGGAAGAAGGGATAGGTCGACGTCTTCACGCCCGTCTCACGCCGCCGCACGTCGGCGACGCCGTGCAGACGCACCAGCAGGAGGTGCGCGCCGAGCAGCAGGAACAGCAGCGTTGGCAGCACGCCGATGTGGAACACGAACAGGCGCGACACGGTGCGATCGCCGTTCTCGGGCCCGCCCAGCAGCAGGTTGCGCAGGGTCTCCCCCACCACCGGGACCTGGCTGGTGATCTGGGACGCCACGTTGACGCCCCAGTAGGTGTTCTGGTCGCGGATAAGCGAGTACCCGGTGAACCCCATGAGCAGGGTCAGGCCCAGGACCAGGCAGCCGACCATCCACGTGAGCTCGCGGGGCCGGCGGTAGGCGCCGGTGAAGAACACGCGGACCATGTGCAGGAACACGGTGAGCACCATCAAGTGCGCCGCCCAGTGGTGGACGCTGCGGATCCACCAGCCGTACGGGACGTCGTGCGTGATGCGCTCGACGCTGGCGTACGCCTGCGCGCTGTCTGCGCGGTAGTGGAACGTGAGCAGTATGCCCGTCACGACCTGCACCAGCAGGAGGAACATGGGCGTGCCGCCTAGGCAGTACCAGTACGCCTTCAGGTGCGCGGGGACGGGCTCGTTGAGGCCTGCGGTGAGCTTGTCCGGCTGCACCGGCAGACGCTCGCCGACCCAGCCCGAGAGGCCCGAACGACCCGCACCGGATGCCGAACCGCTCATGCCATGTCTTCCTCGTAGCGCACGTACAGCGAGCTGCCACGGCGCACCAGGTCCACCCGCGACAGGCTCTGCCCGGCCTCCGACGGCGGCCCGGAGAACGCCTTGCCGTCCGGCGTGAACCAGCCCTCGTGGCAGGGACAGCGGAACCAGCCCTCGCGCTTGGCCGGGTCGTTCTCGTCGGGGGAGGGCGCGTTCCAGTGCACGCGACAGCCCAGATGCGGACACACGTCGCTGAACGCGGCGAACTCCTCGCCGCTGCGCCGCACCTGGAGGTGACGACCATCGGGCAACGTGGCCGCGAGCGTGCCGCCCGGCGGGATCGCGTCCACGAACGCGAGGAAGATCTCGCGCTCGCGGCGGCGCGACGGCGGGTTCAAGTAGCCGACGACGCGAGTGACCGCGTAGCCCCCGGCGCCGACGACCGTACCGGCTGCCGCGATCCCCGAGAGGACGTTGCGCCGCGTCGGCTCGGACGGCACGACGTCGCCCCCACCCTGCGTGCCGTGCACCTGGGGGCCGGGGTCCGACATGTCCTACCTCCGCGCGCGACTCTACGACATGGTCGAGGCGCGGGAAGCGGGGCAAGCAGCGGAAAACCGGCCTCGAAGTGCAACTAGAACGGTCGTTTGTCGGGATCTACGATCGGTGTGCAAAGCACGTGTGAGGAGCCGCAGCGCCAACCATGCTTCACGAGCAACCGTGGTTCTGGCCCCTCGTGGCACTCGTCCTGGCCGCGGGCCTCGTCACCGGCGTGATGCGTCGTCGCAAGAAGCACAAGCCCGACGACGAGGTGTAGAGAGTCTACCCGCCGGTGATCACGGCGGGACGCGTCGCGCGCTTCAAGAACAAGAGCGCGAAGCAGGTGCCGAGCACGTCCTTCGGACGCATGCAGGTACCGTCGCTCCAATGCCCGTCTTCGTACTGCTGGTTCACGAGATACTGCGCGCCCTCGGCGTACCAGTTGCGCTGACCCATCAGGTGCTTGCGCGCGAGGCTCCCAGCGCGCTCGATGGCGTAGAGGTGGCAGTAGTGGTAGCTGTCGGTGTCCTTCTTGCTAGGCACCAGGTTCCTGTCGGGCAGGAAGTACGTGCCGCACGCATCGAGGCCGCGCGTGATGGCCCGATCCAGCTCTTCCTTGGCAGCCGCTGAACCGGCCTCTTCGAGCTGCTCGCGGAGGATGAGCAAGCTGGCCGTCCCCGCGGCGACCATGCCGGAGGCGGGCTCTTCCGCGTCGTAGCGAAACCCACCATCTCGAAGCTGCTGGTCCATGACGTAGCTACGCGCTTGCTCCCAGACCTTGGGCGCGACCTGTTCCACCGGGAACCCCGCACGCGTCGCTTCGCGCAGCGCCAGCAGGGCAAACTGGGTGGCGGAGACATCGGCGCTGGCCCCCTCCAGCCAGTACCCCCAGCCGCCGTTGCGCGCTTGGCAGCCCGGCCGCTCCTTCTTGCCGTCCTCGACCTGCCCCACCAGGTGCACGACCAAGTCGCCCAGCAAGGTCCAGTCGCGCTTGGAGAAGGCGCTGCCCGCGGGCTTGCCGGTCCAGAGGCGCGCCGGCTTCACCACCTTGCCCTCGTCGTAGAGGGCCGTGAGCATCAGGATGCCGCTGCTCGCTTCGTAGGACGCGAAGCTGCGTCCTTCGAGCTTGCCGGTCTCCATGCCGGTGATCAGCCTCTCGCGTGCCCACTTGAGACCCTTCTTCATCCCGGCGTCCTTGCGCGAGATGCCACAGCGGGCCAACGTGAACATGGCGAACGTGGTGGGTCCCGAGATGTAGCAGGGGCGTTCCTCGCGGACGTTGCTTCCGTACCGACCGCCCGAGATGCAGGGCCCCCACGAACCGTCCTCGTGTTGGGCGGCACGCAGCCACTCGATGCCGCGGTCGATCGCCACGTTGACGCGCTCACCCAGACTCTGCTCGGGCTCCTCCGACGAGGCGACCTGCACGATGCCTCGCGGAGGCTGATGAGGCGCAGGCGAGGGGCTGCCGACGGCGAGGGCGAGCAGCACGAGGAGGCCGCAGGCCACGGGCGGGAACCGGCAGGACGCAGCAACGAGGTGGCGCATCCGGGGACGGTAGGCGGCCGGGCACCGGGGCGCCAGCCCCACGCCGCGAAGCCCCGGGTCGGAGCGCCTCAGGAGGCCCGCGCCTCCATGACCAGGGTGCGGAGCAGCGGGTTGGGGAATCGCCGCGACGGCGTGATCGCGACGAAGGTCTCGACCAGCCCCGGGATCGGCGCGACCTCTACGAGGAGCCCGTCGGCCAGCTCATCCTGCACGACGATGGGCGGCACGACGGCATGCCCGACACGCTCGCGAGCGAGCAGTCGCATCATGGCCATGTCGTCGATCTCCGCAGCGATCTGCGGCTCGATGCCCAGGCGGTCCACATAGGCATCGAAGCCCAGCCGGATGCTGCTGTCGGACGTCGGCAGGACGAGAGGCTCGGTCGCCAAGACCTCCTCCAGGGTCTTGCGCTTGCGACGCCCGGGCGGAGGACCGACCAAGCTCACCGGTTGTTCATCGAGGTGATGGGCCACCCACAGGGTGCCGGCCTCGCGGACGGGCGTCGTGCTGCTCAACACCACGTCCAGTCGATGCGCCTCCAGCTCGCGCAGGAGCTCGCGAAGTGCGCCGGAACGCACCATGACTTCCACGTCGTTGCGCCCCAAGACCGGCTGGAGAAACCCCAGCTGGAAGTTGCGTGACAGCGTGGCCATCGATCCGATGCGCAGGACCGTGCGAGCTCCTGCACTGCGGTGATGCAGCACGTCCACGAGCTCGTCGCCGCGGCGGAAGATCGTGTCGGCGTGGTCGAGCGTGACGCGTCCCGCTTCCGTGAGCGCCAGCTCGCGTCCACGACGCTCGAACAGCTCGTGTCCCAGCTCCTGCTCGAGCTTCTTGATCTGCACGGAGACGGCGGACGCCGAGACGTGCAGGTTGCGCGCAGCGCGCGTGAGGTTGCCGTCGTGGGCAACCGCCCAGAAGTAGCGCAGGTGGTTGTAGTTGAAGCTGCCCACCGATCGGGGCCTCCCAAGACCGTTCGTTATTTTGAAACAATTCAAGATGAACAATGAAGCAGACGCAATGAATGGCGAGGCCTACGTTGGTCGCCATGTCGCCCGCAGCTGCCTCCCTGGTCCTGTTTCTCGCCCCCGCGGCCCTCCTGGTGGCAGGAGCCGTCGCCGCCGGGGACCGCCGCCCCGGTGCCTGGCGAACACGCCGCGCCACGGGCTGGGCGTCCTGGGCCCTGCTGATGGCCGCGCCCCTCTCCCTCGCCGCGCTGTTTCTCGTCGGGCCGGGGACGGGCGGCTTCGCCGGGCCGGGGGGTGCGGGCCTGACCGTCCGGCTCGATGCCGTCGCGGTCGCCCTCCACGCCCTGGTCGCGATGCTCGGCGCGGTCCTGCTGCGCTTCGCAGGGACCTACTTCGAGGGCGACGCGCGCCAGGCGAGCTTCCTCGGGACGCTCTGCGCGGCGCTGGCCTCCGTCCTGCTGCTCGTGACGGCCGGCAACCTGGTCCAGCTCATCGCGATGTGGGTCGCCGCCAGCCTCTTCGTCCACCGCCTCATGCTGCTGCCGGCGGCCCGTCCCCTGGCGCGTGAGGCGGCCCGCACCAAGTTCGTGCTCGCGCGGCTGTCGGATGCAGCCTTGCTGGCGGGCTCCGTGCTCCTCGTGAAGGCACTGGGCACCACGGACCTGGGCAGCATCGCGGCCCTGCTGCGCGCTGGCGACGTCGGTGCCCAGGCTGAGGTGGCGGTCAGCTGGGCGGCCGTCTGCCTGGCACTCGCCGCGCTTCTCAAGTCGGCCCAGGTCCCCGCCCACCTCTGGCTTCCCAAGACGCTCGACGCCCCGACGCCCGTCTCGGCGCTGCTGCACGCCGGCATCGTGAATGGCGGTGGCGTCCTGGTGTTGCGCATGGCCGACGTGATGGCCACCAGCGCCGTGGCCTCCGCGCTGCTGCTGGTCGTCGGCGGTCTCACCGCCAGCGTGGGTGCCTGGGTGATGGTGGCCCAACCAACGGTCAAGCGTCGCCTTGCTTGGTCGACGATCGCGCAGATGGGCTTGATGACCTTCCAGCTGGGCCTGGGCGCCTACGCCTTCGCCCTCCTGCACGTGATCGCCCACTCGCTCTACAAGGCCCACGCCTTCCTGGCCTCCGGCGAGCTGCCCGCGCCGGCGCGCCGCCGATGGACCGCCACACCGGTCCACGTCGTCACCGCAGCTCTGGCCTTGGTGGGCGTGATCGTGGCGCTCGAAGCACTCGTCGGCCTCGGCAGCTCGCCGGCCACGGTCGCACTGGCTGCGATCGTCGCGCTCGGCCTGGCGCCCGTCGTGGCCGCCGCGGACACGGCTGCAGGTGTCGCACGTCGCGGCGCCTCGCTCGTGCTCGCCGCAGGACTTGCTGCGAGCTACGTGCTGGCTGCCGCCCTCGTCACGCGCCTCACCAGCGGTGTCCTCCCGAGCGTTGCCGCGCCGGGCCCGTGGATGTGGGGCGCCGTGATCGCCTTGCTCATGGCCCTGACGCTGATCGCGGTCACCCAGGTCGCTGCACCCACCCCGCGGGCCCTGCGCTGGCGCATGCACCTGCGCAACGGCCTCTACGTCGACGACCTCGTGCACGCCCTCGGCCGCCGCCTCGGCCGCGGGCGCACCACCCTGCCCACCGGAGCCACCCACCGATGAACGCACATCCTCCGCAGGACGCCCATCGCACCACGCGCTCGTCCCCGCTTCGCGGGACGGACACCGAGGCCGTCGTGCAGCGAGCCCTGTCGCGCATCGCGCCCGCGTGGCCACTCGATCGCCTGGTCGCCGTGAACCCGTACCTCGGCATGGCGGACCTCGACATGGGGAGCGCTGCCGAGCGCTTGTCGCAAGTGGCGGGTGCGCGGGCAACGCGTCGCCACGACGAGCTGGTCGAGGCGCTCGAGGCCATCGGCGTGCTCGATGAAGAGCTCGAGGCCGCTGCGGCGGCCTCCCGCGACCCGCGACTCCCGCGCCGCGCCGCTGCCCTGCGCGAGGCCTTGGCCACGCCCGGCCGGCCCGTCACGCCGAAGCTGCCCACGCTCGCCGACGCCGCGTTCACGGCCACGGGCCACGACTGGCCCGGCTTCCTGCGGTCACGCATCTCGACGTTTGCCGCCGACCACCTGGTGACCGGCGGTGGGCGCGACGTGGATGAGCGCGAAGCCGCCGCGACGCTCTATGCCGCGTGGCTCGACGAGGCGGGCCGAGACCGCGCGCTCTCGCTGCGCGGGCTGCGCGCGGCGCGCAAGCTCGTCGCAAGCCTTCCGGGAACCGCGGACGAGCTGCTGCGCGCGGGCATCGCCCGGATCGGCGTCGAGGGGCTGGCGCTGGAGCGCTACCTGCATCGCCTGCTGATGGACGTCGGCGGGTGGGCGGCCGCCGCGGCGCGCATCGATCGCGAGTCCGATGTCGGCGCGCTGCGCCAGCTGCTGGCCATCCGTCTCGCCTGGGAGCTGCTGCTCCTCGACGGCGTCGCGCAGGGTCTGGCGCACGAGCTGGAGCTGCTGCGCAGCGAGCTGGCGGCGCGTACCGACGTCCCGAGCGTGCGCATCGCGCTCGAGCTCGTGGCGCAGGACGCCATCGAACGCGCCCGACGTCGCGCACGCCTGGCCACGCTGCGCACGGGTGTCCTCCCGCGTGAGGCGACGGCGCGACCCTTCCTGCAGATGGTCTGCTGCATCGACGTCCGCTCCGAGGTCCTCCGCCGCTCGATCGAAGGTCTGGACGACGGGGTGGAGACGATCGGCTTCGCGGGCTTCTTCGGCCTGCCGATCGCCCTGCGCGCGCCGGGCCAGCAGGACGCGGACGCACGCTGCCCCGTGCTCGTGCAGCCCTCGCTGGTCGCCGAAGCGCCGGCAATGCAGCGCACGCCCTCGCTCGTGGCGCGCGCCTGGAAGTCCTTGAAGGACCTGGGTGTGGGCTCGTTCGCCTTGGTCGAGTCGCTCGGCGTGACCAGCCTCGCTCGCTTGCTGCGCGACGGCTGGGATCTGGGACGACGCACAACGGGCGCGGCGCCGTCCGCAGGCGTCCGGCTGACCACACTCCTCGACGTGAACGCGCGGGCCGAGCTGGCGGAAGGCGCGCTACGCGGGATGTCGCTGGTGAAGGACTTCGCGCAGATCGTCCTCTTCGTCGGCCACGGATCGACCTCCACGAACAACCCGCACGAGCACGGCCTGCACTGCGGCGCGTGCGGCGGCCAGACGGGTGATGCCAACGCACGCCTCCTCGCAGCCCTCTTGCGCGATCCCGACGTCCGTCGCGAGCTCGCTGCCCGCGGCATCGACATCCCCGACGACACGGTGTTCTTGGCCGGGCTCCACGACACGACGTCCGACCGGATCACGCTGCTCGACGTCGATCACCTGGGGGCGTCGCAGGGCGCCGATCGCGCGCGTCTCGAGCGGCTCCTCGCCGAGGCGAGCGCGCGCACACGCGCCGAGCGCGCGCGTCGACTTGGCCTTCGCCCGGGCGCCCGCGCCGACGAGGATCTCCCCGCGCGCGGCCGCGACTGGGCCCAGACGCGACCCGAGTGGGGCTTGGCCGGCTGCTCGGCCTTCCTCGTGGCGCCACGCGCGCGCAGCCGCGGGGCCGATCTCGAAGGCCGCGTCTTCCTCCACTCCTACGACGCGCACCTCGACACGGACGGCGCCGTCCTCGAACAGATCCTCACGGCACCGATGGTGGTGGCCAGCTGGATCAACCTCCAGTACTACGCCTCCACCGTCGACAACCACGTCTTCGGTGCCGGCGACAAGCGCCTGCACGACGTCGCCGGGCGGCTCGGTGTCCTGGAAGGCGCCGCCGGCGACCTGCGCCAAGGCCTCGCGCTGCAGAGCGTGCACGACGGTCGGCGGAACGCGCACGAAGCGCTGCGCTTGGATGTGGTCATCGAGGCGCCGCGCGCACGCATCGACGCGGTGCTCGCCAAGCACCCCGAGGTGCGGCGCCTCTTCGCGGGGCACTGGCTGCATCTCGTCGCCCTGGACGACAAGGGTCGCCCGTACCTCTGGCAGGGGCCGGGTGTCTGGACGCGACGGACCTCCGAGGTGCGTCGACTGGGCATCCTCGGAGGCGGTCAGCTGGGACAGATGCTCGCCGACGCGGCGCGACGCCAGGGCGCCCATCCCGTGGTTCTCGCCAGCAGCGAGAACGACCCGGCCGTCGTCGCGGGCCATGACGCCGTGATCGGACGTCTGGACGACGTCGACTCGCTGACCCGGTTCTTTGCGGAGGTTGACGTGGTGACGATCGAAAACGAGTTCCTCGATCTCGAGGCCATCGCCCAGGCACGCGCGGACCACGCGCGTCCGCTCCTCCCGGCGCCGCCGGCCTTGCAGGCCACCCAGGACAAGCTGGCCCAGAAGGAGCTGCTCCGCCGGCTCGGCATTCGTTCGGCCGACTACCGCGTCATCTACGGCGAGGTCCACCACACCGAGCTCGGCATCCTGGGCTACCTGTTCCCGCGGGGCTACGTGCTGAAGTGGTCGCGCTTCGGCTACGACGGCTACGGCAACTTCGTCGTGCGGCAGCCCGCCAAGGCCTCGCTCGAGGCGGTCTGCGAGTTCGTGGACGCCGGTCGCAGCCAAGGCGCCATGGTGTTCGCCGAGTCGCTGGTGAATCTCCAGCGCGAGCTGTCCGTCGTGGCCACGCGGGACGCGAAGGGCGAGGTGCATGCCTTCCCCGCGATGTGGACGTTCCAGGAGCGCGGCGTCTGCCGGTCCACGATGGGCCCTGCGGTGAAGCTCGGCTTGGCTGCCGATTTGGCGGAGCAGGCCGCTTCGATCGCGGCGCGCATCGGCGACGCACTGGCGTTCCAAGGCACCTACGCGGTCGAGATGTTCCTCGATGCCGACGGCCGCTTGCTCGTCAACGAGATCGCACCACGCGTGCACAACACCGGCCACGCGACGCTGCAGCCGGGTCTGACCAGCCAGTTCGACATGCATGCCCGCGCGGTGCTGGGACAACCCGTCCCCACACCGCCGCTCGCAGGCTTCCAGGTGATGCGCAACCTGATCGCGCCGCATGGCCTTGCCGGAGAGCTTCCCTGCGAGGCCCCGTCGCTCGACGTGCCGGAAGGCGTGACGCTGCACTGGTACGGCAAGCAGCTGGCCCGCGGGGGTCGCAAGATGGGCCACATGGCGGCGCAAGCCGCCACGCGCGACGAGGCAGAACGTCTGCTGGCCGCCATGACCGACGTCGAACGCACGTGGCAGGAAGCCCTGCTCGCCGTGGAGGCCTGACGATGGACAGCACGACGCCGCGTGTGGCGATCATCATGGGCTCGTCCTCGGACGGCCCGGTCCTCTCCAAGGCTGCCGAGGCATTGAACGCGCTGGGCGTGCCGTACGAGATGAGCGTCGTCTCCGCACATCGGATGCCCGAGGAGATGGCCGAGTTCGCACGGCAGGCCGCCGACCGCGGCATTCGCGTGATCGTGGCCGGAGCCGGTGGCGCCGCGCACCTACCCGGCATGGTGGCGGCCCACACGACGCTGCCCGTCATCGGGGTCCCGGTGCCCGTCGGGCCCTTGCGCGGGATGGATGCCTTGCTCTCCATCGTGCAGATGCCCCGCGGGGTGCCCGTGGCGACGGTCGCCATCGATGGCGCATGGAACGCAGGCGTGCTGGCTGCGCAGATCCTCGCCAGCGGGGGGAGCGAGCCCGACACCGCACTCGCCGCGAAGCTGGCCGCTTACAAGGCCGGACTGCGCGAAGCGGCCCGAGCCATGACGGTGGAGCCGCCCCCGGCCTGAGCCCTCCGAAGGCGCACGTCCCCCCGCGACTTGCTAGAAGACGGGTCGTGGAAGGGAGGTCCCGCGATGGCCCGAGGTGCCCCGCCCGCGCTGCTCATGAGCTTCCGCAAGCCGTGGCTCGCGCACGCGAAGCGCTATCGGGAGGAGATCCAGGCGCAGGGCGAGGTCGTCGAGTGGCTCACGGCCGAGGTCGAAGCGCCGGGCACGCCGCTGGGCAGCTACTTGGCCAAGCGCAGTCCGCGGGGCTTCGACACCTTCGTCTTGCTCGACGCGGGTGGGCGCGAGGGCAAGCACCCCACGGAGATCGAGCTGGCCGAAGCGCTGGAAGCGGGTCTCCACGCCGTGGTGCTGGCGGGTACGGAGCGCATCGACGTCTTGCGGTCGCTGCCGCGCGTCCTGCTGCGTCGCCTGGGACGCGCCGCTCCTCCGCCCATCGGCTACTTCCTGATCGACGTCGACCAGCACGAACCGGATGTCGTCGGTGAGGTCGTCGCGTCGTTGGCCCGCGACCTGCGCTCGCCGGCCCGCGGACGCTTGGCCGAATGGGTCGCGGGCGGCGAGTGCCGCCGTGCGAAGGGCGAGTCCTACCAGGGCGTCACGTGGCGCGTGATCCTCGGGGCGGCTGACCTCGACACGGAGGCCGGCCGCGCTCGAGGACTCGAAGCCATGTCGTTCATCGCCAAGGCCCGCGGCAGCCGCCGCGGCGACCTGGCGCGCCGCAACATCACGCGCTACGACACCTACGCGCGCGCCTGCGAGAACGCCTTCGACCTCGTCTACCGGCTCTACGGAGGCGACGGCTAGCTCCTAGTTCTTCGACGCGGACGCAGCGGGCGGGGCGTTCAGGTGTTCGCGGAACTCGCCGTCGGTAGCCGCCGCGATCTCCTTCAACAGCTGCGTCATCAGCTGGGGCTTCTCGGACAGGTTGGGCATGCCGCGGTCGAGGTTCAGCAGGGACAGGCCGATCGTGTGCACGGCCACGCGGCGGAAGCGCGTCCACGCGCGCACGCTGGCGGCGAGGCCATCGACGGTCCAGTAGCGGCCTGCCGTGGGGTTGCCGTCCGTCAGCAGGAACACCGTGTCGAAGGTGGGGTCGCTCTCGAAGGCCCACTCCAGCGCCTCGAACAGGAACGTGTCGCCCTCCGGCTCGGCCATGGCGCGCTCGGCCCAGGAGGCAGCGGACTTCACGGTTGCCGGTGAGGCCTCCGCAAGCTCCTTCTTCCACGCCACGGGTTTCTCGGCATACACGACCACGTTGAAGGCAGTGCCCGGCTGCAGCGCCTCGAGCACCCGTACCAGCTCGTCGCGCGCGACATCGATGCGATGCGGCTCCTTGCGCCAGGGCCACGTCATGGACGAGCTGGCGTCCACCAGGAAGAGCACGCGATCGGTGTAGACCTCCACGCCGTGGTACGTGGGCACGGTCGTGGCGGGAGGCGTACCGGGATCCTGCTCGGCCAGCCACGCGTTCCACACACCTGCGTCGTGGCCCAGGGACTTGCCGCTGATCGTGGCCAGCGCGTTCGCGGCCACGTGCCGTGTGCGCAGTCGAGGGTCGCCCAGCAGGCCGATCAGGGCGTGTGCGACCACCTTGCGCTTGGCACGACCAGCACTGTGCGCCGCGGCGTCCTTCACCCAGGCGTTCTCGTCCTGCAGCAGTCCGCGCACCGCCGCTTCGGGCTCGGCGTCGAAGGGCTCCTGGGCAGCGAGCTGCTCGGCCGCCGCCAGTCGAACCTGCCACTGCGCATGGCGCGCGGCCTCGAGCAGCAGGGCGCGCGCATCGGCCCCCGGGCACCGCACCAGCGCGCGGAGCGCCCGGTAGGCCAGCTCCCCGCCATCCTCGCTGCCGGCCTCCCGCTCGTAGATGCCGCGGACGGCATCGCTTGCTGCTTCCACCGGCGCCATCGCCAGCGCGTCGAGGCATGCGCCGCACACGTTGACGTCCTTGCTGGCCAGCCCCTTGCTCGTCCACCACGCGCGCACGTCGTCGCTCGGGCCCGCGGAGAGCATCTCGCCAAAGGCCTGCCAAAGGGTCGGGTCCTTTGCCTTCTGCAGCGAGCTGACCACGGTGTCGAGCGCCTTGGTGTCGGCCATCTTGAGGAGTGCCCGCATGGCGTAGAGGCGATGGTCCCCCTCCGTGGACTTCTTCTTCACGAGCCCCAGGAGGAAGCGTTGCGCGGTCTCGCACGGAGCACGCTCGAGCTCGCGCAGGATCTCCAGCTTGCGCTCGCCGTCCTTGAGCTTGGGCTTCTTGCTCTTGACGAGCTCTTCGAACTCGTCCGCCAGCTCCTTCGCAACGGCATCGGTGGTGCGGGCCACGGTGCTGCCGTCCGCATCCGCGGGAGGCGCGTCAGGCCCGGCAAGACCCGCGAGGATCAGGAGCGTCGCCGCAAACCGGTGTGTCATCCCCATGGGCAGATCCTAGCGAAGGCGAGGGCGAAGAGCCTGGCGGCAAGGGCCGGCTCCCGAGGGAGCCTCGACAGAACGAGGCCCCCCCTTCCCCCGGCCCCAGGCCCAGGTGCAGAATCCGTGGGACGGGGAGGTCGCCACCGGCGCGGCCCAGGAATCCACCGAGGGAGGCCTCGATGTCCCATCGGATCGTGCGTACGTGCCACCGCGTCGGGAGCACTGCCTTGCTCCTCGTCGTCGCTGCTTGCGGCGGCGGGAGTAGTGGCTCGGGGGGTGAAGCACCCCCTTCGGTCGCCGAGCTCGGCACCCCCACCTACATCGGCGGCTTCCCCAGCTACGCCGCCTCGGGCTATCTCGATGGCGACGGTCACCTGGATGCCGTCGTCGCCGACGGCGCCACGGCCCAGGTCCGCGTCCTGCTGGGCAACGGCGACGGCACGTTCACCTCCGTCGCGCCGGTCGGCTTCGGCCTGTCGGCCAGCCTGCGACAAGTCGCGCTTGGTTACTTCGACGTGGACCCCTATCTCGATCTCGCCGTCCTGGACGACGCCAACAAGCTCCACGCTTTCTTGGGCCTCGGAGACGGGACCTTCGCACCCAGCCCGGGCGGCATCACCGACTTCGCGCCGTCCGCCGTCGAAGACATGACGTCGGGCGACTTCGACGAAGACGGCCTGGACGACATCGCCGTCACGACCTCGGTCGGCGTGTTCGTGATGCTCTGCAACGGCAATGGTTCGTTCGCCAAGACGGCGGCCTCGCCCATCACCGTCGGCTCGTCGCCAAGCTCGATCGCCACCGGGTTCATGAGCAACGTGCATGACGACCTGCTCGTGGGCGACGGCACCGACAACACCGTCACGCAGCTGTACGGAAACGGCATGGGCGACTTCTTCCTGGGCACGTCGGCCGTGGTCACCGCACCCAATGCCATCCGCATCGCGAGCAGTCGAACGTACGTCTTGACGTCCGCGCTCGTCGGGAGCCGGTTGCACGTGCTGCAGTTCACCGGCGGCCAGCTGCAGGACATGCCCGGCTCGCCCGTCACATTCCCCGAGCACGTCGGCCTCGATCTGCAGGTGGTGCGCTCCTCCGTCTTCGAGCGGAGCCTGATCGCGACGCTGTTCAAGAATCCGGACGTCACCGGACTCCTGGTGCAAGTCGACCTGGATGCCATCGGCGCCCCCCTGGACGTCACGGAGCTCGGAACGTCGGAGACACCGTGGCTCCGGGGCTGCTCCGGTGACTTCGTCGAGGGCGATCCCGCCGAGGACGCCGCGTTCACGCTGCCCTACGTGGGCGAGATCCGCGTCACCACGCCCAGATAGCCCCACATTCACCGCATCTCCACACGTCGCACGACCTGCCAAGCAGCGGGCGCTCGCATTTGCTACGGTCCCGCGCAGGGAGGTGTCGAATGCGTGGACGATTCGTCATGGCGATGGCCCTGGGTGTAGTGCTCGCCGCCTGTGGTGGCGACGACAAGGGGGGCGGTGGCAACAGCTCCGGCGGCGGAGGCAGCGCGCCCCCGGCCGCGAAGGGGACGCCCTGGACTCCGGAGCAGCTCGCGGCCCTCACCGCCGTCGACGTTCCCGGCTACGAACGCAAGGACGGCACGTCCGCGCCGACCGATGCCCGGTGGTCCTACACGCGGGAAACGCCGACCGAAGGCGGCGCCACGCTGACGATCCGCGTGCACGCCGGTACCTGCGCTGATCCCTCGCTTTGCGTGTCGACCGATCCCACGAGCCCCATGAACTCCGGCTACGCCAAGCAGTCCAAGGCCGCCCTCGAGGCCCGCGGCATGAAGGACCCCACGGTCAAGCTGACGAGCGTGGATCTGCCCGGCGGGCGCAAGGGCATGCGGCTTTGGACGCGCGGCTACGCAGAGAAGCCCAGCGCCGTGGCAGGCGTCATGGACCGCGAAGTCAGCCAGCTGATGTCGATTCGCTGGACCGACAGCAGCAACGGCGTCGAGCTCGTGGCCACGGTCATGACCAAGGGCGAGATCAAGAGCCGCGAGGAGTTCGAGAAGACGATGCCCGAAGAGGACACGCTGACCGCCCTCATCGAGGTCTTCGGCACCCTCGCCCGCGCGTTCCCGAAGTAGGTCCTGCGCCCCAGAAGGCGGGGCTCGCGAGCCCTGCTGTCCGCCGGCACGCTGCCGCGGCACTCCTCGTCGTGGTCGTCGTTCCGGTCGATGGCCCCGGCGGAGGTGGACCGCCACCGGGAGCTCGTGCCATGCGGACCCTTCGACGACTCGTGGTTGCCTGTGTTGCCCTCTCGTTGGCCCATTGCGGTGGCTCCGGCGGCGGTGGTCCCAAGGGGCGTGCGCTGCGCTTCGATCTTGGCCGCTATGCGTTCGTGAACGCCTCGGCGTTCAAGGCTGCCATCGGTGC
This sequence comes from Planctomycetota bacterium, assembly GCA_020631815.1. GTDB lineage: Bacteria > Planctomycetota > PLA2 > PLA2 > JAEUHO01 > JACKGW01. The sequence continues at coordinate 90,954 of JACKGW010000005.1, read as the reverse complement.
GGGCGGCTTCACCGTGGAGGCCTGGCTCAAGCCCGACAGCGTCACGGACACCTACCTCCAAGGCATCGCCGTGGGCCAGGACCTGTCCACGGGCTCCCGATCCTGGGGCCTGTTCCTCGAGGACATGGTCGACGGCCAGCTGTCCGGTCGCGTGTACGTGTCCCCAGCCTCTTGGAACACGGCGAAGAGCTCGGTCATGGCCGTGGAGCCCGGCGTGTGGACGCACGTCGCGATGACGTGGGATGGCGTCGGCATCCGCGTGTTCAAGAACGGCGTCGAAGTGGCCAGCCAGCCCCAAGGCGGCTCGGTCCTGCCTACCGACCTCCTGCACATCGGGGTCTGGCCGGGCGAGGCCGGGTTCAAGGGACTGATCGACGAGCTACGCGTGTGGTCCGTGCCGCGGACCGAGCAGCAGATTGCCGCCAACCGCGGCTTCATCGTGCCCTCGACGGAGCCTGGCTTGGTCGGCTACTGGCGCTTCGAGGAGTCCTCGGGGCAGTCCCTGCTGGACTCCTCTGCGCTCGGAAGCACGGGCACCCTGGGCATGGGGCCCGTCGTGGACATGGCGGATCCCGAGCGCGTCGAGGGCGGTGCGCCGGTCGTGGACAAGCCCGTCGTCTGACGACCCTGCCGCAGCAGCACGAGCTCGCCAGCGTGCGTCTCGCCAAGCGCCGTGCGGCTTTCGATCCAGTCGCCGCAGTTGGCGTAGATCACGCCGCGATGCGTGCGCAGCTGGGGCACGTGGATGTGGCCGCAGACGACGCCGTCCAAGCCCCGCTTGCGGGCAAGCCGCACGGCGGCCACCTCGTAGCGAAGCACGAACCGCTTCGCGATCTTCGAGCGGCTCTTCACGAAGCGCGCCAAGGAGAACGGCTCCCCGCTTCGCACCACGCGCTGCACCTTGCCGAGCGGACGATCGGCGACCAGCAGCGCCGTGTAGATCCCATCCCCGGCACGCGCAGCCCAGCGGGCTACGTGGATGTCGTCCTCCAGGTCGTCACCGTGGAGGACCAGGAGTCGTCGGCCGTCCACGGTTTCGTGGACGAGCTCGCGCTCCACGCGGATCGGCCCGAAGTCGTGTCCGCAGAGCGCGCGGAAGGCCTCGTCGTGGTTGCCGGGCACGTACACCACCTCGGTGCCGCGCCGGGCCAGCTCGTGGAACCGCTCCAGCACCTGACGATGCGCTCGGGGCCAGTGCCAGCGACGGCGCAGGCTCCAGAGGTCCACGATGTCACCCACGAGCACGATGCGCTCGGCGCGTACGCGCTCCAGCAGCGCGAGCAACGCGGGCGCCGAGGCGTCACGTGCTCCGAGATGGACGTCGGAAATCCACAGCGTCCTGAGGTCGGCGTCGGGACGGGCGATCATGGGGCGGCCCTCCGCCACCATGGATCGCCTGGGTTGCGCCCGGACCGAACGCCCGGTCGTGGGGTTCGCGGCGACCTTCTCGGGCCGCTCTGCCCCTCTTCACCGTTCGGTGCGCTTTGACGCCGGCGCCTGGTCTCCGCCATGGCCGCGCCGCAGTCGCTCGCGCGACCTCCCAACGACCTTCCGATCGGCTTGGCGTAGCGCAATCCCCTGGCCCACGCGGATCGCGATCGTGATCACGATGACGATCCCGACCGCCAGGAGGATCCAGCGCCAGTCGAAGTCGAAGCCCTGGTCGGTGCCTTCCGCGGCGGCGGCGACGCGAGCAGATGCAACCAGGGTCGAGAGCACGAGACCGCCCCCGCTCGCCAAGCGCCCTGTGGACATGCCGACCGCCTCCCGCCCTGCGCGGCTTCCCCGGCGCGCAGGCCCTGGATAGCACGCCCCGAGGTCCCGGCGACAGGGCGCTCCCCCCCACGGAGTGGAGAGTCGCCAGCGCCCGGTTTTCCGGCTCTGGCCAGCGGTTCAGTTGCCCCGTCCGGCGGGCCGATGAGGGAGAGGACCCGAGCATCGAGGACCGTCCGGGGGGGCGGAGGAACCCACACGTGGGAGCCGAGCGTCGACGCGCCGCGCGCGTTTCCTGTCGCCTGCCCGTCCGTCTGAAGGGCCAGGGCAACCCTTGCCTCGCAACGACCCTCGACCTCAGTCGGGTCGGCGCACGCATCGCCGTCCCCCGGCTCGAGCTGGGCCTCGGCGCCGAGGCCGACACGCAGACCATCGCCCGCACCGTCAACGGGCGCGTGGGCCCCATCTCGGTCGCCGACCTGCACTTCCAGGTACTCGGCGCGTTGGTCCGCAAGGGCATGCGTCTCGTGCGCATCGCCGTGCCGATGGACGAGGTGCTGCACATCGAGCTGGGCTTCGAGTTCCGCAGCCCCATCACCGACGAAGAGGCCACGTTCCTCGGCCTCGACCTCCCGGGCATGGTGAACGTGCCCGATGACGTCGCCAGCGAGCCCGATCCGGAAGCGCCGCTCTGCGTGTACCTCTGCCCGTCGGGGACCACGAACGAGATCGTTCCCCTGCTGGCGCCCGTGATCTCGTGGTCGGAGAACGACCTCGTCTTGCGGGTGGCCGACCGTCGTCGGCTGCCGTTCGTTCCCGAGGGCCGCGACTTGGGTGGGCACTTCGAAGCCGTCACCGAAGCCTACGGAAGTCGGACGCAGATCCTCGTCGCCCACGGCGTGCACCCGATCTGGTTCGGTCCCGCCGTCGTGCAGGCCATCGACCGCCCCACCGCCGACGGGGGGTTCGACATCTGGCTCGGCTTCCAGGCCGAGCAGGGGCCGGGGCGTCGCCTCAGGGCGTGGGCCCAGCACGGCGGATCCGATCCGGCGATCGTCGAGGCGGTCGAGCTGGCTCCCGCCGACTGACGCGTCACGTCCAGCGGCCCAGCAGCGGCTGGATCACGACCCACGTCAGCACGAAGAGCACGACGATCCCGATCACGTTGAGGCGCAAGCCGGCGCGCAGCATGTGCGGCATGCGCACCAACCCCGTGCCGAAGACGATGGCATTGGGCGGCGTGCCTACCGGCATCATGAACGCGAGGCTGGCCGCCAACGTGGCCGGGACGAGCAGCAGCGGCGGTGGCATGTCCAGGGCCGGTGCCAGCGCAGCCAAGATGGGCAGCATCGTGGCGACCTGCGCGGTGTTCGACGTCAGCTCGGACAGGAACACCATCGCTGCGATCACGACGAGCAACACGGCCCACACCGGCCACCCGGCAAGTCCCGCGGCCAGGCTTCCGACGTAGGCGCCGACGCCGTTCACCTCGACCGCCGTCGCGAGGGCCAGGCCGCCTCCGAAGAGCACCAGCACGCCCCACGGCAACGTCTTGGCCGTCGCCCAGTCCATGACCATCAGCCCGCGCTTGCGATCGACCGGCACCACGAACAGGACCAAGGCCGCGCCCACGGCGATGCCGGCGTCGGAGAGCCCCGCGAGCGGTCGCAGGCCCGCGATATCCAGTCGCGCCAGCCACGGCGACGTCATCCACGCGAACGCCGCGCAGAAGAACACGATCATGGTGACGCGCTCGCCGCGGCCCAGGGGACCGATCCGGGCCCACGCCTCGCGGACGTACTCACGACCGCCGGCGATCTCGCGCAAGCGGCTCGGGAACAACACCTTCACCAACAGCAGCCACGCCAAGGGCAAGAACACAACCACGACGGGCACGCCGAACAGCATCCACTCGGCGAACCCGACGCTGACGCCCTGACGCTCTTCGAGGAAGCGCGCCAAGAGGCCATTGGGCGGTGACCCGATGATCGTCCCCACGCCGCCGATGGACGCAGCGTAGGCAACGCCGAGGAGCGCGCCCAGGGCGAAGCGCGACAGGTCGGCATGCTGCTCGGGGATCGCACCGTGCTCCGCAAGGCCCTTTCCCGTCTCCTTGCGCACCGCGACATCGATCAGCGACAGCACGATGGGCACCATCATGGCCACCGTCGCCGTGTTGCTGACCCACATGCTCATGACGGCCGTGGCCAGCATGAGGCCGCCTACGACGCGTGACGGGCGCGTGCCCACGCACCGCAGCGTGACCAGGGCGATGCGGCGGTCCAGCCCCCAGCGCGACAGCGACTTGGCCAGGATGAAGCCGCCCAGGAACAGGAAGACGACGTCCGAGCCGTAGCTGGCCGTCGTCTGCTTCAAGGGCAGCACACCGACCAACGGGAACGCCACGATCGGAAGCAGTGCGGTCACCTCGATCTCGACGGCCTCGGTCATCCACCAGACCGCCATCCAGACCATCATCCCGAGCGTGGCGCGCGCCGTGGAACCCAGCGCCACGACGGACCCTTCCGCGTCGCGGTAGCTCTGCGGCAGCAGTGCGTACAGCAGGAGGCCCAAGGCCGGTCCCGCTACCAGACCGACGCGCTTCACGTTGCGGGCGAGTCGGCTCTCCATGCCACGGCTCCTGGAGTCAGGCAAGGCACAGCATACGGAGCCTGCACGTCGCTACCGCGATGGGCTCCCAGGGCGCCGCGGCACGGTCACGGGAAGCGACATCGGTGACTGGCGCTTCTTGGCCTCGGACGCATCCACGATCGCACCGGCGATCGCAGCGATCGCGAGGACGGCAAGGGCAACCAAGATGGTCCGCTTCACGACGCCACCCAGCCACCCCGTCCCCTGCGCGCGTCCCACGCGACGCCGCAGGGACACGGCCAGCAGCGCGTCGGCACCCGCTTCGCCGAGGATGGTCGGCGCCTGGACGATGAAGATCGTCGCAGCGACGAGCAAGCTGATCACCACGACGATGATGGCGATGGCGGCGGCTCCCTCGTTGTCGATGTCGGGGACGTCGAACCCGCCACCCCCGCGCCCCGACTTGCCACCGCCCGCGAAGGACGTCCTGCCACTCGGGCGGGGCGCCGGCGGTGCCAGCGACGAGGGGCCCGAGACCTCGGCGAGGATCTCGCCCACGGGCGATCCCGCGATGTCCAGGGTGTCGTTCACGGCCTCGCTGGCGATCTGCCGCCCGCGCGGTTCCACCTCGGGGTGGATCCTGTCGAGCCACAGGCGCACGCACGCCAGGAAGAACGCATACGCGATGGCCACACCCAGGCCCCAACGCAGGCCTCGTGACGCCACGCCTGCTTCCAAGAGCAGGCGGCTGGCAACGACCCCAAACGCCACCACCGCACAGAGGATGATGGTCATGTGCAGGCGAAGCGGCAGCCGGCGGTTGAGCTCGGCCGCCATGCGCCGCACGTAGCGTCGCTTGTGCCCCTTCTGCCAGCGCCGCTTCATCGAGGCCACGCGTCGGCGTGCGGAGCCTCTGACGGCACCCGCACGCCCATCACCGAACCCCAGTCCACCGCTTGCTCTGCTTGGCCTTCGCCCGGGCCTCCAAATCGGCGTAGTAGCGGACCAGGCCGCAGTCCGTGCACAGCACGACGTCCACCTTGGCAGAGCGCCAGAACCCATGCAGACCCGGCAGGAGGTCCGGGCCATGACCACCCCTGGTTCCCACGCCTCGTGTGCGACGCAGATGCTCGCCCTTGCACTCCGGGCATGTGGGTCGCGTGCTCATGAGGACCTCCGATCCGAGCCATGGGGTAGCACGAGGGGAGGGTGGCCCCTGCCGCCGGCCCTCCACCGGCTCCCCTGACAACTTGCGGGCCTCAGGGCGTCCCTTGACGTGCGAAGGAGACACGCATGCGCCCGATCTCGATCCTGCTCCTGGTGCTTCTCGCCTCGTGTGGAGGCTCCTCGTCGCCCAAGGCCACGTTCACGGAGCGGCGGGCGGTCGCCTTCGAGGCCGGCATCTCCGTGGGCCCGGCTGCGGGCAGCGACACGCACCCCGTAGGCGATACCCCCACCGACATCTCGGCCGTGTACGTCGTGTCGTTCGACATCGATGGCATTGGCCCCGTGGTCGACGCGACGCTCCAGCTCACCCGCGTCGCGAACTCGGGCGCGCCCGAGGGGCTCGCGCCGTTGGTCGTGGACCACATCGACGCCGGGGCGGCCGCGGACGTCGGCGACAAAACCTCGGTGGCCCTGACGGCTGCCGCCCACACGCTTGGCGGGCTCGGCCCCTGGACCCTGGATGTCACCTCGCTCGTGCAGGCGGATCAGGGTGCGGGGCGCGTGCGCTCGGCCTTCCGGGTGCAGTTCACGACCACGACGGACGGTGACGGGATGACCGACGCCATGTTCTTCGGGAGCGCCGTCAATCCGACGCTCACGCATCGCCCGACGCTGGAGGTCACCTACGAAGTGCCGTAGCGAGCTCGCGCCGTAGGCTGCACGGACGGAGCAAGGTCGAGTGACCTGGCTCGCAGTCCACGCCGAGGCCTCGCATGGACCTTCGCCTCGAACCCGCCGCAGAGCGCGACCGCGCTTGGCTCGACCAGCTGCGCCGCGCGGCCTACCGCGATCTGTTCATCGCGACGTGGGGCGGGTGGGACGAGGCTCGCCACGCACGCCACTTCGCCGCCAGCTGGGAGCGCGGCCACGTGCAGCTCGTCCACGCGGGCGGCGACCGCGTGGGCATGCTCCAGGTGTTCACCGAGCCCGACGTTCTCCGCATCGGGGAGATCCAGATCCACCCCGCCCACCAGGGGCAGGGCATCGGTACGCGCTTGCTGACCGACGTCCTGGCACGTGCCGAGGAGCAGGGTCGCGGGGTAGCGCTTTCGACAGGCCTCCACAACCACGGCGCCGTGCGCCTGTACGAGCGCCTCGGCTTCCACGTGGTCGACCGCACCGCGACACACGTGCACATGACGTGGCGACCGTCCCGGGCGTGACCGCGGATTCAAGGGGCCAAGGTCGCGCCATGACCCTCGCGAGACACCACCGGGCCAGCGTGGACGTCCTACCGATGGAGACTCCGACGATGCGCTGGATCCTGCCCTCTCTCGTCGCCCTCACCCTCGCCGCGGGCACGCTCCGAGCCGACCCCGAGAGCCCGCCCACACCCGGTGACATCGCGGAGTGGATCCGTGCGGGCACCGAAGCCGACCTCGAACGCGCCGCCCAGGCCTCCGAACGGCTCGACGCGGTCGCCCTGCGCCAAGTCATCGCCTAGGTGCGCGACCAGTCGCGCGTGCACGCCTCGCTCGAGCGGCGCAAGATCAAGGGGGTGCAGTGGGAGGACATCTCCTTCGATCAAGCGGTGGCGTTCCTCCGCACGATCACGGGGTTCAGCCACTACGTCTCGCCGGCCGCGCTGCGCGTCGTCGGCGCCACACCGAAGGTCACGCTGCAGTTGGATGGCGCGAGCATGAGCACCACGCTGGATCTGCTCACGAAGTCGGCTGGCCTCTGCTGGCGCGTGCGCGGAGGCGTCGTGATCATCGACGCGCGGGCCGAGGGGCGCTAGGTGACGAGGCCGCACGGGTGCGGAGCCCTGCGACGTTCCCACGGCTTTGGGCTCGTTGCGCTTGTCGCCTGCCTCGCGCTGCTCACCAGCTGCGGTGAGGCACGCGAGCAGCCGGTCCAAGCACGCGTCGAGAACGGACTGGCGCTCGTCGACGTTCGTGCCGACGCCGGCGGCCGGCTGGAACCGCCCTGCCTCGGCCTCTCGTTGCTCTGCGACGGATCGACGCTTCGCGCCTCGTCGGCCGTGGATCGCAAGCACACGCGCTTCCTGACCTTCGAGCGTCGAGGCGACAAGACGATGTACGGCGTCTACGCCCTGTGGGGCGGCAAGAACCCCATCCAGGTCCAGCTCCCGTTCGACGAGACGATCCCCTGGCCGGACCGCGATCACGCCCAAGGCCTCGCCTACTTGCTCGAGATGGCGGGCACACCAGCTAACGACGCCAAGGCCCTCGTCGCGAAGCACGCCGAAGCGTGGTTCGGCGAGGGGCTCCGTGCGTTCGTGCTCGTGCCGCTGGGAGCGAGTGACAAGCTGCCCGGTGCTCCGCCAGCGACCGCCGCGCGCCACGCGCTCATTCTCGTGGAGCTGCCACGCGTGCCATCGACTGACTAGCGAGCCGAGCCGTACCTGCCGGCCACGACAGGGAGCGTGCGCGGCGGGCCGCCGGTCAGGGCAGCAGCGCGAGTGCGACGGCATAGATCAACATGCCGATCGAAACCGCGGCGTACGGCCGGGAGCGCTCGGCGACGAACAGCAGCGCGACGGCCGCCGGCACGCCAAGAAGCACGGCACCCAGCTCGAGCCACGGTGTACCCGTGCGGAACGCCGAGCCACCACCGTCCGCTGCAAGCCCGAAGAGGAGGGGAATGACCGCGGCCCCGAGGCCAGCGTGGGACCACACGAGAACGGCGAGGGTGTTGCGGTAGCCGGCGGCATGGCCAGGCTTCGGGCGTGTGCGCGCCAACGTCGCGCAGAGGCCGAGCGCATACAAGGCGATCGGGAGTCCGCCTTCACGGAGCACTGGTGCCCGCTGTGCCGCGCGCGTCATGGCGGGGAGCGCCACCGCCACTACGGCTACGAGCGCATACAGACCGACGCCTCCCCAGCGCAGCGCTCGGGCCAGGCGCAGATCGTCTTGGACGGCCCCGCCAGATGGCATGGGCTGACCCGGCACTTCGTGGTCGTGAGCAGGGGCGCGGCTCATGGCCTCCTGTTTGTAAAGACGTCGCGCACACATCGTAGGGCGGACGCTGCGGCGAAAGCGCCGCCCCCACCGCTTGGGCATTCGCGCTGCCCGGCAGCACATCGGGTCTGCGCCGTATGCTTCGGCCCTGGACTCCGCGCGCTCCCTCTTGCACCAGCCCCTCGGCGAGGCCGTGCAGACGATCGTGCTGTCGCAGCTTGCCGAGGCCCGCCGTGCGTGCGCGCACCTTGCATCCGAAGCAGACACCGAAGCGCTGCACGCGGTCCGCGTGGCGATCCGCCGCTTGCGATCCACGCTTCGCGCATGGAGGAAGCCCTTGCGCGGCGTGGTCACGCGTCGCCACCGACGCCGACTTCGCGAGCTTCAGCGGGCGACCGGGTGCACGCGGGACGCCGACGTCGCCCTGGCGTGGCTGGGCCGCCAGAACGACCTCGGCGCCAAGCGTGGCGAGGGGGTGGCATGGTTGGAGAACGAGCTGCGGCAGCGAGCGGTCGTCCAGCGACACCGTGCGCGTGAAGCGCTGCCCGCGACGTTCCATGCCATCCAGGAGGATCTTGAAGCCCGTGTGGCCGCATCCACGTCTGCATCGCGGACGGTCGACGTGCCGAGTACCACCTACGGCGAAGCGCTGACCCGTCGACTCCGCAAGCAGGGGCGGGCGTGGATGGACGCCCTCTCACGGCTCGCAGCATCCCGCGACGTCGGTGAAGCCCACGCGACGCGCATCCTGGGCAAGCGACTGCGCTACTTGGTGGAGCCCACGGTGGACCTCGTTCCCGACCTGAAGGCACTCCTGCCGCACCTCCAAGCGTGGCAGGACCTCCTGGGCAAGCTGAACGACACCCGAGTGCTCCGTGCCGAGGTCTCTCGCGAGGCGAGGCGTGCTCGGAAGGCGGGACGCTCCACCCACGCCGGCTTGAAGGAGATCCGCAGGCGCTTGCGCCGGCGCAAGCGAGCCGTCTTCAAGCGCATCGGGAAGCGCGCCTCGCCCAAGAGATTGCGGCTCGTCAAGCGCGCCTGGAAGGCTGCCGTCCAAGCCCTGGCTTCGGCCTGAGAACGCGCCGGGAGCGCCGCCAAGCCCACGCACGGTGGCCGCCGCAGGACGTGCTTTCGGACAGGCCCTAGCCCGCCAGGGCCCCGATGTAGAGCAGGTCTTCGACGGGCCTGGCATCGCAGTGCCCCTGCAGGATCGCTTCGACGCCGTCGAGGGTGTCCGCGAGGGAGACGTCGACGCCGTCGCGCCCCGTGATGGGCTTGCCGATATCGAAGGGATGCGTGAGGAACGCCTCGAGACGGCGGGCCCGCGCCACCAGCGGATCGTCCGGATCGGTGCGCTTCCTCGCGTGGTGCATCGCAGCCTGGGTCGCACCGACAGCGAGCAGCTCCAGCAGCTCCGGGTCCATCGAGCGCGCCCGGGCCTCGCGGATCAGCGAGCGGGCCTCGCTCGCGATCCGTGCGTGGCGCTCGGACACCTCGACGCGTGACCGGCTCCGCAGCGGATCCACCGCCGGCCACATGCCCCGGATGCCGAGCAGCGGCGTGGTGTAGACGACGGAATCAAACGGGGCTCCCTCGGCGGCGAAGCCAGGGTCGTTCGCCACGGAGGAGACCACCCACAGCGCACGGCGGTCGAAGTCGTCAGCTTCGTCGCGCAGGTCACGGATGAGCGCGGGCTCGGCGCGATCCGCCAAGCAAACGAGCTGCGGGCCTCGTCCGGCCATCCGCTGGAGCAGCTCCAGCGTCACCACCATCTTGCCGGTTCCGGACGTCCCGAGCGTCGCCACCGTGCCTTGCTGCGGCAGCGGACAGAACAGGTCGATCGGTTTGACCCCCACCTCGAGCACGCCACCTCCGCACGCGGGAAGCGCCTTCGCCATGCGCTCGAGGCACTCGGGCCCGGCAGCGGCCGAGCGATAGGTGCCGCCATCGGAGGTCGTGTTGATCACGTGCGTCCCGGGGACGGGCGGCTCGCCCGAGAGCAGGAGGCAGCGGACCAGCCCATCGCCTGGACGTTGGACCACGCGCATACGCGGCGGACATCCCGCCTCGGCCAAGGCGTCGAAGATCTCGGGCAGTCCCTCGTCGACGAAGCGAACCTCGACGAACGGCGAGTCCACGGAAATCACGGTGCCGGCGAACGATGTCGTCTGCATGGCGGGCGCTCCTTTCATCAGCTGGCGAGCCCGGTGAAGTCGGTTGTTCACGGTTGACGGCGGCAGGCCCAGGAACGTGGCGGTCTCCTGGTGGCTGCAGCCGCCGAGGTAGTGCAGCGCGAGGACGTCGCGGTGGATGCGCGGCAGGCTGCGCAGGCGCGCAAGGAGCCGGCTGGCCGTCTCGGTGCGGGCCACGTGCTCCCACGGCTCTGCCGCATCCCGCAGCTCGGGCAGTGGGGCCCCGCCCATGTCCCGGCGACGCAAGAGGCGGTGACACCGATGGCGCACGATGGCGCGGACCCAGGCCGGTCGCGCCTCGGGCTCGCGGATGCGGTCCCACGAGCGAAGGGCCTCGACGAAGGCGTCCTGCACGGCATCTTCGGCGAGGTGGTGGTCGCCCAAGATGGCCAGGGCCGTTGCGTAGGCGGGCTGGCGGTACTGCTCGACGTCCATGGTCACCCTCTAGTGCCACCAGAGCGCCGCGGGCTTTGTCACATTTCCCGATTCCCGAGCCCAGTCGTGTGCCCGGGTCACGTCGGCTGCCGCGACTCGGAATGGCGCCCTGCTCCCCGAGCCGCGTCGAGCCTGCCGACGTCCGGCGCGCAGGGCACCACCCGTGACGTTGTTACGATCCCGCCCCCCCTGGCCCGGAGCTGCTCATGCGCTGGCTCGCCGTCGTCCTGTGTCTCGCCGCCACCTCACCCGCCCTGGCGGAGGACGAAACGGGCACGGTCGTTGCCCAGGTGACCGACGCCGAGGGACAGCCTCTGGCCGACGTCGCGATCATGGTCTGGAGCGACGAGGACACCTGGACCGGGCGAACCGACGAGGCGGGCTCGTGGCGTCAGGCCGTCGCACCGGGCGACTACGCCGCCATCGTTCGCGCATCGGGCTGGGTCGGACGGGAGCAGCGCGATCACACCGTACAGGCGGGCAAGGAGCTGGAGCTGCGCTGGGAGCTGGAGCCCGGCCCGGGCTTCACGGGACGTGTACTGGGTCCCGACGGCCAACCGATCGAGGACGCACGCATCCGCGTCGTCAGGGGAGGCTCGTTCGGAACCTGGAACGAGATGTACTCCGACACGCTGCCCCTGGCGCGGGAGTGGACCGACGCGCAGGGGTACTTCCGCGTGGGAGGCATCCACCCGGGGAAGATCGCGACCGTCATCGTGGACGCGGATGGCTACCGCGAAGCGCGCGTTGGCGTGCGCGCCACGGAAACGAGCGTCCTCCCCTCCGAGCTCGAGATCACGCTGACGCGCGGCGGGGACCTGTCGGGACGCGTCGTGGACGAAGAGGGCCGGGCGATTGCGGGTGCCACCGTGTTCGTCGTGCCCGCGGACCAAGATCAATTGCGCCAAGTACCCACGATCTCGATCATCGGCGGCGGCAAGATGATCCGCGCACTCGTGGCGCACGCGGATGAAGCCGGACGCTTCGCCGTGGGGGGACTGGCGCCGGGCTCCGAGTACGTCGCGCTCGTCGAGGCGGAAGGCTTCGCGCGCTACACGGAGTCAAAGACGTTCGTGGTCGGCGACGATGGGGCATGCCCCGAGCTGGTCATCACCGTCCCACGCGGTGGCACGGTCGTCCTTCGTCTCGTCGATGACGAGGGCGCTGCCATCACCTCCGCCAAGGTCTCGCTAGGCACCCACATGGGGGCGGCGGAGCAGGAAGGAGCCGACGAGCAGGCCAGCTACCGCTTCCGCGACGTGCGCCCCGGTCGCTACACGCTCGACATCGATGCCGAGGGCTTCCTCCCCCGCTACGAGGTGATTGAGGTTGCGGCTGGCCAAGAGGTCACGCCAACGGTGCATCTCGCACGCGGCGTCCTGCTGGAAGGCCTGCTCGTGGACGAAGTGGGCAAGCCGGCGCCCGGCATCCGGCTGTCGGTCGACGTCACGGCGTTGGACCCCGAGACGGGATGGACCCGCACCTCGTCCGTGACGGCCACAAGCGACGCGGAGGGCCGCTTCCGATTGGGGCCTGTCGCGCCCGGCACCTACGAGCTCGAGGCCTTTTCGACGCGCTTCGAGATCCCGGGTGGCACCAAGGTCGAGGCACCCGCGTCCGACCTCCGCGTCGTGGGTACGTGGTTGGGCACGATCAAGGTGCGCCTCGTTCTCCCGGACGGCACGCCGTTCTCGGGGACGGTCTGGGTGTGGCAGCCGATGGGCGACGTCCCCGGCATGTGGAACGGCTCCCCGAGCGAGGCCGAAGACGGTCATCTCGAGCTCGACGAGATCCCGTCGAGCCCCCTGCGCCTCGAGCTGCACCCCGACGGCTACGTTCCCATCGAGCGGATCGTCAGCGCGCCGGCGGGAGGAACCACGGACCTGGGCGAGATCGTCTTGGACGAGGGCCACGAGGTCCGCGCCCGCGTGGTGGCGCCCGACGGACGACCCGTTGCGGAGGCCACCCTCACGCTAGGTCGTCGGAGAGTCGATTCCGACGAAGACGGCAACTTGGTCTTGGAGCACGTGCCCGCAGGCTCCTGCCTGCTCGAGCTGAGCGCCGATGGCTTCGCCAAGAGCTGGCCCGTCGTCGACGTGGGTCCCGATCGCGATCCCGTCGTGCTGACGCTGACGAAGGGCGAGCACGTGCGCGTGGCGCTGCGAGACGCCGAAGGGCAGCCGCTGCCGGGGCGCCGCGTAGGCATCGATCGGTACCTCGCCGGAGCCTGGAAGGACGCTGGCGTGGGACGCACGGACGCGGACGGCACGTTCCACGGCAACCTGCCGGCAGGCCGTGTGCGGTTCGTGCTCTTGCCTCTCGACGTGGATGCCGCGGAAGCGGAGGGCATCGTGCTGGCCGAGGTCGAGCTGGTGGAAGGGGCCGAGCGCGACATGGTGCTGACGCTGCCCGCGAAGTAGGGCGCCATCCAGCGCGTCGACCACGCCTTCTGGAAGGAGCAGCGCTGGCACGGTACCGGGCTCGAGTCGTGGCCGGGCCCTGACACGGAGCGCGGCCGATCGCGGCCGTTCACCCTCCATGCATCACGGTCGTGCTCGATGCTACGCTCGCCCGCGTGCCGACTCGCTGCGCACTAGGCAGATACCAGGGCGTCCTCTCGACCGTGCACGTCGAGGTTGCCGGACGACCGCTCACGTTCCTGTTCGATCTGGGAGCCGGCGTCACAGCCCTGGATGCCGCGGTGGCGGATGACCTTCGCCTCGGTGAGGTGCGCCGCGTCACGGGACGGCGCATGACCGGCGCGGACGTCGATCTCGCGCTCCTGGAACCCACGCCCTTGACCGTGGGCGACTACCAGCTCCCCGCTCGCTCCCTGGGCAAGCTGGACCTGGCTCGGCTCCTCCCCGAGGACTGGCCTCGTGTCGACGGGGTGCTCGCCCTCGACGCCCTCGAGCACGTTCCGTTTGCCGTGGACTTCGCCCGTGATCGCATGGATCTGGGCGCTCCCCTGGATCGCGACGGTCTGTCGTCCCTCCGGATCCGGCTGCATCGCCAGATCCCCCACACCTCTCTCGTCGTGCTCGTGGCCGTCGGGGAGGGTGAGGACGCATGTTGGTTCGAGCTCGACAACTCGAACACCGGCCCCGTGTTGGTCGCTCCGCACGCCGCAGCTCGCTTGGGCCTCGCCGCGGGGACAGAGCCGACCGAGACGAACATCACCGTGCCCGGCGCGGGGACGATCCGAGTGCCCGTTCTCGCACGCGACATCCTGTACGACGGCAACCTCGGCCGGACCTTCACGGCATCGCGCCGCTTCGGGTTCGACCTTGCCCAGGGCTGGATCGGCGTGGCCCCGCGCTCCTAGCGCGAGCTCCGCTCCGTAACAGGCGACTTGCGCGGCACGGCGCCACGGCCCCGCGCCGCCGACCCCCTGTCGACATCCGGTGCCGCACCGGCCTCATGGACCCTCGTCCTGCTCCAGCTTGCGCTCCAGCATTCGAATGGTGCGTTCCAGCTGCTCGCGCGCGAAGTCAGGTCCCTCCATTCGCGCCAGTCGAGCGCGGGCGCCGGCCAAGAACTCTTCTCGGTACCACCCGAGATGCCCAAGCGCCGTTGCCGCGTCGGCTGCAAGCTCCGGCTCTGCTCGTTCGAGCAGCGCAAGCAGTGCAGGCGCCACACGCGGTGCCGCCTCGTCCCGCATGAGGCCCATGGCGTAGAGCACCTTGCGACGTATCGGCAGAGCCTCTTCACCGCTGGCCATCTCCAACAGCGTCTCGGGGTTCTCCCAGAACACTTTGGCGATTGCGTGGTCCAGCGTCGACATGGGGCCTGCATACTCATCTTCCAGGGCGCTACGACGAAGCAAGAGGAGCATGTCGGGCATCGCGGAGCTTGCGGCAGGCCCCAGTGCACTGAAGACCCTGAGCGCACCAAGCCGCGTGTTCACCGTGGCTAGGAGCCCAAGCCGGTCGAGACGGTGCCTGGGGAGCACGCTCGCCTGGATATCGTCGAGGCGGACCTCAAGAGACTCGCGGAAGTGCCGCAGCACGACAGGCAGGGCGCGGAGTGAGAGTCCCTCGTCCTGGGCCAGCACGGATCCCGCGAAGCTGAACTCGGGAATCAGGGACGCCAGTGCCGGAACATCGTCAAGACTCGCGTCAGGCAGCTCGACGTAGCCGACATGAACATCTCTCGACTCCAGCTCCGCGAGACGCGCGCGCCACGTCGCCACCTTCGGGTCACTGGCGGCTGACGACTGCGTCAACGCTTGTGCCGAGGCCGCCACACAGCGGGTGGAGGGCGAGCTCCACCTACGAGGGCTCGAGTGGACGCGGCAGCCCATGACCACTGAAACCAGCAAGATGGCCGCGAGGCGACCGACCCGGCCGAACGGGCGGCTGCTCCATCGCGCAGGCGTCGCCCGCTTGCGGTCTCCAACGCGGGAACGGACGGGCATCAGGATCACTGCACCCGCTCGAGCCGGTGTGGCTCCCCTGGGAGGCGACCTGACACCAGCAGCAGGCCACGCTCGTGAGGGACGAGAGTGGCTCGCAGGGGGCGGGGCAGCGGCACGGCACCGCCCCCCGGGTGGGTGAGCTCGACCTCCAGCGTGCCCTGGACGCTACGCCACGTGCCTCGAGCCGTGAGACCACGCCAGCCTCCCGCCGCATCCACGGCCGCGGGCGACAACACGTAGGTCGCCCGCCCGTCGGCTCGGAGGTCCAGGTGGTACCCAGGTGGAACCGACTGGTACGTCCCTACGACACCGACGCCGGGTTGCGGCCGCGGTATGCGCAACGGCGGGCCGGGCTTCGTGGGCGCCTTGGACGTCATGTGGCCGCCTGGGTCAACGGTCGTACGTGGTGCCGGTTCGACGTGTGTCCCGTGACGTGCCGATGGCCGACACGCCGCCAGGCAGGCAAGCGTCGACATGCAACTGACGTACGTGGAGAGCCTGCGCCTCACGATGACAATGCTCCTCCGGAGGTGGACTCCCGGCTTGGACTCTGGAGATGTTCTCACGGACGCGTCGGAAGGAGCCCGCTGCAGGTTGCACCCGAGGCAGGGCGCCCATCCGTGCTGCTCGGGGTACGCGAGCCGCCGGAGCAGGAGGGCGAGGCACATTGCGCGGCTGACTACTCGCGGGCGCGTAGCACGACGTCGATTCGCGGCGCCAGGCAGAGTACGGTGCCGTTCTGCGCGTCTGCGCGCAGCACAATCCCCGTCGCGACGTCGCGCCCCTAGGGAGCGATCAACAGGAATACGACGGCGTAGATCACGGCAGCCACGCCGAGCGCTCCCAGAGTCAGGCCCCACCGGAAGCGGGACGCCCCACAGTGCGGGCAGTGGTGGGCGCGTCGCGACAGGTCACCGCGACAGTCACGACAGCGCGTCATCCTCGCGGCTCGTGTGCGGGGTCCCATGTACGCCATGCTACGCGGCGATTCGGGTCATGCCTCCTCGGCCGTCACTCCCGCGCGCACCGGTGCTTGAGAAGCCTCGGATGGCCTAGTCCGCCTTCACCAAGCGGAGGTGAACGCGGTCTGGAGAAGGACCGTCTACCCGCACCGTCTGCTCGCCGCGTACCGCCTCTCCATTGACCGTCGCACCATGACCTCGCACGGTCCAAGTGCCCGGCCATGCTGCGTAGATGCTGCTCCACCTGCCGCTGCCGGGTGTCGGGGGGAGGGCGACTCCATCACAGCTGGCCACCATGCGGAATCTGTCCAGCTCGCCAACTCCCGTGGAATCAGCCTGGACCACCAAGTAGGCGGGGTCATCAAGCTGGAGTTCCACATGGGAGGCCCAAGCGACCTCGGCGTGTGCAACAAGATCCTCGCCGACAAGGAGTTGGCCCAATCCCAATTGCGGAGTCGCGAGTGCCACCAGGTTGACAGGTCTCCATGGGGCTACGACCTCGAACTCGCCCTGGTCATTCGCCACGACGAAGTTGCGGAACCCAGATCCGTACACTGTCACGGACACTCGTAGCCCTGAGGGTGTGTCGCCATTCGACGTACGCACGCGACCTGAGATCAGCCTGCCGCTCTCCAACTGCACCTGGATTCGATCCGGCGTTGCCCGCGTGAGAGGCACGTTCGCGAATGCCCTGTGCTCGGTGGACACGATGAGGACGGACGTGGGCACGAAGGGCCGGAGCAACTCGGCGGTCCAGGGTTTGTCGCCAACCGCGTAGTTCTCAGGGTTGCGGAGGACGAAGCACGTGGCTTCTTCGACATGGTTGATCGAGACGATCTCTCCGCGTCGCAGCCCACCGATCTGAACGCTGAGTCCATGGCGATTCTCCGGCTCTTGCGTGGGCTCGACGGTTGCGACGGGTTCAGAGTCGAGGCCGGGGGCCGCGCTTGGCTGTGCGTGCCCCTGCAAAACGGGCGTGAACTCGCGCGCGGGAGGCACGTCGCAGGCAGGCACGCCCGCGGCGGAACGTGGCGGCAGTCGCCCGTCGACTAGCAGGCCGAGGGCCAGCGCAGCTCCAATGCAGGCGAGGATGACCCACGTGCGGCGGCGGCCGGCTGGCGACAGGCCCCTACTCATTCGCGTGCTCGCCATGATTCGCGTCCCTACCCGGGTAGTACGCTGCCATGTTGGGGTCATGGATCGGCAACCGTGCTGCGAGCGGAGTGGGAGACGAGCGGACGCACGGGCCCCACTTGGGGCCGCGCCGTATGGCACACCCCTTGACCCCGGTGTGCCACGAAATGCTGAGCGCCTTGTGTCGTGGGTTGGGATGTCACACCGTCCGCTTGCTGCATGACCTCGCACAACCTCGCCATGGGGGCGATATCGGGTCGTGTGTGAACGCAGCCAGCGGTGGCGCGCAGAGGCCAGAGTTCCGCCGTTTGGCGGGAAGCGGAGTGGAGCGCCCGATCGGACTCGAACCGACGACATTCAGCTTGGGAAACAGACGGTCGCGTGTCGCCAGTGGCGAAATGAACGCGAGCTAGGGCGGTGCGCGAGGGCTCTCGTGACATGTACCTCCGCCTGCGCACAGGACGACGTCCGTAGACCCTGCCGCTCAACGGGGAGCAACTTGCGACCAGGCGCGCATGGGCCGGGATGAGTTCGCTAGCTTGGCGCCAAGAACCCGGCCCCGCCCCAACTCCCAACCAGCCTCGCCGGACGGCACCACCATGAGTGACGAGAGCTCATCACGAATCGTCCGTGCGTCCCGACGCAAGTGCCTGCGCATTCAGCGGCGAAATGCCGTCACCCCAGGCTGAATGCGGCACGCCTAGCCATGTCGCGAGGAGAGAGCCCTGCGCCATACCCGTCGGGTCGATCCAGATCGACGCCATGCCTAGCGAAGGCGGCGATCACCTGCCCAAGAGGGCATGACGCCTTGGATTGCTGCTCCAACAAATCTGACTGATAGCATTCGCAATCGGGGATGCCCCGCTCTCAGACCTGCCGTCCGCAAGTCGGGGAGTCGCATGGTTGTTGCAGTCATGTAGGTTCAGCCATGCGCCTGCTGCCCGGGACGTCACCACCAAGAGTGTCGAGGACTCGTCTGGCGCCGTCGGAGTGTTTTGATGCAGTGGCGACGCAGCGGGTACGTTGTAGGACGCGATGGCGCAACTGGAGAACTACCGCGCGCGCGCCTGAAGCTCCTTCACCAAGTCCTCGAGTCGCTGGCGATCGGGCCCATCCAGGGCCCCTGTGAGCGCGTGGAGCGACGGGATGAACTGCGCGACGGCGTCGCCCATGTGTCGCATGGGCAGTGCGACGCGCAGTCGAGCGTATGCCGAAGCCCCACTGACAAGAACTCGGCGGTAGACCGCCAAGTCCTCTTCGCCCTGGTACAAGTTGGCAGCGAGGCCACAAGCTAGAGTTGCAGCGAGTTCTGCGTCATTCTGTTCGAGCGCCTGGATAGCTGCGCCCCGAACCGCCGCAGCACGAATTGGGTCCAATGGGGTGATCCCCAGCCTCCGCGCCATGACAAACGAACGCGATACCCCCGCGGGATACCCAAGGAGTGTATCTACGAAGAGGCCACCCAGGCCGTAGTCGAGGACGGCGTCGGAACCGAAGCACGCCTCCATGAGCGCGTTCCGAACCCCTTCATCTACTGAAGATGCGAAGCGAAGAAGGCGCCCGCGGAGAGTCATCCGATCCTCGACTCCAAGGCGCTTCACCCACTCCAGGCCACTGATCTGGAGTCTAGGTTCGCTTGAATCGAGATACCGATCAAGAGATCGAAGGTGCGCGGCGGTCAAGTGTTCCGCGCGTGCCCATTGCCATGTCTCTAGGCGCTCAAGGGGCCGTCCCACCGTCTCGGCAGCGAGCACAACGAAGCGGCGCGGCTCGGGCTCCAGCACAACAGCGGAACCACCCGACCCAAATCGCCGCGCTACGGCCTGCAGATACTCAACCTGGCCAAGCACGAGTACTACGGTGTCGTTCTCAAGGGCCCACGCCTCGTCCGCGATTGGGGCGAAATCCCCCATGATGTGGCTCTCGCCGAGCAACACGGCCAACGGATGCGCACGTGTGGCGGCGGATGCCGCGTCATGAATCGCGCGCGCCATGGCAGCCTGGCGTCGCTCGCTCCATAGGGGAACCGAGTCGGGTAGTCTCCTCAGCGATGGATCCAGCATCGGGGCGTCGGGCAACTGGGAGACGCTTCCCTCCGGCCGCGAGCGAATCAACTGCAGTAGGCTCCCTGAGTTCCACGCATGGCTACCCGCAATCCGTGCCAACAGGTGGTCACGCTCGCTGGCGGGAGGCGCAGGCACATCGGCCCGATTGGCGGCGGACCAGCTCTCCTCGAGGAGGAGTGACCAGCGGCGAGGAGATGCTCGCTCCATCCACTCCAGAACGTGCTCTAGACATCTAGCAGATTGAGGGACCGAGTGGTCATCACAGACCAAGAGCAGCCGTGCGCCGCTGAGGGCCTCGGCCAGCCGCGATTGCGACACCGGGACCAGGCGCGTGCTCTCATCAAGAATCGTCGCTAGTATGCGCGCTCGCGGGTGGCGTCCGGCTCGCGACGACCAAAAGCACGGGCTAGTCGAAGCGAGGCTCGCATAGGGACACTGGCAGAAGTCAACCTGCTCTTCGCTCAAGGCAGAGAAGAGAGGGCGCCTAGCACCCTCTGATGCCACAGAGGCAGGGCGATGGGGACCGGCATCTTCTCGAATCCAAATCGCCATGGCGGCAGAGGCGGCACACACTGCAGCCGCAACAAGACGCTTCGCTCGTGGCCCAAACCTGCCCACTGTCTAGTCGCGAGCCTCCCACCCTATGGGCAAACTGCGACGCCGCTTCACACGTAGGCTGAAGTTACTCGAGAGTCGTTTGGAAGTGGACTTCGTCACTGTCTCGCGTAGCACGTGATCGCGGCGCTCCGCACGCAACACCCCGTCAGCTTGGACGCCCTGCGACTCGAAGGCCGCGTTGCCGACTCGAGGATCGCCGAGGGAGCAGCGAAATGCAGCCACCAAGGCATGGTACCTGGGCGTCTCGGGTCGGCACTACCCCCCTTACTCCTTTCGTTTCCATCCAGGTGGGAACTTGAAGCCACCGCCGTAGGGCAAGCCAATCTTGGGCGGCCCCCCCACGGGCTCGACCGGAAGCCACCCCCCCCAAGGCAAGCGGGGCCGTGGGCCACCAGGCGGACACGCAGGACCGTAGTAGGGCGGAAGGAACGGCAGGTCGATGTAGGGAACCTCGTAGGGCGGCTCAGGCTTGGGATCCTCACCACCGCTAGGAGTAACGGGCCCGGGAGGAGGGGGAGGAGGAGGTAGGGGATCGGGAGCCTCCGGCCCTGGTTCCTTGTCCCCCATGCGCTTGCGCGTGTTCGGTTCAGGGAAGGGAAGCCACTCACCGCCCGCCATTGCGTGTGCCCTGGACGCATCCTCGACACCTTGTCTGAACTCCTCAATCCACTCGCGTAACCTTTCCCCCCAGGGACCATTTAGGTCAGCCTTTGCATCGGGGTCACCAGGCGTGTTCTTATCCTTGTCGCGTGCCTCCTCCTCCATTTCTGCATAGCCGTCAACCATGTTGTTGTAGTCCTCGACCGCCTTGTCGTAGTCCTCCTTCGCGCGCTCTATGTCCGACTTCTCCGCATCGTCCCTGCCAGTCGGATCCGTCAGAACCGCCGGTCTAGATCTCGCATACTCCCGACCGCTCAGCCCATCCACATATCCCAGCGGATCCCTCTGCAGGAACTGGCCCGCAGCCGGACTGTACGCCCTGGCCCGGTAGTGATACAGGTCGCTCTCGGCGTCGTACTCGCGCCCCGTGAACAGGAATGGACTGCCCACGGCACTGCTGCTCACGGTCGACCCGGCCTGGTCGCGGATCGTCGCCGCTCCGTACACGTCGTACGTCACCCACTCCACGACCGAACCGCTCGGGCCGCTGATCTCGGTCACCGAGCCCAGCGCCTGCTGGTGGTAGTGGAAGCGCAGCACTTCCGTCGTGTTCGTGTCGCCGTCGACATCGGCGATGTCGGCGCGGTCCATGGCGCACGGGAAGTCGATCCGGTCCGTCTGGACGTAGCGTGCCAGCCACGTCCCGGAACCGTCCACCTCCTCGATGATCGACTGCCCCCAGAGCAGGTAGCGCGTCACCGAGCCGCCCGAGACATCCTTCTCGACCCGCCGCCCCAGCGCGTCGTACATATACGTCGCGATCGTGCTCGAGCCGCTGGCCTTCACCTCGATCAGGTGGTTGGCGTAGTCGTAGATGTACTCATGGTTGCCATCGTCGGTCAGGTTGCCGTTGTCGTCGTGCGTGCGGCTGACGCTCGCAATCGACGTGTACTGGTTCACCACGTCCGAGCTGTATGTCGTGGTGGTCGTCCCGCTGCCGTACGGCGTCACGCCGACTTGGCTTCGGTTGCCCAGGCCATCCAGCGTGTAGTCCGTCTTGGTGACGTACGTCTGGCTGTTCGGGGTCGCCACTTCAGAGGCGGGGTTGCTGACGTCGTACTTGGCCGTGACCATGCGGTAGGCCCAATCGTACTCGTAGACGTCGCCCTTGGTGTCCCGGGCGTTCAAGAAGCTCTGCACCGCTGACGGCAGCCCGGAGATCCAGGTCGCGTCAAAGGAGTGCTTCTCCATGCGGCGGTTGTGGACGTCATCGTAGGCGTACTCGAGCAGGTGGAACGACCCACCCGTGCTGCTCAACCGGTGGTCGATCTCGGTCACGCGCCGGAAGCCGTCGTAGGCATACTCCGTCACCGTGCCGTTCTCGTTCGTCGCACTGGCCTTGCGCCCCAGGCCCTGCCACGCGTAGTCCACGATCGTGGCCGAGCTGCCCACGTCCGTGATCGACGTCAGGCGATGGATGCTATCCCGGCCGTGGCTGATCGCGAACGTGTCCGGGTAGGTGAGTCCCGTCATGGCGCCCGCGATCGACCACGTCGCCGAGGCCGTCTTCCACTGCTCGCTACCCAGGATGTTGTAGCCCTGCTGGTCGGACAGGAGGTTGCCCACCGAGTCCCAGTCCAGCAGCACCTTGTAGTCGCTGTTGACAGCCGACGTGATCCGGCCCAAGGCGTCGCGCCCGAACGACTCGCTCGTCACGCCACCGACGCCCGTCCCCTTGCTGATGCTCCGGATGGTGAGGCGGTCCTCGTCGTCGTACGTGTTCGTCACGACCGTACCGTTCTGGTCGGTCCACTCTGTCACGTTCCCGTTCTCGTCGAACTCCCGGTCGACGTACTTCGTGTCCGCGTACGTGGTCCGCGTGCTGCGGCCCAGGACGTCGTACGTGTAGCTCGTCGCATGGAAGTTGTCATCCGTCACCGACGTCAACCGCGACGACGCGTCGTAGGCGAACGTTTCCGTGATCGCGCTCGTGAAGTCCTCGTTGGACGTGCCCGTGGCCAGCGCCCGCTCGTACTGGGTCAGGCGGCTCGCCAGGTCGTACGTCCAGCGGACCGGATGCCCCTCGGCGTCCACCCGGAACACCAGGTTCCCGCGGCTGTCGTAGCTGGAGCTCGTCAGAAGCACGTTGCTCGTGTTGAGCCGGTCCACCTCGCTCGTCGAGGTGCGGCGGTTCACCACGTCGTAGGCGTAGTTGGTCGTGTAGACCTCGCTGCCGCCGGCATCGGGGATGTCTGTCGATTCGATCTTCGTGACGTTGCCGTTCTCGTCGTAGAACCACTCGACCTTGTTGCCGACGTCGTCCACGACCGTCTTGAGTCGGCCCGCATCGTCGTAGGTTCGCGTCACGTCCGCGCCCGAGGGGTCTTCCACGCCCACCACGCGACCACTCTCGTCGTGCTGGATCGTCGTCGTCGGGTACGTGCTCGAGAGCCCCGTCCCGAAGCGGTGGCGCTTGACCTTCCAGAGCCGGTCGACCTCGTCGAACGACCTCTCCGTCTCCGCCATCAGCGTCGAGCCCGAGGTGTACGCCTTCGCGGTCAAGGCGTTGCCGTTCTTGTCGTAGGTGAAGTCCACGTAGTGGCCCAGGCGATCCGTCGCCCGCGTCACACGGTCGAACAGATCCCGCGTCCACGTCGCGTCGTTCCCGCGTCCGTCGATCACCTTGATCCGCCGGCCGTTGTCGTCGTAGTCCACGCGTACCGTGGTTGCCGACGCCGTGCCGTAGCCACGCGTCACCTTGAAGACGAAGTCCCGCTCGTCGTACTCGACCTTCGTCACGCCTCCGGTCGGATCCGTGATCGTGTCCACCAGGCCCGCGTCCGTGTAGGTGTACGTCGTCGACGTCGACGTGCTGCTCGTGAGCGGATGCTCGACCTCCGTCCGCCAGCCCATCTCGTCCACCGTGTAGGTGGTCGTGATCCAGGGGGTCGTGCCGTCGAGCGTCCCGTCCTTGTCCCGGTTCTCCACCTCGCTGGCCGTCAGCGACCGGTTCGCGTCGTACTCGAACCGCGACTTCACGCTGAACGGGCTTGGCGCCTGCACCTCGGTCACGTACCCCTCGTCGTCCACGCTGATCGACGTCGTGTTCCCGCGCGGATCCGTCACGGACGTCACGTGGCCCCAGGTGTCGTAGGCCAACGTCGTCGTCAGCTCCAGGTTGCCCGTCCCCGGGTCCCGAATGACGTTCTCGAGCCACCCGGCGTTGCCGCCCGTGGAGTAGTACTCGAAGCTCGTGACGCGCCCCTCGCCGTCGGTCGCCGTCAGCGGTCGGCCGTAGCTGTCGTACGTGAACGCCTCCTGGATCGTCTGGCTCGAGGGGTACGTGATCGTCGGACGGTTGATCGCCGTCGTGTTGCCGCTCGTGTCCACCGTGTAGGTGGTCTCGTTGCCGTTCGGATCCGTTCGCTTCGTGCGCTGGCTGTAGGCGCCCGTGTACTCGTACTCGGTCACGATGTCCGAGCTGCTCGTCGAGGACGTGTCGGCCGTCTTGCGCCGAATCTCTGTCAAGTTGAGATCACTGTCGTAGGTCAGGTCCACGCGGTTGCCGCGCGGGTAGACGATCGTCTCGATCAGGCCACTCGATCCCGGCGTGTACTCCGTCAGGTAGCTCGTCGGCTCGCCCGAACGAAGCCCCTTCGTGAACACCTCCGTCGACACCAAAATGGCGTCCGTGTCGAACACGTACTCCGTCGTGTTGTTGGAGCGGTCCACCACCGTCACCGTCCCCGACGTGTCGTCGTAGGACATCGTGAACGTGCCAGGGCCGATGTGCTCCTTCACCACCAGGTCGTCCGCGTCGTAGACGAGCGTCTGGATGATGTCGCCTAGGGGGCTCACGATGTTGCGAAGGTTGCTCTTGAGCGCCGTCGTCGCGTGGTTGCCCGTGTAGGCGAAGCGATGCGTGCGGCCGCTGGGGAAGTCCGTCGTGTCGGGCGTGGTGATGCTGATCAGCTGGCCCAGGTAGTCGTAGGTGAACGTCCAGACCCGCGACCCGTAGTCCGTGATGCTCGAGAGGCGGCCGTTGGCGTCGTAGGCCAGGGTGTAGGAGCTACCCCGGGTGTCGGTGATGCCCGTGAGCTTGTCGCTCGACCACGTGTAGCTGATCGTGTTCGAGTACCTGTCGGCCACCGAGGTGCAGCAGCCGCTGCTGTCGAACGTCGTGACCTTCCCGAAGCGGTCGGTGATCGTTCGGCCGCCACCGCCACCCATCACCAGCATGGTGTCGTGGTGCAGCGGGGGGACGTAGGCACCCGTGACCAACGCGTACTTGTCCTGTCGCCCAAAGCCGGACTGGACGGTCTCGTCGCCGCTGGTCTCGGTCCGGATCCGCATGTCGTGGTTGAGGAACCAACCGCGGCCATAGCGGTAGTCGTGATCCGAGCGGCTGCGGTAGGTCAGCGTCACGTCCAAGTCCATGCCGATACCCGGCACGGAGAACAGCGGCCGTACGTAGACCTCCTCGCCCGTCGCGTACTGGACGCTGCCTGGAGTGGCTTGCGGTGCCGCGGCGAGCTTGATGTCGTCCGGGACCTCGACGGCACCGGCCAAGGGGTGGTCCTTCTCGCACGGGAGGCAGATCCACGCCTCCTGGTTGAGACTCCATCCCCCACTGGCCGTCCGATCGGCGAACCCACTACCCGTGATGGCCGAGCCACCGAGCGGGTCCCAGTCGTTGCCCGGATCCCAGAGGATTTCCCCGATGCCGCCGCTCGTGGTCGTAGCGAACGCCGAGTATATCTCCAGAGGGCTACCGCCCTCTTCGCCCCAGGTGGCAAACCCGCCCGAGGGCTGCGAGCCATCTACCGTGACGTCGCCGATCTCCAGGACCGCTACACCGTCGGCCGCGTCCCAGACGTTGATCTTGCTGTCGTTGGTGCTCGTCTCGTCCAGCAGCACGGACAGGTAGTGATCCGCGTAGGAGACGTCCACGACCCGGTCGCCCGAGCTGTACGTCTTGAGCGCACTCCCGTACCAACCCCAGCCGCTGCTCGTGATGTCGAGCCGAAGCAGCAGGTCCGATCCCGTGCTCGTGTGGCGCGCGCCCACGAACACGTCGTCGTAGCCGTCGAACGCCGCGCCGGCCGCCGTGTACGTGCCCGAGAACAGCGCCGTGCGGCTGATGCTCGTACCCCGGTCCAGGAACCAGGCCCTCACGCCGCTGGACTCCGAACCGATGCTCGCCACCTCGGCCAAGGCCGTCCCCGAGGACGCATCGACCATCTCGAACAGGTCGCCCTGGCTCGTGTACGTGGCCGTCCCCAGCAGCGTGAGCCCGCCGATGTTGCTCACCCCGTAGAGGTCCATCGTGCTCAGGTCCATCGTGCAGGCCACGTCACCGGCGGTGACCGTGTCGACGCAGATCTGGCCCCAGCTGCCGGCGCCCCCCGTCAGCAGGGCCGTCGACATCAGCGCCACCGGGTCCACCTGGATGATGTCGCCAGTGCTCGTGCTCACGTAGGCGACGTTCATGCTCACGTCGAAGTCCATGTCCTGGACCGATCCCGTGCCCATCGGCATGGAGATCGAGGAGAGCGTGCTGCCCGAGGACGCCTCGATCACCTCCAGCGTGTCCGAGCCCGAGTCCAGCATGTAGATCTCGGTCCCGAGGTCGTTCATCTTCGTCTCGACCACCTGGCCGGAGGTCGAGATCGCCGACGCTTCCGTCGGCGTGGCCCTCTGCAACGACCACACCACCCCGAAGGCAGCGAGGGCCGAGGTCAGGAACCAGATCGTGGCATTCCACCCGGTCGCCCCGCGGGCGAGGACGTTGGAGCTCATCTGCGAGCGCTTCGTCGTCGACATGGCTGGCCCCTTTCCTACTGACCCGCGAGGACCGAGAGGGCACGCTGCGCCAGCTTCTGCTGGTCTGCCGGCCCGCTCGCCGCATCCGACTGCATCGTGCTCGTGCCGCCGTCGTCGCCGTAGGCGTGCATCGCGAGCGCCGCCTGGTACCGCACCAGGAAGCTCGAGGAGGACAGCAGCCCCGAGAGCGCGTCGTCGACGTCCTCGTAGGCCACGCCCGTGGAGCCCGCGAGGCTCTCCGCGGCGCGTGCCTGGATGCGCACGTCGGAGTCACCCAAGCGCGCGGCAATCGCCGACGCCTTCGAGCTCTCCGCACCCATGTCGATCAAGGCCACGAGCGCGGCAAGCCGCACCGAGGCCGCACCGTCCGAGCCTGACAGGCCGGCCACGGCGTCCACGTCGTTGGCGTTGCCGATCGTGCCGAGCGCCGACACGGCGTACTCACGCACGTAGGCCGTCGTGTCCTGCGTCAGCGTCGAGAGCGCCGAGCGGCAGTGAGAACCCGCCGCACCCAGAGCCTGGATCGCCGCGATGCGCACGGCCTTGGGTTCGTCGGTGTCCTGCGCGATCGCTCGCACATCCGCGGCGCCCGTCGTGCCAGTCACCGCCAAGGCGCGGATGGCGGCCAGACGCACGTCGTTGGCCTCCGCTTCGTCGCCGGCAACGGCAAGAAGATCGGAGCGCGACTGGGTGCCATCGCCGCCCAGCGCCGCAGCAGCGGCCTTGCGGACCGCACCGTGCTGCTTGTCGTTGGCGAGCAGGGCCTTCAGCTCGGGACGGAGCAGGGAGGGTTGCCCCGTCACAGCGTGGATGGCCGCCATGCGGTCGCCTAGATCCGCAGACGCGACGAGGCGACGCAGCGCGGGTACGACCTGTGCGCTGGGCCCGACCTCGCGAACGACCTCGACGAGGCTCGAACGCAACAGCGGGTCCGGATCGGCCTCCAGGTACTGCAACGCCGTGACGACACCGCGGGCCTTGAAGCGCGTGATGCCGCTCGCACGCGTGGCCCGGTTGACCGAGCCCATGTCGGCGATCTCCGCCTCGAGCTCCGTGGGGCTGGCCATCAAGACGGCCGCGCCGGTACCTACCGCCAGCCCAGCCGCAATCGGCAGGGCGATCCAGAATCGCCGCATTCCACACCTCGCTTCGGGTCAGGACGACGCTCGCCGACCCCGCGCATCAGGTCAGATGCGTGGGACGCGAGACGTCCAACGATGTCGTTCCCCCTGACACGCCCGAGTCGAAGACTCGAGCGAGGTAGACCAAGCTCACGAGGAGATCGCCCACATGTAGAGGTGAGAGCCGGTGGGGTGATGCGTCCGCCCGAGCTTGTGCTGTCGAAGAGCGAAGCGAACGACGGCCGAAGCGCGTGGCTCCCGTAACGCACTTGGCAGGGCTACCGGCGCGCCCCATGCACATGTGCACAAGGTCAGTCACCGCCCGAGCCCAGACAGCGACGTGATCACGGCATCGCGATCAGGTGTGAAGCACAGGTCAAGAAGGCAGGTACCCGCGGTGCCTCCAGTCCTTCACGATGCGCCGTACCTGTCGGGTCGCCATGCCCACTCTCGAGGCGACATCTCGAACCGGCACGCCTTCCACAGCGTGCAAGTGCCAGATCAGGGGCCAACGATGCCGCCGAAGGTCTGCGGCAACATCTCGCGCCAGCCAGCGAGGAACATAGTGGTCTCCTGGCGTAGACTCCGCAAGGCGACGGAGGCGTCGAACCGCGCCGGAGAGGCGCTCACACATGGACTTGCGGTCGATCGCCAGCTCGGCGGCTGCTCGCGCCTGCGATCCGGTGCGAAGCAGTGCCCGCAGGGCAGCGAGCTGAGCGGTCGTCAATTCGGAAGACGACGCCGCCGCGAGATCGCCCAGGTCCGACAGTCCCCAGCCTTCCTGCAGACCCGAGCATCGGCTAGCGAGGTTTGCCTCACAATTCGCGCATTGCTCGCGAACATCGTCCGGGGTCAGGGATAGCGTGCGCTGACCGAGGGCGCGGCGTGATTCGAGTGCGACAATCCGGCAAACGGTCGTGATCCATCCCAGCCAGGGACCGGAGCCCGGCACGAGCTCCGGGACCGAGCTCGCCCGCTCCAGCTCGAGCAGCCGGAGGACGAGATTCTGAACGAGGTCGACTCTCATGTCGGCCGGCAGACCGTGGCGCAGCTGCGCTCCTCGGGCGATCCCCTGAAGCGTGGCGTAGTGAGTGACGACGTGGGCCGCCATCTCACTGTTCTGCGATGCGGGAGCTTGTACCATCGCCGTGATCTCCGCCCCCCGGGTTGGCTGTCATCGCGGTGCGTCGCAGCTGCGGGTCAGCGCAACTCCGCCGCCCTGCGCTCGGTGAGCGAGAGACTTGCGAGTTTCCCGGCTTCTGAGCGGGACACCTCGACCTGATCCGGAACGAAGCGCCGGGACCGCCATGCGTCGATCTTCTCGGCGCCATCGAGCGGCTTCCGATCCACAGCGCGGATCACATCCCCTTCGACGATTCCCAGGGTGGTTGCCCACGAATCGGGGCGAACACCGGTGACCCGATAGCCGACGACGCGACCACCCTCGTAGTAGGGCACGCCCTTTACGCAGACGAGCTCGCTCGTCTGCGGCGAGGGGACGTGTGGCCGCCGCTGCGTCGGATCCTCAGGCTCCCCCGGCGCTCCCCCCACGATGCGTGCCAGCATCGGTACCGGCGCAGGCGCTCGAGGAACCAGGAACGTGTGAGTCTCGGCACCGCGTGCTACCTCCAACCGCAGGCCTTCCGGCGTCGATTGGGCCTCCCGCAGAGATGTCTCCCGGTCCGGCTGACACAGAGCGAGGCAGTAGCTCTCGGGATGGGCCGGATCTCGGCATGTGATGACCACTCGTGGCTTGGCTGCATCCACCAGCACGAGCATCGAAACCTCGAACGCGGACAAGGGGGGGCGAACCGCCTCCTGTGACGTGGGAGCGACTTCGCGGGGAACTGATGGCCCCGGGGGGTGGATTCGGTGGACGAGCCGCAGGATCTCAGTGAGGGAGGTCTTCGAAGAAGCCCGTGGAGGCTCGGGAGGCAACGTGGCCAACGGCAGGGGCAGGGGCGTGTAGGCGACCTGCGCCCACCACGTGGCGTTGCCCACGGCGCATGCGAGCCCGACCGCCGCTGCGCAAACGGGTATGCGCATTCGCGCCCGAAGCTGACGTGGCAACAATCTCTGGCCCTTCGTACGCCTGAACATGCCGCGTTTCCCCATCGAGCCCGCCGCATCCTCGCGCCCCGGTCGGCGCCCATGCGGTTGCCGGCCACACACCAGCTTGGGGGAGGATCCTGACGCACATGGGCGGGTCGCCTCCACTGGAACCGCATTTGAGTGTTCAGATTCCTGAACGAAGCGGCGTTCATCGGCCAAGCGCTCGTTCTCGTCATCACGCCCCGTCCCAGGGCCCGGCTCGTTCGTCGACATCGCTCGTCCCTTTCCCCGCTCCTGCCGGGGTCAGGGGGAGGCGTTTCGACACCCCTTTTCCTGCCGTCTCGAGGACGACAATTCGTTGAGGGGCACAGCCGACCGCCGCCACGTCCGACGCGCCCTGACGCCCGAGGAGGCCGAGGCCCTGCTCCACGCGGCACGCACCCGGCCGCTGAAGGAGGCCACCGAGGCGCGCATCCACGCGGGCGTCACGGACAAGGAGCGGGAACGCCTCACGCAGCTCGGGGAGGTCCGCGCCTTGGTCTACGCCATCGCGCTGGGCACGGGCCTACGTGCTGGCGAGATCCGGCGCCTTCGCTGGTGCGACATCGACGAGCGGCGCCGCGTCGTGCACGTTCCCGCGGCCTCGTCCAAGAGCCGCCGTGACCAGTCGGTCCCGCTCGCCGAGGTCCTGCTCGACCAACTCGTCGCCGCCAAGCCCCGGACCGCGAAGCCGACCGACCCCGTGATCCCCGCGGGCATGTTCCCCAACACGCGCACGTTCCACCGCGACCGCGAGGCAGCAGGCATCGAGCGCGAGGACGACACCGGCCGCGTGATCGACTTCCATGGCCTCAGAACGTCGTTCATCTCCTGGCTCGCCACCCAGGGCGTCCACCCCCGCGTCGCGCAGGCCCTGGCGCGGCACGCATCCATCGAGACGACCATGGCCCGCTACACCGACCTCGCCCTGTTGGACGTCCAGGGCACGGTGGAGCGCCTGCCGCTGCCCGGTGCCGCGCCGAAGGCCAAGAAGCGCGGGCGACCCGTCAGCCAGCCCCGGTCCTGGGACCGGCGGGGGGAGCGGAGGACGGGGACGTAGCCGACGAGGCGTGTCCCTCGGGCTGACGGTCCGCCTCAACCCTGGACGGGCCCCCGCGGCTTGCGCGTAGCCTCGTGTCGTCATCGACGGAGGGAATCAGTCGTGAAGTGGAAGCCCCACTGGACAAGGGCGTTCATCAGCCACACGAACGCCGCCGCCGCGAACGCGGCCCGACTCGCAGAGGCACTGGCCAGATTCTCGATTCACGGCTTCGTCGCGCACGACGCCATCGACAGCGGCGCCCCCTGGAGGGGAGAGCTTGAGGACGCCCTCAACTCGGCTCACGCGCTCATTGCGCTGGTCACGAGAGACTGGAGCGCCAGTCATTGGACTGACCAGGAGGCCGGATGGGCGTGTGGGCGCGGCATCCCAGTGATCCCGATCTCAATGGGAGCGACGCCGTATGGGTTCATTGGGGACTACCAAGCCCTTCCATGGAGTGACGACATGGACTCCCTCGCGGAGGCATTCATGTGGTCGTACATCCGCATGGATCAGCCAGCTGGCGTGTCGGCACTCGTGAACGCGGCGATCGAGTCCCCCTCGTTCGCTACGAGCCGGCGCATTCTCCAGATGCTGCTCGACGTGCCCTACGCAGACGAAGAGATCTACGAAGCGTTCACGCAGGGGGCTCGGTCCAACGACCAACTGTACGACCTCGAGCCGCAGGGCCTGGTGGACCGGGTGGCCGAGCACTTGGAGCACCTGGCAGGGCAGGGATAGGTGCGGACGGGCGGCTGTGGCAGACAATGGGACGCCCGGTCGGCCAAGCGGCTCGTCTACCATCCCCCCATGCGCCGCGCCGCCCTCGCCGCCGTCTTGATCGGAGTCGCGGTGTCGGGTCGCGCAGCAGCCACGAATGATGCAGACGCGCAGACTTCATGAGGATCTCCACGCATGCCTCGGGACCCGCTCTTCCCGATCCTGCTTGCCGACAACCTCCCAGCCTTGAAGGAGGGACTGGAGGGCGGCGCCTACAGCGTGAACGATCGAACGAGCAGTGGGGCCACGCTGCTCCACCGGGCTGCCGTCTTGGGGGCAGTCCGGATAGTTCGCCACCTAGTCGACCTCGATGTCGCGGTGGACACGAGGGACAAGAACGGCGCCAGCGCACTCCAGCATGCTGCCGGCGAAGGAAGGCTTGCGATCGTCAAGATCCTCGTTCGCGCTGGTGCGAATCCAAGCTTGCAAGACCGCTTCGGCGACACGGCGATTCACAGGGCCATCCTGGGCAAGCATCGCCAGGCACGGAAGGTCGTTGCCTTCCTCGTTGAACACGGGGCGAACCTGGACCTGCCGAATGAACACGGCACAACCGATCGCGACTGGATGACTTGGAAATCGAAGTACACGGACCTTCTCGATTCACCGTCGACCAAGCTCCCGCCGTACGCAAGAGCGGGTACTCAAACTGCAGCTATTGCAGGGCGGCCCGAAGAGCCTGGAGGAGCGAAGACCACCGATGGTCCGGCGCTGCTGGAGCACCCCAACGGAGACCACGAGTCTGCCGTTGACGCAATGTCGGATGGCATCACCAGGCTCCGCAAGCACCCACGACGGGCCGACTGGATCTCGATCGAGGCACAAGGACAGGGATCCCGGCCGGACAGCATACGATGCACCGCGATTCGCCTACGGGAGAATCAGCTCGACCTGCGGCCCCACTCCGTAGACATGGTTGCAGCTCTCAAGCGAGCACGCCTAGGCAGTGTCAAAGTGTTGAAGGTCGATGGTGGTTTCGTTTCCTTCACCGCCTGCACTCCTCGTCAAGTGGCCCGGCTGCTCGACGCCATTTTCCGCGGCCAGCTTGGCGTTCGACCCCACGACGGCGAGGACGACTACGCCGTGGGGATGGAGTGGTAGTGGTCTCTGGCGGGAGTACTCCTAGCGCGATACCGAGGTGAGCTCGCCACGCGGAGCTGCTCTCAATCCCCCGGCGCCGACGTCCGTTGGAACTGCGCCTTGGGGTGCAGCGATGTGGTGCCGATGTTGTTGGCGACGATGTACATGCCCATCTTCTCGCCGAGGATCTTGTACGTCTTCCCCACGGTCAGCAGGAGGCTGTTCCGATCTTCGGGCCCCGCCGCCACCAGGCAGCCGTCCTCTCCCATGGCGATGACTGCCTGGTCGCTTAGACAAACTGCGTAGCGTGGGTACTCACTCATGGACTGCTCTGGGGGCGATTCAGGTCTGTCGAATGACCGTGCGCACTTGACTGGCTAGGGATCTGGTCCACCGCCTCGCTACCTCAGTAGAAGGAGACCGCAGACGCCAAGTGCCAGGGCGCTGAACACCGCCACAAGGATGAGTCGGACTCGCCGACGAACAACAAGCCGCCGATGCCCGGCCATCAACTCGCGCAGTTGCGGCGAGTCATCGTCGCCCGTGAATTCGAGCCAGTCCGCTTCGGCCATCGCTGCCCAGAGAACGGCGAACTCTGGATCGCGTCGCAGGTCGGCGTGTGCGGGCTTGGTTCGCGAGGACATCAGCCACTCAATGCTAAGGGCGCGTCATGGCGCCGCCGCACCCGAACTAAGCGCTCTGGGTGGTGATGAAGCGCTCTTTGCCCTCCACTGCAATGCGCCCATCGGAGTTGGCGGAGTCCTGCGGGTCCAGGGCGGCCATGGGCCTGTGGCTGTTCGCCGGGTTAGGCCCTAGAGCAACCCAAGCGCGTCGGATGGTGTGCCACGAATGCTGAGCGCCTTGAGTCGTGGGTTGGGATGTCACAGCGTCCGTTTGCTGCATGACCTCGCACAACCTCGCCGTTGGGGCGATTTCGGGTCGTGCGTGAACGCAGCCAGCTGTGGCGCGCTGAGGCCAGAGTTCCGCCGTTTGGCGGGAAGCGGAGTGGAGCGCCCGATCGGACTCGAACCGACGACATTCAGCTTGGGAAGCTGACGGTCGCGTGTCGCAAATGACGAAGGGAGCGTGAGTTAGGGCAATGCGCGGGGGCGCTTGTGACGTGTACTCAACGGCGTGTCGCGTCACGCCCTCCCCCGCCCGCCTCGGAGCGGTCGCCGCACGAGACGGTGGCAGGCCCTGTGATCCGGCAGCTGCCGAGAACTCGGACAGAACAGTCAGAATGTCGTGACGCAGAGCAGGGGTGCAGGTCCGCCAGCCAATCCAAGTGTGCTATCATGGCGTGCGACGCACACGATACCACAGAGTGTAGTCTACTGAATCGTCCAAGAGCCTGCTCACTGCGAGCGTGCGTCGGTCTACAGGCACAGATGCACCGTCTTCCTCGGCGGAGCTACTAACCCCGATCTCAACGTAGCCCCGGTCAGTGTAGCAACGCAGGCGGAGGCCCGGGGCGTACTGGTGCCAAACTGGGAGTAGCTGGACAAGCTCATCATCGACGCCCTGTGTCACGTGAACCAATCGTGACGCCTGTCCTCGTGCATCGAAGATCCGCTCGCGAAGCTCCTGGACTGAGAAGAGCGCAACCTCTGGGCATTCATGGGCGGTTTGCGGAGCTGGCTGCGTCGAGCGGAGCCCGCTCTGAGCCCACAGCGCTCCCGCGACAAGACCAACGCCTAGCATCAGTGCGCCTACGGCGATGACTCTCATGATCCTCCGCTCCGCCCCTGCTCGCCTGTCGGCCTCCCAAGGTACGCTAGCGTCCCTGCTTCGCGCTGGCGTGGCGCTGCCTCCCCTCGGCATCGGACCCTGTCGCACCGGTCTCCGCGTGCCGGGCTGTGGCGGCCTGCTGTCCCGCTGCTTGGGCGTCGGCGTACTTGTTACCATTTGCTTCTTTCTTTATCGCATCCAACTGCTCCTTGCTTGCGGGCAACTTGACATCATGTTCCCCATCTGCAACTCCAGTAGCGTTTTGCTCGTTGTCGGAGACATGACCGTACTCGTGATTCAGCAGCGCTTCCTCTTGTTCAGGGCTGAGCCCCATCGGGATCAGGATGATCTGACGGACGAGCCTCGCGTGCGTGTGAATCCTACAGTATCCGGGTCGAGCCTTTTTGGTTTGGGTTGACGTGACCTCCCAAATGACCAGGGTAAGTCCTAGCACCAGCAACTTCTTGGGCTTGGTCTCATTGGGCTGCTCTTCCGGCGAAGGCTCACCTTCTGGATCTCCGTCCTTGGTTGGATCCGCGGGCTGCTCGTCTTCGTGGGCCTCCTTGTGTGGGTCTCCGAGCTCCGCGTAGGCCGACGGCGGCACCTTCTCGGTCGCAGTCTCGTTGTAGTCTTCGACGGCCGCCTGGGCGCCCGCCTTTATGTCCTCGGGTGAGCCGCTTCCGGCGTCGTACTTGATTACCGTCACGGGGCGCTCCGGAGTTCCCTCGGTTCCAGATGGATCACGCAGGGACGAAGGCCGTGACCTCACGTACGCAAGAAGTGCGAGGCCATCCACATGACCGAGCGGATCCCTCTGCAGGAACCTCCCCGCCGCGGGATCGTACGCCCTGGCCCGGTAGTGATACAGGTCGCTCTCGGCGTCGTACTCGCGCCCCGTGAACAGGAACGGGCTGCCCACGGCGCTACTGCCCACGATCGAGCCGGCTTGGTCCCGGATCGTCGGCGCTCCGTACACGTCGTACGTCACCCACTCCACGACCGCACCGCTCGGTTCG
Source organism: Planctomycetota bacterium (assembly GCA_020631815.1). Lineage (GTDB taxonomy): Bacteria > Planctomycetota > PLA2 > PLA2 > JAEUHO01 > JACKGW01. The sequence goes on along the minus strand of JACKGW010000005.1, from coordinate 55,396 downwards.
CTGATCTCCGTCACCGAGCCCAGCGCCTGCTGGTGGTAGTGGAAGCGCAGCACTTCCGTCGTGTTCGTGTCGCCGTCGACATCGGCGATGTCGGCGCGGTCCATGGCGCACGGGAAGTCGATCCGGTCCGTCTGGACGTAGCGTGCCAGCCACGTCCCGGAACCGTCCACCTCCTCGATGATCGACTGCCCCCAGAGCAGGTAGCGCGTCACCGAGCCGCCCGAGACATCCTTCTCGACCCGCCGCCCCAGCGCGTCGTACATATACGTCGCGATCGTGCTCGAGCCGCTGGCCTTCACCTCGATCAGGTGGTTGGCGTAGTCGTAGATGTACTCATGGTTGCCATCGTCGGTCAGGTTGCCGTTGTCGTCGTGCGTGCGGCTGACGCTCGCAATCGACGTGTACTGGTTCACCACGTCCGAGCTGTATGTCGTGGTGGTCGTCCCGCTGCCGTACGGCGTCACGCCGACTTGGCTTCGGTTGCCCAGGCCATCCAGCGTGTAGTCCGTCTTGGTGACGTACGTCTGGCTGTTCGGGGTCGCCACTTCAGAGGCGGGGTTGCTGACGTCGTACTTGGCCGTGACCATGCGGTAGGCCCAATCGTACTCGTAGACGTCGCCCTTGGTGTCCCGGGCGTTCAAGAAGCTCTGCACCGCTGACGGCAGCCCGGAGATCCAGGTCGCGTCAAAGGAGTGCTTCTCCATGCGGCGGTTGTGGACGTCATCGTAGGCGTACTCGAGCAGGTGGAACGACCCACCCGTGCTGCTCAACCGGTGGTCGATCTCGGTCACGCGCCGGAAGCCGTCGTAGGCATACTCCGTCACCGTGCCGTTCTCGTTCGTCGCACTGGCCTTGCGCCCCAGGCCCTGCCACGCGTAGTCCACGATCGTGGCCGAGCTGCCCACGTCCGTGATCGACGTCAGGCGATGGATGCTATCCCGGCCGTGGCTGATCGCGAACGTGTCCGGGTAGGTGAGTCCCGTCATGGCGCCCGCGATCGACCACGTCGCCGAGGCCGTCTTCCACTGCTCGCTACCCAGGATGTTGTAGCCCTGCTGGTCGGACAGGAGGTTGCCCACCGAGTCCCAGTCCAGCAGCACCTTGTAGTCGCTGTTGACAGCCGACGTGATCCGGCCCAAGGCGTCGCGCCCGAACGACTCGCTCGTCACGCCACCGACGCCCGTCCCCTTGCTGATGCTCCGGATGGTGAGGCGGTCCTCGTCGTCGTACGTGTTCGTCACGACCGTACCGTTCTGGTCGGTCCACTCTGTCACGTTCCCGTTCTCGTCGAACTCCCGGTCGACGTACTTCGTGTCCGCGTACGTGGTCCGCGTGCTGCGGCCCAGGACGTCGTACGTGTAGCTCGTCGCATGGAAGTTGTCATCCGTCACCGACGTCAACCGCGACGACGCGTCGTAGGCGAACGTTTCCGTGATCGCGCTCGTGAAGTCCTCGTTGGACGTGCCCGTGGCCAGCGCCCGCTCGTACTGGGTCAGGCGGCTCGCCAGGTCGTACGTCCAGCGGACCGGATGCCCCTCGGCGTCCACCCGGAACACCAGGTTCCCGCGGCTGTCGTAGCTGGAGCTCGTCAGAAGCACGTTGCTCGTGTTGAGCCGGTCCACCTCGCTCGTCGAGGTGCGGCGGTTCACCACGTCGTAGGCGTAGTTGGTCGTGTAGACCTCGCTGCCGCCGGCATCGGGGATGTCTGTCGATTCGATCTTCGTGACGTTGCCGTTCTCGTCGTAGAACCACTCGACCTTGTTGCCGACGTCGTCCACGACCGTCTTGAGTCGGCCCGCATCGTCGTAGGTTCGCGTCACGTCCGCGCCCGAGGGGTCTTCCACGCCCACCACGCGACCACTCTCGTCGTGCTGGATCGTCGTCGTCGGGTACGTGCTCGAGAGCCCCGTCCCGAAGCGGTGGCGCTTGACCTTCCAGAGCCGGTCGACCTCGTCGAACGACCTCTCCGTCTCCGCCATCAGCGTCGAGCCCGAGGTGTACGCCTTCGCGGTCAAGGCGTTGCCGTTCTTGTCGTAGGTGAAGTCCACGTAGTGGCCCAGGCGATCCGTCGCCCGCGTCACACGGTCGAACAGATCCCGCGTCCACGTCGCGTCGTTCCCGCGTCCGTCGATCACCTTGATCCGCCGGCCGTTGTCGTCGTAGTCCACGCGTACCGTGGTTGCCGACGCCGTGCCGTAGCCACGCGTCACCTTGAAGACGAAGTCCCGCTCGTCGTACTCGACCTTCGTCACGCCTCCGGTCGGATCCGTGATCGTGTCCACCAGGCCCGCGTCCGTGTAGGTGTACGTCGTCGACGTCGACGTGCTGCTCGTGAGCGGATGCTCGACCTCCGTCCGCCAGCCCATCTCGTCCACCGTGTAGGTGGTCGTGATCCAGGGGGTCGTGCCGTCGAGCGTCCCGTCCTTGTCCCGGTTCTCCACCTCGCTGGCCGTCAGCGACCGGTTCGCGTCGTACTCGAACCGCGACTTCACGCTGAACGGGCTTGGCGCCTGCACCTCGGTCACGTACCCCTCGTCGTCCACGCTGATCGACGTCGTGTTCCCGCGCGGATCCGTCACGGACGTCACGTGGCCCCAGGTGTCGTAGGCCAACGTCGTCGTCAGCTCCAGGTTGCCCGTCCCCGGGTCCCGAATGACGTTCTCGAGCCACCCGGCGTTGCCGCCCGTGGAGTAGTACTCGAAGCTCGTGACGCGCCCCTCGCCGTCGGTCGCCGTCAGCGGTCGGCCGTAGCTGTCGTACGTGAACGCCTCCTGGATCGTCTGGCTCGAGGGGTACGTGATCGTCGGACGGTTGATCGCCGTCGTGTTGCCGCTCGTGTCCACCGTGTAGGTGGTCTCGTTGCCGTTCGGATCCGTTCGCTTCGTGCGCTGGCTGTAGGCGCCCGTGTACTCGTACTCGGTCACGATGTCCGAGCTGCTCGTCGAGGAGCCCTTCCTCGCGGTAGAGGCGATAGACGCGCTTGTGGTTCACGTGCCAGCCCTCGCGCCTCAGCAGCACCGTCAGGCGCCTGTACCCGTAGCGGGGCCTGGCCAGCGCAAGATCCTTCAGACGCATCTTCAAGGCCGTTGGCTCCACCCGTCGACTCACGTGCCGGTGCACGTTCCGCGCAAAGCCCAGCACGCGGCAGGCGCGCCGCTCGCTCACGTCGTAGAGCGTCTGCAGGCTGCGGACCTCGAGTCGCTTGCGAGCGGAGCTCAATCTTTTTTTCGCAGGACTTCCTGGAGCATCTGCTTGTCCAGCGCCAGGTCGGCCACCATCGCCTTCAGGCGACGGTTCTCCTCCTCCAGCTGGCGCAGACGCTTGATCTCGCTCGGCGCCATCTCCCCGAACTGGCGCTTCCAGCGGTAGAACGTGTTGCGGCTGATGCCCATCTTGCGGCAGACGACCTGCACCGGCACGCCCAGCTCCACCTGCTGGACCACGTGGGCAATCTGCTGCTCCGTGAACTTGCTCTTGCGCATGGCTGATCCAGACCTCCCATTATGGGACTTTTCCCATTTCGTCTGGACCGTCTTTCGGGGTTTGCGTCACCTGGCGCCAAGCAAGGCACGCACTTGCGAGGCCGGCAGCCGGAACCGCGTTCGACTCTCGGCGGTCGTCAGGCGGGCGAGGCCCGGTTCACTGGATGGAGTAGCAGATCCGGCGCATCGCTTCGCCATGGGTGCTGGCGAGACTCCAAGTGCGGCCTGCTCCGCAGGGGGTCTGCACCGTAGGCCGGCCAAGGTGACAGGAGTTGCTCTGGCATCGTACTCCGCAGGCGGGGCCTGCAGCGCCACCCACCTGCGCGCCACAGTCGGCGGGCCCAAGGAGCCCACGAACAGTGCCACCGAGCGTGCGTTGCGAACGGCGGCGCTCCGGCGCAAGGGTTCGCTCGGGTCGCACAGTGCGGACGGATCGCGGTTCGCCGAGCGGATGCTCACCGTCAGCGAGAGCCTGCGGAACTACGGATCAGGGGTGATGACGATCGCCAGGACCACCTCAGATGTGACACCGCCGGACGTGCCCTCTGCAAATGAAGTGCGGAGCAGGCACGTCTCCCGTGGTCGCAACGCTTCGACAGGCGTTGGGTCGAATTCGCCAACGTCGATCCGATGCCGAAGGACGGCCGACCAGCCGCTTCCCAACTTGACTGCTCGCTCTCGGTCGGTGTCAAACCACCAAACAGCAATGCGATGTGCGACCTCATGGTCGCTCTCACTCAAGGGGAGCGAGGCGAATCGCGTGTTCGACGCAAGCCGCGACTTGGGAACGCGAAGGGCCTCTATGATCCTCTCGAAGACCGATGAGACAGCAGGCGGCGGGGCGGCAGTAGACGGATCCGCCCCGCAGCCCAAGGACACAACCGTCGCTAGGCCGCAGAGCCATGCTGCGGCCCAGCTTCCCAGGCCACGCAGCGAGGGCGCCATCTCAGCGTCCACCCGCCGGGCGGTCAGTTCGGGGCTCGGGAGCGGTGGGGTCACCGCCCCCCTTGTACTTCCCCTGCTCCTTGCCGTGGGCGGTCCTCTCGTCGTATGTGTCGTTTGCCTGCTTCGCCTTCGACATGGCCTCCCTCTCCGCTTTGCGGCGCGCGGCCTCTCGCTCATCATCTGTCTCCTCACCGACGTCTCGGGGGTCCTTCTTAGCTTCCTCCTCATTCGCATCTTGGCGAGCCTTCTCTGTGACCTCGACATGGCCGTTCTCGTGGTCGCTGAGCGACCCATCGTCGGGCTCAACAATGACCAACAACTCGTCCCACTCGAATTCGTAGCGATGGAATCGCGTTCCGTCCCGATCCTGAGAGTGCACACGGCAGCGCAGGCGCCAGTGCGTCAAGCCCCCGACATGCCCCTTCCCCAACGGATCTCCGATCGAGTCGGCAACGTCCTTGGGAACGGGGTTGTCTGGATTCGCCTTGTTCCAATCGTCGACGGCCTTCTTGGCGGCCGCCTTGTCCTCTGCCGCAGCCGCGGCAGGATCTGGATTCGAACTCTTGGGGTACTTGACTCGAATCGGCGCGGGAGGCCCATCTGACTTGGTGCCACCCGGGTCACGGAGCCCTGCAGGGCGGGACGACACATACTCCCGATCGTTCAACCCATCCACATACCCCAACGGATCCCTCTGCAGGAATCTCCCTCCCGCTGGGTCATACGCCCTTGCCCGATAGTGGTAGAGCCCGCTATCGGCGTCGTACTCGCGCCCGGTGAACAGGAATGGACTGCCCACGGCACTGCTGCTCGCGGTCGACCCGGCCTGGTCGCGGATCGTCGCGGCTCCGTACACGTCGTACGTCACCCACTCCACGACCGCACCACTCGGGTCGCTGATCTCCGTCACCGATCCCAGCGCCTGCTGGTGGTAGTGACGCAAACCCCGAAAGACGGTCCAGACGAAATGGGAAAAGTCCCATAATGGGAGGTCTGGATCAGCCATGCGCAAGAGCAAGTTCACGGAGCAGCAGATTGCCCACGTGGTCCAGCAGGTGGAGCTGGGCGTGCCGGTGCAGGTCGTCTGCCGCAAGATGGGCATCAGCCGCAACACGTTCTACCGCTGGAAGCGCCAGTTCGGGGAGATGGCGCCGAGCGAGATCAAGCGTCTGCGCCAGCTGGAGGAGGAGAACCGTCGCCTGAAGGCGATGGTGGCCGACCTGGCGCTGGACAAGCAGATGCTCCAGGAAGTCCTGCGAAAAAAAGATTGAGCTCCGCTCGCAAGCGACTCGAGGTCCGCAGCCTGCAGACGCTCTACGACGTGAGCGAGCGGCGCGCCTGCCGCGTGCTGGGCTTTGCGCGGAACGTGCACCGGCACGTGAGTCGACGGGTGGAGCCAACGGCCTTGAAGATGCGTCTGAAGGATCTTGCGCTGGCCAGGCCCCGCTACGGGTACAGGCGCCTGACGGTGCTGCTGAGGCGCGAGGGCTGGCACGTGAACCACAAGCGCGTCTATCGCCTCTACCGCGAGGAAGGGCTCACGGTGCGCGTCAAGCGCCGAAAGAAGCTCGCCAGCCGACCCCGGGTGAAGCCGCCGGCGGCCGAGGTGGCCAACGAACGCTGGACGCTGGACTTCATGAGCGACGCCACGACGGATGGTCGCAAGTTCCGCACGTTGACGGTGCTGGACGTGTTCACGCGGGAGTGCCTGGCCCTACGGGCTGCCCGCCGCTTCCCTTCGAAGGCCGTGACCGAAGCTCTCGAGAGGGTGATTGCTCGGCGTGGCGCCCCAAGGGTTCTCCAAGTCGACAACGGACCGGAGTTCACCTGCAACCATTTCGATGCCTGGAGCTTCAGCCGAGGCATCCGCATCGACTTCATCCGACCGGGCAAGCCAGTCGAGAACGCCCACATCGAGTCCTTCAATGGCCGCGTCCGCGATGAATGCCTGAACACGCGGTGGTTCGACACCCTTGATCAGGCACGGCGCGCGTTGCAGGATTGGCGGCGCGACTACAACCAAGTGAGACCACACTCCCGTTTGGGGGACCTGGCTCCCGAGGCGTTCGCAGCCCGGATGGCTCGCCATGGCGAGCCATCCAGGCTGCGAACCGTGGCCGCGAAGACATGAATGGCTGGACCGACTTTGGGGGCAGGCTCATGATCGGTTGAAAGTACTCGACCAGGTGGCGCACTCAGAGGGGGGCAGGTCAGGCGCACCTACTGGGCCCTCTACTACGTCGGCGGCCAGCGGTTCCACGAGTCCACCGGGGCCAAGGACCGTCGCGCCGCCGAGCTGATCGCCTCGGAACGGATGCGCACCGAGGAGCTACGCCGCGCCGGCATCGTGGACCCGTTCGCCTCGGCCACCGAGAAGTCGCTCGCCAAGCACCTGGACGACTTCGAGACCACGATCCGCGGCCGGGGTCGCGTCGAGCGGTACGTGAAGGACCGCCGCCAGTGCCTGGACGCCTACGTGGCCCATCGCAAAGCGCGAAGGCTCAAGGACTTCGACCTGCCCGGTGCCAGCGAGTTCCTCACGTCCATCCGCGCCACGGGTGTCGCGGCCCGCACCGTGAACCGCTACTACCAGGCGCTCAAGCAGTTCGGGATCTGGCTGGTGAAGACCCGCCGCTCGCCCTTCGACCCGTTCGAGGGCATCAAGCCACTCAACGAGAGCGCCGACCGCCGCCACGTCCGCCGCGCCCTGACGCCCGAGGAGGCCGAGGCCCTGCTCCACGCCGCACGCACCCGGCCGCTGAAGGAGGCCACCGAGGCGCGCATCCACGCGGGCGTCACGGACAAGGAGCGGGAACGCCTCACGCAGCTCGGCGATGTTCGCGCCCTGGTCTACGCCATCGCGCTGGGCACGGGCCTACGTGCTGGCGAGATCCGGCGCCTTCGCTGGTGCGACATCGACGATCGGCGCCGCGTCGTGCACGTGCCCGCGGCCTCGTCCAAGAGCCGCCGTGACCAGTCGGTCCCGCTCGCCGAGGTCCTGCTCGACCAGCTCGTCGCCGCCAAGCCCCGGACCGCGAAGCCGACCGACCCCGTGATCCCCGCTGGCATGTTCCCCAACACCCTCACGTTCCACCGCGACCGCGAGGCGGCTGGCATCGAGCGCGAGGATGAGACCAGCCGCGTGATCGACTTCCACGGACTCCGGACGACGTTCATCTCCTGGCTCGCCACCCAGGGCGTCCACCCCCGCGTCGCGCAGGCCCTGGCCCGGCACGCCTCCATCGAGACGACCATGGCCCGCTACACCGACCTCGCGCTGCTGGACGTCCAAGGCACCGTCGAGCGGCTGCCGCTGCCCGGTGCGGCGCCCAAGGCCAAGAGGCGCGGGCGTCCCGTCAGCCAGCCCCGGTCCTGGGATCGGCGGGGGGAGCGGAGGACGGGGACGTAGCGGCCGGTCACGCGGAGGGCGTGCGGCCCACTCACACAGCCAAGGTCCACTTCTCGGGCGGTGTGATGTCGCCGTGACGCTGCCGGCAGCGCCCGGCACAGGGCCCCAAGCCCCACTCGCGATTCCTTCACGGCGAGCCCCTTGCGCGCCCCTCCACGGATCGCTACCACGTCTGTCCGTGGGCAATCGAGCTCACACGGGATTCTTGGAGAAGCGATCATGGTCGTAGGAACGACTCTCTTCAAGCTTGACGGCAACGCCTACCACAGCCCGCAGTTTCGCCGCGGCGGACTTGCCGCGACTTTCACGATCGATCTCACACACGTCTCGAGCGCCAACTTCAAGGTGGACGTCGAGCACCGCAACGAGGAGGACACCGCCTTCAGCGCAGCCGCGTCGTTCTCCACGCTGACGAGCGTCGGCATCGCCTCGCTCGATGTCGGCAGCCTTAAGGAGATCATCCGGATGCGCTACACGTTCGACGTGGGTGATGGTGCCTCGGCAGCCGTGCACTTCCTGATGCAGGCTCCGAGTTGGCGTCCGTACTAGCTGCGGAGTCTCTACACATGCGCGCAACAGGTTCCAGGGGTGTGCGCCCAGGCGCATGCTGCACGGGATGCGGCCACCAGCTCGGAGCGGAGCGTTCCGCGGCGGATGCCCTCCGCTTTGCATTGATGATTGCTGGATCTGGAAGTGTGCATGACGATTTCTGGACACGGGCAGCCGTGGCCCACGTCTATGGGGCGGCCGCTCTCGGAGCCGAGCACCGTCGAGTCGATGCAATTGTCGAGGACTTGAGCACGCCTCACGTCCCACCGCACGCGATCGCAGAGGGCGATGCGCCCATCTCACTCGGCGGGGCAGTCTGGAGCCCTGCGCCTGGCAGTCCGGAGGAGTCCAACAAGAAGGGCGACGATGGGCCGGCAGCGTCCTTTGGCGCCGCGGTCGCGCGTACGAATCCGTACGCCCACAGGCTGCTCCGAGACGGAATCCCATACTTCTCCCAACAACGCCTGCCCGACCATGGCACCGTCATCGACGGCGCGCGCGTGCGATGTGAGGTAGACCAGTGGCATCTTCCTGAAGACTGCAATCCGAGTCCACCGGATGGACACCAAGTCAGCGAGAAGGACCCCATTGTCGGGTTCCACTTCACTGCGGCGGTGGTCTTCAAGCACGCGCCACCTACCATTCGATGTGAGTGCTGCGTGCTTCGCACTTTCGTTCGCAAGACGTTGCCTTCCCCGCATGGCGGCAGTTCTTCGAGCCCCCCTACTGCGGGAACTTGGGAACTTGACAAGCAATCTGACGGGAGAATCGCGGGGGGGGCTCGCGTCGACGGCAGCACGGTCGACTCTCATGGAAGCCCGACCCCACCGGACAATCCGGATCTGGACGTGGACCAGGTTCCGGTCGATCCCTGTGTTGTGGATTGGGACGACAGCCCCGGCATCCCCAGTAGCAACGTACGACTCGGAACACGCGTTCGCATCACCTACGACTTCGTTGGCATCGTCTACGACCGATGCAACTTCTGGGCATACGTCGATTCACGAAGAATGCTCCTTACTCGCGAGTTCTATGCCTCATGGGCGCCGTTCCCTGGGCAAGAGAACGCGCGTGCAGACGAGAGCGAGCTTGGCCTGATTCCAGATAGTGGGAGTGCGTCCGCATCTAGAAACGTCCCACCTGATGCTGAGTGGGACCCCGCTGAGGTCGACGAGGCTGGGTCTCCGAAGCCCCTGCCGGGTCAAGCGACGCCCTGCGGCTGATGGCCGATCTGATCTGGTCTCAGGATTCGCACATGCTGCACCGGAGTCGTCGGTGCAGGTGGTTGGCGGTGGCAGCCATTCTGGCAACCCCTACTATGCTCGGCGCATGCAGGGCCGAGCGTCGGCCCGAAGGCTTCGTGCCACCGACGAGGTTGCTACTGACCCTGGAGACCTTTGATCCAGCCAGAGATGTGTCACTTCACATTGGCGAGTCCGGTCGAGTACTCGTTCACGCTTGGAGAGGTAGTTCCAAGTGGTGGATGGGAAGCGTGACGGCACGGCAAGAGCACAACGGGCGCACGCGCCTGCGGATTCACCTTACTCAATTCGATGAGTCCCGCTACGAGCACGGACAGCTCCAGTCCGTCGCCCGCACGCCGATTGACTATGAGTGCCTTCTTGACGGTGACGAGAGTGGCAGGTTTCGGCTGCACTGGACGCGCGCTGACATCACGACGCCGATTCATCCGCTAGACTGGGCGCGAGGGACCACGAACTGGAAGTTGGTGGCGATCGCACGCCAGAGTGCTCGTCAGTCCGTGCGGTTCCTAGAACGGCGCGATCCGGCGGAGGCCGACTGATGGAGCGTGCGGGCCCTCGGACTCTCGCGATTGCGCTACTGGCTTCCCTCGCCATGGCTGCGATCGGCGCCACGCTGGCCACGCGCCGCAAGACTGCGTGTCTCCCGACCAAGCCCGCCCACCTAAGGCTAGTCCACCAACGAGATGCTCGAGCGTCCATGCTCATCTATGGTGTTGGGCAGGCGGACATTGTCGTCGATGACGGCCACACGCGCTGCGTCTATGACGGCCCGTGGGTCGAGCAGGCCGTTGGGGCGGGTCGCTTGTTCGCGGGGATCGAGATCGTGCGGGCCGTGGTGCGATCTGAGAATGGCACTGAACGGGTTGAGCATCCAAGGCAGGCGGTCCGACTCTTGATTGAGAAGGCCCAAGACCCTACGACTGCCTTCACGACGTCAGCAACGGCATGCCCAACCGGTGAGGCATGGGCGCCCCTGCGTGACTTGCTCGCTACAGACGCAACTTGGGTGCCCGCCGATGTTCACCTCGCCGACTAGGTCCGCAGTCACCAATGGAGGCTGTGCTGGGCGCCGGTCGCCTCGCTGAACGGCACGCCCCTTGACCGCGGTGTGCCACGGAATGCTGAGCGCCTTGAGTCGTGGGTTGGGATGTCACACCGTCCGCTTGCTGCATGACCTCGCACAACCTCGCCGTTCACGCGATTTCGGGTCGTGCGTGAACGCAGCCATCTGTGGCGCGCAGACCCCGGAGTTCCGCCGTTTAGCGGGAAGCGGAGTGGAGCGCCCGATCGGACTCGAACCGACGACATTCAGCTTGGGAAACAGATCGTCGCGTGTCGTAAGTGGCGCATGGTGCGCGGGTTAGGGCGAGGCGCCGGGGCGCTTGTGACGTGTACTCAGCGGCGTGTCGCATCACGCCCTCCCCCGCCCGCCTCGGAGCGGCCGCCGCACGAGACGATGGCAGTCCCTGTGATCCGGCAGCTGCCGAGAACTCGGACAGAACAGTCAGAATGTCGTGACGCGGAGCAGCGCAGATTCCTCCAGAGGTATGCGTGCGCAACACGAAAAACCCTCTAGCTGAGCCTCCGAATCGCATGTCGAACGAGAGCGACGGCACCTGCCAAGACCCCCAACATTCCCAGCGCCTGCATCACCCAGTCACTGCGCTCCCGACCCCAGTGCAGCAACAGTAGGCTCACCAGAAGAACGACGAAATCCCACTGCCGGCCACGCTGCGCGAAAGGCCCCTGGTCTCCAGCAGCGGCGTCGCCAGACGGCGAGTTATCCTTTCTACCGGTCATCACGCCCCCACCAACATTGGCGCTCTCGCTTCGAGAAGGCACTCCAATCAACAGCGGCATCACGCATCTGACCTTCAACGAACGCTAGATGTTCTGCAGTAGTCGATCGATGCGCCTGCAACAGGCGACGAACCAACTGGCGGGCCGCCCTTGCTTCGGCCTGGGGCAGCATTTGCAAGCACGAAGATGCGATCGCATGGGCGGCATTCACCCCGAACAGGCTCTCTCCGCGCACTTCGCGCGCACTTGAGACCAGTGCGCGGATGTACGCTGGTTGCTCGAGGCAAGCCCCGCCGAGAACCATCGCGGCGTTTAAGGCAACGTCTTCATCTGCATGCGAGAGCAACTCAACCACGCGCGGGAGCAGGGGCTCCACGTCTTCCCATGCAGAGTCAGGAAGTCGAGCAATCCAATTCGCCAACTCCAGCGGATCAGCCGACGCGAGGCCAAGGGAATCTACGCCCCCCGCAGGCGCTTGACGAGAAGCAGCGATCCGGGACTCCCGCGCGAGCAGGTGCCCCGGCACGTGCGAACCCCCAAGCGGCTGAGCAGAAGATTCGTGCTGAATCTCCACCATCCGGGGGGCCGAGTCTCCTGTCGGTCCCCCGCACCCGAAGCACGTCACAGAGGCCAGAAGCCACACAGCGGCTCGCACGACGGAGCGTTGCTTCCCATGCGAGTTTGGCTGGCCTGGCACGCTTGCCTCCGATCCGTGACGACGTGACACTCCTAGTTTGCCTTCACCGGCTCCCCAGTCCAGCCTGATCCCCGACCACCGCGCGGGCCAGGGCCATGCCACGTGCGTCCTTCACTGGTGAACTCGGGATACAGCATGCATCCGAGCTCAACGACACCAACGATGAACTTCTCGTCCTTGCACGGGGCCTGCTTAGGAGGGGTCGCATAGACGACCTTGAAGTTCTCAATGGTCACCCGGAACATACCGCCGTCTCTCCTGCCGTCGGGCCCTGCCAATGCGATCCAGTGATTCTCATACTTGTCCCCTGCAAAGATATCCGTAAGGAACACTGCAAACTCCAGCGCCGAACCCATGATCACGAGAGCGGTGCCGACCGCGACTACATAGGGCGCGGCGGCACCGGTCTTTGCACCGTGCTTGACGCCAGCCCCGCCAAGTGTGCTCATGACGGCAGCCGTCTTGTTTACCCAGTTCGGCACATGAGAGCCGACGTTGATCCGGAAGTAGCCGAGACGCGCGCGCTGCCTTACGCTCGTCACTCGATCCCACGTCGCCCAAACGGTCGCCTCGTAGCAGATGTTGCCGAGCTTCCACTGGATGACGTTTGACCCCTTCATCTTAGTGCGTGAGAGCTCCCGCCACTCATCCAGCCAATCTCCGAGTTTGCGCTCGCCAAGGTCAACAGGCAGCTCCTCTAGCCCGAGCGGATCCACGTAGTTGAAGGGGCTCGAGTCAACGTAAGCGTACAGGCTCGGTGCAGGCCCGTAGCCAATCGGGTCTCGTTGGAGGAATCGACCAGTTGAAGCCGAGTACGCTCTGAACCGGAATTGCCAAACAGCCACCTCTGCGTCGTACCACCGCCCGGTGTACCCGATGTCCTGCCCAAGTGGATCCGAGCCTTGGACGAACCCGCCGCGCTTGATCGTCATCTCGCCGTAGGGCGTGTAGCGGTACGTCGCGGCCTCGGTTTCGTCCGGCTCGCTGATGAACATGACGCTGCCAAGGGCGTTCCGGTGGTAGTAGCTCCAGACCAGCTCGCTGGTATCCAGGTCCGCATCCCAGTCCAGCACGTCCGCCTGGCGCATGGACACGACGCGGTCGATGCCGTCGGCATAGACGAAGGACTGCGCCCAGGTCGTCTGACCCGCGCAGGTCTCGATCACTTCGAGGCCCGACAGGATGAAGCGAGTGATGCCGGGACCTGACACGTTCTTCTCGACGCGCCGTCCCATGGCGTCGTAACGGTAGGTGGCGATGACGGCCCCGCCGCTGTGGCCCACCTCGATCAGTTGGTTGCGGTAGTCGTACTCGTAGTAGTACGTGCCGTCGTCCACGAGGTTGCCGTTGCCGTCGTAGGTGAGCGAGGCCGCGCCGACCGCCGTGTACTGGTTCAGGCTGTTCGTCGTGTAGGACGTGGACGCGGGGCTCCCGAGGTAGGGCGTGTGGACCTTGCTCGTCCGGTTGCCGTCGTCGTCCATGTTGAAGTCGATGGTCTCGGTGTGCGGCTGCCCGCTCGGGCTGCTCGGCGTCGACGAGCCCATCCACGCCTTGGTCAGGCGGCGCATCTTGTCGTACTCGAACGCCTCGCCGCTCGCGCCCGAGGCTCCGAAGCGCTCGTAGGTCCGGTCGTGCACGGCGTTGTATCCGTAGTCCATGCGGAGCAGCGTGCCCGCACCCGAGTCCTGGTGGTGGATCGACGTAACCTCTTGGCGGAAGCCACCGTAGGTGTTGCTCTGGGTCGCACCGTTGCCGAACGTGACGCCCTTCTCACGGGAGCCCCAGTAGGTGTAGGTGCCAACCGCCGTGGTGCCGTCGTTGACCGAGGTGAGCTGGCCGAGGCCGTTACGGACGTACGTGAGGTTCATGCCCCCGGGGTACGCCTCGGTCGCCTTGCGGCCCATGGCGTCGTAGACCTTGGTCACGGTCTTCGAATACGCCGTGCCGGTCGCGTACGCCTGCTCCTCGCTGTAGACCATCGACTTGAGCCCGACCACCGCATGCGTAAACGTCAGGTCGTAGTCGTTGTCGTCGTTGGTCAGCATCCGGTTCAGGCCGTCGTACGTGCGGGTCTCGCTGGTCGTGCCGCCGAACCCACCGGCCAGCGTGATCGTGCGGGACGTGTTGCGGTCCAGGTTGTCGAACGTGTCGTCGATCTCGTTGCCGGCGGCGTCGATCGTCTCGACGACGTTGTCCTCGGCGTCGTGATCGTAGGTGACGTAGGTCGTGTCCGGGTAGGTCATCGTCACGACGCGGTCCAGGGCATCGTGCGCCCAGGTCGTCGCGTTCGAGCCGTCGTCCGTGTGGCTCGTCATGCGGTCGTTGTCGTCGAACCCCCACTCCGTGACCTGGGCGCTCGTGAACGTGTCGATCGTCCCACCGATGGCCAGCGCCCGCTCGCGCTTGGTCATGCGCCCGTTAGCGTCAAACGTCCAGCGGGTCGGGTTGCCCATGGCGTCGATCAGGAACGTCCGGTTCGAGCGGCTGTCGTAGAAGTACTCCGTCTCCAGCACGTTGGACCCGTTGGTCCGGTCGATCTCCTTGTCGACCGTCTTCCGGCCCAGCGCGTCGTACTCGGCCTCGTACTCGTGGGTGACCGTGCCGCTGCCGTCGGTCTCCTCGATCTCCCAGGCCGTCGCCAGACCGCCGTCGTCCAGCGTGTAGGTGACGATGTTGCCGAGGTGGTCCTCCACCGAGACGAGGCGCCCGGCGGCATCGTGTACGTTCTCGGTGACGCTGCCCACGGCGTCCGTCATGGTCTTCACCTGCCCCGTCTTGAGGCGGGCGTAGGTCATGACGGCGTCGCTGTAGGTTCCGCTCGGGTCCTTGCGCAGACCCGAGGTCTTCCAGAGCCGGCCCCGCTCGTCGTAGTAGCGGCTCTCCCGCTGGAGCTGGTTGTGCGAGGAGTCGTACTTGGCGACCTCGGTGATCTGGCCCAACTCGTCCAGCGTGAACTCGGTGTAGTGGCCAGCGGCGTTGGTGACTTTCGTCCTTCGGTCGAAGGCGTCGAACGTGGTCGTCGTCGTGTAGCTGCGGCCGTTCGTGAAGCCCGTCGGGTTCCCGTTGTCGTCGTAGACCCACGAGCGCGTCGAGGCGTCACCGTCCGTGTAGCCCCGGACGTGCGTGGCGACCAAGTTCCGCTCGTTGTAGGTCCAGGCTTCCTTGTTGCCCTCGGGCCGAATCAGGAGGACCCTGTTGCCCACATCGTCGTACTCGTACTCGGTCGTGCGTGTCGTGCTGGACGTGACGTCCTCGACGATCGTCTCCACCTGGTCGCGGTCCGTGTACGTGTAGGCCGTCGTGATCCAGGGGTGGCTGCCGCTCTGCGTGCCGTCCTTGTCGATGTTCTCGACCCGCCGCTCCACCAAGTTGGAGTTGCCGTCCCAATCGTTTTGCACGCGGTAGGAAAGCGGGGACGGGGCCTCCGTCTCCACCACGCGCCGAAGGGCGTCATAGGTATAGGTCGTCGTGAATCCGCGTGGGCCTTGCACGCTCACCACGTCACCCGCGTCGTTGTAGTCGTAGGTCGTGGTGATGTCGAGGCCCGTGGGGTCGATGCGTACCTTCTCCAACAGGCCCGTCTTGAGGCCGGTCGAGTAGTACGTGTAGCTGGTAACCGTCCCCTGCTCGTCGGTGGACGTGGCCAGTTGCCCCGACCCCGTGTAGGTCGCGCTGGTGCTGGCGGTCTGCGTGGCCGGGTTGGTCACCGTCTCGAACGTCGTAGCCGTGCGGTTGCCGCTCGCGTCCACCGTGTAGGTGGTCACGTCGCCGAGCGAGTTCGTGTGGCTCGTCATGAAGTTCGAGCCGTTGAACGTGTAGGAATCGACGATGTCGGAGGCGTCGTTCGTGCCCGTGTCCGTCGTGCGGCGGCGGATCTCGGTCACGTTGTAGTTGCCATCCCAGGTGTAGTCCGTACGGCCACCCAGCGGCCTCACGATCGAGTTCAGCACGTTGCCCGTGTGCCGGTACTCGGTCACGTACTCGGCGGCCGAGCTGATCCACATGTCGGTCTGCTCGACCACCTGGTCGGTCCAGAGGTAGCGGTGGACGTTGCCGTTCTGGTCGGTGCGCGTCGTGATGTTGGGCGTACCCGCCGTGTAGGCGTAGTCCACGTCCACGCCGTCGATCGTGACCTTGTCGATCTGGCCGGTCGCGCCGACGTACGTGTAGGTGGTGACCGTGTTCCCGCGTCCGTCCTGCATCCCGGTCAAGCGGTCGTAGGCGTCCCAATAGAACGTGCGCGTGACGCCGGAGGGCTGGTCGGGTGTGGCTGGGGACGTGATCGACTCCAGGTTGTCGTCGCTGTCGATGACGAACTCCCAGACCTGGCCGGCGGGGTCCTCGATGGACTCGATGTAGTCGTTGGCATCCAGGACGATCGTGTAGGACAAGCCGCGGCTGTCTACGAGGCCGGTGAGCTGCCGATTGGCATCGTACTGCGTGGTCAGCGTGTTTCCATTCCTTGATGTGTAGACGTCAGACATGCCCTGCGAGTCGAAGAGAACTGTCGCTCCGTACTTGTCCTCCAGCACGTAGTTGCCACCGCCGTTCACGGTCAGCGTGTCGGTGACGAGGCAGGAGTCGGGGTAGTAGGCCGAGCCGTCCCACGCGAAGATGTCGGCGACGCCTGTGCTGCGGCGGATCCAGACCTCGTGGCCGCCGGAGGCTGTTGGATTTCCGCTGTTGATGACGACATACTCCGCCGACATCTCCCAACTTGGCACCATGCGGTTGCCCGCCTGCGTGGACCCGTCGATCATGCTGCGGTAGCGCAGAGAGAACACCGTGGGCCCCTCCAGGCCGGGGAACGTGAACACGGGGATGTCCAACACCAGCTCGCCCGTGCGGGCGCTCACCCCCTCCGGTGTGAACTCGGGTGCGCTCGGACAGCCGCATCCGCTGCACGCGGAGCATTCGCTGTTCGATGGCGGTGTCCAGAAGGGGTCCGAATAGGCAGTTCCACCCTCGGCACCGTGCGGCCGCAGCGCGAAAAAGGCCGCGATCAGCACGAGCGGCAGGACGTAGAGCATGACGCGGCCGTATTGGCGAGCGAGACGTGCCATGAATGTTCCCCTTGAAGCGAGGCCAAGTTGCTGGCGAGCCGTCCCTTGGGCCCGCTACCCCTATAGGCCACCCCGGAACAGGATCTGTCCGGGTTTCATGGGACCTACGTCCTGGAATCCGCCGATTTTGCCGGCTTCCATCGCCGTCCACGCGGCCAACAGCCGCCTCACACTCCGCTCATCGCGCCCCAACCGCTGCGCAATCTCACGTGCCGGGCGGCGCTGTCGAACGCCCAGTTGCCACACCGTGGGCCACTCCTTGCGGCGGGAGTCGCGGGCCGTGGCAACAACCAGCCAGCGGGGGAGATGGTGGCCCTGGTGACCATGGAGAGACGCTGCCATCCTGACGGCACCTCGCTGCAGTCGCATGGCCACTAGCTTGTGCGCCTGGCCGAGTGCGGCCGCCACGGCCCGGATATCGCACCGCGTGGCGAGCGCACCGAATGCCCTGCGCTCCCCTGCGCGTAGCACGTCGCCGTGGACATCCAGCACGGCAGCAAGGGCCGACAGACCCCAATCTTCGCGGCCGTGCGCGGCATCTGTCCCCGTGGGCGATGTTGCGCCCCGCTCGGCTCCGTCGGTAGGTGGCGCGGAGAACCACCGACGCGAGGGGTCGCGGCGTACGCCTCGTGCCACGGCATGGACGATCCGGCGACATTTGTCATGCCATGCGCTCAGCGGGGATCCTGGTGCTGGCCCGACGCCGTCACGTTCCAGCTCAAGCAGCCGTACGCGAACCTCCTGCCCGACGTCCTCCTGCTCGTGAGAGGCCAGCCGACCCATCGTCCCCGCACGCCGAACGTGGGCGATCACGGGGTCCGGATCGCCCTCCAAGAACTCGCGGACGTCGCAAGGTCGCTGACTTTCAAACTGCATCCTTCTTCTCCAGGGTCATGACTTCTCGGTTCCTGATTCCCAGTGAGCAAGCAGGCTAGCGGACGAGCGAGCGGCTCGTGTCACGGCTTGGTGCAGCAGGCGTTCAGATCTGGCCGTGGGCCGTGTGAAGCGCCGTAGCGGGGGGGAAGTCGCCGTCGGTCACGCTCGGCACATCGATGCGATGGAGGCACGTGGCAATGTGCTGTCGCTGCTGTTCCGCCGACCACGTTGCCTCCTCGCAGAGCGGGATCGCCGCTCGCGTGGAGCACTTCTTAGCGTGCGGCGCGGCCCCAAGGGCGGCGGAGTTGCAACAAGCGTTCAGGTTCCTGAACGGAGTCGACTGACGGTGGTCCAGATCAGTGTGTGGCGCACGATGCCGCCCTGCGCCGCAGCGGCAAGCGGCAAGCGGCAAGCGGCAAGCGGCAGGGGACGTAGCGCCTGGATCTGCTGCCAGAGTGAAGTGGGGCGCGGGCCGACCGCCTAGGCAGCACGCGACCTCGGCGAGATGCGCACGGTCTGCCCTCCGAGTCGCTACGCCTCGGCCGCGCCGTCTTCACGGCGCACGACGTCGCTGAGGGTGCGGCCATCGGGCAGTTTCCAGGCCACCCAGCCATTGGTGTTCCCACCTAGGACCGCGCTCGCCGCCGCGCTCGGGCTCTTGAACACATAGGACTCTCGGAAGATCGTGCCAGAGGGACCAACGTCCAGGATCCCCGCTGCCGACAGCTCGTCCCTGTGGCGCGATACCCAAGCGCCGGCGCTGGTCCGCACGGTCGCAGCCGCCGTGGACCCAGCAAGGACCAAGAAGCCGTCGTCCACGGGGTAGCCGCGTGCCTCGACCGAGGACTTCTTGGGCGACAGCGTGTACGTGGTCGCGGGTGGCTTCTGGACCTGGGCCTCCACGACCGGGAAGCCCAACGTGGACGTGAGCGTGGAGAGCACGTCAAAGGCATCGAGGATCTCAGCCATCAACGGCTTGGGCACGTGCGGCTCGCTGCTGGCGTTGCCGTTGTCCAGCGTGAAGCGCCCGGCCTCCTTGGCACGCCCCAGGCAGTACCACTCAAGGTACTTCACGTGCGCCTTCGTGAACTTGCCCGCCTGGGACAGGATCACGACGGCGTGCTGCCAGAAGTCCTTCTTGGCGTTGTGCTGCTTGAGTCGGACGAGGCAGTCCTCGGCCTCGCCCACGTACACGGTGGGACGGGCAGCCCCCTCGCTCTCGCCCACCAGGAAGTACACGCCGACGCCGCGCAGCTCCTCGATCTCGCCGGCGACGTCCATCCGCGCCCGGGGTACGTGGACCGCGTGGATCGCCCGTGTCGTGACGTCGGCAACGCGGATGCCCCGAGGTTCGCCGTGCGGCAGGTAGATCTGGATGGTCTGCGGTCGCTTGTCCGTCACGCGCCCTCTCCCGGGCACCGGGCCCGGCGCAGAGGGTACTGAGACGGACCACACAGCGTGCGGGCGCGACGTCGTCGTCGCGGACAGGGGCTCCACGCTGGGAGGCCACTGCGAGCGCGCCATCGCAGCTCCGACGTCCCGGCTGGCCCCCTTCGCACGACGCCCCCTGGCTGCTAGATTCCGGGCGCCGCCGGGGGAGCAGGGCGTTCCACACCGGCTCCGCGCCGCAAGGTGGCATGGACAAGTCGGAACAGAACGAAGCCGAGATCTGCCAGAACTTCATCTCCCCGGCCCTCGTGCAGGCTGGGTGGGATGCCGCGACCCAGGTGCGGAGGGAGTTCACCTTCACCGCCGGGCGCGTGATCGTCCGCGGCAAGGTCGCCGTCCGGGGCAAGCAGCTGCGGGCCGACTACGTCCTCTTCTACGAGAGCAACCTGCCGCTGGCCCTGATCGAGGCCAAGGACAACCGCCATCCGCTCGGCGGCGGAATGCCCAAGGCCCTTCGCTACGCCGAGGCGCTCGACATCCCGTTCGTGTTTTCCACCAACGGTGACGGCTTCCTCTTCCACGACCGCACCATGCAGTCGATCGCCGTGGAGTCCACGCTCACGCTGGGGAGCTTCCCGTCACCGGCCGAGCTCTGGGCCCGCTACCGGGCATGGAAGGGCTTCGACGAGACGGCCGA
Organism: Planctomycetota bacterium; assembly: GCA_020631815.1. GTDB lineage: Bacteria > Planctomycetota > PLA2 > PLA2 > JAEUHO01 > JACKGW01. The sequence continues at coordinate 35,224 of JACKGW010000005.1, read as the reverse complement.
CCGGGTCGCCCGGTTCCCGTACCACGATGACGGCTCCGGTCGCGAGCCCCGCTACTACCAGCGCGTCGCCATCCAGCGGACGGTCGAGGCGGTGGCACGTGGCCAGCGGCGCATCCTGCTGGCCATGAGTACGGGCACCGGCAAGACGTACACCTCGTTCCAGATCATCTGGCGCCTCTGGAAGGCTGGCGTGGTGAAGCGGGTCCTCTTCCTCGCCGACCGCAACATTCTCGTGGACCAGACGATCACGAACGACTTCAAGCCCTTTGGCGGCACGATGACGAAGGTGCAGGGGCGCACGGCCGACAAGTCCTACGAGGTGTACCTGGCGCTCTACCAGGCAGTCACGGGAACGGAGGAGGAGAAGAACGTCTACAAGCAGTTCTCGCCGGACTTCTTCGACCTGATCGTGATCGACGAGTGCCACCGCGGAAGCGCCCGCGAGGACAGCGCATGGCGCGAGGTGCTCGCCTACTTCGAGCCCGCCATCCAGCTCGGCCTGACGGCCACGCCCAAGGAGACGCGGGAAGTCTCCACGCTCACCTACTTCGGCGCGCCGCTCTTCACATACTCGCTCAAGCAGGGCATCGACGACGGCTACCTCGCGCCGTTCAAGGTCGTGCGCATCGACCTGGACAAGGATCTCCAGGGCTGGCGCCCGCCCAAGGGCATGACCGACGACCTCGGCCAGGAGATCGAGGACCGGGTCTACAACCAGCAGGACATGGACCGCTCGCTCGTGCTCACCGAGCGGACGAAGCGCGTGGCCGAGAGGGTCGTGGCCTACATGCAGGCGACGGACCCCTACGGCAAGACGATCGTGTTCTGCCAGGACATCGACCACGCCGAGCGGATGCGGACGGCGCTGGTCAACGAAGTGGCGCGGCAGATGCCCGCCGAGGCCGCCAACACGGCCAAGTTCGTGGTCCGGATCACCGGCGACAGCCCCGAGGGGCAGCACGACCTGGACAACTTCATCCACCCCGAGCAGCGGTACCCGGTCATCGCCACGACGTCCAAGCTGCTCACGACCGGCGTGGACGCACGCACCTGCAAGCTGATCGTCCTGGACCAGCGCATCGAGTCGATGATCGAGTTCAAACAAATCATCGGCCGCGGCACCCGCATCCACGAGGAGTCGGGCAAGCTCTGGTTCACGATCATGGACTTCAAGAAGGCCACCGAGCTCTTCGCCGATCCGGACTGGGACGGCGATCCCATCGTGATCTACGAGCCCATGCCGGACGATCCGCCCGAGCCGCCCATGCCGCCGGACGACCCGCACGACGACGACGTCCCGCCCGTGACGCCCGAGCCGCCGCCGGGCACCAGGAAGTTCCGCGTGAGCGGCGTCGAGGTGTCCGTCCTCGCCGAGCGGGTGCAGTACTACGACCAAGACGGAAAGCTGATCACCGAGTCGCTGACGGACTACACGCGCCGCACCGTGACGAGCCAGTACGCGACGCTGGATGCGTTCCTGCGCCGCTGGTCCGAGTCCGACCGCAAGCAGGTGATCGTGGACGAACTCCAGGAGCAGGGCGTCCTCTTGGAGGCGCTCAGCGATGGCGCGGGCAAGGACCTGGATCCCTTCGACCTGATCTGCTACGTGGTCTACGACCGACCCCCGCTCACGCGACGCGAGCGCGCCGAGCAGGTCCGCAAGCGCGACGTGTTCACGAAGTACGGTCCGCAGGCACGTGCGGTGCTGGATGCGTTGCTCGACAAGTACGCCAGCGAGGGCATCACCTCTGTCGAAGATCCTGCCGTGCTGCGCGTGCAACCGATCTCGGATCTCGGGACGCCCGTGCAGCTTGTCGATCACTTCGGTGGCAAGGATGGCTACGTGCAGGCGCTACGCGAGCTGGAGTCGGCGCTGTACGCTTCCGTCGCTTGAACGCGCTTTGGAGAGGCCGGCCCCTTGTCCCTGACCACGACGATCAAATCGATCCAGGACATCATGCGCAAGGACGTCGGCGTGGACGGCGACGCCCAGCGCATCGGCCAGCTCGTCTGGCTGCTGTTCCTCAAGATCTGGGACGACCGTGAGCGCGAGCTCGAGCTGATCGAGGACGGCTTCACCTCGCCTCTGGTCAACGTGACGTGGCTGGAGGGCGGCGAGACGCGCCACGCCGAGGACCTGCGCTGGGGCGCCTGGGCCAAGGAGGAGGAAGGGGCAACCGGCGAGGCCCTGCTCGAATTCGCCGACAGTACGCTGTTCCCCGCTCTCAAGGGCCTGGAGGCGGGCCCACCGATCGACGGCAGCGACGCCACGGCCAGGCAGGCCCGAGCCCTCCGGAGTCGTCGCCTGCTCGTACGCAGCGTCTTCGAGGACGCCTACCAGTACATGAAGTCGGGCACGCTGCTCCGCCAGGTGATCAACCGCATCCAGTCCGACATCGACTTTAACGACAGCAGGAACCGCCACCTCTTCGGCGAGATCTACGAGACGATCCTCCGTGGGCTGCAGGGGGCGGGCAACGCGGGCGAGTACTACACGCCCCGCGCCGTCACGCAGTTCGCCGTAGACATGGTGGACCCCAAGCTCGGCGAGACGGTGCTGGACCCGGCGTGCGGCACGGGCGGGTTCCTCGCGTGCGCCATCGAACACGTCCGCAGGGCCGAGGTGAGGCGCCCGGAGCAGGAGGTCACGCTCCAGACGAGCATCCGCGGTATCGAGAAGAAGCCACTCCCCCACCTGCTCTGCGTAACCAACATGGTGGTCCACGGGATCGACGTGCCCAGTGGGATCGTCCACGACAACACCCTGGCCAGGCCGCTGCGCGACATCACGGCGAAGGACCGCGTGGACGTGGTAGTCACCAACCCGCCCTTCGGCGGCCAGGAGGAGGACGGGATCGAGAACAACTTCCCGAGCGCCTTCCGCACGCGGGAGACGGCCGACCTGTTCTTGGTCTACATCGTCGCCATGCTCAAGCCCGGCGGGCGCGCTGCGGTCGTTCTGCCCGACGGCACGCTGTTCGGCGAGGGCGTCAAGACGCGGGTGAAGGAGCACCTGCTGACCGAGTGCGACCTCCACACGATCGTGCGGCTCCCCAAGGGCGTGTTCGCGCCGTACACGTCCATCAAGACGAACGTGCTGTTCTTCACGAAGGGCAAGCCGACCGAGGAGGTTTGGTACTACGAGCACCCGTACCCCGATGGTGCCAAGTCGTACAGCAAGACGAAGCCCATGCGGATCGAGGAGTTCGATCCCGAGAAGGCGTGGTGGACGTCACGCGGGGAGACCGACAAGGCGTGGCGAGTCACGATCGATCAGATCCGGGACCGAGGGTTCAACCTCGACATCGCGAACCCGAACGCACCTGAGGCGACCCACGAGGATCCGGACACGCTCCTTGCTCGGTTTGACCAGGAGCGAGCTGCCGCCGCCGCCCTACGTGACGAGCTCAAGGCCGCACTTGCTGCGGCGCTGCTGCGGGAAGAAGCGTGACGCCGCGTGACCTGATCGCGGCATTCGAGGCCGTGGCGGACTCGCCAGACGGCGTCGCACGCTTGCGAGAGTTGGTCCTGCAACTCGCTGTTCGCGGGAAACTCGCGCACCAAGATGCCTCCGAGGGCTCGTCAGCTGACTACTTGCAGCAGATCGACGACGTACTAACTCGGAGTGACTCTCAGCACCGATCAGCGCCGTTCGAGCATAGCCCGATACCTCGGCACGACGAGCCGTACGTCCTGCCTCCGTCCTGGGGCTGGCACGAAGCTGGGCACGTGATGGCGTTTGTGACAAGCGGCTCCCGAGGATGGGCCAGGTACTACGCTGACTCTGGAGCAAGTTTCCTACGTATTGGGAACCTCGACTACGCAACGAGGAGGCTAGACCTTGCCGTAGTGCAGCATGTACGCCCCCCGGACACCGCCGAAGCCACGCGGACGCGAACCGCGCACGGTGACATACTGATCTCCATAACCGGCGACACCGGGATGGTTGGCGTGGTCCCTCCTGACCTTGGGGAGGCCTACATCAACCAGCACATCGCGCTGGCGCGTCCGGCGCTACTAGAGTCGGCCGAATACCTGGCAATCGCGTTCATGTCGCCGATGGGCCTGTCTCAGTTGTGGGATCGTCAGCGTGGAATCAAGAACAGCCTAGGAGCCTGCGCCGCAGATCCACCCTCTCGGCGCGATCGGCCCCTACGCGGCTCCGGTGGAGGGCTCGCCGTGGTCCGGGGCTACGTACGCGGCGCTGACGCGGCCGCCACCGACGCTCCGGAGGTCAGCTCCAAGCCCAGTTGCTGCCCATCCGCTTCAAGTTCAAGGCCATGCACACCAGATTCCATTCGCCTCGCACGCTCTCGATCCCGCGTAGGTGGAACCTCCGGAAGCCGAGCACCCCTTTGATCCACCCGAAGGGGGCTTCCACGATGTGCTTGCGCTTGCGGTAGCGCTCCTGCCCGCGCCGGCTCGTCACGCGGCGCTTCATCCGGCGCGTCGCCTTGAGGGCTGGGTTCGAGTCCCGATCGGAACGCTTTCCCTCCCGGCCCAGAGCCACGTAGCCACGGATGCCACGGGCCTCGAGCTCCAGGAAGTTCGCCTCGCTCTTGTAGCCCGCGTCAGCCAGCACAACGTGAGGATCACGTCCGGTCGTTCGCTTCGCCTGGTCCAGTACCGTGAGAAGCGCCGGGTTGTCCGCGGCGTTCTGTCCAACGTCTGCCGCCACGATGATCTGGGCCTGGGCGTCCACCGCGATCTGCGCGTTGTAGCACTGCTGAAACCCGTCCTTCTGCGTGTCCATGATCCGGCTGTCCGGGTCCGTGAAGTTCTCCTGAGCGCTCGGCTTGGGCTTGCCCAGCGGATGCTTTCGCTTGGGCCCTCGCTTCGTCTCGCCAGCCGCCTTGCGCTTCGCCTCCGCCTCCAGCGCCTCCGCGTCCTGTTCCTTGGCGCGGGCCTCCAGGCGCTTGATCGCCTCCCGGATCACCCGGCGCCGATCCTCGCGGCGTCGCACGCCCTCGGGCATCTCGTCGCCGCGGCGATCCTCGCCGAACTCCGCATCCTCGGCCGCGTCGGCGTCCTCGGCCCGCTGGAGCAGCTCCTCGATCTCCGCCTTCAGTCGCGTCTCGTCCTGCTTCATGCGCTCGTAGCTCATCGCCTTGTGCTTGCTGGCGTTCGCCCGCACCTTGGACCCATCCACGGCTAAGGTCCCCAACGCCACCAAGCCAGCATCTTGCGCCACCCGTACGACCTGCCGGAACAGGTCTTCAAACGCGGACAGGTGCTGCTTGCGAAACCGCGCCAGCGTCCGATGGCTCGGCGGGTCGCCCGCAGCAAGGACCCGGAAGGCCACGTCCGTTTCGCAGGCCCGGGCGATCTTGCGCGAGGAGAACACCCCGGTGGCGTAGCCGTACAGCAACAGCTTGCACATCAGAGCCGGGTGGTAGGCAATCGTCCCGGCACCCTGCGTCCGGTAGCGCGCGAGGAAGGCGCCCAGATCCAAGTCGTCCACCGTGTCCGAGATGAAGTAGGCCAGGTGGTCCTCGGCCAGCCAGTCACGCAGCGAGGGCGGCAGGAGATGGTGCTGATCGGGCGTGTACGGGCGGAAGAGCGGTTCCATGCCCGATTTTGAGCCGCGCCACCCCCGCTCCCAAGCAGCGAATCGAGATCAGGAGCGCGTGCGCTCTGTGGCGCAGGCTCCTAGGCCTTGATGACATTCGAACGGCGGCAATCCCCGTCCCCCCCCTCGCCGAGCAGCGCCGCATCGTCGCCCGCGTGGACGAGTTGATGGGGTTGCTCGACGACCTGGAGCGGACCCAGGATCGGCGCGAGCGCACGCGGGTGGCTGCGCGTCACTCCACGCTCGACGCGCTGCGGTCGGCGGCATCGCCTGAGGAGGTGGATGCTGCGTGGGAGCGGTTTGCGGAGCGCGTCGATGAGATGATCTGCGGTACAGAGGATGTTGAGCCGCTTCGGCACTTGGTGCTTGAACTGGCCCTACGCGGAAGGCTCGTTCCTCAGGATCCGAACGATGAGCCAGTCTCCACACTGTTGGAGCGAGTTGCCACGGCGCGATCCGCAAACCCAGCAGTGCATCCGTCTCACACAAGCGCATCGAACCCGCGGCCCGAACCGATGGGCCCGCATCCCATTCCGGCCTCGTGGCGATGGGTGTTCTTCGCGCAGATCACCGAGGCGCGCCTCGGCAAGATGCTCGACAAGGCCAACAACACTGGGCACTTGCGTCCGTACCTGCGGAATGCCAACGTCCAGTGGTATCGCTTCGATACTGAGCACATCAAAGAGCTGCGTATCGAGGACGCACAACTTGATGACTGCACTGTTCGCATCGGAGATCTAGTGGTTTGCGAGGGCGGCGAGCCGGGGCGATCTGCCGTCTGCGATCAGTCCATCGAGGGCATGGTCATTCAGAAGGCCCTGCACCGCGTCCGACCGATCGCCGACATCAGCAGCTGGTACCTGGCTCATGTGCTTCGCGCCGCGAGTTCGGACGGTAGGCTGGCCGAGCACTTCACAGGGGCCACCATCAAGCACCTCACCGGCCGCTCGCTCGCGAGCGTTCTAGTCCCGCTCCCACCCGCTGCGGAGCAGTACCGCATCGTCGCCCGGGTGAGCGAGCTGATGGACGTGCTCGACCGCCTCGAGGCGCGACTTGTCTCCGAGCGCAGTGCCCAGACTGCCTTCGCGGCCGCCGCCGTCCATCACCTCGACGCCTGATGGTCGGCACCCTGCCGAGGACACCTTGGCCGCCATGGCGGGCAGGGTAGCGCCGCGAGGGTGCCCAGGGCGGACGATCGTTCCCACGATCTTGATAGGGCGCGGCTGTCGCTTCTGCTACAGTCGTCGTAATGGTCGCCCACACCCCCACCGCCCGCTACGCCCCCGGTCTGGAGCCGTTGCTCCGCCCGATCTCCGAGCTCAAGCAGGACCCGGACAACGCCCGTGCGCACGATGAGAAGAACCTCGCGGCGATCCGGGACAGCCTGACGAGGTTCGGCCTCCAGAAACCGATCGTCGTGGCACCCGACGGCACCGTGCTGGCGGGCAACGGGACGCTGGCGGCGGCGACGTCGCTGGGGTGGACGCACATCGCGGTCATCACGACGAACCTCGATGGCGCGGACGCACGCGGCTACGCGATCGCCGACAACCGCACGGCCGAGCTGGCGACGTGGGACAGCATCCGGCTCGCAGCCGAGTTGCAGGCGCTGCCGCCCGAGGTGTTCCGCACGCTCGGCTTCGACGACAAGGAGATGGCCCGCATCGCGCACGACGCCGAGATGGCGATCCGGGCGTTGCAGGGCGAGGTCGACGTGGACGTGGTCCCGGACCCGCCCGCCGAAGCGACGACGGTGCGGGGCGACCTGTGGCTGCTTGGTCGGCACCGGCTGCTCTGCGGGGACAGCGCCTCGGTCGAGGATCTGGACCGGCTGCTCGACGGTGCCCCCATCCACCTGGTCAACACCGACCCGCCGTACAACGTGAAGGTCGAGCCTCGCAGCAACAACGCCATCGCAGCGGGCATCACGCGCAAGAACGACACGCGGGCCAAGACCCACCACCAGCAGCTCGATCTGGCGCGGCATCCGGGCAAGGCGAAGGCGACGCACGCGCAGCTCCGCGCCAAGGACCGACCGCTGGCCAACGACTTCGTGAGCGACGCCGAGTTCGACGCCATGCTGCTCGCGTGGTTCGGCAACGCCTCGCGGGTCCTGCTGCCGGGCCACACCTTCTACATCTGGGGCGGCTACGCGAACCTCGCCAACTACCCGCCTGCGCTGACGGCCTCGGGCCTCTACTTCGCGCAAGCCATCATCTGGGACAAGCAGCACCCCGTCCTCACGCGGAAGGACTTCATGGGCGCGCACGAGCAGGCGTTCTACGGGTGGAAGGAAGGCGCCGCGCATCGCTTCTTCGGACCGCCGAACGTGCCCGACATCTGGCAGGTCAAGAAGGTGAACCCGCAGTCGATGATCCACCTCACCGAGAAGCCCGTCGAGCTGGCCGAGCGTGCCATCACCTACAGCAGCCTCCCCGGTGAGAACGTGCTGGACCTGTTCGGCGGATCGGGATCCACGCTGATCGGTGCCGAGCGCACGGGTCGCACCGCGTTCCTCATGGAGCTCGACCCGCTGTACTGCGACGTGATCGTGCAGCGGTTAGAGACGCTCACGGGGACGAAGGCAGAGCGTGTGCCCGCGCCCGCCACGGTGACCTGATGGACCTCGAGGCCGAGGCCATGGCGGCGATCGAGGCATATCGCTCGTTCCTGTCGTCGCCTGCTTTCCACCACAGCGTGGACCTCGCCGTGCTGGTCCAGATCGCGGGCGATACGAAGGCAGATCCCCGCGAACGACGTCGCGCTGCCGAGGTGCTTGCGAAGCTGCGGTTGCAGGCCATGGAGGGCCTCGCGTCGCTGACCGGTGCGCGTGAGAAGGCTCTCGACCAGCTGGGCCTCAAGCCGGGCCCGTCCACGCTGGCGCTGACGCAGGTGAACCAGACCGTCGAGATCGTGCGTGCGAGTGACTGGCGTGCCGCGAAGCCGCTGCCCGAAGGCGACGTGATCGACGCCGAGGTCGCGGACGGAGACTGACCCGTGGGGCGCATCCTGCTCCCGCAACCGCTGGCGCATCAGCTCGACGTGCTGCGCCATCCGGCGCGGCTCAAGGTCGTGGTCTGCGGACGGCGCTGGGGCAAGAGCCTCCTCGGCCTGATCGCCTGCGTCGAAGGGCATGGCCCTCCGGACTCCGGCTTCCGCGGCGCACTCGAAGGTGCACAGGTGTGGTGGATCGCTCCGACATATCCCCAGGGCGTCCTCATCTGGCGCGACCTCAAGAAGGCGCTGCGTGGTGGCTGGATAGAGAAGCGCGAAAAGGAGATGCGGATCGTCCTCCCGGGCGGCGGCAGCGTGACCGTCAAGAGCGCCGACAACCCGGACGCCTTGCGCGGCGTCGGCCTCGACGGCGTGGTCCTCGACGAAGCGGCGTTCATGAGCGAGGAAGCCTGGACGCACGGCATCCGCCCCGCGCTCGCCGACCGTCAGGGTTGGGCCATGTTCCTGACCACGCCCAACGGCATGAACTGGGTGCACGGCCTCTTCGAGACCGCAGCGACGAGCACGGGCTGGGCACGGTGGCAGCGGCCGACCAGCGAGAACCCCATCGTGCCGGCCACCGAGATCGAGGCGGCGCGGCGGGACATGGGACCGCTCCTGTTCTCGCAGGAGTTCCTCGCGGAGTTCGTGACGGCTGGCGCCGGGCTCTTCAAGCCGGAGTGGCTGGAGCAACGCTACGAGCCCTACGGCCCCGACCATTGGCGCCTGCCGGACGGTACCAAGGTGAGCCGCAACGCCGTCACCGCCTTCGCCACGGTGGACCTCGCGGTCTCGACCAAGACGACGGCGGACTACACCGTCGTGGCCGTGCTCGGTCGGACTCCGGACGGGCGGTTGTTGCTCCTGCACGTCGATCGTGCGAGGCGCGAGGGCCCCGACATCGTCCCGGCCATTCGCGGCATCGTGAAGGCCCACAACGTCCGCGTGGTCTGGATCGAGCGCACGGCGTTCCAGCTTGCGATCATCCAGGAGGCGCGACGCCGAGGCATCCCGGTACGTGAGCTGCGTCCCGACCGCGACAAGATCGCCCGGGCCATGCCGCTGACGGCCGCGCTCGAGGGTGGCAGGTTGTTGCTCCCCCGCCGCGCCACGTGGGAACAAGAGGTCGTCCACGAGCTGCTGGCGTTCCCGCTCGGGCGTCACGACGACGTGGTCGATGCGCTGGCCTATGCGGTCGAGGCCGGACGCTCCAGCGGGTCGCTGCTCGACTGGAGGACCCGGGAGCCCGCCGACGACCGGGACCGTCCCGTCAAGCGCAACGCGCACGGCTTCGCGCCGTTCAGCCTCGGCCTGACGTTCCCGGGGCAGCCGGGCCATGGCCGTCGTGCGCCGGGACGTGCGACGCGGGAAGGGTGGTGACGACGTGGGCCGCATCCTCTTGCCGCAGCCGCTACCGCACCAGCTGGACGTGCTTCGCCACCCCGCACGGTTGAAGGTGGTCGTCTGCGGTCGCCGGTGGGGCAAGTCCATCCTCGGGCTCGTGGCCTGCATCGAAGGTCACGGGCCCCCTGACTCCGGGTTTCGCGGCGCGCTGGAAGGCGCCACGACCTGGTGGGTGGCCCCCTCGTACCCGCAGGGGCAACTCGTGTGGGCCGACCTCAAGAAGGCGCTCCGCGGGGGTTGGGCGGAGAAGTCCGAGAAGCAGATGCGCATCACGCTGCCCGGCGGCGGGAGCGTCACGGTGAAGAGCGCCGACAACCCCGATGCGCTCCGTGGCGTGGGCCTGGACGGTGTCGTGCTCGACGAGGCTGCGTTCATGTCCGAGGAGGCGTGGGTCAACGGCATCCGGCCCGCTCTGGCGGATCGGCAGGGCTGGGCAGTGTTCTGCACGACGCCCTCGGGCCTCAACTGGGTGCATGGCCTGTTCGAGGCCGCCGCCACCAGCGAGGGGTGGGCGCGTTGGCAGCGCCCCACGTCGGAGAACCCGATCGTCCCGGCGAAGGAGCTGCAGGCAGCGCGCCGCGACATGGGCGAGCTGATGTTTGCCCAGGAACACCTCGCCCAGTTCGTCACCGCCGGCGCGGGCATGTTCAAGCCGGACTGGCTCCAGCACCGCTACGACGCACACGGCGCCGAGTACCGGTTGCCGGACGGCAGCGTCGTCCACCGCCAACGCCTGCTGCGCTTCGCCGTCGTGGACCTGGCCGTCAGCACGAAGACCACGGCCGACTACACGGTCATCCTCGTCGCAGGACGCACCGCCGACGGACGGCTGCTCGTGCTCGACGTGGACCGTGCTCGACGCGAGGGCCCCGACATCGTCCCGGCCATCAAGGCCGTCACCGAGCGCAACCAGGTGTCGGTCGTGTGGATCGAGCGCGTCGCGTTCCAGCTCGCCATCGTCCAGGAGGCGCGGCGTGCAGGGATCCCCGTACGCGAGCTCACGCCCGACCGGGACAAGATCGCTCGCGCCATGCCCGTCACCGCTGCGTTCGAGGGTGGGCGCCTCTTGCTGCCCCGCACCGCGCCGTGGCTGAAGGACCTCGAGCAGGAGGTACTCGCGTTCCCGCTGGGCCAGCATGACGACGTGGTCGACTGCCTCGGCTACGCGGTCACGGCGGGCAAGCACGGCATGGGCACGTCGCTGTCGCTCACGGCCCCGTCCGGTCCGCCGCCCGTCCGCCGCAGCACGATCCTGGGCGAGGACTTCATCCCGGGCGGCTTCGAGCAAGCGCTCAGGGGGCTTCGTCCGCCGGGGGATCGCCGGGGCGTCGCGTGGGAACGGCTACCGGGTCGGCCCCGGCCCGAGGACTTCGAGGACTGAGCCGTGGTCCAGGTCCCCGACCCCGCCCCCGACACGTGGGAGCCGTGGATGGCCCGGCGCCTCGCCCCGCCCCCCGGTCTGCCGCTGCACCTCCGCGAAGCCCGCGCCGACGCCCGTCTCGTGCTGTACGTGGCCCGCGCCCGGTTCCGGGACGGCACCCCGCCGTGGGACCTGGCCGATCGCCTCGCCGCCGTGGCGCAGGACGAACGGGTCACGGTGCGGACGCAGCGGGTGGCGGCCGAGCTGCTCACCCGGCTCCGGCGGGCGGCCTGGGAGCGCCAGCGGGCCGGGCTGGACTAGATCCCACGTGCCCATCAGGCGCGCCACACGGCCCCGTACGGCGTCCGCTGCCTAACAGGCGTCCACGGCGTCCCCCACCGTCTCCAGGGCCGTCCTGGGGGCCCACGGCGGGCCTCATGACGGGTGCCGTCGAGGGGCGCCAGGAGGGGCCAGGACCGACCCCCGTGACGAACAGGCCGGACGGGGCCAGGGACCGGACCGTGGCGCTACGGGGCGACGTGGCGCGTCCTTGGGCCTAACAAGCTCGGGAGCGGCCAGGAGCGGCGACCGGCCGTACCACTACCCCCCCTCACCCCCCAACTGCCGGGGTGGCCAGAATCTCACTTTGCCGGCCCCAAGGTACCACGAACCGGCCCGATGTTAGGTATCCCTCGCCGCTGTATCGCCACCGCTACGCCCCTCGACCCCCCTGGCCTGACCGCCACCCACCGTTGCAGTGACAGCCCTGTTTTCCGGGCTCCTGACCAGTGCGCAGCGCGGGTGTGAGGCCGCGCCGGGTGGGGAGCGCGTGCGTCCGCGGGACACGGCACGTCGCGTACCGGAGATACCAAGGCAAGTTGGTGCTAAATTTAGATCGCAAGGTAAATTGATACTTCATGAGCAGCCACCAGACTGAGATCGCCAACCCGTTCACTCCAAGCGCGGGTCACATGCCGCCCTATCTCGCCGGCCGCGACGCCAGCATGGCGGAGTTCGACCGGTACCTGCGGCAGGAGACGGTTCAGACGAATGTGGTCATCACGGGTCTGCGGGGCGTTGGCAAGACCGTCTTGTTGGATCGACTGAAGCCACGATCGCAGCAGGCGGGCTGGGCCTGGGTCGGCTCAGACCTGAGTGAGGCCGCGAGCGTCAGCGAGCGCAACTTGGCCACGCGCATCCTGGCGGACCTCGCTCCCGTGTCGTCCTTCCTCACGGTCCCTGTAGACGCGGATCCCGGCCTCGGATTCTCACGTGAGCCGCGGGGGGGACAGATTGACGTACCACTTGGGTACTCAGCCTTGGAGCACGTGTTCGAGCACACTCCCGGCCTCGTCGCTGACAAGCTGAAGGCGGTGCTTGAACTCGTGTGGAGCAGTTTCTCCACGACGTCGAAGCGCGGGATCGTGTTCGCCTACGACGAGGCCCAGAATCTGGCCGACCACGCCCAGAAGAACGAGTTCCCGATGTCGCTGCTGCTGGACGTGTTCCAGTCAATCCAGAAGAAGGGCGTCCGGTTCATGCTCGTGCTGACCGGGCTACCGACGCTCCTCCCCAAGCTGGTAGATGTGCGCACTTACTCGGAGCGCATGTTCCACACGATTGTGCTTGATCGGTTGTCTGAGGAGGAGAGCAGGGACGCGATACTGCGACCCGTTAAGAACAGGCCGATTACGTTCGCGAAGGACTCAGTGGCTACGATCATTCGACTCTCGGGCGGCTACCCGTTCTTCATCCAGTTCTTCTGTAGGGAGGCATACGACATCTTCGTGCAGGGATGGGGTAAGGGGCCTCTACCGATCGCACCACTGGACGGGCTCATTCGAAAGCTGGATACGGATTTCTTCGCACCGCGGTGGCAGCTCCTTACGGATCGAGAGCAGGATCTGCTCCGTCAGGTTGCGAGTCTCGACACTTGCGCAGACGAGTTCACGATTCAGGAGCTCACGGGCGCACGGCCATCGGATGGCAGCCGACCGTTCACATCAAGCCACGCCAATCAACTACTCCTTGCCTTGTGCCGCAAGGGCGCCGTCTACAAGACGCGCTTCGGGAAGTACTGCTTCGCCGTACCCCTGTTCTGGGAGTTCGTCCGGCGGCAAGCGCGGCCGAACGCGTCCCCGGCCTGACTGGGAGAAGTCGCGATCGCGCGTCACCGAAGCTTGTGCGCGTCTGGTGCCAATCCCCCCAGTGCTGTGCAGTTGACTCCGGTGGGTTCTGCGCCCTCATGTCCTCCATCCCCGGAGGACGCCCATGCCCAAACGCCTGCTCGACCCGACCCGGGCCGTCGCCTACCTGCGCTGCTCGACGGACCGGCAGGACCTCAGCCCGGACGCGCAGCGCGAGCAGATCCGGAACTGGGCTGACGGCGCGGGCGTGACCGTGGTGGCCTGGCACGACGACCTGGGCATCTCGGGCGGCGCGGACCTGGAGAAGCGACCGGGCCTGCTCGCGGCGATCGACGGCGTCCGAGAACACGGTGCTGGCGTGCTGGTCGTGGCCAAGCGGGACCGCCTCGCCCGCGACGTGCTGGTGGCAGCCATGGTGGACCGTCTCGTGGCGCGGCAGGGCGGAGCGATCGTGGCCGCTGACGGGACCGGCAACGGGGACGGACCCGAGGCTGCCCTTATGCGGACGCTGATTGACGCCTTCGCCCAGTACGAGCGGGCCGTGATCGGAGCACGGACGCGGGCCGCGCTGGCCGTGAAGAAGGCCCGCGGCGAGCGCGTCGGCGGGATCCCCTACGGCTACCGCGACGACGGCGGCGTGCTGGTCGAGGTGCCGGACGAGCAGGTGGTCATCGCCAGGGCGCGAGAGCTACGCGCCGAGGGGCTGTCGCTTCGAGCGGTCGGGCGGGCGCTGATCGAGGAAGGGCACACGCCGCGGACGGGCAAGGGGTGGCATGTGCAGGTGGTGGCGAGGTTGGTGGCGTAGGCGCCGCTGGCCAACGCACGCTGCAGGCGACATCGCGGCTCATGTACGCGGCTCAGTCAGCAGTCTGATTGAATCGCCACGCACGCCCGCCGCTCGAGATGGTAGTCGGAATGCCGCGGTCGATGAGGTCCGCGGCCAGATTGCCCCTTTCGAGTCCGGCGGGGGCAATGACCACGAACACGTCCAAGTGCCCATAGAAGGTCAGCGCGTAGAGGCGCCGCCCGGCGGCATCAGGGTCTGCTGCCCGGTACGTGAACACGGATGGATTGGCGCCGCGATACGGCTTGGCAGCCAGCTCAAGCGCGGCCTTGTGGCGGAGGAAGTCGCGAAAGGTCGCGTCGTTACAGTCTCCGGGCAGCGTGTGCATGTAGACGCAATGGGTGATCCCCTCGCAACGGCTTCCGTGCTCGTGGAAGTAGAGCGCTCGGGCGATCCTGTCAAAGCACCGATCGAGGCGAGCGAAATCTGGTGTGCCCCATGCGACGTCAAGCTTGCGGCCGTCGGGCAGTGCGTGGCGCTCGCGACGGACGCTCCCGAGTGCTGCGTGGATGAGCGCAGGGCCGCCTCGAGCAAACGTGCGACGCGCCTTGGTTAGGCCCTGCCCAAGCCCCACAGCGTTGCCTCCGAGGACACCCGCAAGGCTCACCAAGAGGAACTGGTCGTCCGAACACTTCGTGGCGTTGTGGCGCTCGCACGACGGGACGGTGAGGAGGTTGCGCCGCAGGTCGACCCGGAGGTCTTTCTGCTCCGGGAACAGGCAGGCGGGGGGCGCGTGCTCTCGCGACACCGCGGGCGCGTCACACATGTAGCAGGCTGGGGTCGTCGGCAAGGGTGACAGGGGCACGCACTCCGTTGCCCGTCGGGCTGCCAAGGGGGCTGTCCGGTCCTCACGATAGAGGTCTCCACCCCCGCGTCGGAGGGCCCGATTTCGGGGCCGCATCGCTCAGTCAGGGGGTCGTACGGGCGCCGCAGGACCAACGGATAGGGGGCGCAGTGGGGAAACAGCCAGCATGCCGCCGCTGGCGGAGCGCCCGACCGTGCGGTACGCTGACGCACAGTCAGCGTACCGATCGGAGTCATCCGCGTTCTTCACGACTGGCGCCGACTCGGTCAGTAGGCTGTCGCAGAACGTCCAAGCAATCCGGGGGTCCACACGTGACGGACGAGCACCGTCAATCCGCACCGCCTTGCTCCCTCTGGCAGGCCGATCCCTGCGCTCAGCAGCCGGAGTTCGACCGCCTCAGGAGCGCCCTCGCGTCCACTGCTGGCCGGCTCGAAATCCCCCAGAGCGAACGAAGCGAACTCTCCAGGCGCGATGAGGCGCGTGAGGCGGTCTATCTCCGGGGAGTTAGCGCCGAGTCGCTTCGCCAGCGTTTGGACTGAGTACAGGGCCAGCGCGGTCTCGCCGACGACATCGAGGGGGAACTGTCGTCATGCATGCAGCCAGGTCCCTGGTCGTGCACCGATTGCCCGGGGAGGGACCGCTCGCCCTTCTGGCGTCGCGCCAAGCGCAGTACCTTTGCAATTACCTACACGAGCTTGGCGCAACATGGGCAATTGAGGAGCCGCTGTACTTCGACCGCGACTTCCTCTCCGAGTTCGCAACCTTCTACAGCACGAGCGCGTCGGGGTACTCAAACGCGTGCCAACGGTTGACGTTCTTCTCCCTGCCGCAGGCGGAAGACGCTGCTGGCGTACGGTCCTTGCTCGAACGGGCGCTGGCCGGTGAAGAGGAAGCAGCAGGAGCCATGCAGCGCGGCTTCCTCGGCTTCACCGTCTTACGTCCGATACGGGATGCACGCCTGGCTAGGACGGTGGTCCGATGGTACGACGACCACCCAAACAAGTTGCCGCGCACCGTGGAGCCGACGCGCCCCTACCACGTGCATCTAGCCGGTCTCAAGCTCACCGTCAGTGGCATCGCCTGGCAGCAACAGGATCAAGCTGTTGGCGCCTGCGCGACCGTCGCCCTCTGGACGATGCTCCACTCCTCTGCTCTTGATGAACATCACTCCATACCGACCACGACTCTGATCACGCGAGCTGCGCACGCGCGCTCCCCACTAGGACAACGAGCCTTCCCCTCCAAGGGGCTGACAATGCTCCAAGTGCTCCAAGCGATCCAAGAACTTGGCCTGGCTCCAATCCTCACGGAGGGGAACGTCACCAAGAACGGGTTGGTGCTCGGCTTCAGCCGGGAGTTCTTTGGCTCAGATCTGGCCGCGTTCATTCGTTCCGGATATCCGGTCCTTCTCGCCGGCTCAAGCAAGGCTGGCGAGCACGCAGTGTGCGCAGTTGGCGTGCGATCTGCGCCACCTCCTGCCGCGGCGCCAGGCGACATGCGCTTGGAAGACGAGAGTCTGGAAGCCGTCTACATTCACGACGACAACCTGGGGCCCAACGTTCGCTACGTCATCCGCGAGATCCAACAGCAGGGAAGGACTGTCGTTTGCCTCGAACCGGAGGCACCTGTCGGCCAGCGTGCTGGGCGACCCTTCGATGATCCCCTCCTCGGCGTCGGGCACTTCCTTCCTCGGTACATGGTCGTGGCAGTGCATGAGGAGATCCGCACATCACCCAGCGAAGTCTCGGCTCAAGCGGATCATGTGACGAAGCGCCTCAGCATCGTGCTCGCACACGCTGCCGCCAAGGCGGGTATCGAAGCACCGGGGCTGACCGTGGGGCTACGGTACATGCGCCTCTCGCAGTACCTCGGCGAGGAGCTGCCTCGGCGACTCAGTGGGCAGCGCTTGGCAGCAGTCCGCCTCGAGCTGTGCGAGTCCATTCCGCCGATGAGCTTGTTCGTTGCGGTTGCGCGTGTGGGCGCATTCAATGCCCCAATTCTGGACTTGGTCTACGACACGACTGACAGCACTCCATGCCTCAGAGCGTTCGCCCATGTCCCGATCGAGCCATGGGCCTCGGGACTGCTCGACGAGGCTGTGGCACTGCTCCCGGATTCGCGCTGGGACAAGTGGATTGGCCCGCGAGCCGATCCCGACCGAGAGGCGTGAACGCTACTCGCCGGACCAACGAGCACGGATCACCGCCTCGTGAACCTCCTGGCAGATCTCGACGATGGTGCCAGCAAGCTTCGCACAGTCGGGGTCGGAGAGATCCCTGACGTTGTGAACGTGATTCGCGTCGGCGCGGACCAGCGCCATCAGTTCTACGTGGCGCCTCCTCAGCTGGTCCGGCAGAGTCACGCCGTCGATGGCCGCCATGCCGCGCGCGACGTACTTGAGGTCGCCGACGGCCTGAGCGACACGTTCGCGGAGACTGCCACGCCCCGCGGCCAGGCTTGCGACGGCCTTCCAGTAGAGTTCGTCGGCGCGTTCCAGACTCATCTCACCTCACCCCAGTGCACATCGGCGAGCCGCTCGAAGTGCGGCGCCTGCTTTGTCCGACCTAGTCAAGGTCCATCCGGAGCACAGGGGCTTCGCGTTGGTCATGACGAACCGGCACGGCGCCCTCCGGGAGCACGATCTTCAAGTCTTCGAGCGGACACCCCAATTGGGTCGCCATCCCCGCCACCGACCCTGGCGCCCTCGACTCCATCATTGCCATCGCCCGCTTCAGAAGCTCGGGCTGCTCCGGCGGGGGCTCAAAGGGCTCCCCCAGGTGCCAACCCTTCGTACGGATGGCGATGTTCGCACGCCTGTAGTGCCCGTACGAAATGCAACCCGTGTCCCAGATGCGGCGAACGAGCGCAGCGGCGCTCATTCCCCACCGCTGCTTCAGCAGGAAGATTGCGTCCCAGTCAACGTAGCCGCGGGGCCCGTACTCACGCCTGACGGCTGAGCGCGGAAACATCAACGCGCCTGCGAATCGATCTGCCTCACCCTCAGTCGCCCGGTCCCCAGTGACGATGTCGCGATGCATCACAAGGTGCCCGCACTCGTGCGCCAAGTCGAAGCGATTACGGCTCGCGCTCGCGATCGCAGAACTCCGAATGATGATGGGACGCGCCGGATTCGCGGAGAAGGCACTCACATCCCTGCTCGTGCCGTGGATCGAAGACACGACGGCACCCTTCGACTCGATGAGTCTGGTCAGATTCCCCAGCGGAGCATCAACCGCGACGCCCCAAGCCACGCGGAGCTTCTGCGCCGCAGCTTCGATTCCCTCAGGCCCGCCCTCTCCAGAGATGTGCGGGAACGCGATCGCTGGCAGCCGGACCCGTTGCTCTATGAGTCCCACGATCTCCAGCAACAGCACTGCTCGGTACCGGATCTCTCGCTTCAGTCGCCGGGGCGTGCTGCGCCGACTCCGAAGATGGCACGTCTCCTCGGTGACTGCCTCCCGGATCGGGCGTTGAAGAAACTGGGGGCCGAAACCCAGGGAGAAGGCCAACGCAGACAGCGCCTCTGGAGAGGGGCTACGCTCCTCGGATTCGAGCTTGGAGATGAACTGGACGCTTAGGCCAGCGCGCTCGGCAAGCTCTGACTGCGTTAGGCCACGAAGGTGTCGCGCCATGCTCAATCGAGCACCCTGAAATGTCGTTGCGGGGGTCATCGAGCATCCTGGTTCGGTGGCGCGCTAGGCCTGCCGGCGGCCCAAGTCATCCTCGTCCACCCAGACAATCTCCAAGGGATCGACTTGATGAGGCGGAGCGAGATCCTCCTCAAGCCAGCGGTTCACCTGATCCAGGTCCAACTCGATCGGCCACGAACGGTGTGCCGCCCCAGAGTCGGACCACGCTTGAACGAGCGTGACGGTGGGGCGCGACCACCCCGCGCCAATCCCGACAATGAGCCGCCAAACGAAACTCGCGTCATCAACCGCGCTGTCAAACAGAGCTAGTTGGTGTGCGGCCTGCTCGTCGGCATCAAGACGCCGCATGGTCCGCTTCAGTCGAGAGTTCTTGCCAGTCGCCACGCGAAGCGGGAAGCCATCCACGGTGAAGATGAACCGACGACTTGAGTCGAACACTTCAAGCCAATCCCACTCGCCGGCGGCGCGGGCAACAGCGGCAATGCGCCGCTCGCAGTATCGCGTCCCGAGGCTCCACGGACCCTCGCCATCGCCCGGGCGATGACTCCGGAGCGCACGGAGCAGCGTGCCCGCCAGCAGCGATGCGAGCGCAACGAGGCGATCCGGAAGCAGGCCAGGGTGCAACTCGTCGGGGAGGGGACCGCTCTGGGCTGACTCCATCTTGTGTATCTCCATACTCGATTTTCTACTGCGCCCGGATGATTCTACGCGTCGGGAGGACAGCGCCAGAGAACCACCGTAAGTCCTTTATCTAAAGGTACTTGCAGCTACTGCATTTCGGGCCGATCGGTAGAAAAATCGTCTCTGGGCTACGGAGAGGCTCGCGAGAGCACGCCCCTTCGCTAATGGCGCGTGGTGGGTCGTGGCGCGGAGGCAGGGAGCGGGTGACGTCTGGATACTGATCACGAGGACGATCTGCAGCCGGACGTCGAGGCACAGCCTCTGCCCACCTCTCGGCTCCAGACGCCTGTTTTCAGGGACTTCGAGAGGTTCGAGAGGTTCGAGAGGTCACACCCGAGCGGGTTGGGAGATGCTGATCGCATACCCCCCCTGCCCTGGACACGACACCTACCGGCTCCGGGACTGGGACTGGCGCCGTCGGGATGCCCCCCCTCTGATCACTTGCTCACGAGTCGCTCGGGTGTGACCTCTCGAACCTCTCGCACCTCTCGCAACGCCTGTTTTCAGGGCTCCCGGCCCGAGAGGTCGGGCGAGACGTGAGGGAGGACGGACTGGCTGCGTGTCGTGACGGCCGGGGGTGGTTCGGGGGAGGCT
Organism: Planctomycetota bacterium; assembly: GCA_020631815.1. Classification (GTDB taxonomy): domain Bacteria; phylum Planctomycetota; class PLA2; order PLA2; family JAEUHO01; genus JACKGW01. The sequence goes on along the minus strand of JACKGW010000005.1, from coordinate 15,176 downwards.
GCGCATCCGGGCCAGGGAGACCCGCTTGAATGCCGGAGTCGAACCGATCTTGGCGGCAGCCCAACGATGCAGAGCGCGCCGAACTCGCGACGCTGCTGGAGAGCATCTCGGACCTCGGCCGCACTCGGCATCGCCTCGCGCTGATCGTAGTGAGCTACGCTCCGGACCTTGTCGTTGACGGCGACGTCGGCATCGTGGGTCCACGCGGCTACCGACACCCGCGAGTGAATCCCGATCCCTGTGAGATCTTCGAGTGGTCCAGTCCAACTGGGATCGTCCGCATCGTGGACCGGGTTGCGATGCCGAAGGACTGCGCTGGCTACCTCATGCTCGTTGACCGTGACGATCCAGATCCTAGCGGGCCGGTGCGCCGGTTCAGTCTGCACGAGCGCGAGCGTCCCGAGTTGGCCCCGCTCCTGTCCATGTTCGAGCGCGCCGGCCGGCTCGTGCGCGCGCTGGGCGTTCTCGGACCCATCAGCTCGCGCCGCGATGACCTGACGTGGTACGGAACCCTGCTGGGCCTGGTCGAGCCAGACATGCGGTTCACGTGGGGAGAACCTGCTCGGCAGTTCTTCCCACCTGACGAGCCGGATGACGGGATCCAGATGTTCGCCTTCATTGATCGTGACCACGATCGAGCCCTTCCTTGCTGCCAGGTGTTCGAGGACACTGTGCACGCATCGCAGTCCGCCCTGCGAAGACTGCTCGCGGCGCCCGCAGCAGAGATCAGATCAGTTGTCAGCAATGCGGTGGCTGCCGAAGAGGGTCAAGGCGAGCAGCCAAGGCCGCCGAGCGAGGCAGATTGGGTAGTCTGGCACCTGCACCGGCAGCTCGGTGGCACGCAGGGGCAGACGGCCGAGCGGCTGGCCGCCCTCGGCGCGCCAAGGGCCAACCAGGGCGCCGTATCCCGGGCGCTACGCAGCTGCAGGCTGTGGATCGAATCGGGCGGCCACGTTCCGGACCCTCCGCGCATGCCGCAGGCGTCCCCCCGGCGAGCCCGCACGATGGACCCCTCCAAGCTGGAGCAGGGCAGCGGTCGCCGCTCGCAACGGCCCCGGAGCGAGGAATCCGAGTAATCCGTATGCACCCCGATTCGTACGAATTGGGGCGATATGCGGCGGTATGCAGCGTTATGCACTCGCCGACGTGCATATCTCGGGTGGATGGGTGAGGCGCGATTGCCTCCCCGGAGCACCCGATGCCGAATCCCGATGTACCCCTCACGGCCACCGGCGTGGCCCGCCGCCTGGGCGTCCGCCCCAAGACTGTCCTCCAGTGGGCCCGCCAGGGTCTGATCCCCGCGATCCGCATCACGGGGAAGGTCGTCCGCTTCGATTGGCCGGCCGTCCTGGACGCCGTCCGTGACCGCGAACTCGTCGCCCGCCAGCGCGGTGGTGCCCAATGAGCGACGACGCGGCCCCGTCTCCGGCCGACGAGCCGCACGTGCCCGCGGAGGATCCGACTCCGGGACCGGGCTCGCTCAGCCCCGCCGATGCCGCGACCGGGGCGCTGCGAACTGCGATCGCCGAAGGGCGGATCATCGTCTGGCGCGAGCCGGGGCGGATGGTCGCGCAGTTCGAGGACCTGGAGCCGGCCTCCATCGGCTCGTCCCCCCGCGCCGTGGCCGAGGCGATGCGCCGGCGCCTGCGGGACTTCCACGACCGCACGTTCGGTCGCCAGCCCTCCGCAGCCGTCCTTCGCGCCCTCGTGGACACCCTGTTGAGCGAGGCCGAGCGGATGCCCGCCGGGGACAACCGTCCCCGACCGCGGGCGACGGGGGATGGCGACGGGGGAACGGCCACGGCCGTCTTCGAGAAGGAAGAGTCGACTGGGGGCGGAGACGCTGGCATCGCGCTTGACCTCCTCCGCGAGGCAGGCGTCGAACCGTTCCGCACGCCGGGTGACGAGCTCTTCGCCTCGCACCGGATCCGAGGCCGACGCGAGAACGTCTCCATTGGCAGCGGCGCGCTCAAGACAGTGCTCAAGCACGTGTTCTTCCAGGCCCTCAAACGCCCGCTGAAGGCGGATCCACTCGCCGAGGCCATGGGCGTGCTCGAGGGCGAGGCGCTCTGCGGCCCCGTCTACGAAGTCCACACGCGCATCGCCCCCGGGCCGGAAGGCTCCATCTACGTGGACCTGAACGACGAGCAGGGTCACGTCGTGCACATCGATGCCTCGGGGTGGCGTGTGCTGACCGACGCGCCGGTGCGGTTCCGCCGGCCTGCCGGGTCTGCGGCACTCCCGGTCCCCGTGCGAGGCGGTTCGCTCGACGAGCTGAGGCTGGTCCTGAACCTCCGCGACGAAGACGCCTGGATCCTGCTGCGAGGCTTCCTGGTGGGCTCGATCCACCCCCGTGGGCCGTACTTCGTCGGGGTGGTCAACGGCGAGAAGGGCACCGCCAAGAGCACGACGTCCGGTGTGATCCTCGGCGTCATCGATCCCAAGGACACGCCGCTGCGTCGCCCGCCCCGTGAGGAGCGCGACCTCGCCATCGCGGCTCGCCACTCCTGGCTGGTCGCCTACAACAACCTCTCCCACCTCTCGCCGCGCATGTCCGACTCTCTGTCGGCGCTCGCCACCGAGGGCGGGATGGTCGTGCGGACGCTGTACTCCGATGACGGCGAGACGCGCTTCCGGGACCGCCGCCCGATCGTCCTCAACGGCATCCCCGACTTCGTCACCCGGGGCGACCTGTCGGATCGATCCCTTCGCGTCGTCCTGGCTCGCATTCCACCGGAGGAACGTCGCGAAGAGAGCGATGTCCTTGCGCAGTTCAAGGAGATGCTGCCCCGCGTCCTCGGTGCCCTCTACACCGCGGCCGCCTGCGCCTTGCGCAACCTGCCGGACATCGAACTCGAACGCCTGCCTCGCATGGCCGACGCTGCCAAGTGGATCACGGCGGCGGAATCCGCCCTGGGTGTGCCCGAGGGGACGTTCCTGGCCGCATTGGATCGTGCACACGCGGAGGCGAGTGCGACGGTCGTGGGAGCGGACCCGGTCGCCATGGCCGTGGCGCGTTGGGCACCGGCCGCTCCATGGCGCGGCTCGGCTGGAGACCTCCTGTCGTTGCTCGGTGCGCAGGGAGCGGACAACGGGCGTGACCGGGACTGGCCGAAGTCTGCCGCCGCGATGGCGAGCGCGCTCCGGATGCTCGCACCTGATCTCCTGGCCGTTGGCATCGAGGTCATCCAGGACGAGAAGTCGGACCCCAAGCGCCGGACACGGCTGTGGACAATCCAGCGCACCACGTCCGCAGAAACCGATCCGCCTGCCGGCGAGCTGGGGTCGCCGACCGACGACACCCCGTACTGCACTCGCTGTGACGAGCCCGAGCACCCGGGTCGTGGCTGCATCGTGGAGACGGACTGATGCTGCCCGGGCGCTGGCAACCGGTGCGCGAGTTCTTCGACCTCGTCATGGCTCCCTTGATCGAGGCCGGCAACGCCGGGTACTTCGCCATCGAGCGGAACGGACCTGACGGCAAGAAGTGGATCGTCCTCCGCCCGGAGAGCGTCGAGCTGCAGGCCGAGGACCCTGCGCTCGAGGCGACGCGACTCGTGTCGATCCTCTGCGGTGCATCCCAAGGCAACGTGGACCCCTCGCCCGCCGGCCAAGGCGGCTGCGGCATCCACTACACGGCAGCCGCGCTCTGCACTCCGAAGCGTGACGACAAGCACGCAGTCGCCTTGGGCGCCATCGTTCTGGACATCGACGACAAGAACGTCGGGGGACGCGCAGGCTGCATGGCGGCCCTCACGCGCATCCCGGAGCCCAGCTTCGTGGTCCACAGCGGCGGCGGGCTCCAGGTGGGCTACGTGCTGCGCGAGGCGCTGCTCTTCGACCGTAGCGACGACGGCGCCATGCGGGACACGGTGTACGGCTACGTGCGGGCGGCCAATGCGCTGGGCTGCTTGGCCGGCGCCGATGCCACGCACTGGCCGTCGCACCTGTTCCGAAGCCCGGGCGCCTATCACCTCAAGCAAAAGGACCGCCCGGTGCTCGTCACCTGTGAGCTCCACCCGGAGCGCCGGTTCAACCTCGCGGACTTCGACGACCTGGCGGCAGCGTCCACCGACGCGACGACCGACTTCAACGCGGCCAAGCTACTGGCCCGCCTGCGCGGCGAGACCCTCAAAGCAGCACCGCGGACGATCACGCCGCCTCCGGTCGTGAACGGTGTCGTGCGCGTGCCTCGACGTGTGTCGGCCGAGATGCGCGAACTGCTGTCCTACGGCCGCCACACGAAGTACACGCGGCCAGACGGCACGCTGGATCGATCCCGCGCCACGTACGCAGCAGCCATCTCCTTGCTGGCCGCGGGCATGACTGTCGACGAAGCACTTGGCCTCTTGTGCATCTCTGCGCTTCGCCCTGCCGTGGACGATCGTGGTCCGTACGGAGAGGACTGGCTCGTCGGCCAGGTCACCAAGGCCGATGCGTACCGCAAGGCCATGGGGGCAGGCCGATGACCACCCCCCTCCTCACGATCCCCGACGTCGCCGCACGCCTGAACGTGTCCGAGCGGACGGTGCGTGCGTGGATCGCGGCCGGTCGGCTCGCCGTCGTGCGGCTGGGCCCTCGCTGCGTGCGCATCGAGCCCGACGAGGTGGAGCGCATGGTCGAGGAGGCGCGGCGATGAGCGACGAGAACGTCCATGCCGCGCATCCCGAGTCGGTCCGACCCAACTGCGAGCTCGGGCCCACGTGGCAACGCGATCCGCTCGACGGCCGTGCCCTGTTCCCCGTGCTGGACGAGCTTGCCCAGCGCCGAGGTGTCGCGCACGTGGCCACCGTGGTGCGTCGGTGGCTGGCGAGGCGCGCTGTCTCCCACCGTGAGGACGGGCCGCCCCTGGGCCCACGTGGGCCACCGATTGCGCCCGTGCGGAGCCAATCATCGTCCTGACATCGAAACCCAAGCCCGTGGATGGCTGGAAAGCAGTGGATGTGTTCGCGCACCCGAGCCCTGTTGGCGACGCGCACGGGGATGGGCCCTGGCGCACAGGAGGCCACGACATGGCTGCGAAGAAGAAGACGACGAAGCGCGGGGTGACGACCCGCAAGGGCAAGCGCGGGCGACCGACCGAGCTCGCTGTCGGATCGGTGATCGAGAAGGTCTACAAGGGCAGCACGTACCGCGTGCAGGTCACCGACGACGGCTTCACGTACCGCGGCAAGCCCTACGCAAGCCTGACCGCCATCGCCCGGCAGATCACGAAGTACGGCGCCATCAGCGGCCCGCGGTTCTTCGGGACCGACGCGCCGAAGGGTGGTGCAGCGTGATGCCCCGCCACGAGACGATGCAGAGCCGCGTCGAGCGCGCAGCAGCGGACCGCACGCTGGCCTGCGCACGCCGTCTGCGCGACATCGCGGACCGCACGCCGGTCCAGCAGGCTGCCTACGAGGACGCCGTGGCGGCATTCAAGCGGGAACGCCGCACGGCACGGGCCTTCCGCGCACCGACGGCCGACCATGCCATGCGCACGGTCTGGGCACCGCTCCAGAAGGGGGGTGCAGCGTGACGCCGGTCCTGGAACGCGAGGCGGTGTTCTGGAGTGACAACGGCCGACGCATCTGCCGGTCCTGCGCCGGGATGTCGGCGCTCTACACCGGGCACGACATCAGCGGGCAAGCGGTTGAGCGCGTGACGCTGGCCGACGTGCGCGACTGGCCGGACGACCTCGGGCCGCTTGGCTGCGAGGACGGCTGCACGACGCTCTCGCCCGTGGCGGGGCCCGACGGCTGGCCTCTGGCCGCGACGAAGGCAGGTGCGCGATGACCGCCGCCACCGAACGCACCCTCATGGACGCGGCGCGGCACATGCTCGTCGACGCCCACGACGAGGCCGCCGCGATCGCGCAACTGGCCGAGGAGGCCATCGCGGCGCTGGACGAACGGGCCATGCTCGGGGCGGTGGGCATCCTCACCGCCTACGACGCCCAGCTCGCTGCATTGACCCGAAGCGTGGAGGCGGCGCGCACGCTGCTGCTTCGCGCTCGGGATGGAGGTGGACGATGAAGGTCCCCAGCATGACGGGCCCGCTGCGGATCGAGACGGTGGACGGCCACCTGTGGGTCGTCGGTGACGGGATCGCGTGCCTGTGCGGCGACCGGGCCGAAGCGGACGGCCTGTTGGCCGACCTGCGCATCCGGCTCGGCACGCCGCTACTCCACGCCGTGGAGCGGGCGTTCCGCACGCTGGCTTCGCGGGGCTGGATCACCCAGATCGACCGCGACACGACCGGAGTCGTGTGCCGCGCCTTCGACGCACGACCGGACGCGCCCGGCTTCGCGGCGCTGTGCCACCCCGTTCCCGGTGACCACGCGGTCATCGAGGCGGGCGAGGGCATCGGCGACGAGGAGGCGGACCTGGAGGCGGCGGAGATCGTCGCCACGGCGCTGCGCAACGCGGGACTGACCACGACCATCGAGCTACGCGAGGGCGCCGCCTACGTGACCGCCAAGCGCGTCAGAGGGGAGGGCGAATGACCGCCACCATCGACTTCCACCACGGCACGTTCTACGTCTCCGTGTTCCGCGGCACCCAGCGGGTCGAGTACCGGCGCGGCGACTACCGCGACGTGATCGCCTTCGCCGTCGGCATGGGCGTCCCCCGGCGCGAGGTCACGCTCACGCCTGCGGCACAGTCCGCTGCGCTGGGGGTGGCCCGATGAAGGTCTACCGCCGCACCTACAAGGCCCGCGACGGATCCATGCGCGAGGGGCGCACCTATTGGGCCCTCTACTACGTCGGCGGCCAGCGGTTCCACGAGTCCACCGGGGCCAAAGACCGCCGCGCCGCCGAGCTGATCGCCTCCGAACGGATGCGCACCGAGGAGCTACGCCGCGCCGGCATCGTGGACCCGTTCGCCTCGGCTACCGAGAAGTCGCTCGCCAAGCACCTTGACGACTTCGAGACGACGATCCGCGGCCGGGGTCGCGTGGAGCGGTACGTGAAGGACCGCCGCCAGTGCGTGGACGCCTACGTGGCCCACCGCAAGGCGCGCAAGCTCAAGGACTTCGACCTGCCCGGTGCCAGCGAGTTCCTGACGTCCATCCGCGCCACGGGCGTCGCGGCCCGCACCGTGAACCGCTACTACCAGGCGCTCAAGCAGTTCGGGATCTGGCTGGTGAAGACCCGCCGCTCGCCCTTCGATCCGTTCGAGGGCCTCAAGCCGCTCAATGAGAGCGCCGACCGCCGCCACGTCCGACGCGCCCTGACGCCCGAGGAGGCCGAGGCCCTGCTCCACGCGGCACGCACCCGACCGCTGAAGGAGGCCACCGAGGCGCGCATCCACGCGGGCGTCACGGACAAGGAGCGGGAACGCCTCACGCAGCTCGGCGAGGTCCGCGCCCTGGTCTACGCCATCGCGCTGGGCACGGGCCTACGCGCCGGGGAGATCCGGCGCCTTCGCTGGTGCGACATCGACGAGCGGCGCCGCGTCGTGCACGTCCCCGCGGCCTCGTCCAAGAGCCGCCGTGACCAGTCGGTCCCGCTCGCCGAGGTCCTGCTCGACCAGCTCGGCGCCGCCAAGCCGCGGACCGCGAAGCCGACCGACCCCGTGATCCCCGCCGGCATGTTCCCCAACAGCCTCACGTTCCACCGCGACCGCGAGGCGGCGGGCATCGAGCGCGAGGACGAGACGGGCCGCGTGATCGACTTCCACGGGCTTCGCACGACGTTCATTTCCTGGCTCGCCACCCAGGGCGTCCACCCCCGCGTCGCGCAGGCCCTGGCCCGGCACGCTTCCATCGAGACGACCATGGCGCGGTACACCGACCTCGCGCTGCTGGACGTCCAAGGCACCGTCGAGCGCCTGCCGCTCCCCGGTGCGGCGCCCAAGGCCAAGAAGCGTGGCCGACCCGTCAGCCAGCCCCGGTCCTGGGACCGGCGGGGGGAGCGGAGGACGGGGACGTAGACCGCAACCACGCGAACCTCCCGCCCGGGTGTACGCCTCGTTGAGCGCGGATGCCCAGCCCGCTGGCTCGCCCTTCCTGCCGTGTCCTGCCCCTCGGCTAGCGTTCTGGCATGGGGAGAGCCAAGAGTGTGGCACTATCCCGCGTGGCGTGGCGCATGCGATCCGAGGCAGAGCAACCTTCTTTCTGTAACTCGTGATCACGGCTGATCAGGCGTCGTCGCCCGGCAGGTACCTACGGCCAGATTCCCACTCCTCGCTGATCTCGATGAGCACCGCGCTCGCCAAGCGCAGCAAGGCTGCTTCGTTGGGGAAGAGGCGGGCCACCGCGGTCCGCCGCTTGATCTGTTGGTTGAGGTTCTCGAGGCCGTTCGTGGTCCGCAGGCGCTTGCGCTGGGCCTCGGTTCGCTCGAGGCCGAACACGGCCAAGCCCTCGGCGACGTTGGTCTCGGCCCAGGCTGCGAGCTTGGGCGCGGACTCGCGCCAGGCCTTCACGAACTCGGCCAGCTTGCGGTTGGCCTCCGCACGGTCGCTGGCGTTGAAGATCCCACGCAACCCGGCCGCCACGTCGCGCCGCTGCGCCTTGCGCGGCACGTAGGCCTGCGCGTTCTGCTGGAGATGGAACTGGCACCGCTGCCACGTGACGCCGGCAAAGCGTGCCGCGAGGGCGGCACGAAGCCCCATGTGCGCGTCACTGGTCACCAGCTCGACGCCGTGCAGTCCGCGCTCCTGGAGGGACGCCAGGAACTCGCGCCAGTGGACCTCGGCCTCCGACAGGCTCACGCTGGTGCCCAGGACGGATCGCCGGCCATCTACGTCGATGCCGATCGCTGTCAGCAGCGCACAGTCGCGCACGGAGCCGCCGTGGCGCACCTTCTCGTAGCGCGCATCCAGCACCACGTAGGGAACGAAGCCGAGCGGGCGCGTACGCCACTGCTCCAGCTCGACATCGAGTCGGCTGGCGGCCCGCGAGACGTCCGTGGAGCTCACGTCCAAGCCACAGAGCTCGCGGGTGATCTCGGTCACGCGGCGCGTGGAGACACCCTGGACGTACATCTCGGCCACGGCCAGCCGCAGGGCTCGCTCGCTGCGCTGGCCCAGCTCCAGGCTCCTGGGGTAGAAGCTCTCGCCGTCCTGGACGCCTCGGACCTGGGGCACCTTCAGGTCCATGGCGCCGACGCGGGTCTTCACGCGCTTGGGCTTGAAGCCGTTGGCGTGCCCACGGCGCTTCGCCGTGCGCTCGTGCGGCTCGGCACCGAGGAACTCGTTGCGCTCCAGGCGCATCACCTCGTTCAGCAGCACGGTGAAGGCCTGGGCCATGCCGTCGAATCCCTCTTCAGCCAAGATGGCGATCGCCCGATCGAGAGACGTACGATTTGCGCGGTCGGTCACGTCGACGCTCCTCTGCGGTTTGCTAGACCTGCAGTGGGTATCGGCGCTGACCGGCCGCTACTTGTCCCCCGGCGGCGCGGGCGGCCGCCTTCTTGCTTTCGCTCGCTACGCTCGCTTCAGCAAGAAGGCGGCCGCCCCTGCGTCGTCAGGAGCGAGTTACAGAAAGAACGGTACACCCCCCGATCCGACGAGGTGTTCAATGAACGAGCGTGATATCTCCCAAGAGGCGCACATCCAAGTCCAGCAGCTCATCCACCATCGAGGCAGCCTTGTCGCCCAGACGCGTGAGGCGCTGGCCGAGGTGGAGTCCGCCGGGGCGACGACTTGGCGCGCACGCTACGCCCTTGCACGAGAACTGAAGGAGCACTGCCGAGTCCGCGGCAACAGCGATCGCCATGCGAGGGCACAGTTGTGTCTGTGCCTTCTGCGGGCGTACGAGGGTTGGCCTGATCGTGACCCCACTCCGCGTGGCGAGCGGGGACGGGTCAGCACGATCCAAATGAACGTCTACTCGGCTGCGGATGCCATCGATCCAGAGCTCGGCAGCTTCGCCATGGACCTGGCCACCGACACGACGGACACGAACGCCGAGGTGGAGGCCAGGGTCGAGCAGTTCAGTCGAGAACTTGGACTCTCCGACTAGGCCGGCCACCTAGCGGGGCTGAGCGGTGATTCCGTTGCTCGAGTACATGTAATGGGGAGGCATGTGCAGAGTTGCTGGGTCAGCGGCGGCGGAGTCGAATCTCCTCGCCGTGGCCGGCGATTGCTCGCACGCTGCCCTGCTCAAACTCATGGCCGTCATCAGACTTCGCGTAGACGCGAATGACACCCTCAGGCGCATAGAACCAGGGCGAAGTACTCTCGCGCATCTGCACGTCTGGCTTCAGGAGATACCAGAGGCCCGAGGCGCCGTGTTCGGTTTGCATGGCTAGGTAACACGTACCGTTGTAGGGGCTGGCTTGTTCAAGCAGCACGCGGATGGCCGGCAGGAGCGCAAGATCAACGATCACCTCGGTCGCCTGACCTGGACTGACGGTAGCGGTCTCGATCAAAGTGCCACCAATCTTGACCTCGTACTCGCCCGCTGCGAGGAGCAAGCCACACGGCTCCCCCATCTGATCGGTGCGTACCAGGGACCTGTACACGGTGCTACGATCCACCCTCACTTCAATGGTTGCCTGTGCGCGCCCACGCGGATTCCTAAGCACGATTGACAAGGCACCTGTGCTGGAATCCTGGTCGCGCTCCAGCACGACGAGCTGTGGCTTGATCAACGTGCCCCATTCGCGAGCCAGGATGTTCACGGTCGTGGCCCGGTAGCCCGATCCCGTCACGATGTGAGGGCCAATGCTGACGCCCTTCGCATCGGCCCTGGTGAGGACGATCTCCCGCCAAAGGTCGCCGGATCGCAAGTCATCACCACCGGACAACAGGACGGCGCGTAGCGATCCAAGGGTGCCCCCTTGGCTCCACTCGCGTGGCGGAGCATCCCCTGGCACCGACTTGTAGTCAGGCGTCCACTGAGCCGTATCGACAGGTGTCCCCGTTTCCGCATCGATCGCTCGGGCCCACACGTACCGGGCAGGGAGCAAGCGGAGCACGATGCGAGAGCCGGCACCGGGAGCGGCAGAGTCATGTACTCCGTATCCGGGCGGGATCCCCCATCCGGGCACGTGAGCGCGGTACACGCGTTCGGGAACCAGACCCTCGAAGTACACCGCTCCGGTCGCGCCCGTAACAAGGTCGCGGGTATCGCGGATTGACACCGCGCCGGATGCGCCCACAGGCCGTGCGTCTACACCCCCCTCGAAGCCCATGGGCAGGAGCAGCACGCGGGCGTTGGGAAGCGGGTCGCCCCCCGCCGCTAGCACTTCGACTTCGATCCCTTCACCTCCGTGAAGTTCGATGTGCACCACCTCTTGTGGCGGCTCTTCGATGCGCACGGCGGCAGGTTGCCACGCCCCCTGGCCGAGCGTCACCACGAGGATTGGGTAGGCGTCCGGAGCAGGTCCGAAGTCGATCATCCCGTGCTCATCAGACTGCCCAGTAGCTAGCTCAGTTTCAGCCACTTCCTCGACCGTGGACCACACACCGATGCTCACGCCCTCTACCGGCTTGTCTGCGGCCACCACACGGACTCGGAGGTGTGGTTGCGTGGCGATGGGCTGTCCTAGGGTTGGATCACGGGAGTCACCGCGCTCCCCGGCGTTGGCCAGAAGCGTGGGGCCGCGCAACGGCTCTAGCGTCGTGGACGTCGGCTCCGCAGTCGGCGAAGCAACCTCGGACTCGGGCGCCGGCATGCCCTCCGCACCCTGGTCTGAGTCCAGCCCCGAGGCACGCCAGCCCAGGTACAGAACTGCGAGCAGCAGGCATCCGCCCAGAACTGCCAACGCCGGCCGTCGCAACGGCCTCATCTGCGCCTCTGAGCTGGCTCGATCGCTCATTGCTCCCCAGCCTCCAACGCACCCGGTGCCCCTGGGAGGCGCACGCGTGCACAGGTCCACTCTGCCAGACGCTCCGGCAGGGGCCCGGTTCACGAACCCTGGCTGAACTCCATCACTCGCGGTCTTGGCGGGCCGAGCGTAGCCAGCCGCCCGCTCGTCTACCATCCCCCCATGCGCCGCGCCGCCATCGCAGCCGTCCGCGCAGATGCGCGAATCACGCCCGAGGGCCAGGAACTAGCGAGTCGGCTCAACCACGATGGTGTCGCCGTCGCTAACGTCACCTCCAGCACGAATCGCCCCATGCGTGTACATGCCGTTCGGAAGTGCGAGCCGGTCTGCAAGGTCAGTGTCACGGGCCCATACTCGGAACGTGTAGATCTCATGCGTTGTCGCGGGAATCTGGATCCAACCATCCGCATCGGCCACTAGGTTGCCTCCTCGTTCAAGGCCCGATGCTGGAGCGAGGAGACTCAGCATGGCCGGGGCAGGCACAGCCCCGTCAGGCAGGAGCACGCGCACCCGCAGCGGCCGCGGCGCAGCCAAGCGCAGGACCAGGTCCTCACGACGCCACTCACTCTGCATGGCTGCTGCGCCTGTGAGGGGCTCAAACGCTACGACTCTGTAGTTGGATTCCGGGTCCAGATCTGCGAGCTCAACTTGGCCCTGGGAGTTGGTTACGGCTCGGTGCTGCAAGGGGTGCTGCTCATCGAGGGGTACGGCACAAACCTGAACCGAGGCCGCCGGATCCCCCTCGGGAGACAGGACGTGAACCATCGCACCCGACGACATGGGTGGCACGCTTAGATCCACTACTCTGTCGCCGGACCAGCCGGCCCGGAGATCATCACGTGAAATCGCCACACGACGCGGGGCGCGCCCCTGCACACGAATGTGGAGTTCATGTTCGTCGAACATGCCACCGACGATCTCTTGGTCTTCGATCAGTCCGGTGCTTGGCCACACCCTCCAAACCACCATCTCCTCCGAGCCCGAGGAGCTCAGCACAGGTGAGAACGACAGCTCGCTCCGTCCGATCTCTTCACCCGATCGAAGGAAGACAAGTCGACCCTCGAGAGGTCTCACCAAGGCACCCGAAGTAGCCTCCCTGATGCGCACCCACATGCCGGAACCCTGTGCTCTCGAAGCCGTCCCGACCGCGACCGGGGGCAAGCGGCCATCGAACGGGTTGTCGCTTGCCGCGTACTCTCCTCCATCTACTTGGGGTACACCGTTGTGCTCGAATGCGACGAACCAGTTCTTCGGCACGAACCGCGCGACGGCTGCTGTCCCGATGCTCGCTCGTGCGACGAACGTGCCGTCAGCGTCCGTGCGCCCAACCAGGACAACCGGCGCGCCTTGTGACGCGAGGAAGGGTGGAGGAGCTCCTGGTGCATCTCGCGATGCATGCTCGTCTCTGATCTCTCCTTGGACCCATACATCGCAGTGCTCGACCGGCTCGTTGGTTACAGCCCAGTGGAACGCGCCCTCTACCGTCATCGTCCTCTCGTCCCCGAGATAGACGATGTGCTCGGCCGCCGTTCCCGGCTGGAGATCGAACGTCGCGGTTGTCACCAAGTCGGGGGATCCGGCACCCCCTGCAACTCGAACGAGCAAAGATCGCGCCCCCGGGGAAGCCTCAAAGGCGAACCTCCCCTCGCTGTCCGTCGTACCGCGCGCGAAGGGAGGCCAAGGCACAGCGGTCCCCGGTCGGAGCCGGGCGGGGCCAAGCTCCAGTCGCGTGCCAGGAGAGGGCTGGCTTGAGTCATTGACCGCAACGACTACGACGCTCGGCTGCGTTGGAACGAACTGAACGTCGTGCTGCATGGCGAGCCCGACGAGGTGAGCGGGATGTGGACGACCCGCATGGGTCTCGCTTCGAAGGTGCAGCCGGTAGTTCAGCAGGGTCCCATCCGGGCGCCTTGAGAGCGCAGGCGGAAGGTCCAAGTCGATGCGGTACGCCCCATCGACATCGCTGGGGGGAGAGGCTCCACACGGAGTGCCCGCGACCGTGCGAAGCTCGGCGACAATGCCCGCGAGCGGCGCACCACTCGTGTCGAGTACCCGACCGCCGTACGCGGGGCCAGACGCGAGTCGGATCTCACCCAAGTCTTCGTCTGCCGTGGCGAGCATCCATGCACGAGATGCGCGTCCAGACATCCCCAGGCGAGCTTCGAAGAGAGATGAGTCCTCCCGGGGGTAGGTAAGACGAAAGGGCCCTCTGTTCAGCTCAGTCTCGAGAATGGGAAGTCCGTCGCGAACGATCACCAGATGCGCGCCGGGCGAAGACGAGCCCTCTGGGGTGTGCAGGGTGCCACTGACGCGCCCAACTTCACTCTCGCCCGCCAATGTCGAAGGCGCAGGCCCGTCGGGCAGATCATCCGGCTCCGACGTACCGCTTGCAGCGAGGCCAACTCTGTGATTCCCCTCTACGTGAACGTCGTGGGGCGAAGGGGAAACATCCGCGGCCTTGTCCGCGAGTGTTGGGACCAAGAGCCAAACGAGAGCGGCTAGCGCGATCGCGCCACCGACTCCCATCCAGATCACCTTGCGCTTTGCCACCCAGGACTACTCCCACACTTGCGTGATTCGACGGACAACCGCGGCGGATTGCGGGACGTGGTGCTCTGCCCGGCCCGGTTCACAAGGTTAGCAAGCGGCATTGGTCTTCACACGGCGCCTTCGAATGGCACACCCCTTGACCCGGGTGTGATCCGAAATGCTGAGCGCCTTGAGTCGTGGGTTGGGATGTCACACCGTCCGCTTGCTGCATGACCTCGCACAACCTCGCCATTCACGCGATTTCGGGTCGTGCGCGAGCGCAGCCAGCTGTGGCGCGCAGAGGCCAGAGTTCCGCCGTTTGCGGGGAGGCGGAGTGGAGCGCCCGATCGGACTCGAACCGACGACATTCAGCTTGGGAAGCTGACGCTCTACCAACTGAGCTACGGGCGCGGGTGAAGGCCGGGGGAACCTACGGCTCGGCACTCGGATCGTCAAGGCGGGTCCGGCGGCGACGGGGGACGCGGCTGGCAAGGCCCGGGCCGAGTGGACGGGGCAGGCTCCAGCCGCCGTCGGTGACGAAGGTGCTGCCCGTCACCCAAGGCAGGTCGGGGCCGGCAAGCAGGCAGACGAGGTCGGCGACTTCGGTCGCACGGCCGAAGCGGCCGAGCGGGATCTGGTCGAGGACGGCTTGCTCCAGCTCGGGCGTCGGCCAGAGGCGCTCGGCGGCGCCGTCGCTGTGGAACGGTCCGGGGGAGACGGCGTTGACACGGATGCGGTGCTGGGCCCACTCGGCGGCAAGCGTCTTGGTCATGGCTTCGACGCCTGCCTTCGCACACGCCGAGTGCACGACGCCTGGCTTGCCGGTGGCGGCGTAGGGCGCGCTGATGTTGACGATCGATCCCCCACCGGCGTCGCGCATGACGAGACCGGC